>CANRFA010000036.1 GCA_947629775.1 uncultured Oscillospiraceae bacterium
AAGAAGGTGGGGAAGTTCTTGACGATGGTCAGGTAGCGGGGATTGCCCTTGACAAAGTCGTTCCCCTTGAGGATGGATTCCTCCGTCATGTCCAGGATCGTGGTGTAGCCGACGATGGCGCTCTGCCAGTCCTCTTCCGAAACATCCCGGCAGTCCCGGCCCAGGACGACGCCCAGTTCCGCCTCGGCGGTGGTGCGCTGGGCCTCCTTGAGAGCGGGCAGGTGGATTTCATCCCCCGGCCCGATGAGCGTGTCCGCCATCTTGAAGAAGCTGCCCGGGAATCCCTGGGGAGCGGCGGACCCGATGTCCCCGGCGTGGTCCGCATAGTTGAGCCCGATCCCGAAGATCCGCTTCGGATCCCGGTACAGGGGGCCATAGACACACTTCTCCTGAGGTACAGCCTCCATGGACTCCAGCTCCTCCTTCCCGCCGGCGTTGTACCAGTCGGTGAGGGCGGGGATCTCCTGGGCGCGGATCATGGAGAGCAGATCTGTGTGCCAGGTCGTTCCTTTGGCTGCGTTGACGGTCTCCATCCGCACCACACCGCTGGAGGTCCGGATGCCGGCGCGCTCGGCGCCTTCGTATTTCAGGGTAACAAAACGCATGGAAGCTCCTCCTTAAGCTCTGGACGCGGATGTATTCACGTCCGTAAACATGTTCTCGCTGCGGGCCACGACCATGGTGGTCACCACGTCGCCGGTGACGTTGAAGGTGGTGTTCGCCATGTCGATCAGACGGAAGATGCCGGCGATCATGCCCACGATCTCCAGGGGCAGGCCCATATTGGTAAGCAGAATCGTTGTCATGATGATGGCGCCGCCAGGCACGCCGGGGCAGCCCATGGCAACCAGGACGGTGGAAACCACGATGTTTACGAGGGCGGCCGGGGTAAGGGTGACCCCGTAGACCTGGGCGGTGAGAACGATAGCCGCGGCGTAGTAGATGCAGCCGCCGTTCATATTGATGGTGGCGCCCAGCGGCAGGGAGAAGGACGACAGTTCCGGAGAGACGCCGAAGTCGTCGTTCGTGACGGAGGTGGTGACGGGCAGGGCGCCGCTGCTGCTGGTGGTGCTGGCGGTGACCACCCACACCTTCCAGATCCCCTTGAAAAAGCGACCGATGGGGAACCGGGCCAGGAGGGCGATCATGGGAACGTACATCAGGAAGACGAGGATCACGTCGGAGGCATAGACCGTGAGGATGAGTTTGCCGAGAGGCCCAAAGATTTTGAGGCCGTAGGACCCAACGGAGTCCGCCAGCAGAGCGCACACGCCGATGGGAGAGAACTCCATCACGATGGCGGTAATTTTGTACATTACGTTTGCCAGACCCTGGATGCCGGAGACCAGCCGCTCTCCCTCCTGGCCCATCATGATGAGGGCCACGCCGAGGAACATGGAGAAGACGATGATCTGCAGCATGTTGGCGTTGGCGAAGGAGTTGAAGATGTTGTCCGGGAAGGCCCCGATGATCGTATCCAGCACGCTGGGCATGGCCTGGGCCTCGTACTCGCTGCCTCCGGAGAGGGCGGTCATATCGAAGCCAAGACCGGGGTTCGTGATGTTCGCCACCACGAAGCCGATGAGCACGGAGATGGCGGAGGTCAGGGCGTAAAGGCCTACCACCTTGACGCCGATATTGCGCAGCTTCCGCAGGTCGCCCAGGCTGGCGACGCCGGCGGTAATGGAGAAGAACACCATGGGGACCACGATCATCTTGATCATGTTCAGAAAGATCGTGCCGAGGGGCTTGATGACGGTGGCCTTCTCGCCGAAGATCAGGCCGATGACAATGCCAAGCCCGAACCCGATGAAGGTCTTCAGGGCGAGGCCCATCTTCTTTTTCTTCATTTTGCTTCCTCCTTCCGGCTCCGCAACTGTTCCACGGCTTCCCGCAGACGGCGGCAGCCCTCGACGATGTTCTCATAGCTGTTGGCAAAGGACATCCGCAGGTAGCCCTCTCCGCCGGGTCCGAAGACATCTCCGGGCACCAGGGCGATCTTCGCGTTCTCCAGCAGCCAGGCGGAGAGCTCGGCGGACTTCATGCCAAGGGATTTGCAGTTGATGAAGATGTAGAAGGCGCCCTTCGGGCACTGGCAGGAGAGGCCGGGGGTGGCGTTGATGGCGGCCACGGCGTAATCCCGGCGGCGCTGGTACTCCTTCACCATCTCGCGCACCTCGTCCCCCTCCTCGGTGAGGGCCGCGATGGCGGCCGCCTGGACAAAACTGGGGGCGCAGGTGGTGTTGTGCTGGTGGAACTTGTTCATGGCGAGGATGTACTCCTCCGGCGCCGCCACATAGCCCAGACGCCAGCCGTCCATAGCGTACGCCTTGGACATGCCGTTCAGCGTGAAGGTGCGCTCCTTCATGCCCGGCAGAGAGGCGATGCTGATGTGCTTCGCGCCGTCGTAGACCAGGCGCTCGTAGATCTCGTCCGAGAGAACCATCAGGTCGTGCTCCCGGGCGATCTCCGCCAGCTCCTGCAGCACGTTCTCCTCCAGCACGCCGCCGGTGGGGTTGTTGGGGGTCACAATGACCACGGCCCGGGTCCGGTCCGTCACTTTGGCCCGGATCTCGTCCAGGTCCAGCTGGAAGCCGGTCTCCTCCTTGAGGCCGTAGGTGACCGCCTTCGCGCCCAGCAGGTTGGGCACGTTGATGTAGTTGAGCCATACGGGGTCCGGTACCAGGATCTCGTCGCCTTCGTTGAGGATGGTGGCCAGCACGGCGAACACCGCCTCGGAGAGACCCACGGTCACCAGCACCTCGGTGGCCTTATACTCCACGCCGTTTTCCCGCTTCAGCTTGTCCGCGATGGCCTGACGCAGTTCCATCAGGCCGAAGTTGGAGGTGTAGTGCACCTTCCCCTGTTCCAGGGCCCTGCAGGCCGCCTGCTTGATGTACGCCGGGGTGTCGAAGTCCGGCCGCCCGATCTCGAAGTGGTACACGGTCTCCCCCGCCCGCTCCATGGCCAGGGCCTTCTCGTTCACTTTCCGGATGCCCGAGGGGGCCATCCGGTTCATGCGTTCTGCAATTCTTACGCTCATGCTGTGCGCCTCCCGCTCTCTCTTCCCGAATTCCGGCCGTATCCCGCAACTTTGCGGCAAGCTGTGACCGGGTTTCTGCAGGTATTCTAACCGGATCCTGCATAACTGTAAAATACGAATCCGTTAATAGTCTCTTCAACGAATTCGTATCGCCTCTTTCGTCCCGGCCTGTGGCCCTCCCGGAAACGGGGTGGTATAATCGGGGAAACAGACAGGCAGGAGGGACCGCGCCATGCTGGAATATAAGGATTACATCCTCGCCGTCGCCCGGGAGAAGAACTTTTCCCGGGCCGCCCAGAAGCTCTACGTCTCCCAGCCCTGGCTCAGCTCCAAGATCCGACAGGTGGAGCAGGAACTGGGTCTGCCCCTCTTTGACCGCAGCACCAGCCCGGTCAGCCTCACGGAGGCGGGCCAGGTCTACGTGCGGGAGGCACAGCGGGTGGTGGAGATCGAGCGGGACCTGGAGCGGCAGCTGAAGGAACTGAAGGAGCCGCATGTGGCGCAGCTGCGCATTGGAAGCTCCATGTTCTTCGCCACCTATGTGCTTCCCACCCTGCTGGCGGGCTTCCAGGACCTCCACCCCAACGTGATCCTCAACATCTCCGAGGGCAGCACCCACCGCCTGACGGAGCGCATGCTGAACGGGGAGCTGGACTTCATCCTGGAGGCGGAGGAGCCGGACAGCAGCCGGGTGGCCAGCTTTCCCTGGGCCTCGGAGGAGATCGTGCTGGCGGTGCCCGCCTCCTGGGACATCAACGAGCGGCTGGAGCCCTACCGCTACAGCTTCCAGGAGTTTCTGGAGCGGGACCGGTCCGGCCAGCGGCGGCCCGCCGTTCCTCTGCAAGCCTTCCAGAAGGAGCCCTTCCTGCTGCTGAACGCCAAGAACGACATCTACAACCGCAGCCTGCGCCTCTGCCGCAACGCCGGCTTCTCCCCCAAGGTCTCCATCTGCCTCTCGCAGATGATGACCGCCTACTACCTGGTCTGCGAGGGGAGGGGCGTAACCTTCCTGCGCAGCACGATTCCCGCCTACGTCTCCCCCACCCAGAGCGTGGTCTTCTACCAGTTGGACGATCCCCTGGCGGTGCGCAGCATTTTCCTCTCCTACCCGAAGCGCCAGGCCAGCCCCCTGCAGAGCAGCCTCATCGAGTACATGCAGAAGCAGCATACCTGAACTGGACTCAATCCATGCCGGGAAAGGGCAAAGAACTCTCCCCCGTCTCGCTCTCTTTCCCGGTCCTGCCATGGGCTTTCTCCCGAGGGTTCTCCCTCGCCGCAAACGAACGAAAAGCGCCGCCCCGGAGGTTTCTTCCTCCGAAGCGGCGCTGATTGTGTTTTATGCATGGTTCAGGGCGCCGGTCAGGCGCAGGGCGGCTTCCAGCACTCCGCCTCCCACCGCCAGGGCCTTGTCCGAGGCGCACCAGCAGTGTTCCAGCTTACAGCGGGGATCCACGTCCCCGGCCTTCATGCCCTTGTAGACGGGGGTGTTGTCCAGGAGGATCCCGCGAAGGATGCCGTCGATCTGACAGACGATCTCCTGCCCTTCCACGGTGCCCGCCACGTCTCCGGCCTTCACCCGGTCCCCGATCTCCCGTACCTGGTGGAAGATCCCGTCCGTGGGGGCCCGGAGCACCCGTTCCCCGGCGAAGCCCCCGATGAGACCCGGAATGTTGGTGTTCGGCTGAGCGGAACCCTCCAGGATCACCCTTCCCAGATAGTGGCCCCGCATGGTCTCCACCACGGCGTGGCAGTCCACCCCGGCGGTAAAGCCGGGACCCGCCGCGATCACCACAGGGGCATCCGTGATGCGGGTGCCAAGGTTCCGCTTTTCCAGAATGGCGTCCACCAGCACCCGGGGACGCAGGACCGGAACGCAGGCTCCCTCCGGATCCACCAGCACGGCGACTTCACCCGATGTCGCAATCTCCGCTGCCTCCGCCGGCGTCGCCGCCAGACGGGCGGTGACGTCCTCCACCTGAAAACTGCCCCGCAGGACCGCCTGGGAAAACGAGACCGTGCGGCGGATGGCCGTGGGCCGGGGCAGGTCCGTCATGACCACCTGGAATCCGGCCCGGTAAAGCCGCAGCCCGATTCCGGTGGCGATATCCCCGGCTCCCCTGATCACTGTAAGCATACCATTTCCCTCTTTTCCAGACTGCCGGCGCAGACGGTTCCCGCCGGCAGCCGCTCCGCCAGTTTCCGGGCCAGCTCCAGCCGGTCCGGCGTGTCGCACTGGTTCACCAGTACCCGGTTCCATCCCCCTTCCCGCAGCAGCATCTCCGCCACGGAAGCGGGGGAGGTATCCGGAGCCGTCCACAGCTCCGGGCGGTGCACCGCCTGGTCCGGGGGCGCTCCGAAGCCGGAGGCCCCCACCACGCAGATCACCTGACTGGCCCCGGCGGGGAGTACGGGTTCCCAGGGGGCGTGGGCCTTCAGGGGCAGTCCCCGGGACCCGTCCGCCTCCACCAGCACATAGGGAGCCAGCTTTATCATCTCTTCCAGGGAGAGGGACCGGCACGGTCCGATCTTCCCCTTCTCCGCCGGGCTTCCCACGCACAGAACCCGGGCCCAGTCCTCCCGGACCCGCTCCGGCGTGGGATCCCGCAGCGTCTTATACGTGTCCGAGGGATACATCCGGGTGGTGGTGCAGAGCAGAATCCGCCCGGGCAGCTCGTCCGCCAGAACGTGCAGCAGGGTGGTCTTGCCTCCGCTCCCGATCACAGCGGTGATCCCCTCTGTGATCCCCAGCGCATCCCGGATTCTCATGCCTTCGCCGCCTCCAGCCGCTGCCGCAGGACCTTCTTCACCGCCCGCAGGATATTCTCGTATCCGGTGCAGCGGCACAGGTGCCCGGAGAGCAGCTTGCGCAGCTCGTCGTCCGTGTAGTCCCTGGGTTCCTCCAGGATTTCGTAGGCCGTGAGGATGAAGCCGGGGGTGCAGAAGCCGCACTGGACGGCCGCCTCCTCCATGAAGGCCTGCTGGATGTCGCTCAGCTCCCCGTTGGGACCCATGAGGCCCTCCAGGGTGAGGATGTCCTTCCCCTCGGCCCAGACCGCCAGGTAGATGCAGGAGTTGAAGGCCTCCTTATTGATGAGCACGGTGCAGGCGCCGCACTCCCCCACCTCACAGCCCTTCTTCACGGAGGTCAGGCCGAACTGATTGCGCAGCATGTCCGTCAGGGAGGAGCGGACATCCACCACGCAGGAGACCTCCTTGCCGTTGAGCCGGAACGTGACCTGTTTAAACTGCTTCATGGATCTCACCTCCGCAGCGCTTCACGGATTCCAGGAGACACCGCCGGGCCAGCTCCACCGCGATATGCTGCCGCAGAGCCTTGGACGCCCGCCAGGAGTCCCGGGGGTTGATGTCGTTCAGAACCGCCAGCGAGAACTGCTCCACGGTTTCGGCGCTCACCGGTTTTCCGGTGGCCGCCGCCTCCGCGCTGGGGGCCCGCATGGGAACCGGCCCCGCCACGCCGTAGGCGATCCGCACCCGCTCGAAGGTCTTCCCGTCCGAGGACAGCCGGCAGTTGACGGAGCAGCCGGTGGTGGCGATGTCCATGGCGTTTCGCATGGCGTATTTGAAGTAGTACCCGGCGGTGCGGTCATAGCTGGCCTTGGGAATGAGGATGGCGGTCTGGATCTCGTCCGGACGGATATCCACCTTGCCGGCCCGCAGGTAGAAGTCCTTAATGGGGACCCTGCGCGTTCCCTCCGCCCCGGTCAGCTCGATGATGGCCTCCCAGGCGTGGAGGGTGGAGGCGGAGTCCGCCGAGGTGACGCCGTTGCAGGTGTTGCCCCCGATGGTCCCGATGTTCCGCACCTGGGGACCGCCCACCATGTCTACGGCCTCCCCCAGCACGTTGATGTACTTCTGAATGATGGGGTCCCGGGTGATGTGGGAGAAGCTGGTGAGGGAGCCGATGCGGATGTTCTCCTCTTCGTCCAGGGAGACCCCCCGCAGCTCGTCCAGCATATAGATGGAGATCAGCTCCTTGCCGGCCCGCTTGCCCTCCCGCATCTGCACGAGGACGTCGCTGCCGCCGGCGATGATCTGGGCCTCCGGGTGTTCCAGCCGCAGCTGGATGGCGTGGGCCACGCTTTCCGCCTCGTAGAGCGCTTTCATGTCATACATCGCTCAGCCCTCCTTTCTCCAGGGATCCTGAATGAGCCCTTCCTCGCAGAACCTGCGGTAGAGCGTATGGGGCGTCATGGGCAGGGTATCCACTTCCACCCCGGTGGCGTTGAGAATGGCGTTGCGGATGGCCGGCGCCACCGGGCAGGTGGGCGGCTCGCCCAAGGCCTTGGTGCCGAAGGCGCTGGTAGGCTCCGGGTTCTCCACGAACTGGGCCTCCAGATGGGGGTGATCCATGAAGGTGGAGAGCTTGTAGTCCAGCAGGTTGTTGTTCAGGGCCCGGCCGGTCTTTCCATCGTAGAGCAGCTGCTCCGAGAGAGCGAACCCGATGCCCATGGACATACCGCCGTGGACCTGGGCCTCCGCCAGGGCGGGGTTGATGAGGGTGCCGCAGTCGTGGACGTTGATGATCTTCGTCAGCTTCACCTTGGCGAGGGGGATATCCACCTCCACCTCGGCGCAGCAGCAGCCGAAGGAGTAGGCATTGCTCTTGATCTGATACGTGGACTCCGCCGTAATGTGCACGCTGTGGGTCAGGGAGTAGAAGGACTCCACCGCCAGGTCCGCCAGGGGCATCATCACCCGGCCGTCCGTGACGCGCACGATGTTGCTGTCCACCAGATCCAGATTGTAGACGGGCATGCGGGTCATCTCGGAGGCGTAGGCCAGGATCTTCTCCTTCAGCAGAAGGCCGGTCTGCCGGATGGCGAACCCGCAGGTATAGGTCTGCCGGGAGGCGTAGGCCCCCAGGCCGAAGGGCGTGATATCCGTGTCCTGGCAGGACTGGACGTGCACGCTGGTGTAGTCCGCCAGGCCCACCGTGTCCGCCGCCATCTGGGCGTAGGCGGTGTCCGCCCCTTGCCCGATCTCCGTCTCGCCCACCTGCAGCTGAATGGACCCGTCCTGGTTGAGCACCATCCGGCAGGAGGAGTGCTCCAGGGAGATGGGCCACACCGCCGTATTGTACCAGAAGGGGGCGAGGCCAATGCCCTTGCGTACCGGCCCGGTCTGGTTGGCGTACTCCGCGCGCTTGCGCTCGTAGTCCATGTACGCGATGGCCTTATCCAGACACTGGTTGTAGCTGTCATAGTAGTTTTCGTTTTTGGAGAAGGGATCCACAAAGCCCACGGGCATCAGGTTTTTGCGCCGGAAGGCCAGGGAGTCGCAGCCCAGTCGCCGGCAGACGTCCTCCGTGTGGGACTCGAAGGCGAACATGGCCTGGGGGATGCCGTAGCCCCGCATGGCGCCCGCCACAGAGCGGTTCGTGTAGACGGTATAGCTGTCACACTCCACGTTGGGACAGGGATACATCTGGGGGAAGGCGCCCATGCCCTTGGCGACGATGGAGTGGCCGTGGGAGGCGTAGGCCCCCTGGTTGGAGTACATCACCAGCTTGCGGGCCGCGTAGGTGCCGTCCGGCCGCACCCAGGAGATGATGTGGATCTTCTCCGCGTGGCGCACCCGGTTGGAGACGAAGGTGTCCTCCCGGGGCACGTCCAGCTTCACGGTCCGGCCGCCCACCTGCATGGACAGCCAGGCGCACAGCGGCTCGTAGAGGGTATCCTGCTTGTTGCCGAAGCCGCCGCCGATGTACGGCTTCACAATCCGCACCTTGCCCCAGGGGATCCCCAGGGCCTGGCCCACCGTCCGGCGGACGATATGGGGAATCTGGGTGGAGGAGATCACGACGATACGCCCGTTCTCCTCGTAGGCGTAGCAGATGAAGTTTTCGATGTGGCAGTGCTGGACCGTGGGGGTCTCGTACCACTTGTCCACGCAGATGAGACCGGGTTCCTGAATGGCGGCCGCGTAGTCTCCCTGGCGGATGGAAGTGTGCTTGAGGATGTTGTTGGGATACTCTTTGTGGAGAAGCGGGGCCCCTTCCTTCGTGGCCTCGATGGGATCCAGGACAAAGGGCAGAGGATCATATTCCACCTTTATGGCCCGGGCCGCCTGGGCGGCGGCCACCTCGTCCTCCGCCACCACCGCCGCTATGTCGTCGCCGTAATAGCGCACATGGCGGTTCAGCATCCGGCGGTCCGCCACGTCCTGATGGGCCTCCTCCACGGACCAGGGATGGCCGGCTGTGGGGAATTTAATATCCGGCACGTCAAAACAGGTGAAGATACGCACCACGCCGGGGATTTTCTCCGCCTCGGACGTGTCCACGGACTTCACGTACCCGTGGGCGATGGTGGAGTGCACCACCCGGGCCACGAGAGCGCTGTTCGGACAGCGGTCGTCCGTATACTGCGCCCGCCCCGTCACCTTGTCAAAGGCGTCTACCCGCGTGACGCTCTTTCCTACATTGGGCAAGACATTCTACCTCCTTACTCGCGTGATTCCAATCCGATCACCACGCCGCTCCGGTCTGTCCGGGGCGCGGTCCGGGCCCGGGGGAAGGCCCGGAGCCGGAAGGCCGGCCGGCGCGCGTTTCTTCTCTTCATTTTAACAGATTTACACAAAAAATGGAAGCCCTGCCCTGGGGAAATCCGGCGGTTTTTCCATCCTTTCGCTTCTTTCTCCGCCGGAACAGGCCCGTGGGGAACCCTTGCGGGGGAAACCCGGAGCTGCTATACTGGAAGAAATACCGAAGGAGGAATGCCGCATGACCGTGGGCTGCGTGGTACTGGCCGCCGGAAAAGGAGAGCGCTTCGGGGGGAATAAACTGACGGCTTCGTTGGGCGGGCGGACGCTGATCCGCCGGGCCCTGGAGACCCTGCCGGCCTCGCTGGAGAACCGGGTGGTGGTGACCCGCTACGAGGAGGTCTCCGCCGCCGCGGAGGAGTACGGGATCCCGTCCGTCTTCAATGGGCATCCGGAGCGGGGCCTCAGCTGGTCCGTCCGCCTGGGTACGGAGCGCTGGAAGGACTGCGACGGAATTCTGTTCCTGGTGGCGGACCAGCCACTGCTGCGGCGGGAGTCTGTGGAACGGCTGCTGGAGGCCTTCGCGGAGCATCCGGACCGCATCGTGGCCCTCTCCAGCCGGGGCCGCCGGGGCAACCCCTGCCTCTTTCCCCGGGTCTTTTTTCCGGAGCTGATGGCCCTGGAGGGAGACCGGGGCGGAAGCCAGGTGATCCGCCGGCACCCGGAGCGGGTTCTCCTGGTGGAGGCCGCTCCGGAGGAACTGACGGACGTGGACACCCGGGATACACTGGCGGGGCTGGAGAGCGGAACCCCCCAGCCCTTGCCGTAACGTCTTATTTCGCCGCGGGGCCTTCCGCCACCGCCAGCACGTCCATGGGACAGGCCTTCGCGCACAGGCCGCAGGCGATGCACTTGGAGGTCACGCTCCCCGCGTCCACCATGACGTGGAAGGGGCAAGCCTCCCGGCATTTGCCGCAGCCGGTACACTTCTTCTTATTGATCATCCAGACGCCCTTGGGATTCTTTGTGATGGCGCCCTCCGGGCAGGCCTTCGCGCACTTGCCGCACTGGATACAGACGGCGGGAGCGGGCTCGCCCTTGCGCTCCACGATGGCCAGACAGGCCAGCTTCTTATCCGGAGTCTTATAGAAAGCGGTGGCGCAGGCGCGCACGCACTCCCCGCAGCCGATGCAGGTGGTCCCCTTGCGGATCGTCAGGCGTTTGCCGGGCACCTTGAGGGTGACGGGCTCCGGCGGATGGTACTCGTAGGGGGTTCCCTTCAGGGGCAGCTCGTTGCGGGGCGTTCCGTCCAGGCGGAAGTAGGCGTCCGCGATGGCCGGAGCGGTGGGAATACAGGTGATCTCCCCGATGCCGATGGCGCCGCCGGCCACGTTGAGGCCGGCCTTCTCCACCACGATGGACTCGATCTCCGGCACATCCGGAGCCCGGAAGAGACCCAGGGAGCCGTACTTGGCAGTGGGCCGGCAGTTATCGTCAATGGGATAGCGCTCCGTGAGGGCGTAGCCCATGCCCATCACCACGCCGCCTTCGATCTGTCCCTCGCAGGAGCGGGGGTTGACGGCCTTGCCCACGTCGTGGGCGGCCACCATCTTTTTGATCTTCCCCGTCTCCCGGTCCAGGATGCACATCTGGGTGGCGTAGCCGTAGGCCACGTGGGAGACCGGGTTGGGCACGTCCGCTCCCAGGGGATCCGTCTTCGCCAGGTACTCCCCGTAGAACTCCCGTCCCCGCAGGGCCTCCAGGGGCCGCATCTTCAGGGCCTCGTTGAGCTTTTCGCAGGCCCGGCGGCAGGCTTCGCCCGTCACCAGGGTCTGGCGGGAACCGGAGGTGTCTCCGGAGTCCGGGGCGATCCAGGTGTTGTTGCGCTCGTAGAAGACCTTTTCCCGCGGCAGGCCGGTCATGGTGCACACCGTCTGCACCAGCACGGTGCCCAGGCCCTGCCCGATGCACGAGGCGCCGGAGTAGATGTGAACCTTCGCGTCCCCCTCGACGATCAGGCGGCAGCGGCCCCAGTCCTGGAGCCCGACGCCCACGCCGGAGTTCTTCATGGCGCAGGCCAGGCCCACGGGATCTCCGCTGGCCACGGCCTTATCATACTCGGGTTTGATGGCCTCCAGGGTCTCCACGAGACCGGTGGAGTCGTCCACGATCTGCCCGTTGGGGAGCACCTCGCCGGGCCGGATGGCGTTGCGGTAGCGGATCTCCCAGGGGCTGATGCCCACCAGGTCCGCCATGCGGTTGAGCAGGGTCTCCGTGGCGAAACAGGTCTGGGTCACGCCGAAGCCCCGGAAGGCGCCGGCGGGGGGATTGTTCGTGTAGATGGCCTTGCCGTGAATTTCAAAGTTCTCGTAGTGGTAGGGGCCGGCGGCGTGGGTGCAGGCCCGCTCCAGGACGGGGCCGCCCAGGGAGGCGAAGGCCCCGGTGTCCGAGGTCACGTAGGCCAGAACCCCCTGGATGACTCCGTTCTCGTCGCAGCCCATGGTGAAGTCCATGTCAAAGGCGTGGCGCTTGGGGTGGATGAGGAGGGACTCGGCCCTCGTGAGCTTCACCTTCACGGGCACCTTCGCCACATAGGCGATGAGGGCCGCGTGGTGCTGGACCGTCATATCCTCCTTGCCGCCGAAGCCGCCGCCCACCAGCATGTTCTCCACCCGGCACTTCCCCTGCTCGATGCCCAGCATGGCGCTGCACTCGTGCATGGTGGTGTGGGCGCTCTGGTCCGTGGTGAGCAGAATCACGCCGCCGTTCTCCGCGGGATAGGCCACGCAGCACTCCGGCTCCAGGAAGGCGTGTTCCGTCCAGGGAGTATGGAACTTCTGGTGGAGCACGTACTTCGAGTTGGCGATGGCTTCCCGGGCGTTGCCCCGGGAGACGTTCTTGTCCGCCTGGATGTTGTTCTTCTCCTGCAGGAAGACTACGGGGGCGTCCTCCGCCAGGCCCTCCTCCGGGTTGTGGACCGCAGGCAGCACCTCGTAGTCCGCCGTCACCAGGGCCTTGGCCTTCTCCAGGGTCTCCATATCCCGCGCGCAGACCAGGGCGATGGAATCTCCAAGATAGTGGACCAGGTCCCCCACCGCCACCAGGGTGGGCTGGTCCTTCTTCAGGTGGCCGATGTAGTTCGTGCCGGGGATGTCCTCCGCCGTGAGCACGCAGACCACCCCGGGCAGGGCCTTCGCCTTCTCCGTGTGCACCGCCAGCAGCTTCGCCCGGGGATACTTCGCCCGCACGGCGGAGCCGTAGCACATGCCGGGCAGATAGACGTCGTCCGGATACGTGCCGTAGCCCAGCACCTTCTCGGGCACGTCCACCCGGGCCACGCTGGAGCCCATCTGCCAGTCTTCCGTGGAGGGGGTGGTGTCCCGCTCGCCCCGCCAGACCGCGGCCGCCAGCTGAATGGCCTTTACGATCTTCACATAGCCCGTGCAGCGGCAGATGTTGTGGCGGATGGCGTGGCGGATCTCCTCCTCCGTGGGGTTGCGGTTCTGATCCAGCAGCCCCTTGGCGCAGAGCACCATGCCGGGAATGCAGAAGCCGCACTGGACGGCCCCCGCCTCGCCGAAGGCCCAGACGTAGACCTCCTTCTCCCGGGGTGTGAGGCCCTCCGTGGTGATGATGGACGCGCCCTCCAGCTCGTCCGTGCGGACAGTGCAGGCCCGGACCGTCTTTCCGTTGATGAGTACGGTACAGGCGCCGCAGGCGCCCTCGGAACAGCCGTCCTTGACGGAGGTCAGCTGCAGGTCGTCCCGCAGAAAGCGCAGCAGGCTCTTGGGCTGTTCCAGCGAAACCGCCTTCCCGTTTACCGTAAATGTCGTCATATTCTTTCCTCCCGTGCGCAGGCGGAACGCCTGCCCGTTGTTGTGATGCGCGGTCTGTGCCGGGATGCCGACGGAAGGCCCCGGTTCCGGCGCCCTTGGGGGCCGGTCCCGGGAAACCTCCCGCCGGCGCGGGGAGTTATCCGATCTGATTGGGCATCTGCCAGCCCTGGTGGTCCGTGTGGAGCAGTTCCTCCGCGAGCCGGCTGTTGGGGGCCGTCAGGTACTCGTCGTAGAGAACCTTCACCTGGGGGTTCTCGTGGGAGAAGCGCAGGGGGGCCTCCTTATCCAGGGTATAGAGCCGCTGGCCCCGGACCCCGTAGAGCTCCTCGTCTTCCAGGGGGATGGGCTGTCCGCCGCCGCCCACGCAGCCGCCGGGGCAGGCCATGACTTCCACGAAGTCGTAGTGGGCCTTGCCGGCCTTCAGCCGCTCGATGAGCGTGCGGGCGTTGCCCAGGCCGGAGACCACGGCGCAGCGCACCTTCACCCCGTTGACCTCGTACTCCGCCTCCCGCAGACCGGGACCGGTCCGCACGTCCGCGAAGGCGTCCGGATCCGGGTTGGAGCCGGTGAGGGCGAAGACCGCGGTGCGCAGGGCGGCCTCCATGACGCCGCCGGTGGCGCCGAAGATCACGCCGGCGCCGGTGTGGACCCCCAGAGGATCGTCCACGGGGATCTCCTCCAGGAGTTTCGGCTCCACGTGGTCCGAACGCAGCATCCGCACCAGCTCCCGGGTGGTCAGGACGATATCCACATCCGGACCGGCTTCCGTGCGCATGGTGGGCAGCGCGCACTCCGCCTTCTTGGCGAGGCATGGCATAATGGAAACGCAGCAGATCTTCTTCGGGTCCACGCCCAGCTTCTGCGCGAACCAGCTCTTCGCCACGCTCCCGAACATCTGCTGGGGCGACTTGGCGGTGGACAGCTGATCCGTCAGCTCCGGATACTGGCCCTTCAGGAAGCGCACCCAGCCGGGGCAGCAGCTGGTGAACATGGGCCAGCGCTTCAGGTCTCCCGTCTGGAAGCGGTGCAGGAACTCGTAGGCCTCCTCCATGATGGTGAGGTCCGCCGAGAAGTTGGTGTCGAAGATATAATCGAAACCCATGCGCTTCAGGCAGGCCGCCATGCGCTCCATGGTGGCCTCCTCCCGGGCTAGTCCGAAGTACTCGCCCCAGGCGGTGCGCACGGCGGGGGCCACCTGGACCACGGTGATCTTCTCCGGGTCCGCCAGGGCCTCCAGCACCAGCTGGGTGTCGTCCCGCTCCCGCAGGCCGCTGACCGGGCAGTGGGTGATGCACTGGCCGCAGAGGGTGCAGTCCGACTCTTTGATCATGCGGTTGTTGGAGACGTCTACCCTTGTCCGTCCGCCGGTGCCCATCACGTCCCAGATGTTCACGGTCTGGACCTTGTCGCAGATCTGGATGCAGCGCATGCACTTGATGCACTTGTTGTGATCGTGATACAGGGGGAAGGTGTTGGTCCAGGCCGCCCGTTCCCCCTCCACCAGCATGGTGGGATAGTGGATGTTGAGAATGTTCAGGTCGTTCGCCAGAGCCTGCAGCCGGCAGTTGCCGCTGCGCGCGCAGGTGGCGCACTTGCAGTCGTGCTGGGAGAGGATCATCTCCACGTTGATGCGGCGGGTCTTCCGGGCCCGGGGCGAGTTGGTCCTCACCACCATGCCCTCCACCACGGGGCTGTTGCAGGCGGTGACCAGGGCCCGCTCGCCTTCCACGTCCACGCAGCAGACCCGGCAGGCCGCGATCTCGTTGAGGTCCTTCAGATAGCAGAGGTGGGGAATGAAGATGTTCGCGCTGGCGGCCGCTTCCAGGATGGTGGTGCCCTCGGGCACGGAGACCGCCACGCCGTCGATGGTCAGGTTTACCATTCGAGAGACCTCCCTCCTTTGAATACGCCATAGCCGAAGTGATCACAGCGCAGGCAGCGGCTGGACTCCTGGAGCGCCTCCTCCGGGGTCATGCCTTCCTTGACAAGAGAGAAGTCGCCCTTGCAGGAGGCCATCTCCCGGTTGCGCAGATTCACCCGCCCGCAGGCCGGGGTGCTGGTGAAGTGGGCCGGCGGAACCTGGACGTCCGTGCGGATCTTGTGGTCATAGCCCAGGTAGGCGTCAATGTTGGCGGCCGCCACCTTGCCCGCCGCCACCGCCCGGATGACGGTAGCCGGTCCGGAGACGGCGTCGCCGCCGGCGAAGACGTTGTCAAAGCCGGGCACCTTTCCCTGGGCGTCCGCCTTGATGGCGCCCCGGCTGGTGCCGATGCCGATGGCCTCGAAGTGCCAGGAGACGATCGCCTGGCCGATGGCGACGATCACGTAGTCGCAGGGGATGCGGAACTGACGCACCTTCGCGGGCATGGGCCGGGGCCGGCCATCCCGTCCGTAGGGGCCGATAATCTGGGGCTGGGTCCAGAGGGCCGCCACCTTGCCCTCCTCGTCCGCTTCGATGCGGGCGGGAGCCTGCAGGGGCAGGATCTGAACGCCTTCCGCCATGGCCTCCTCGATCTCCTCCTGGAGGGCGGTCATGTCGTCGACGCGGCGCCGGTAGACGCAGGTGACGCTCTCCGCGCCCAGGCGCAGGGCGGTGCGGGTGGCGTCCATGGAGACGTTCCCGCCGCCGATGACGCAGACCCGCTTGCCGGTGAAGTCCGGCACGTTCCCTTCCCCGACGCCCCGCAGCAGCTTCACGGCGCTGATGACGTTGGTGGCGTCCTCCCCTTCCAGACCCAGCTTCTTGTCCGCGTGGGCCCCGATGGAGATGTACACGGCGTCGTACTTCGCCTGCAGGTCCTCCATGGAGAGGTCCTTCCCCACGGAGACGCCGGTGTGGACCTCGATGCCGGTGGAGAGGATGTGGGCGATATCCCGGTCCAGGATGTCCTGGGGCAGGCGGTAGTCCGGGATGCCGTAGCGGAGCATGCCGCCCAGCTTGGGCCGCTGCTCGTAGATGGTGACTTTGTGTCCCATAAGGGTAAGATAGTAGGCCGCGGTCATGCCGCCGGGGCCTCCCCCGATGACCGCCACGGTCTTGCCGGTGGGTTCCGCCGCCGCGGGGGCCGGCACCTCGCCGGCGTTATCCACGGCGAAGCGCTTCAGGCCGCAGATGTTGACCGCGTCGTCCACCATCCGCCGCCGGCACTTGCCCTCGCAGGGATGCTCGCAGACGTAGGCGCAGGCGGAGGGGAAGGGGTTGTCCTTGCGGATGAGGCGCACCGCGTCCTCGTAGCGCTGTTCCCGGATGAGGGCCACATAGCCGGGCACGTCCACGTGGGCGGGGCAGGTGGTGACGCAGGGCACCGGGTGGCTGAGCCCGCAGATGCAGCGGCCCCGGAGCAGATGCTCCTCGAAGTCCTCCCGGAAGCCCCGGACGGAGTTGAGCACCATGCGGGCGGCCTCGTAGCCGATGGCGCAGTCCGCGGAGTCCAGAATGGCCTGGGCGGTCTCCTCGATGCGATCGATGACGGTCTCCGTCATGGTGCGGTTCAGCACGCCCTCGATCAGGTTGGCCAGCTGGCTGAGGCCCACCCGGCAGGGCACGCACTTGCCGCAGGTCTGGGCGTGGCACAGGCGCAGGAAGTTCAGGCACAGGTCCACCGGACACAGGCCCGGCTGGCTGGCGCTGATCCTCCGCCCCATGTCGCGGCTGAGCTCCTCCAGGACGGTCTGCGCCCGTCCCGGGGTCTCGATGGATAAACGACTCATACAGTTCCTCCTCTTCGTTTCGGTTCTGGCCGGTCCGGAGCAGGCATCTCTCCGGGGCCGGCGCCCGGACACGCCGGGGAAAGGTTCCGCCCCGGGCTGCAGCGGCGCGGGAGCGGGACCGAAGGGGGACGCGGGGCGCAGCCGGACCGGCTGCGCAGCCAACGGGACCCCGCGGAAAGGCGGCGGTCTCAGGGACCTCCGCATGGGGTTCAGGTCCGGAATGAGGGATTTACGGAATCCGGCCCGGTTTTTCCCGCTTTTTACGGGAATTCCCTGCCGCTATCGTACCATATTCCGGCAGGGAGGTCAATGGAAGGACGCTCCGGCACACTCTTCCAGGGCCGGACGGCGGAGGGGCGTCTCAGAAGAGCGCGCGGCCCTTCACCAGCTTGTGGACCACGTCCCGGTCCTCCGAGAGGTAGATCATGCGCTCCAGCCGCTGCTCCAGGGTCATGCCGGACTGGGGGGTGTAGCGCCGGTCGTCCAGGACGACGGCGTCCAGCTCATAGCCGGGGTCGAAGGAGCCCACCTTCCCGAAGAAGGAGCCGCCTCCCACGCTGCCCAGGTAAAAGACCTCGTGGGCGGTGAGGGCCTTCCGGGAGGGATCCACCAGGCGCCAGCGGAGCTTGGAGACCTGCAGGGCCTCGCTCATGGAGCGGAAGATGGACACGTGGGTGCCGGCGGCCACGTCGCTGCCGAGACCCATGGGGACCCCCTCCTCCAGGAAGCGGCGGACGGGGGCGATGCCGGAAGAGAGATTCGTGTTGGAGTCCGGGCAGTGAGCCACGTAGACCCCCCGCTCCTTCATGCGCGCGATCTCCTCGTCTCCGGACCAGACGCAGTGGGCCATGATGGTGGGGCAGTTCTCCCCTCCGAAGAGTCCGAAGGCATCGTAGGCGTCGCCGTAGAACTTCGAGAAGGGGCACAGTTCCTGCACCCAGGCGATCTCGCCGGGGTTTTCGGACAGATGGGACTGGACCGGAAGTCCGGTCTCCTTCTGAATGCGCCCCAGGCGCTCCATGAGATCATCCGTACAGGAGGGGATGAAGCGGGGCGTGAGAATGGGGGTGGTGCGCTCGTAGCGGCCCTGAATCCGCCGCAGCCAGTCCCGGGTATGGCGATCTGAGGCCTCCGCGGAGCCCTCGCCCAGGGTATCCGGGCAGTTACGGTCCATGTTGACCTTACCCACCATGGTGACAAGGCCGGATTTCTCCAGCAGATCCATGAGCAGCACGGTGGCGTCCACATGGGTGGTGGCGAAGACGCAGGCCCGGGTGTTGGGGCCGTGGCGCATGTCTTCCACGAAGCGGCGGTAGGCGGTCTCCGCGTAGGCCAGGTCCCCGTAGTGGCTTTCCTCCGGGAAAGTATAGGTGTTGAGCCAGTCCAGCAGCTCCAGGTCCATCCCCAGTCCCCGGAAGGTATACTGGGGGGCGTGGACGTGGAGGTCCGTGAGGCCGGGCACGATGAGATGTCCCCGGTAATCCAGGACCGGCAGATTTCGATAGCGCTCCGGCAGTTCCGGGAAGACGCCGGCCGAGCAGCCGTTCTCGCAGACCAGCCAGCCGTTCCGGACCTGGTGGAGTTCCTGGGGCGTTCTGCTCCAGCAGAAGTCGCCCCGGATCACAAAGGCGTGTTCCTGCATGTTATCCGATTCCTCCTTATCCCATAGTCATATAATACTCCCTTTCTTTGCGGTGCGGAACACCCGAGCTTGCTCGGAGGAGGAAGCACCCCATCAGGAGATTATATTCTCATCCATCCTGAAGAATACAGGATCACTTTTACCTTACTGACTGACGCTGCGATCTGCTTGCGCTTTTTCTTCACGGGATCGTAGTCTCCTTTAAAAACAATTTGTCTTCCCAGGTTTTTGCTGCCGTTGGTTACCCGCTTTTTCCCCTTCCATACGACAACTGAGCCGGGCCGAATCGGGTATCTCTGCGTTCTCTGAGAAACCCGTCCCTTCCTGACTTTCTTCCAACGGTATATCCGGAGATTCTGATCAGAGTTTCTCGGGAATTTCCGGTTTGTACGACCACAGCTCAATTCAGAACCGGATTTTTGGGAAATGTCCCGGTAGTCGAGAAACACGGCATCGTAGAATTTAGAGATGTTGGGGTCAAAAGTACCCCCCTGTGAGGGCCTTTGGCATCCCTCTTACAATTTTCTTGACTGGTAGCCAGTTC
>CANRFA010000037.1 GCA_947629775.1 uncultured Oscillospiraceae bacterium
CACCACGGAACCGCCGGTTCAGCAGCCCAAAGAGGTGACCCGGACCATCGAGTACCCCCTGCCGGAAACCGGCGGCACCGTGAATCTGCAGGTGCTCATGGACGGCACCCCGGTGCACAACAAAAACTGGGATACCACCCAGAACAACAAGGCGACCTTCAACGTCACCGCCAGCGGTACCCACGCCCTGGCCTTCTACGTGGACGGAACGCTCATCGAAACCATCAGCTATGACTTCTCCTGATACGACCGGCGGTATGGAAGGAATCATTGTCCGCGCCCTCTCCGGCTTTTACTACGTGGACGGCGGCGACGGGGCTCCCCCCGTCGCCTGCCGGGGCCGGGGAAAGCTGCGCCGGGAGAAGATCAGCCCCCTGGTGGGGGACCGGGTGCGCTGCACCCTCACCGCGGACGGAAAGGGCGTGGTGGACGAGGTGCTGCCCCGGCGCAACTTCTTCGCGCGGCCGGCGGTGGCCAACATCGACCGCCTGGTGATCCTGGCCTCCGAGGCCGTGCCCGTCACGGATCCCCGGATCCTGGACCGCATGCTCCTGATGGCCGAGACGCGCCGCTGCCCGCCGGTCATCGTCCTCAGCAAGACGGATCTGGCCCCGGGGGACACCCTGGCGGCCA
This sequence comes from uncultured Oscillospiraceae bacterium, assembly GCA_947629775.1. Taxonomy (GTDB): domain Bacteria; phylum Bacillota; class Clostridia; order Oscillospirales; family Oscillospiraceae; genus Lawsonibacter. Next base: position 634 of record CANRFA010000037.1, read on the forward strand.
TCTATGAGAAGGCGGGCTATCCCGTGATCCGCGCCAGCGTCGCCACCGGCGCGGGCCTCGCGGAGCTGTCCGAGCTGCTCTCCGGCCAGGTCTGCGCCTTCGCCGGCAACACCGGCGTGGGCAAGAGCAGCCTCATCAACGCCATGGATCCCTCCTTCTCCCTGGCGGAGGGGGAGATCAGCCAGCGGCTGGGCCGGGGCCGCCACACCACCCGCCACGTGGAGCTCTTCCGCCTCGCCTGCGGGGCCATGATCATGGATACCCCGGGGTTCGCCTCCTTCGAGCTGGACGCCCGGGCCCTGCCCCGGCCGGAGGAACTGGCCTCCTTCTTTCCGGACTTTGCCCCGTATCTCGATGGCTGCGAGTTTCCGGACTGCGCCCATGTGCGGGAGCGGGGCTGCGCCGTCCGCGACGCCGTCCGGCGGGGGGAGATCGGGAAGAGCCGCCACGACAGCTACTGCGCCTTCTACCAGGAGGCGAAGGAATTCGCGGACTGGCAGCGGAAGAAAGCGGAGAAATCCTCTTGACTTCCCCGTCTTTCTGTGCTAATCTGTTGCTTACTGCGATGAAGAGGCCCAGTAGCCCGGACCCTTCCTGCCCAGAGAACCCCCGGTATGGTGGAACGGGGGAGAGGAAGACCGGGGGAATACCCCTCCGAGCAGCCGCCGGAACGCCCGCCTGCGCGGGTCAGTAGGGGACAGGCCGGGTCCGCCCGTTACAGCGCCGGGAGTCCCGTACTCCCTGAGGCCTCGCCCGCGAGGGCCAGGCGAACCAGAGGTGGTACCGCGTTTTCACGCCCTCTGTCCGGATTCGGACAGGGGGCGTTTTCCGCGCCGCCGGAAGGGAAGTGAAAATCGTGTCGGAACGCCGGAAGGGGACCCTCTTCGTGGCGGCCTCCGCCATCCTTTACAGCATCGGGGGACTGTGCATCAAGGTTATCCCCTGGGGCGCCGTAGCCATCAACGGCGCCCGCACCGCCATCGCCCTGGTGGTGATCGCCCTTTACCTGAAGGCGGTCCGCCATCCGCTGCGCCTGAACGCCTGGATCCTGCTGGGCGCTCTCTGCGTCTGCGGCACCAACAACCTCTACGCCCTGGCCAACAAGATGACCACGGCGGCCAACGCCATCGTCCTGCAGTTTACCGCTCCCATCTTCGTGATCCTCTTCTCCGCCCTCCTCCTGGGCCGGAAGCCGGGGAAGCTGGACCTGGGAGCCTGCGCGGTGGTCTTCGGCGGGGTGCTCTTCTTTTTCCTGGACAGCCTGGAGATGGGCAACGGCCTCGGAAACTTCGTGGCCCTGCTCTCCGGCCTCTGCTACTCCGGCGTCTTCCTCATGCGGGAGATGCCCGGCAGCGACGCCATCTCCTCCGTCTTCTGGGGCGATCTGCTCTCCGCCCTGGTGGGACTGCCCTTCCTCCTGCGGGAGGAGCCCCTGGGTCCCACGGCCCTTTTCAGCCTCGTCATCCTGGGCGTATTCCAGGTGGCCGTGGCCTATATCTGCCTGTGCATCGGCCTGAAGACCACCCCGCCCGTGACCGCCAGTCTGGTCTCCGGGCTGGAGCCGGTGCTCAATCCCATCCTCGTGGCCCTCTTTTACCGGGAGACCATCGGAGGGTGGGCCGTCGTCGGCGCCGTGATTGTGGTGGCGGGCGTCGTCGGTTACAACGTACTGAAAGCCAGGGCGGAAGCCCTGGACCCTTAATCCGAAAGGAGTTTTTTCCTGATGACCTGTTACGAAGAACTGAAAGCCCGGGGCCTCATCGCCCAGGTGACCAACGAGGAAGAGATCTCGAAGATGATCAACGAGGGCAAGGCCGTCTTCTACATCGGCTTTGACCCCACCGCGGATTCCCTCCACGTGGGCCACTTCATGGCCCTCTGCCTGATGAAGCGCCTGCAGATGGCCGGCAACCGGCCCATCGCCCTCATCGGCGGCGGCACGGGAATGATCGGGGACCCCTCCGGCCGCACGGACATGCGCTCCATGATGACCGTGGAGACCATTCAGCACAACTGCGAGTGCTTTAAGAAGCAGATGGAGCGCTTCATCGAGTTCGGCGAAGGCAAGGCCATGATGATCAACAACGCGGACTGGCTTCTGAAGCTGAACTACGTGGAACTGCTGCGGGAAGTGGGCGCCTGCTTCTCCGTCAACAACATGCTGCGGGCCGAGTGCTATAAGCAGCGGATGGAGCGCGGACTGTCCTTCCTGGAGTTCAACTACATGATCATGCAGTCCTACGACTTCTACTACCTCTTCCAGCACTACGGCTGCAACATGCAGTTCGGCGGCAACGACCAGTGGAGCAACATGCTGGGCGGCACCGAGCTCATCCGCCGCAAGCTGGGCAAGGACGCCCACGCCATGACCATCACCCTGCTGCTCAACTCCGAGGGCAAGAAGATGGGCAAGACCGCCAAAGGCGCCGTCTGGCTGGATCCCAACAAGACCTCCCCCTACGAGTTCTACCAGTACTGGCGCAACGTGGCGGACGACGACGTCCTCAAGTGCCTGCGCATGCTCACTTTCCTGCCTCTGGAGCAGATCGACGCCATGGAGTCCTGGGAGGGCGCTCAGCTGAACACCGCCAAGGAGATCCTGGCCTTCGAGCTCACGAAGCTGGTCCACGGCGAGGAGGAGGCCTCCAGGGCCCAGGAGGCCGCACGGGCCCTCTTCGTGGGCGGCGGGGACCGCTCCAACGTGCCCTCCACCGTCCTGACGGAGGAGGACCTCAGGGACGGAGCCATCGGGATCCTGGACCTGATGATGAAGTGCTCCCTCGCTCCCTCCCGCAAGGAGGCCCGCCGCCTGGTGGAACAGGGCGGCGTGGAGGTCAACGGCGCGAAGGTGTCCTCCGCCAACGCCCGATTCGCCGCCGCGGATCTGCGGGGCGACGGACTGATGATCCGAAAGGGCAAGAAGGTCTTCCACCGGGCCAGCCTGTAATCCCCGCTTCTCAGCGCCCTCTCCGCCCTCCGGAGGGGGCGCTTCCCTTATGCGCCGGCACAGAACCGGGAGAGATCCGCTGCCTTCCGGACGCTCCCGCTCCGGCGCAGAATGCCCGCATGACCGGACAGCGGGAAGAAAACAATCCCGCTCCCTTATGAAGAATGCGGGGCCGGCACAGGTTCCGTTGACCGGGGGTCCCGCTCCGCCGGAGAGCCACGGGGAAGGGACGCTGGAACCCCGGACAGGACGGACGAGGGAAAGCCTGTGGACCGGTTCCATGGAGTGACAGGAGTTCATCAGCGCGTTTCCGGGCGAAAAGATCCGCCGCGTTCCCAAAATGACCGTCTTCAGAAGGAAAGCGGCCGGGACAGTATCCTGTGTTGACCTGTGTCGTGACGACACGCGGACGCCAACCGTCAGCCGGAGGGGCTGTCCGGCGCCAGGATGGGCTCCATGCTCTCTCCGCACAGAAAGCTGCGGCCGCGGAAGCGTCAGAGAGGTTGGGGACGATGGGAACCACCAAGAACCATCCATGAGAGAGGCGGAGCCAGTACGGCTGGAAGAGAGCCTTTGGCTGAAGATGGCCGGGAGAATATGTTCGGAAAGCGGTTCTGTGGCCGCGAAGGGCGCAGTCCGGTACCGCCCTGGAGCGGGAAAGGAGCAGAGCGCCGGTAAGATCCTCGAAGCGCAGCAGGACCATGCGAAACCATGGACGCAGAGCGGCTCGGGCCCCGAACCATGCCGACGGAAAGCCCGTCTGGTGGAGGAGTCTGAGCGGGCAGCCCGGTGGTCTGAGGGTCAGGCAGGCGTCTGCGACCTGTCGGTGAACCGGAAAGAGGCTATCCGCGGCGGCAGGTGTCAGAGACAAAGGGCAGAGAGGAGCGCGGAACCGGAACGCAGGCAGAGGCGATCAGGGCCTCTGCTTTGGGTGGCGCGGGAGCGGAAGAGAGAGGTCCATGGCTGCGCCGGCAATTCGCGCAGAGGAGGGCGAAGGGGAAAGGAGAAGGTCGATGCGCAGTTTTCGATGGCAGGCTCGCCGGATCGGCAGCGGAGGGATTGTCCCGCCCAGTTCAGGGGAAAAGGAGAGAGGAGCACTGGAACGTTGTAATGCGCACAGGCGTGTTGAAGCCGTGGAGGCCGGGAGTGGAGTCAGGGGACCCTGGCGTACGGGGCTATGCAGCGATTGCGGGGATTGCTTGCCCATAAGCGGAGCGTATCCGCTGCAGTCGGAAGAGACGCTATGGGATGGTGGCCTCTGAAGCGCATCCTGGCTGTCTGGGATCCCTGAAAGCGGAGCGGAAATGGCAGAAGAAAATGCGTGTACCGGAAAGGTGTCTCCTGTGAAAGAAGGCCGGGTCTGATCCGAAATCCGGAGGTTCTGCCGGATGGCTGCCTGAACCTGGAGTGCCAGGATCGTCCGAGACCCGGGAGAGGCTGTCCGCCTTACCGACAGCAGGGAGGTGAGCGAACAGACAGAGACCATCCTGGAGGAGGAAGGGACGCCTGTTCCGCGCAAGGCGCGCCCGGAATCCGACAGGAGCGGGAACCTGCGAGCGGGCAGAAGAAGTGGAGAGCCGCAGTCCAACGGACAGACAGCCCGCCCGGTCCCCGGCGGAGAACTGGCCGGCAGGCGGGCGGAATGACCGGATATGCCCGTCAGAGCGTGTCCCTCGCAGGGGAGGATGTCCGGGATATGGAGTTGAAGGGCATCTACAGCATGGAGGGCCAGGTGGCTGGATCCGGACAGGGCCGGGGGTCCACCATCGGCCGGATCAGCATTGCGGACCGGTCGGTCTCTCCAGGAAGAGGACGAGGCCATCCGAAGCGGGGGCTGCGAGGCAGGCAGAACCGATCAGGGCGTTCGTACCGGAGGAACAGGAAGGAAAGATCTGGGGGGCGGAAGAACTGTCAGGTCTGTGGGGACCGGAAATCCAGGCGGCCCATCCGGGGAGGCTTTGGTTCCGGCGTAGCATGGAAACGTCACGTCGCAGGAAGCGCCAGGAGAGTCCGCAGGCGAATGGTTGCGGGACGGCAGAGGATCGTGCGCAGGGAGGAAGCGAGCCTGTTCTGGGTATGGAGCACTGGACTGAGGTCGCTCTTCGGTTGGAGCGGGAGCTGATCCATCCGGAGAAGCATGGTGGCCGCCAAAGCTGGCAGAAGAAGATTGGAGCGGGACGATTGAGAATCTGCAGGAGGATCATGCTCAGCGGGAAGAGTCCCGGAACAGGGCGCTCCCATGGTGTCAGGGCACGCCAGCCACTGCGGCGTGCGCCTGGTACAGGATGAACAGCGTAACCGGAAACGGATGGGGATGGAGTCCTTGCAGTCCTCTGCGTTCAGCGAAAGGGGGATGCGGGAAGCGATGCACAGAGCGCCATGGAGCGGACAGCAATCCCCTGGACCGGCAGACCCTGAGAAGCGCAGAGTGGATCCGGAAGAAAGGCTGGAATCCGCAGCATAAGGCGCGGTCAACCGTGTGTCCCGGAGGGAAGTGGGCGATCGATGCGGCCGGGATTTTCGGGGCTGGAGCGGGATCTGGGAGTACTGTATCGCAGACCGGGAAGGCCGGGACCGTCCTGTGACCACGGCGGGAGCGATCCGCAGCACCCTCGGGTACGTTCATGGAATTCAGCGGGATAGTGGTTGCCGTGGTACAGGGCTGACGCAACACAAGGACGACCGCCATGGAGAGCGCTCCATCTCTGCCACCATGGTCGGAAGTCATCGTGATCGTGGAACGGAGCGGGATCGCTGTGCTGTAGGCCAGCGCAAAAGCAGTGGACTGCTTCCAGGCGGTAGAGCGTGCCAGTTGCCATGGGACCTGCAGCGCAGTACCCAGGTCGTGCGGCAGCGACGGGGTGGATTGTGGACAGCATCGGATTCAGCTTGAATCAGCGCTGGAGGAACAGAGCATTCCGGGAAGGAAGAAACCAGGCGGAGAGGAGCATCAGCAGCTGTGGTGTCCGGGATCGTATCCGGCAGGAACGATTGTCGCAAGGCGAGGCGCAGGGGAGTATGGTGGCGGGTGGAGCGGGAGAGCCCCTGGCTGGGGCACAGTACGGGGAAAAGCGTGATCCGGAAAGCGTCGTGGAACGGAGGGGAGCTGCGCGGATTACCCTGCAAAAGGCCTGGAGCGAGGAGCCCATATGAATATCGGGGGAGGCTGTCATCGCAAGGAGGCGGGAAGGCGGGCAACTGAAGCATGGAGGGCGTAAGGTGGAGCGGGGGCTATGGGATCGGACGGACGCCAGACCGCCTTTCGTGGGAGCTGCGAGCCTGCAGAGGCAATGAATGGTGCCTGCCTGGTATCGGTCCGGAATTCAGGAGACGGTTTCCTGGCATGGTCGAGAAACCGGCGTGGCTGCGGACAGTGAGGTTTTGTCGGAGGCGCTGCAGATGGTTCAAGGAGGAGAAGGATGCGCCAGGGAGGAAAGAGACCGGGAATCCTCACCAGCTGCGGGGACCGAACCGGTACCCAGGTCGTGCGGATCAGGGCAGGCGTTGGATCCGATATGGTTTAAGGGGGTGCGGAGCAGAGCAATCCTCGAACAGGGTGAAACCCGGCAGAAGGATTGCGTCAGCAGCTGTGATATCCGAGGTTGTTTCCGGCAGGAACGATTGTCGCAAGGCGAGGCGCAGGGGAGTATGGTGGCAGGTGGAGCGGGAGAGGCTTCGTTCGGGGAGCGGCAGCTATGGTTGGAAAGCAGGTGTGAGCGCTGCTTTCGAAAGCGCTACAGGACTGCCCACGGAGCAGGAGGCTGCATCCGAGGAGGCAAGAGTCCTGGGATCCTCAAACGATGGAGCGACAGAATCAGAGCCAATGTTGTGCGGCAGAGACGAGGTGGATCGTGGACAGCATCGGATTCAGCCTGAATCGGCGCCGGTGGAACAGAGCGTCCTTGAGCAGGAAGAAGCCAGGCGGAGAGGAGCATCAACAGCTGTGGCGTCCAGGACCGTATCCGGCATGAATGATCGTCATCAGGCGGAAGAGAACATGGGGCTGCATGGAGCGGGAGAAGTCCTGACCGGCTGCAACAGCTGTGGCCAGATCCGAGGTGAAAGAGCGAAGCCGGAAGAATTCGCGCAGATCAGTTGTGGAGGGCACGGACTGCCAGCACCACCTGTGGACGGAAGGGGAGAGGGAAGGAGCGAGCCGTAGCACAACGCCTGTCAGGTGAAGAGGAGTCCATAGGAGCGGGACCATCTTCTATGGAAGGCAGCGCAGATGCTGCGGAAAGACCGTAAAGACAGTTGTGGCAGGCGATGAAATGGACAGTGACCGCTTTGGGGATGCTTTCCGGGATGGGTCAACGTATTCCAACTGGAGCGGGAGCAGACGGGGTGGCCACATGCCTTGGAGTATGGAGAAGGGCGGGGGAGCGAGGCGAACGGGTGCGGATACGTCCTCCGGCGAAAACCATAAGACTGCGCTGGACTCTGCAGGAGAGGAGCAGGTCGCTGGCACGGATCACCCACATGCGAGCGGACGAACCTGCAGAAGAACGGGGGAGTGACCTGGAAATCGAGGAGACAGAGCAGCCTCTGATTTCATCCGGAGCGGGAGACAGACAGTGTTGCTGACAGAAACCATGAGATACCCACGCAGACCGGCCACGGGTAGAGGGAGCAGAAGAGAAGGCCCCACCCGGATCCGCGGAAGGCTTCCCAGAATATCGGATCCCTGGCTTGAGATGGCGATATTCTGGAGCGGGAGCAGGGGAGCGTCCTGTAACAGGCGGTGTTCTCCTGACGGATGCCATGGACAGATGATAAAACCCTTGCGGCACAAGGACTGTAAAGTGATTTATCTTTACGACAAGGCATAATGTAAAGTAAAAAACTTTACACAGAAAAGTCATAATTCTGGTTTCCAACATAACTTATAAGCCCTGGAACAGCACACATTTAAGAAAGAAAAACCACAAAAATGAAACGTTTCACTATAAAGCTAAAACACTTTACAATACTTGATAAATAAGAAAAATCTTAGTACAAAATGCCTATTCGCTGACGGGATTCAATCCGGAACAGAGAAATGGCACGGTGTCAGACTGTCAAGGCGGTGAAAACAGGCGTGCCGGGATGGGGCTGTGTCCAGGATGCTGGGCTGGAGAGGAGCGTGGAGGAGAAGTCAGTGAGCGGCCTGGTGATACCGTGAATTACAGTCAGACAGGTTTTCCTTTTCAATCAATCGGTGTTCCGGTATACCGAAGGTAGAACCAAACCCAAAAATTTCCTCTTCTCCCGCAACCTTAAACCACCGCACTGCTTACAAGGAAAATCACCACAACACAAAGCAAATAAGGCAGGAGGCCCTCGGATGGACAGTTTGTGCCGGCATCGTGAATCCGTCCTGGGAACCCGCGGCTGCAGGAACAGTTTCCGGGGCAGGGGGGGAGCCCAGCGACAGCCAGATCCCCCTGAAGGAACGGGGAACAGTCAGAAGGCCTTTTGCAGAAGGAGAGCTGCGTGTATATCCGGGGCGAAGAAGGGCAGTGATGCACTGCGAAAGGTATCCTGATGGAAGTAATGCCCAGGATGTGTTTACTGGATATGAGTTGAATCTGTTTATTCGTTAAATATAATAGTGTACCGGTATACCGGATGTGTATATAAAACCCAAAAACTTCCTCCTCCCTGACTCACACAACTCACCTCAAACACAAGATACCACCGAACTCAAAAGACTATAAGGTGAAAAGCCCTTCCAGCACAATACTTTGGCAGACAGCAGACCAGAAGCAGATCACTGCGACCTTCTCTGAAGAACCTCCGCCCTTTCGACTGCTGTGGGAATCGCCTCTGGGATCCTCCAGAAGTGCATCGTCCGGATCGGTCAACCAGAGAGTGGGGAGTCCACTACGCTTCACCTCCTGGAAAGGGCAGAGGAACCGAACAACAGACAGCTCCGCTTACCCACAGCCTGGCAGGTCAGGCGACCGCCCTTGTATCGCATGGGGAGCAGGTGAGGGGAGCCTTTCCGGCCTGCAGAGGTTCTGCCGCACTCTTTGCCTCCGCAGAGGGGCGCCCAGGTCGGGAAACTGTGAATCCCCTGCTGCGGACAGAGAGGGAGCGAACGACAGTGGATTCCGGTTCAGCCGGTATCTGGACGATCCGGCTTGTGTGAAGGCGGGGCCCTTATGTTGTCCGCCCGGATAAGAAAAGGAGGACCGCCGGAATGACGGTCCTCCCAGGGATTCTTATTTGACCAGCATGCTCATGTCGTAGAGTCCCGGCTTCTGGACGGTAGCCATGAACTTGGCCGCTTCCACGGCGCCCTTCGCGAAGATCTCGCGGGAGAGGGCGGTGTGACGGATTTCCATGATCTCGTCGTGGCCGGCGAAGATGATCTCGTGTTCTCCCACGATGGTGCCGCCCCGGACAGCGGAGATCCCGATCTCCTTCTTATCCCGGGGATGACGCACGGAGTGGCGCTCGAAGACGTACTCCGTCTCGTGGCCGCAGGCGGAAGCCGCCGCGTCCGCGATCATCAGGGCCGTCCCGGAGGGGGCGTCCACCTTGCGGCGGTGGTGGCGTTCCACGATCTCGATGTCGTAGCTGTCGCCCAGCACGGAGGCGGCCTTCTTCACCAGTTCCAGCAGGACGTTGATGCCCAGAGACATGTTGGCGGAGCGGAAGATGGGAACTTCCAGAGCGGCGGCCCCGATCTGGGCCACCTGCTCCGGGGAGTAGCCGGTGGTGGCGAGCACCAGCGGCGTGCCGGTGCGGCGGGCAAACTCCAGCAGCCCGTCCAGCGCGGCGGGGGAGGAGAAGTCAATGACGCAGGCGGCCTTACCGGGAAACAGGGCCGGAGAGGAATACACGGGGAAGCCGCGGTCCGTAGGACCCAGGACGTCGAAGCCGGCCGCGATCTCCACATCGGGATCCGCGAGGCACAGCTGCTCCACGACCCGGCCCATATGACCGTTGCATCCGGAGATGATGATGGGTAGCATGGCGGAATGGCTCCTTTACTTCAGCAGGCCGAAGCGCTCCAGGGCGGCCCGGAGCGTGACCAGGTTTTTCTCGGAGATGTCGCACAGAGGCAGGCGCAGCGGGCCGGCTTCCATGCCCATCAGGTTCATGGCGGCTTTGACGGGGATGGGGTTCACTTCGCAGAAGAGGGCGTCGATGAGATCCATGTAGGCGATCTGGATCTTCGAGGCTGCCTCGAAGTTGTTCTCCAGGCACAGGTGGGACATCTTCACCATGACCTCGGGGCAGATGTTGGAGACCACGGAGATGACGCCCTTGGCGCCCAGCGCCATCATGGGTACGACCTGGTCGTCGTTGCCGGACCAGATGTAGAAGTCGTCCGGGCACAGGAAGCGGGTGTGGGCCAGAAGAGAGAAGTTGCCGCTGGCCTCCTTGACGCCGTTGATCTTCGGGTTCTGAGAGAGCACCCGGTAGGTCTCCGCGGTAAAGGAGACGCCGGTGCGGCTGGGAACGTTATAGAGGATAATGGGCAGGTCGCAGCGGTCCGCAATGTACTCGTAGTGCTTGATGAGACCGGTCTGGCTGGCCTTGTTGTAGTACGGAGTGACGTGGAGCACGGCGTCCGCGCCGGAGTCCTGGGCGTGCTGGGAGAGATAGACGGCGGCGGAGGTGTCGTTGCTGCCGGCGCCGGCGATAACCTTGACCCGGCCCGCTACCTGCTTTACGCAGAATTCCACGGCCGCGATGTGTTCCCGGATGGACATGGTGGCGGACTCGCCGGTGGTGCCGCATACGCAGACGGCGTCCACGCCGGCCTCGATCTGGGCGTCGATAAGAGCGGCAAATGCCTTGTAGTTGATGCTGCCGTTCTGGTCAAAGGGTGTCACCAGGGCAGGGCAGGAGCCGGTAAAGACTGGGGTTCTCATGGCGATGACTTCCTTTCTTGCAGATCAGGTGTGGGTGATGTATCCCTCCGCGCACAGCAGCTCGGCCAGGAGCACGCCGCCGCCGGCGGCGCCCCGGAGGGTGTTGTGGCTGAGACCCACGAACTTGTAGTCGTACTGGGTATCCGGACGCAGGCGGCCCAGAGAGATGGCCATGCCACCTTCCAGTTCCCGGTCCAGACGGGCCTGGGGACGGTCCGGCTCCTGGAAGTAGTGCAGCAGCTGCTTCGGGGCGGAGGGGAGGTTCAGTTCCTGAGCCCGGCCGGAGAAGGAGGCCCAGTCCGCCAGGATCTGCTCCTGCGTGGGCTTGTTCCGGAAGCTGACGAAGACCGCGGCGGTGTGGCCGTCCGAGACGGGCACCCGCAGGCACTGCGCGGTGATGGCGGGTTCGGTGGCGGGAACGATCTTTCCGTCCTCGATGTGGCCCCAGACCTTCAGGGGCTCCCGCTCGCTCTTCTCTTCCTCGCCGCCGATGTACGGAATGACGTTGTCGATCATCTCCGGCCAGCGCTCGAAGGTCTTGCCGGCGCCGGAGATCGCCTGATAGGTACAGACCAGCACCTTCTCGATGCCGTACTTCATCAGGGGATGGAGCGCGGGGGCGTAGGACTGGATGGAACAGTTGGATTTGACGGCGATGAAGCCCCGCTTCGTGCCCAGACGGCGGCGCTGGTCCTCGATGATCCGGATGTGATCCGCGTTCATCTCCGGCATGACCATGGGGACGTCGTCCGTCCAGCGGTTGGCGGAGTTGTTGGAGACGACGGGCACCTCGGCCTTGGCGTAGGTCTCTTCCAGAGCCCGGATCTCGTCCTTCTTCATATCCACGGCGCAGAAGACAAAGTCCACCAGAGACGCCATCTTCTCCACGTCCGCCACGGCATCCAGAACCGTCATGCCCTTCGCCTGCTCCGGAATGGGCGTCTTCATGGCCCAGCGGCCGGCGACGGCCTCCTCGTAGGTCTTTCCGGCGGACCGGGAGCTGGCAGCCAGCGCGGTGAGAGAGAACCAGGGGTGGTTCTCCATGAGGGTCACAAACCGCTGCCCGACCATGCCGGTGGCGCCTATGATGCCTACCTTATACTTTTCCATTTGAATGACCTCCAGACAAGCGTTCTCAAACTGACAGACCGAGGCGGTCCTATGGGGGTGAACTCTGTCCTCGCAGAAAAAAAGGAATCAGCGGCTGTTCAAGCGGCTGATTCTGTACTATAATGTCGGAAGGAGGGTCGTCCTGGCGTTCCGGCAGAATCTACAAAAGCAGACAGCTCTCCACCGGGCCTTCCCGGTGACAGCCCCGGGGCTCTTGACCCCGTGGCCAGGGTCCGTCCGTACCGGCGGAGGGACCCTTCGGCGGCTGACCCCTTTCCCCATGATATGGACGGGGCCGGACCCCTGATCACAGGTACTGATGGCAGCCGCACCTCTATCCTGCGGTTTCCGTAATCCTACCATGTTTCAGGGTATGTGTCAAGTGAAGGTTTTGGGTAAAAACTACAATCAGGAGCGTGTTATGAGAAAAAATCTGATCAGAATCGCCGCATTCCTCCTCGCGGCCGTCCTCTGCGTTCCCGCCCTCCCCTCCTCCTCCGCTGTCCGGGTCAATCAGGCCGGCAGGACCATGGTGCGGGTGGGACTGGCGTCCACCTCGTCCTCCACCAGCGGCTCCGCTCTGCAGGCCGCGCATCTGGAGAACAGCACCGGCTATGGCGCCGGCTACCGCTTCGGCTACTTCGATGACAGCCTCAACTTCGTGGAATTCGGGCGCACCACCGCGGATGTAACCCAGATCGCCGTGGTGAAGACCCAGAACCTCTGGTACGGCAAGGATCCCTCTACCGGGAAGACCACCTACTCCGCCGGCGTTTCCAGCAACATCGCCGTAGGCTGTTACCACATCGTGCTTCCGGGCACCTATCAGACCTTCGCGGAGGCCAAGGCGGCCGCGTCCGCCTACTCCGGCGGTTTCCCGGCCTGGATCAACGGGGTCTTCCAGGCCCGGGTGGGCGCCTACACCTCCCAGAGCGCCGCCAGCCAGGCCCGCTCCCAGCTGGGACTGGACAGCTGCTCCATCGTGGGTACCACCTCCGCGGGTCTCAGCGTGGTGAAAACCGGAACCAGCCAGGTCCTCTTCCAGTATGACGACAGCTCCCGCGCCCTGGGCATCGCCCCGGACGTCACCGGGGCGGCGGATCCCCGTACCTGGTTTTCCGGATACAAATACCGGGGCGGCTTTACGTACCGGCGCATCAACGGAGGAAACATCACGGTTGTCAACGTGGTGGAACTGGAAGACTACGTAAAGGGCGTCGTCTGCTACGAGATGGGCCGCGAATGGCCCCTGGAGGCCCTGGAGACCCAGGCCGTCTGCGCCCGCACCTATGTTCTCAGCAAACTCAACTCCTACAACTCCTATGGCTTCGATGTCAGCAACACCGCCTACAGCCAGGTGTACAACGGCATGGGAACCGGCGACGCCGGAACCGGTCCCTCGGATGCCAGCGACCAGGCCTGCGATGCGACCCGCGGTCTGGTGGTGAAGTACAACGGCAAGCTGGCGGAGACCCCCTACTCCTCCTCCCACGGCGGCTCCAGCGAGGACGCCTATAACATCTGGGGGACGGACACCACAAACACCGCCCCCTACCTGAAGGGCGTTGTGGATCCCTACGAACAGGAAGTGGACAGCCGCAACGCCATGTCTCCCTGGAAGGTAAGCTATTCCTCCTCGGAACTGACCAGACAGGTCCAGAAATACGGCTACGGCGTAGGCACCTCCGTCCAGAGCATCACCCTCACCTATTCGCCCACCGCCAACGTCATCAAACTTGTGGTCCGCTTTACCAACGGCAAGAGCAACACCTTCACCCCACGCAGCAGCCCCAGCATTAAGGGCCTTCTGAACCTGCGCTCCATCCATTTCTATGCCAACGGCCAGACGGTAAGTCCCACCGTCAGCGCCGCCACTCCCAAGCCCTCCAATCCTCCGGATCCTGTGGATGCCCCGACCACTCCGAGCATCCCGAATAATCCGAATACCACTACGACGGAGAATCCCGGCACTGTGACCCCGGAAAATCCGGGCACCACCACCGAAAACCCCGGTACCACCACGACGCCTGGCGGCAGCGTGACCGTCAACAGCACCGGAAGTCTGAATCTGGACGGCGCCTGTGTGATCACCGGCGACGGCAGCACGGTGGAACTGGACGGTACTCCCTATACGATTGACGGAGACGGCAAGACCTCTCCTCTGACCGCTTCCACCGAATCTTCCGGCAGCAGCACCCTGAGCGTCAACACGGAGAGCGCCCGCGCCTTCGCCGCCGGCGCGGATGGCGTGACCGCCGCCGAGGAACTCTACACCGGCAGCGCCGGGGCGGAGATCGCGTACGCCGGCGAAGCCCCCCTGGCGGACACCGGAGCCAAGGTGATCGCCTCCAGCGGCCGGGATGTGACCATCGTGGGAAGCAGCTTCGTCTTCTCCGGAGGCGGCTGGGGCCATCAGGTCGGCATGAGCCAGTATGGCGCCAACGCCATGGCCCGCAAGGGATTCACCTACGACCAGATCGTTACCTTCTATTTCCCCGGAACCGAGATCGTTCCCTACTGATCCGCTCCGGCGCATTCTCTGAGAAAGGGCGGATTTCGTGAAAACCGCGGACTTTGACTTTTACCTGCCGGAGGAACTGATTGCCCAGACCCCTCTGGAACGGCGGGACGCCTCCCGCCTCCTCACCCTCAACCGCCGCACCGGCGAAACAGCCCATCGCCACTTCTATGAGCTGCCGCAGCTGCTGCGCCCCGGGGACTGCCTGGTGCTCAACGACTCCCGGGTGCTCCCCGCCCGCCTGATCGGCCGCCGGCCCACCGGCGGCGTCTGCGAAGTTCTGCTCCTGAACGATCACGGCGGAAACCGCTGGGAGTGCCTGGTGCGGCCCGGGCGCCGTCTGAAACCCGGCGCCCGGGTGATCTTCGGGGAAGGAGAGCTGACAGCGGACATTCTGGAGGAACTTCCGGACGGCAAGCGCCTGGTGCTCTTCCACTACACCGGAATCTTCCTGGAGGTGCTTGAACGCCTGGGCCGCATGCCCCTGCCGCCCTATATCAAACAGGAACTGCAGGACGGGGAGCGCTACCAGACGGTGTACTCGAAGGTCGTCGGGTCCGCCGCCGCTCCCACAGCCGGTCTTCACTTCACCCCGGAACTGCTGGATACCATCCGCGCCATGGGCGTAAAGACCTGCTTTGTGACCCTCCACGTCGGCCTTGGCACCTTCCGCCCCGTAAAGGCGGAGGAGATCGAGGCCCACGAGATGCACAGCGAGTTCTGCATGATCAGCAAAGAGACGGCAGAGACCATCAACGAGACAAAGCGGGCCGGCGGCCGGGTTGTCTGCGTGGGCACCACCTCCTGCCGCACCATCGAGAGCTTTGCCGCGGAGGACGGCACCATGAGCGAGCGCTCGGGCTGGACGAACATCTTCATCTATCCCGGCTACCGCTTCAAGGTCCTGGACGCCCTCATCACCAACTTCCACCTGCCCCAGTCCACCCTCATCATGCTGGTCTCCGCCCTGGCCGGCCGGGAGCACGTCCTGGCGGCCTACCAGGAGGCTGTGAAGGAACGCTATCGCTTCTTCAGCTTCGGGGACGCCATGTTCATCTATTGAAGATATCTGCGCGGGAGCATCCATATCGGATGCTCCCGCTTCATTCTGCCCGGAGGTCTGACTGCTGCAGGACAGGGGCAGACCCCAGGACCGGGATCGCTGCTTGTGAGGGCATCCCCGGAAGGGGGCTTCCGCTGTCCCGCTCCGAGAGTCCTCTTCCGGAAGAGACGGATACAGCGGGCTGGGGCTATGGCAACTCCCGCACATCTGTCCGCAGAATCGCTGTCCAGGATATCCCGTCCCGGAATCGGATGCTTTTACAGATGGGAATGGCCAGAGTAAGGGGATCGTTCCGGAAGAAACGGGTGCCGTTGCCTGCTGACGTGCCATCCTCTTACTGGATGACTCGGACGCTGGGATCTTTGCCGGCGCCCCCTGTACCGCCGCATTCGGCTCCATGCCGATTGCAGTTTTTTCGACTGCGTCAGAACGTGGATCCCTGGGAGAGGCCAGGAGGAAAACCGGTTCCGCAGATCGCCAGACACCACCGTCCAGAGATTTCTCCGCAGTTACCAAAGGGCTTGGCATCCTTTGAGCGAGGTTGCAGGCCAGGAAGCAGAGCTTGCCCGCTCCCTGGCCTGCCATCAGGTTCCATCACGGCAGACGCCGGTTGTGACGCCTTCCGCTCCGGCTAAGGCTCGTGCTCGCTCTCCGTCTTCTGCCCGGTCTGGCGCGGATTCTTTCGGACATCTGTCCTTCCAGAACCTACATTGCCGCGCTCTGCTCCGCCCGAAACACTCGTGGCAATTTGGGTCTCAGCACGCTCGGACTCTGCGGAACGGGTCGTTTCAGCGGATTCGGTATGATTGTGTTGGTGGGTGAAGCGCTTTACAATCTCGTCCAGCAGGAGGCTGACAAGCGTAAAGAACAGCCTGGCATATTTCCGCAAGCCTTTGGGCAGCAGCGTGGGAATCAGCTCGGTCAGCAGCTTTGCGACAACGTAGCCCATGTACATCCACACGTTGGTGGTCGTGAGGGTGGGATCCTCCTTGAACAGCTTCATCCCCCAGTACAAGCAGCCTGCCACATCGCTGAGAAAGCAGATCCAGTTCAGCAGCGGACTGTCCGTCTCCGGAACGATGAACGAAAGAACGAAAAGGATCAGGGGAAGAATCGAGAGAGATTTTTCCATGATATCCATGACCATGGTTTTCACCTCATTTCCTGTGTATTCCAGAACATCCGGGAAACTCTCCCTTGTGCTTTCTGGCAGAGGTCGGCGCCACAGGGACGCCTGCTGCCGGCAAGCAGGCACTCAGGTGAAAGTCATCTCTGGATGTTCTGCTAGTTTTGTTTTATGCGGTTCCAGACTGAAAGCCAAATCTCTGGGAACCATTCCAGGACCGCTTGCGGGTCCCGCTCCAGTCGGAGCGTCTCTCCGTTCCTGGCAAGAGCGGTGAACAGACGCACACCACCGGACAGCCAGTCCGATCAGCTTGGTTGGTGTCCTTCGTGCATGGGACCGAATCCGAGCAGGAGACGGGGTTCTGTCTCTGGCCCAGCCAGGAAAGCGCCCTCGATAGTCCGCATGGTCAGGGGATTTGCTGTTTGGAGTAAGAGGCGGGCGGAAGGCCGGGTCCCAGGTACGAGGCACTGCGGACAGATCCTCTGGTTCCACTTGGACCGTCATCTCAGGGGAAGTGCGGCTTGAGGAGAGACGGAGACCCGCTGGGATGGTTTTCCTGAATGACCGTCTGCCAACCGCAGGGGAAGGGGAGTGGCAGCAGACCGTCGCTTGGCATCTGGCCGGATCTTTCCCCCTCCTGTTCTCCCTGCCGGGAACCGGCCCAACCGCTTATCAGGCTGCGCGGCCTGCGGAGCAGGGGGAGAGTCCGCTGGTTCGCTGGTCAGCTTTTCCTCCAGTGTTGGTGTTGTTCGTGCGGTGAAGGGCACCTGGAAGGGAGCAGGTCTGTCAGCGTAATCCTCAGGACGGGGAGGAGGAGACGCTCGGACGGATCAGGCGGTCGGGCTGCGGAGGAACTCCAGGAGACCTCCGTGGACCGGAAAACCGGGAATTTCAGCTGACAGGCGTTTCCGCCTTACAGCCATCTCAGGAGTGACAGAGAGCGGACCCGAGGCCAGCCGGGCCGGGTTCCCCGTCGCCGAACAGGATCACAACCCTTTCCACCATCCGGATCCGCTGGTGGAACCATCCAGCGGCATGATTCCATCCGGATCATAATGACCCTGAAAAACCGCTCAGATGGAGATTTTCCGCCTGGTCGGCAGGGGAGGGGAGTAGTGGAAGGATTTCCCTGTGACAGAAGCCGCTGGCCCACGCCGCGTAAGTTTTCTCCTTTACGCCCCATTGGAGGGACCAGGCGACCGGCGTTCAGGAAGACCTGCCGGACGGGCAGTCCTTGTCCTCCTGCCTCCAGTTCGGATACCGGCAACAGAGCAGGTATGAAGGAAGAACCGGAGACCGGCGGCAGGTCAGCAGCGCTTCCGCAGACAGAACGCGCATCGGTCTTCCATGGCGGGAGATCCGGAGCACGAAATCCAGGAAGGCCGGAACCGTGCCCGTATCGCCGTGAGGAGCAGACTTCGCCACTACCTCAGAGAATCGGGGAGAGTGGGAAGAGCGATTGGTTCCAGGTCTGGTGACCGGAGTGGCGTGCCGGCTCCATCCGCCGTTGGAACAGGGGCAAATGGATAAAGTGCCCGGGAGTCCCCGGAGACGTTCGGGGCTGCAGGGAAACCGGATCCGAACCAGAACCAGAACCAGAACCAGAACCAGGCTTCCGCTCTTACGATCTGTCGTACATCTGAGCGATCCCTCCGAGAGGAGGGCAGGCGGTTGGTTCAACCCCACCGCCCGCAGAGACGGGCAGCGCCTGGCCTCCTTCTCAGGCAGACGCGCCAGCTTCGCATTCCGGCTGAAAGCCGGGGAACGGTTCGCGGTTATTCAAACGTGATCCCAGGGAAAGATTTCATGTCCTGCGATCAGCTGGTACATGACTCAGGATATCTTACATGAGGAGCGCACTTCGGCTGGACAATGTTCCATGGGAAAGGCAAGAGCGGCGGAGGGAAAACAGGCC
>CANRFA010000038.1 GCA_947629775.1 uncultured Oscillospiraceae bacterium
AAGATGCTGGAGCTGTCCCGCCACACCATCGACGCCCACAACGACGTCACCCGCAACAAGGTGTGGGACAAGTACAAGTACGTGGGCCGCGAGCTGCGCGGCAAGACCCTGGGCGTGCTGGGCTTCGGCCGCATCGGCCAGCGGGTCGGCGAGCTGGGCCGCGCCTTCAAGATGAACGTGGTGGCCTACGACCCCTATCTGCCCGCCGAGATCTTCGAGCAGCAGCAGACCATCAGCATGTCCGTGGAGGACCTGGTGAAGGTGGCCGACTACGTGACCATTCACATGCCTCTGACCCCGGAGACCAAGGACCTGTTCGACGTGGAGTCCATCCGTCTGATGAAGAAGGACGCCATGGTCATCAACATGAGCCGCGGCGGCATCGTCAACGAGCCCGACATGTATGCCGCCCTGAAGAACCACCGGATCGGGGGCTTTGCCACCGACGTGCTGGAGAAGGAGCTGGACGGCAGCCACCGGCTGGATTCCCCCCTCTTCGAGTGCGAGAACTTCGTGGTCTCCCCCCACGTGGGCGCTCAGAGCGTGGACGCCTCCTACGACATCGGCCAGCACATCATCCGGAAGGTCCTGGAGGCCCTGGAACTGGCCTGATTCTTATCGCATCCCTCCCTTTGACGGGTTTGGGTCCCCGGCTGATGCCGGGGGCCCATCTTTTTTTGAAAAAAAGTGTAAACATTCTGTGAACGTGCTTGCAATCTGCGGGCATAAGGAGTATCATAAGCTGGCACTCGGACAGGGAGAGTGCTAATAATTAGCATTCAACGAATTCACATACACGGAGGAATATCGTTATGGATATGGAAAAGAAGCAGTTCAAGGCCGAATCTCAGCGGCTGCTGGACCTGATGGTCAACTCCATCTACACCCACAAGGAGATCTTCCTGCGGGAGCTGATCTCCAACGCCAGCGACGCCGAGGACAAGCTGGCCTACCTGGGCATGACCGACGCGAACGTCGACATCAACCGTTCCGATCTGAAGATCACCATCACGGTGGATAAGGACGCCCGCCTGCTGACCGTCTCGGACAACGGCGTCGGCATGACCCGGGAGGAACTGGAGACCAACCTGGGCACCATCGCCCACAGCGGGTCCGGCATGTTCAAGCAGGAAGTGGGCCAGGAGAAGGAGGCCGAGAGCGAGATCGACGTCATCGGCCAGTTCGGCGTGGGCTTCTACTCCGCCTTCATGGTCTCCGATAAGGTGACGGTCACCTCCCGGTGCTACGGCTCCGACGAGGCCTGGCAGTGGGAATCCGACGGCCTGGACGGCTACACCATCGTTCCCTGCAGCAAGGAGACCCCGGGCACCGACGTGGTGATGCACATCAAGCCCAACGCGGACGAGGAGGACTACGATCAGTTCCTGGAGGACTACAGCCTGCAGAACCTGGTCAAAAAGTACTCGGACTACATCCGCTATCCCATTATCATGCTGGTGGACGACTACCGGGAGAAGGAGAAGCCGGCGGACGCCGGCGAGGACTATAAGCCGGAGTGGGAGACCGTCCAGGAGTGGAAGACCATCAACTCCATGGTGCCCCTGTGGCAGCGTCCCCGGGCGGAGGTCAAGGAAGAGGAGTACAACAGCTTCTACAAGGACAAGTTCAGCGACTGGCAGGATCCCCTGGCCGTCATTCACTCCAGCACCGAGGGCGCCGTGACCTTCAAGGCCATGCTCTTCGTGCCCTCCCAGGCTCCCTACGACTTCTACACCCGGGAGTATCAGAAGGGCCTGCAGCTCTACTCCTCCGGCGTGCTCATCATGGACAAGTGCGCGGACCTGCTGCCGGACTGCTACCGCTTCGTGCGCGGCGTGGTGGACTCCCCGGACTTCTCCCTGAACATCAGCCGCGAGATCCTCCAGCACGACCGCCAGCTGAAGGTCATCGCCAAATCCCTGGAGAAAAAGATCCACTCCGAGCTTCTGAAGATGCAGAAGGACGACCGGGAGAAGTACGAGAAGTTCTGGAAGGCCTTCGGCACCCAGCTGAAGTACGGCGTGGTGTCCGAATACGGGGCCAATAAGGACAAACTCCAGGATCTGCTGCTGTTCTGGTCCTCCAAGGAGAACGCCAACACCACGCTGGCGGCCTACAAGGACCGCATGCCGGAGGATCAGCCCTGCTACTACTATGCCTGCGGCGAGACCGTGGAGAAGGTCGCACGGCTGCCCCAGGTGGAGCGTATCCTGGAGAAGGGCTACGAGATCCTCTACTGCACCGAGGACGTGGACGACTTCGTCATGAAGGCCCTCGACGAGATCGACGGCAAGAAGGTCAAGTCCGTGGCGGACGACGACGCGCTGCCCCAGACCGACGAGGAGAAGAAGGAGGCCGAGGAGAAGGCCGAGGCCGGCAAGAGCGTCCTGGAGGCCGTCAAGGAGGTCCTGGGCGATCGGGTCAAGGAAGTCCGCGCCTCCAGCATCCTGCGCTCCAGCGCCTGCTGCCTCACCGCCGCCGGCCCCGTCTCCCTGGAGATGGAGAAGTATATGAGCAAGGTAGAGGGCGGCGAGCATGCGAAGGCCGAACGGGTCCTGGAACTGAATCCGGATTCCGCTCCCTTCGCGGCCCTGAAGCGCGCGCTGGACAGCGGCGACCAGGAGACCGTCAGCAAGTACTCCAAGATGCTCTACGCGCAGGCGCTGCTGATGGCCGATCTGCCTCTGGACAACCCGGCGGAGTTCGCCGAGATGGTGTCCTCCCTGATGGTATAATTCCGGAATCCGGTTTCCTTTCCCCGCCCGGCCTTCGGGCCGGGCGGCCGTCCAGAGGACGGCGGCGGCCGCCGGAACCGATCCGGATGGACAGCCTGACCGCCTGAAGGGTCAGAAAAAGGAGAAAGTATGATTATTTTACCCGTCTACAACATCATGCTCCTGCCACACGTCACGATCTTTGTGCAGGGGGACTCCCTGCGGAAGGGGACGGAAGAGGTTCCCACCGGCGAAGAGGTGATCTTCCTGCTGCGGCGGAGGAACAGCACCGGCGAGGAGCTGGAGAACCAGTTTTATCCCCAGGGGGTGATGGGCCGGGTCCAGAACCTGCTGGAGGACGGAAACGTGGCCGTACAGCTGGAGACCCGGGTGGATATCCGCTCCATCGCTACGGTGGACGACGAGGTTCAGGTGGAGTGGGAGGCCCATCCGGATCTGGAGGACCTGGATCCGGACGAGGTAAAGCGGCGCTTTGAGGCGCTGAAGAACTCCCTGTACCAGATTCTGGGGCCGCATCGCTGGTCTCTGACCATCCGGGGCTACATTGCAGACTGGGAAACGCTGGACGAGGGCTTTGTCTACAGTTCCGCCTTCCTGGGCGTCAGCTGCGACGAGAAGTATCAGATCATGGCGACGGATTCCCGCAGGGAGCGCTTCGGGAAGATGGAAAAGATCTTCTACGAGTACGCGCAGGTGCTGACCGTGACCCTGGAGGCCAGCCAGGAGCAGCAGGAGCGCAACGCCCAGGTCTACCGGGAGTCCGCCCTGCGCCACCAGATTGACATCCTGCAGGGCAAACTGGACGAAATGCACCCGGACGACGTCTCGGACGTGAACACGTACGGGAAGAAGATCCAGGAGTCGGGCATGAACGAGACCGCCCGGAACGAGGCGGAGAAGATCCTGCGCCGGCTGCGGGCGGAGGGCCCCAACAGCCACGAGTACGGCATGCTCACCGGGTATCTGGACTTCATCACCTCCCTCTCCTGGAAAAAGGAGCCCTTCGAACCGGTCTCCGTGAAGCAGGCCCGGGAGATTCTGGCCCGGGACCACTACGGCATGAAGAAGGTCAAGGACCGGGTGATCCAGCAGCTGGCGGTGATGAACCTCAATCAGAAGCATTCCGGTTCCATCCTCCTGTTCGTGGGGGCGCCCGGTACGGGCAAGACCAGCGTGGGCCGCAGCATCGCCGAGGCCCTGAACCGCAAGTACGTACGGATCAGCCTGGGCGGCGTGCGGGACGAGGCGGATATCCGCGGCCACCGGCGCACCTACATCGGCGCCATGCCCGGCCGCATCATGGACGGCATCCGCCGCAGCGGGGTATCCAACCCCGTGGTGGTGCTGGACGAGGTGGATAAGCTCTCCCGGGACTACAGCGGAGATCCCGCCAGCGCCCTGCTGGAAGTGCTGGACCCGGAGCAGAACTTTTCCTTTACGGACCACTACATGAATGTGCCCTACGACCTCTCGGACGTGCTCTTCCTGTGCACGGCCAACCGCACGGACACCATTCCCGAGCCCCTGCTCAACCGCATGGAGGTGGTGGAGTTCTCCGGCTATACGGAGTCCGAGAAGATGCAGATCGCCCGCCGCCATCTGCTGCCGAAGGCCATGGAGCAGACCGGCCTCAAACCGGAGATGCTGAAGCTCTCGGAAAAGGCGCTGCGGACCGTCATTTCGGACTACACCGCCGAGGCCGGCGTGCGGAACCTGCGCCGCCAGATGGATGCCATCTGCCGGGGAGCCGCCGTGCGCCTGTCGGAGGGGAAGACCGCCGCCGTGTCGGTGACGGAGAAGACGCTGGAGCGCTATCTGGACGAAAAACCCATTCGCCACGACCGCATCGGGAAGGCGAAAGCCCCCGGGATCGTCACCGGCCTGGCCTGGACCCAGGCGGGCGGAGACATTCTCTTCATCGAGACCATGTTTACCCGGGGCAAGGGCCGGCTGAACATCACCGGTCAGCTGGGAGACGTGATGAAGGAGTCCGTGCAGCTGGCGGTGACGCTGGCCAAAAGCCGGTATCCGGAGAAGGCGGACTTCTTCCAGGAGAACGACATCCACGTCCACGTGCCGGCGGGAGCGGTTCCCAAGGACGGCCCCTCCGCCGGGATCACCATCACGACGGCCCTCTGCTCCCTCCTCTCCGGGCGGGCGGTGGATCCCGCCATCGCCATGACCGGCGAGGTCTCCCTGCGGGGTGACGTGCTGCCCATCGGGGGACTGCCGGAGAAGCTGCTGGCAGCCGTGCGGGCCGGGGTGCGCACCGTTCTCATTCCGGAGGACAACCGCCGGGATCTGAAGGACGTGCCGGAAGAGGTGCGCTCGAAACTGAATATCGTTCCCGTCCGGGAGGTGCAGGAGGTCCTGAAGGCCACCGGCATCGCGGACTGAGGGAACCCGCTCCGCGGTCTCAGGGCGCCTGCGCGTCCGGGGACCGCGGATTTTTCGCGGGGAATGCGCTTGACGGCAGGGGGCGGATAAGGTAGAATGTGCCGTCCCGATTCACCCAGCGAAACGGCGGAAGGAGCGCTACTCATCATGAAGGCGGGCTTTGACAACCAGAAGTACCTCACCACCCAGTCCCAGCACATCCGGGACCGCATTGCCCAGTTCGGCGGCAAACTGTATCTGGAGTTCGGGGGCAAGCTCTTTGACGACCACCACGCCTCCCGGGTGCTGCCCGGCTTCGCTCCGGACAGCAAGATCCGCATGCTGGAGCAGCTGAGCGACAACGCTGAAATCATCCTGGCCATCAACGCCGGGGACATCGCCTCCAACAAGATCCGGGGAGACCTGGGAATCCCCTACGATACCGATGTGCTGCGCCTCATCGACGTCTTCCGGGCTCGGGGGCTCTACGTGGGCAGCGTCGTCATCACCCGCTACGCCAACCAGCCGGCGGCCAGCGCCTTTCAGCGGCGGCTGGAGGCCTTGGGCGTCCGGGTATACCGGCACTATCCCATTTCGGGTTACCCCCACGACGTCAGCGCCATCGTCGGCGAGGACGGCTTCGGACGCAACGACTACATCGAGACCAGCCGCCCCCTGGTGGTGGTGACCGCGCCGGGTCCCGGCAGCGGCAAGATGGCCACCTGCCTCAGCCAGCTCTACCACGAGCACGCCCGGGGCGTGGTGGCGGGATACGCCAAGTTCGAGACCTTCCCCATCTGGAATCTGCCCCTGGAGCATCCGGTCAATCTGGCCTACGAGGCGGCCACGGCGGATCTGGACGACGTGAACATGATCGATCCCTTCCACCTGAACGCCTACGGGGTCACCACCGTCAACTACAACCGGGACGTGGAGGTCTTCCCCGTGCTGGCCGCCATTTTCCGCCGCATCCTGGGGAACTGCCCCTATCAGTCTCCCACGGACATGGGCGTGAACATGGTGGGCAACTGCATCATGGACGATGAAGTCTGCCGGGAGGCGGCCCGCCAGGAGATTGTCCGCCGCTACTACGACGCCCGCTGCCAGCGGCGCCAGGGCAAGGGTTCGGACGCCACCGTCAGCCGCCTGGAGGTCCTGATGCAGAAGGCGGGAATCGGTCCGGAGATCCGTCCCGTGGTGGCCGCGGCGGAAGGAAAGGCGGAGGAGACCGGCGCGCCGGCCATGGCCATTCAGCTGCGGGACGGCGCCCTTGTGACCGGACGCACCACGGACCTGATGGGGTGCTCGGCCTCCGCGCTGCTCAACGCCCTCAAGACCATCGCGGATATCGCGGATGAGAAATGGCTGGTGGCCCAGTCCGCCATCCGTCCCATCCAGACGGTCAAGGTGAAGTATCTGGGCTCCACGAATCCCCGCCTCCACAGCGACGAGGTACTGGTGGCTCTGGCCGCTTCCGCCGAGCAGGATCCGGACGCCGCCCGGGCCATGGACGCCCTGGAGCAGCTCCGGGGCTGCGAGGCCCACTGCTCCGTGATGCTCTCGCCGGCGGATGCGGGGACCTACAAGCGCCTGGGGCTGCGCCTCACCTGCGAGCCCCGCTATGAAACAAATAATCTCTACCACAGATAAACACATGGCCCCGGGCTCGGTTTCCCGGGGCCTTCTGTCTGTGCGGCGTGGAAGACCCGGCCGCGGGCCGGAGGGGCGGCCGTCCGGCGGAACAGATCCGGGAATTCCGCAAAAAACAGTTGAAGATTTCGGGCGTATCCGCTATTATAGAACGGTACGGATCCAAGCCCGGCCCGGGCCCGGGGATCCGGGCGCCATCGGGGCGATCACGCCCGGAAAAGAGGAGTATCCATGAAGTTTCAAGTAGTCAGCGACAGTTCCTGCGACCTCGGCCGCGAGCGCGCCGCGAGGCTGGGCGTTCGCCTGGTGTCCTATTACGCCGCCCTGGGCAGCGAGACCTACTGGCGGGAGGAGCGGGATATCACCGCGGTGGAGTTCTATCAGAAGATGGCGGACAACCCGGGCGTCTTTCCCAGAACCTCCATGCCCTCCATGGAGGACTATCTGGAGGTGTTCCGGCCCATCGCCGCCGCCGGAGACCCTCTGCTGTGTATCTGCCTCAACGCCCGCTTCAGCGCGTCCTTCCAGTCCGCCTGCAACGCGGCGGAACTGCTGAAGGAGGAGTATCCCCAGGTGCGGGCGCGGGTCGTGGATTCCCAGTTCGCCACCGTGCTCCAGGGACAGATGGTGGAAGAGGCCACCGTGCTGCGGGACCTGGACTGGGATCTGGATCGGGCCGCGGACGCCCTGGAGGCCATCCGCCCCAGCGGACACATTTTCTTTACCACCAACGACCTGGAGTATCTCCGCCACGGCGGGCGCATCGGCAAGGCGGAGGCCACCCTGGGCTCCCTGCTGAAGGTGAAGCCCCTGATCGGCATGTACGACGCGGAACTGCACAACGCCGGCATCGCTCAGGGCCGGAAGAACTCCCTGCGCAAGGTGCGGGATCAGTTTTTCTCGTATCTGGAGAAGACGAAGCCGGACCTGAACGAGTGGCGGGTGGTGACCGGCTGTGGTCTGGACCGGGCGGAGTACGATGCCTTTACGGACGAGATCTTCGCCGGCCTGGCCCGGATGGGCTACCAGGTGCCCCGCTCGGAGTACTACCAGATCGGCGTTACCATCGGCGTACACACCGGCCCCACCCCTTTGGGTGTGGGCATGGTACGCCGGGTGATTCCCGCGAAACCCTGATACACCGGGACACGCAGAGAAGACGGGCCTTTCCGGCGGAAAGGTCCGTTTCGGCGTTTCCGGATAAAATTTTTCCCAGCGTCACGCAATAAAAGTTCCTTCCCGCGCATTTCTTATACGACAGGAGATAAGAAGCGATGTTGGCAGTGATGGAAGCAATGGAACGGCAGGCGCCGGATCCGGGGGACCTGGACCGGCTGCTGACCGCCACCGCGGCCGGAGATACGGAGGCCTTTGGCGAACTGTACCAGCGCACCCGGGGCGCGGTCTACGCCATGACCCTCTCCGTGGTCCGCAACGCCCACGACGCCCAGGATCTGACCCAGGACGTGTTTGTCCGGGTCTGGGAGTCGTCGGGGCAGTACCATGCCAGGGGTTCGCCCATGGCCTGGATTCTGACCATAGGCCGCAATCTGGCCCGCATGAGACTGCGGCAGGCCTCCCGGACGGGAGAACTGAGCGACGAGGAGTGGGACGCCATTCCCGTGGACGCTCCGGATGTCACCGTCGAGGACCGGGTTCTTCTCCAGGACGCTCTGGCCGCCCTGGGAGCCGAGGAGAGGCAGATTCTGCTGCTGCACGCCTCCTCCGGCCTGAAGCACCGGGAGATTGCCGCTCTGCTGGAAATGCCCATCGCGACCGTTCTGTCAAAGTATCACCGCGCTCTGAAAAAATTAAGGGCCCGAATGGAAGGAGATGAGAGACCGTGACGGATCAGGAGCTGGAACGCAGACTGTCTCAGGCGCTGAACCGCGCGGCGCCCGACAACCTGTCGGAGGTCCTCTCCCGCTGCGGGCCGGGGAAAGGAACCGTGATCAGCATGGCGGAAGCGACGAAAAAAACCGGCGGAGCGAAGCGCTGGCGGCCTCTGATTGCCGCCGTTCTCGCCCTTGTCCTTCTGGGAGGAGGAACCGGAGGATTCCTCTGGCGGCAGGCCAACGCCGTCGCCAGCATCATCTCTCTGGACGTCAACCCCAGCATTGAACTGAAAGTGAACCGCAGCGAGAAGGTTCTCGCCTGCACGCCCATGAACGAGGACGCCAGCGTGATTCTGGCGGATATGGGCGGCGGGCAGGACCTCAAGGGGACCAAACTGGATGTGGCGGTCAACGCCATCGTCGGGTCCCTGCTGCGCAACGGATATCTGGACAGCATTTCCTCGGCGATCCTCATCTCCGTCGAGGACGGAGACCAGGCCCGGGCTACCCGCCTGCAGGAGGAACTGGTGTCCGCCGTGGATACCATTCTCCAGGGAGCGAACAACACCAGCAGCGTCTACAGCCAGTCCATGACGCCGGAACAGATGTCTGCCATCTCGGATGTGCAGCAGTCCGCCGGCATGTCCGCCGGCAAGGCGGCCCTCGTGTCCCGGGTGCTGGAGATGAGCGGCGCGTCGGACGCCGCCACCCGCAGCGCTCTGGCCGCTCTCTCCGTGGAGGAACTGATGGACCTGCTGGATACCGGGGAGACCCGGGTTCCCATCGGGATGGCCGCCGCCGGTTCGGCCGCGGAGGCCTGGGCGGGCACGGTCGCGCTGGACTCCGCCACTACGGATGTGGATCCGGAACTGGACAGCGCGACCCCCTGCTACGAGGTGGAGATCCACACCGCCTTCGGGGAGTTTGAATATCTGGTGGACGCCTTTACGGGAGAAGTGCTCAGCGGCCAGAAGGATCTGACCTCCCTGGCGGAATCCGGGACAGGCGGCGGTACCGGTACGGGAACCGGACAGACCTCCGGCGGCGCGTCGGACATCGGCCTGGAGGTGGCGAAGAGCGCCGCGCTGCGGCATGCGGGGGTTGCCCCGGCCAGCGCCACCTTCGGAAAAACGGCGGCGGACCAGGACAACGGCCGCAGGGAGTACGACATCGAATTCAACGCCGGCGGATATCATTACGAGTATGAGATCGACGCCGAGACCGGCTCCGTGCTCAAGTCCGAAAAAGAAGCCATCGCCCAGACCGGGACCGGCGCGGGCACAGGCAGCGCAACCGGCCAGACCGGTGCGGGAACCGGAGACATCGGAGCGGAGGCTGCGAAGAGCGCGGCTCTGCGGCACGCCGGGGTATCGGCATCGGACGCGACGGTGACAAAGGCGCAGCTGGACTACGACAACGGCCGGGCGGAGTACGACGTCGAGTTTGTGGCTGGCGGTTACAAATACGAATACGAGATCGACGCGGCCAGCGGCTCCGTGCTCAAGTCCGAGAAGGAGGCTGTTTCCCAGAGCGGGAGCGGCGCGGGCACGGGCGGCGGAACCGGCCAGACCGGCGCGGGAACCGGAGACATCGGAGCGGAAGCGGCGAAGAGCGCGGCTCTGCAGCACGCCGGGGTATCGGCATCGGACGCGACGGTGACAAAGGCGCAGTTGGACTACGACAATGGCCGCTCGGAGTACGACATCGAGTTTGTGGCCGGCGGGTACAAATATGAGTACGAGATCGACGCGACCAGCGGTTCGGTGCTGAAGTCCGAACAGGAGCCGATCGCCCAGAGCGGTCACCATACGGAAGAACATCATACGGAGGACCACAATACCGGAACCACCGGCAGCGGCGACATCGGCGTGGAAGCCGCAAAGCAGGCGGCCCTCTCCCACGCGGGTCTCTCCGCGGGACAGGTGTCCGGCCTTAAGGCGGAGCAGGACCGGGACGATGGCCGGCTGGAGTACGAGGTGGAGTTCAGGGCCAACGGCTATGAGTACGAATACACCATCGACGCCGCCAATGGGGCGATTCTGAAGCACGAAAAGGATTGGGATGACTGAGGTCTTCCCGGAACGAAAGGCGGGACCGGTCCCAGACCGGCCCCGTCTTCGCGCGTCTCAGTGGAGCTTTGCCTTGCCCTGGATGTCCTCCAGGTCAATGCGCCACACGGCGGTGGCGCCGAGACTGCGGGAGATGGCCCGCTCAAAGGGTTCTCCCATGTGGTCTGGCAGCATCTTTTCGCAGATGAGCCTCAGACCCTCGATCTTTTCCGCCTCCTCCGTCACCTCGTGGGCGGTGCCGGTGGCCACCACGGACTGAAAATACGTGGTGTAGGAGGCGGGGGAGAGGAAGGCAGGGCTGTCTTCCCCCACGAAGGTGACGCAGACCCGGGGGTCCGCGCGCAGCAGCTCCGTCTTGCGGCCCTGCCGGGCGCAGTGGAAGTAGAGGCTGCGGTCCCTGCGGGCCAGGGAGAGGGGGATGCAGTAGGGCGTGTCCCCGGTCCGGAAGGCGACAACGCCGTGGGTACAGCGGTCCATGAGCGCCAGGGAAAACTCCAGGTCCTGGGCGCGGTCAGAGCGTCTCATTTCGGTTCCTCCTTCGTCCGGCTGCCGGAGCGGCGTGCGGTTCGGAAGCCGGCGGTATCCGGGCCCATTATACCGGATTTTCCCTTCTCCCGCAAGGGGCGCCGGCGGCGAGGGACACAACGGGCGCCGGGTTCATAAGATGGGCTGTAAGCCTGAACCCATCGGGCGGCCTGGCCGCCCTGACCTGTTACTGTAGGAGGGAAACCATATGCCTGAACTGGTCGCGCCCGGCCCCGTGTCCGAGGAGCGCTCCATTCGCGAAGCGGTGTGCGTTCACACCAGAAAGATCTTTGATTCCTGCCGGGACAAGGACTGCATCGAGGACCTGCGGGTCTATCCCACCCGGGGGTCCCAGGAGGTCCTGGACCGGGCTCTGTCCGTGAAAGCCGGCTGCGCGGAGCTTCTCTATGCGTACATCGACGTGGAGCCGGTTACCTTCAACCGGGGATTCTATACCGTAGACGTGCGTTATTTCTACCGCGTCACCGCCGACGCCTTCATCGGGGCCTCCCGCCCCGTGGAGGTGACGGGCCTGGCGGTCTTTGACAAGCGGGTGATTCTCTTTGGCAGCGAGGGGAGCGCCAGGATCTTCTCCTCGGACGCCTCCTGCGGCCCGGACAGCCAGCACCTGCCCGGTTCCACCGCGCCCACCGCCGTGGTGGAGGCGGTGGATCCCCTGATCCTCGGCCTCAAGCTGGTGGATGTGGCGGAGTGCCGGCCGGAGAACGGCTGCGTGGAGATTCCCGCTTCCGTGGCCGCCTGCTTCCCGGAGGACCTGATGAACGGAGGGGACTGCCACCGGCTCTATGTGACCCTGGGACAGTTCTCCATGGTCCGCCTGGAGCGGGACACCCAGCTGCTGATGCCGGTTTACGACTACTGCGTGCCGGACAAGGAATGTCCCTGCGAGGGCTGCGCCTGCGAGGAGGATCCCTGCGACCTCTTCCGCAAGGTTCAGTTCCCCGTCAGCGAGTTTTTCCCGCCCAACACGGTTCCCACCCGCGCCGATTCCGGCTGGCGGGAGGTCCGGTCCGGACGGGGCTGCTGCGCGCAGAGCTGAGCCTCCATCGCGGGGTCTCCGGGTTCCCGGGGCCCCGCGGCCCCTTTTCCGGCGGGGCGGAGGAAACTTTTTTTGAGAATCCCATATGAATTTTTCTCCAATTGTGGTATCATGATGAATGCTGACCGGAAAGGAGATGGAATCCGTGCGCAAAAGGTGGACATGCCCGGCCATGCTGCTCGCCCTTCTGTTTCTGCTGACCGGCTGTCTGTTCCGGTCGCCGGACGAACTCTACCGCCGCCCGGCCAAATCTCCGGGCTACGATCAGCTGACGGCCGCCATTCAGGCCATCCGGGCGGAACTGGAACTGGAATACTCCACCACCTGCGAGGACGCGGTGATCGTCTCCGGCGACAACACCGCCTCCATCCAGCTGCAGGATCTGGACGGGGACGACGTGCGGGAGACCGCCCTGGTCTTTCTGCGGGTCCCCGGGGTGGAGAAGGCCATGAAGATCATCCTCTTTTCCCAGTCGGGAGAGGACGAGGAGTATAAGGTGTCCGGCCTGGTGGAGGGAGACGGTTCCGCCATCTATTCCGTGGACTATGCGGATCTGAACGGCATGGGCTTCCGGGAACTGGTGGTCAGCTGGCAGATCAGCACCGGCGTGTATCAGCTGGGGGCCTATACCCTGGACGAACTGGAGACGGAGAAACTGCCGGACAGCAGCGCCGTGCAGCCCCACCAGGGGCGGGACAGCGTGCGGGCTACCGAGATGCTTCTCACCGGATTCAGCGCCGCCTCCGGCAGCAGCAGCCGCTATGCCAGAGGCTACACCCTGGTGGACATCGACCAGGATACCCGCAAGGAGATCGCCGTGGCCCGTCTGGACAGCGCCGGTGTCACCAGCGAGGTGGAGATTTACGGCTGGCGGGACGGCGCCTTCATCAGCCTGGACCGGGTGGGACTGTCCGCCGGCGCGGTGTCCCTCAACCGCATGCGGGACAACTACCTCAGCGGCGAGATCACAACGCCCGCCGTGTATGTGACCTGCACCCTGGACGATGGCAACCGGGCCACCGATGTGCTGGCCTATATGCCGAAAGAGGGGGAGCGGCACCGGGTTCTGGTCAATCTGGCTCTGGATCCGGATACCGGCGTCAGCCGCAACGTGCTGCCCGCCAGCATGGACATCGGTCTGACGAACGTGAACGACGACATGGCGCTGGAACTGCCCAAACCCAGGGCTCTGCCCGTCTATGGGGAGAAGGACCCCACCCGGGGCTCCAACTTCTGGCTCATCGACTGGGGACAGTACACGGGGAGCGGGGAGTACCGGCAGGTGATGACCACCTACCACAACTCCGCGGACGGCTGGTATCTGATCATTCCGGACACCTGGATCGATCATCTCACCATCTCCCGCAACGATACGCTGAGCGGCCAGCGGCAGGTGGATTTCTCCCTGTGGCACGGGGAGGAGGAGCCGCCGGAGACCTTCCTCAGTATCTATCAGCTCACCGGAAGCAACCGCACCATCCGCGCCGCCTCCGGGGGACGCTTCATCCTTCGGGAAGAGGGAGAGACCATCTACGCGGCCAGACTCTACGACATCAGCTGGGACTGCGGGCTGACCCAGGAGACCCTGCCCGCCGCCTTTCAGCTGATTCAGACAAGCTGGTACAACTGATTCCGGGAAGAAGGAGGACAGGAAATACCATGAGAAAAATACTGGTTCTGGAGGACGAAGAGAATATCCGCAGCTTTGTGGTCATCAACCTGAAGCGGGCCGGCTACACCACCGTGGAAGCGGGAACCGGCGAGGAGGCGCTGACCGCCCTGCGGGAGAACCCGGACGTGAAGGTGGCGCTGCTGGATATCATGCTGCCGGACATCGACGGCTTCGAGGTCTGCCGGCGCATCCGCGCCATGGACAGCAACATCGGCATCATCATGCTCACCGCCCGCACCCAGGAGATGGACAAGGTAACCGGCCTCATGACGGGGGCGGACGACTATGTGACCAAGCCCTTCTCGCCCGCGGAGCTGACGGCCCGGGTGGACGCCCTCTTCCGCCGCACCGGCGGCGGGTCCCGTCCTCTGGGCACAGACGAAATCAGCATTCCTCCCTTCCTGATGAACACCCGCAACCGCACGGTGGACAAGAACGGACAGCGGATCAAGCTGACCCAGGTGGAGTTCAACCTGCTGCGGCTGTTCATGGAGAATCCCAACCGGGCGCTGTCCCGGGAGGAGATTCTGGCGGCGGTCTGGGAAGACGAATACTTCGGGGAAGTCAAGATCGTGGACGTGAACATCCGCAGGCTGCGTATCAAGATCGAGGACAACCCCCAGAAGCCCCAGTACATCTCCACGGTCTGGGGATACGGATACAAGTGGGGCGGATAACCGCCCGGAAAGGGGGAAGCGTCCATGGCGAAATCCACCGTCCTCCAGGACCGGGTCAAGATCCGCGGCATCCGCCGACGCTGGCTGCTGAACAGCATCGGCGCCGTAGCCCTCATGCTGGCCCTTGTGGTGGGCGCCTTCGCCGCGGCCCTCTGGAGCTATTACTACACCAGCACCTTCAACGATCTGGCCGGCAAGGCGGCCTCCACCGCGTCGGGGTTCCGTACGTATACCAGCGGCCCCTACCTGGAAGCGGCCCGGCAGGCCGTGAACAACTATGAGGAAAAGAGCTTTCTGGAGCTGCAGTTCCTGGATACCTCCGGCGCCGTTCTGGTTTCCGGCAACGGTCTGACCACCGGTTCCACGCCGGACACCCAGGACATCCGGGAAGCTCTGGAGCTGCAGATGACCCGCTCGTGGCACGGACGGGATCCCGCCACCGGAGAGCGTATCGCATGCTCCTCCAGTCCCGTGGTCTACCAGGGGCAGCTGGTGGGTGTGATCCGCTACGTCACGTCCCTGACCGCCATCGACAAGCAGTTCGCCTTCTCTCTGGTGATCGTGATGGTGATCGCCCTCATCGTCTTCTCCATGGTCTATTTCTCCAACCTCTACTTTGTGCGCTCCATCGTGGAGCCCCTGGCGGGCATCACGGAGATCGCCCACCTGATCGCCGACGGCAGCTACGGGGTGCAGATCGAGAAGCGCTACGACGACGAGATCGGGGAACTGACGGACACCATCAACAACATGTCCCTGAAGATCAAGCAGTCGGAGAAGGCCCAGTCCGAGTTCATCTCCTCTGTTTCCCACGAGCTGCGCACCCCCCTGACCGCCATTGTCGGCTGGGGTGAGACGCTGCAGAGCGGCAAGCTGCGGGACGCCGGCGACGTGCGCAAGGGTCTGGATATCATTGTCTCCGAGGCCCGCCGCCTGACCAACATGGTGGAGGAACTGCTGGAGTTCTCCCGGATTGAGGACGGGCGCTTTACCCTCTCCGTGGAGCCTCTGGATCTGAAGGCGGAGCTGGAGGACGCGGTCTATACCTATCGGGAGTTCTTCCACCAGGAGGGCATCGAGCTGACGTACCACGACTGCGAAGAGGAGGCGCTGCCCATTTCCGGAGATCCGGAGCGCCTGCGCCAGGTCTTCTGCAATCTGCTGGACAACGCCGCCAAGCACGGCGGTTCCGGCAAGCGCATCGATGTATCCATCCGCCCGGATCACGAGGACGCCGTGATCACCATCCGGGACTACGGCCCCGGCATTCCCGAGGCGGAGCTGCCGTTCATCAAGAAGAAGTTCTACAAGGGAAGCTCCAAGGCCCGGGGTTCCGGAATCGGCCTGGCGGTGTGCGAGGAGATCGTCACCCGCCACGAGGGCACGCTGGACATCGGCAACGCCGAAGGCGGCGGCTGCCAGGTGGTGATCCGGCTGCCCATGGAGAACTGATCCCGGTTCCGCCCTGGAACGGCCCGCAAAGGAGAAAGCATGTCAGAAAAAGAACAACAGACCGCCTGCAGGTCCGGTTTCAAGACCATGTGCGGCGGTCAGGCCCTCATCGAGGGTATCATGATGCGCGGCCCGAAGAAACAGGCCGTGGTGGTCCGCAAACCGGATGGAGAGCTGGAGATCCAGGAGAAGGAACTGAAGTTCATCAAGGATCGCTACCCCATCCTGGGCTGGCCCCTGATCCGGGGCGTGGTCAACTTTGCGGATTCCATGTACAACGGGGTGACCGCCCTCATGTATTCGGCGGAATTCTTTCCGGAGGATGAGGAGGACGAAGAAGAGCCCTCCCGGTTCGAGCGCTGGCTGGAGGAGAAACTGGGCAGCGAAAAGATGACCGGGGTGGTGATTACCCTGGCCATGGTGCTGGGGATCGGCATGTCCATCGCCCTGTTCTTCCTGCTGCCCACCCTGCTGGGGACCGCCATTACCCTGGTGACGGATTCCATGCTGGCCCGCAATCTGGCGGAGAGCATCCTGAAAATCGCCATCTTCGTCTGCTACCTGGCGCTGTGCTCGCGGATGAAGGAGATGAAGCGGGTCTTTTCCTACCACGGAGCGGAGCACAAGACCATTTTCTGCTACGAGGCCGGTCTTCCGCTGACCGTGGAGAACGTACGCATCCAGCCCCGCCACCACCCGCGCTGCGGAACCAGCTTTCTGTTCATGGTAATCGCCGTGTCCATCCTGGTTTCCACCGTGGTGTTCGCCATCTGGCCCGTTTACAACCCCCTGCTGCGCTTCCTGGCCCACCTGGCCATGCTGCCCGTTATCGTGGGGGTCAGCTACGAGTTCAACCGCTGGGCGGGACGGCACGACGGACCCATTACCCGGGTGCTGGTGGCCCCCGGTCTCTGGATGCAGAACTTCACCACCTTCGAGCCGGACGATTCCATGATCGAAGTGGGCATCCGCGCCCTGGAACTGGTGATTCCGGAGAAGCGGGGCGAGGACGCCTGGTAAGGCGTCGGAAGGAGGGGAAGGAGCGTGCCTTCTTACTCGGAGCTGCTGCGCGCTCTGCGCAGGCAGCTGCGCGGGCTCGGCGTGGAGGAGGATTTCCTGGAGGCGAGAGAGATCCTGTGTATGGCCTCGGGCCTCACCCGGGAGCAGCTGATCCGGGACCTGCCTCTTCCTGCGCCCCCCGGGACCGCGGAGCGCTCCGACGCGCTTCTGGCCCGCCGCCGGACGGGAGAGCCCCTTGCCTTCCTGCTGGGAGAGTGGGAGTTTTCCGGTCTCACCCTGGAGGTGAGCCGGGACACGCTGATCCCCCGCGCGGATACCGAGGTGCTGGCGGAGCGGGCCGTGGAAGCGGTCCGCCGGGCAGGCCCGCGCGCCCGGGTGCTGGATCTGTGCGCCGGAAGCGGCTGTGTGGGTCTGGCGGTGGCCAGCCGGGTTCCCGGCTGTACCGTGATCCTGGGAGAGCTCTCCGAACCGGCGCTGGAGATCTGCAGGCGGAACATCCGTCGGTGCGCTCTGGAGAGCCGGGTGGAGGAACGCTCCGTGGACGCCCTGAGGGCGCCGGACCCCTCTCTGGGGCCGTTTGACGTGCTGGTCTGCAACCCGCCCTACATTCCCACGGAGGACCTGGCCGGTCTGGATGTCTCCGTGCGGGACTTTGAGCCCCGGATGGCGCTGGATGGGGGCGGGGACGGCCTGAACTTTTATCGCGCCATCGTTTCCGCCTGGAAGGCGGTTCTGCGCCCGGGGAGCGTCGCGCTCTTCGAGGTGGGAATCGGCCAGGCCGGGGCGGTGGAGAACCTGATGCGCGCTCACGGATTTTCCGGAGTCCGCTGTACGAAAGATACCGGAGGGATTCTTCGGGTGGTGGAAGGAGAGTGGGGCGGACCGCCGCCCGCGCAGTCCTGAAGGGGGCCCGGGATGCCGGACGCTCCGCTTCGGGGACAGGTCTTTCCGGACAGAAGATTCCGAGGGGATTTTCCGAAAACAAAGCTGCAGACAGAGCAGAAACTGCTTATGAAGTGAAGAGGAGGAAACAATCATGGCAAAGAAAGCCAGTACGCCCGCGCCGGCTTCTGCTGAGGACAGGAAAAAGGCCATGGAGCAGGCCGTGCTCCAGCTGGAGAAGAAGTACGGGAGAAATACGCTCATGCGGTTCGGGGAGCAGGAACTGGAACAGGAAGACGCGATCCACACCGGCTCCATGTTGCTCGACGAGGCGCTGGGAATCGGAGGCCTTCCCAGGGGCAGGATCGTGGAGCTGTACGGTCCCGAATCCTCGGGTAAGACCACGCTGGCGCTGCATATCGCGGCGGAAGCCCAGAGGGCGGGCGGCCTCGTGGCGTACATCGATTCCGAGCACGCTCTGGATCCGTATTACGCGAGGCGCCTGGGCGTGAAGGTGGAAGATATCCTGATTTCCCAGCCGGATTGCGGGGAGGACGCTCTGGAGATCTGCGATATCCTGACCCGCTGCGGCGCCGTCGACCTGATCGTAATTGACTCCGTGGCGGCCCTGGTGCCCCGGGCGGAGATCGACGGAGAGGTGGGAGAAACCGTTGTGGGCATTCTGGCCCGCCTGATGAGCCAGGCCATGCGGAAGCTGGCGAGCAGCGTCAGCAGGACCAATACGGTGATCCTGTTCATCAACCAGCTGCGCGAATCCCTCAAAAACGGGATAATCACCACCGGAGGCAACGCGCTGAAGTTCTTCTCCTCTGTCCGTCTGGAGGTGAAGAGCGGCGAAAAGATCGTGGAGAAGGGAAAGAGGGTCGGCTATGAGTGCGCTGTCACGGTTATGAAGAACAAGGTGGCTCCTCCGTTCCGTAGAGCCGTTTTCAATATCCGCTACGGCACAGGCATCGATCACGTGTATGAGGTCATGGAGTTGGGTAAGAAGTTCGGGATCCTCTCCAAGAGCGGTACCTGGTACTACCATGGCGATACCAGGCTCGGCCAGGGGCGCGAAGGCGTTGCCACGTATCTGAAAGAGCATCCCGAACTGGACGAAGAGATCTGCCGGAGGGCCAGGGGCGAGGATACGGCTTCGGAGAAGGACGAGGAGAAGGAGAAGGACGAGGAGAAGGAGAAGGACGAGGAGAAGG
>CANRFA010000039.1 GCA_947629775.1 uncultured Oscillospiraceae bacterium
GGTGTACGGCTGAGGACCGCGGTCCGGGGCCATTCCGGATGCCAGGCCTGCGCCAGAGCCGTACTGGCGGAAATCATGGGACATCCGGATGGGATCCCTGCCCCATTGGGGGGATTGCAAACTTCCTTCCGTCTTCCGGACGCTTCCCGGACCACAGGCAGCTCAAAGAATATCGTCGTCCTCCAGCTCCAGGACCTCGAAGTGCGGCTCCTTGCCGGGTTCCAGATCCTCCACGGCGATGGCGGCCTCCGGGTCCGGAATCACGGACAGCAGCGAGGAGCGCAGGTTCTGCTTTCCCAGCCGGTCCACGTACGCCACCAGCCGCTGAACGGATTCTCCCTGGAAGCAGCCCAGATCCACCGCCCGCTGCACCAGCTTCAGATCCCCAACCTCGATGATCCGCCGGGAAAGGCACCCGATCCCGTCCTCTTCGTCCGCGGGCGCCCGGACGGGCCGCACATGGGCGTAGCGCAGCAGGGTCCGCAACTGGGGCGGAGAAAAGAAGAAGGTGTGGGCGCAGGAGTCAATCCACAGTTCGGTTCTGTCCGCGGAGAGAACCTTCAGCAGCCGCCCGAGTTCCCGGGGTTTCAGCTGGCTCAGTATCTCCGAGGCCCAGCTCAGATCCCCCCGGCCGCGGCACATGGCCCGCCATTCGGGCGCCATCTCCCGGAAGAGGGAGTCCTCCTCGCCGCAGGTCCAGAACCGGAGGGCACAGGAGCGCAGAAACACGCCCGCGGCCCAGGGCTCTTCCAGAAAGATCGCGGGAACCTCTTTCCAGAGGACCCTCAGGAGAGGCGCCGTATCCCGGGCTCCCTGAGAATATTCCAAAGGCTCCCAGTTCGCGATGGGCCAGTCCGGCTCGTCGTCGTGGTCCCCGCTTACGAACACCTTCGCCAGATCGTTCAGAGCCCCGTACCTCCCGAACTCCGTCGTCCACCGGGGATTGTACGGGTCCAGAAGCTGAACCAGCCGCCGCTGTTCCTCGCGGTCACAGAAGCCGCGTCGCAGCTGCTTGCGCAGAAGGGGAGAAGGAACCTCCTCCGCCCAGGCGGAGGGCTGCAGGGGAACGCTGGAGAGAACCCGGCTGCCGGGCATCTGGCTCAGGTCCCGGATCTTTGCTGATCGGCTACTCCAGTCAGGCCCGCCGTCGTCGCCGGCTTCTGGGCTGCGGTTGTCCCGGCCCTGGTCCCCGTTCTCGGAAGGCACCCACCGGCCGCTGACTGCC
Source organism: uncultured Oscillospiraceae bacterium (assembly GCA_947629775.1). GTDB lineage: Bacteria > Bacillota > Clostridia > Oscillospirales > Oscillospiraceae > Lawsonibacter. The sequence continues at coordinate 1,226 of CANRFA010000039.1, forward strand.
AAACGCCTGCCGTCCTCTCGCTTGATCCATGCCCCACCGGACATCGGTGACCTCCGGGCTGCTTTCCTTACAGATTTTATCCTACCATATGGATTCCGTCAACTCAGCGGAGCGGGCAGTTTTTTTGGGGGAGGAGAGCAATCATTTCGGGCTGGCTTCCCTCCGGAGCGGGAGTTCCGGACACAGGGGCACCTCCACTGCAGGGGAGGGGAGAGGCTGGTAACCAGCACAACCGGCGCCACCAGCTCCTCTCCAGCCTCACGCTCCCGCTCACCTCATACCCGCATTGGGGATAGCCCTTCACACGAATCCTCCGGACGCTGGCCCCGAGGTCGCCGGTCTGAGATCGTTGCCGCCGCCGTTTCCAGCGGAAGCGACGAGGCAAACTCCACGGAGAACACACCGGCCCTGGACAGCTCCCCTCAGGTCGGCACGGACAGTCCCCGGGAACAGGACCCGGACAGACCGTCTGCCGCGGCCTCCGGGAAACGAACCGCCAGAACCTACCCGGTCCTGGCAGACATCCTGACCGTCCTGGCGGAATACGCCACCCCGGAAAGGCCGCTGAGCGTAAAACAGATCGCCGAAATCCTGCAGGAACGATCGGAGGCGGCGCTGGAGGCGGTGCGGAAAGCCCGGGATGGGACCGCCGCTCCGCTTCCGGATCCCTCCGCTTCCGGCAAAGGCCGCACCAGCATCTGCCGAAACGGGCAGAAAGCCTCCCTTGTCCTGGAGGACCAATACGGACGGGTTCTGCGGCAGACCGAAGCGGAGATCGTGACGCAGGTGGACCTGGATCCGCCTCCCTCCGAGGACATGGTATACCGCCAGCTGAAGCAGATGGCGGATCTCCTGGCCCTGGACAGCCGCTTTCCCCTGCACCTCGTGTGTCTGGAGAAGAAAAACGGAACGTACATCCCCTACCGGGACCTCGACGAAAGCGGGAACAACTGAGCCCTTTACTTCTGCCTGCAGAGCGGCCTCACCCCGAGCCAGTCCCGGATGCTGATCGACCGGATCCGGACGGATCCCTGGCTGGGGGAGAACCGAACCCGGGACCTGCTGGACAGCCTGGCCTGGGTGTTCCGCACGCGGGAGGCCCCTGACCTGGACCGGCCCTCCTTCCAGCGGGAGAATCCCGCCCTGCTCCGGAACCTGAACGTGCTGGATCAGGTTATGGAAGAGAAGAAGATGGTGCAGATCCGCTATGGCATCTGGCGCCTGGTGGAGGAGAGCGAACCGGCAGACTGCCTGCGCAGGTCCCGCTGGAACCCCCGGCTCCAGGAGCGGGCCCTGGATGTGGAGATCCTGCCCCTGGCCCTGATCTGGTCCGGCGGGTATTACTGCCTGGTGGCCCAGAAACAGGATGGAAGCAGGCTCCAGTACCGGGTGGACCGCATTCTGAACGCCGTCCCTCTGGAGGCCTCCTTTCAGATGCCGGACGACTTTGACCCCCTCGAATACCGGGATCAGCAACCCATCCGGTCTGTGGGGAAACCGGAACCGGTCCGAATCCGCTGCGAACGGAGCATGCTGAATGCGCTGCTGGACTGCTTCGGCACCGGCCTCCGCTTCTCCGCTCCGGCCAGGTAGAGGTCACCATGGAGGTCTGCCACGAAAGCGCGAAGCTCTTCGCCCTGCGGTACTGCGACCGGGTAGAGGTCCTGGAGCCCCAGACCCTGCGGGACAGCATCCGGAAATCCCTGGAGAACGTACTGGCCGACCGGTACCAGTAGAGGGATGGATCCAGGCCCGGCAAAGCAGACTCTCCACTTGTCACTGGACCATCCGGATCGGATCGCCGGCACAGACCACTCCCGCCGGCTTTGGACCATGCCGTAATCTTTTTCAAAGATGAATCCATCTTTTTCAGCGAATGAAAGGAGAGCAACCTGGAAAAAGCAGATTCTCTCCCCCATGTCTCTATCTCGAATGAACATGAAAAAGAGGACGGCAGGAAATAGATTGAATTACAGAAAATCAGCGGATTTTATGACGAACAAGGATCTCAGTTTTGACAGAGCCTCTATCCGCCATTCCATGTCCGGCAAATCGGATGGTCCTCTTCCGAAAACTTAAGGAGGATGGTTATGAATAATCAAACAATGGGAACCGTGGTTGGCACATCAAAACAATGGTGGTTTAAGGTCAACAGAAAGCCTGTGAGAATGCACGCACTGGATGGTGCGGAGTTTCCCTGTATCATCAAGGTGGAATACACCGTGAATGGTCAGGTGTATACAAAAAGAAAATGGATGAACGCCGGAGCCCCTGTTCCCAAGGTGGGGAGCACTGTGCAGGTGACGTATGATTCGGATAAGCCGTCCAAAGCAAAGATCCTGTAACAGCTCTACCGGCAAGTCTGAATTGCGCCGGTAAATGATATTCCTGTCTGCAGGCGACCTTGGATGTGTCAGAATAATCTGATGCAGGAAGCACGGTTACATCTGTCAGTTGTTTCCCAATTGGCTGATATGCTGATAGCAAAATTGTCTGGTATATTGTCTGACAGGGATTCCTCCCATCTGCGGCTCCAGCACTCCAGAACAGAAAAGGGAATTGGATGCCGTCAGAAATCCAGGAAAACCCCAAAAAGCCACCATTTCGGTCCGAAAAAAGGAAAAAGACCGGAGAAAATACGGAAAACAGAGGCGCAGTTTCTTCCATCAGAACCTCCCCTTCCGCTCAGGCCGTAAAAACCGTTACGAAGAAAAGACGGAATATGGCCATCCCGGAAGGAAATCCGCTTGCCGTCAGTCCGGAATTTCTGTACCGGTTGCCACAGCGGGCCGTTCAGGACCATATGCTGGAAGCCGTAATCCACACCGCCACGAGCTTTGACCGCTCATACTGGCTGAACCTGCTGTCCCGGCAGATCGGAGCATCCTGTAACCACGCCATTCTTCACCATTCTCCGGGAACCGGGCCACACGGCTGCGTTCATCCGGTACCCCTCATCCCAACCGGGTCCCTGCTGGACTGGCACCCTGTCGCCGCAAGGGACTGAAAATATGACGAATCCATCCCCTGTGATGGATCGTTCTGGCTTCGCACCGGACTGATTATTCTGAAATATACCAAGGCGGAAAACCCGGATTATTACCGGCTCAGGGTCCCCAGAAAACTCACGTAGGACAGGATTTTCAGAATATTGTGATCCTGGATGGAGAAGTTTGCCCGGACTCTGCGGACACTGAATCCAGGCTGTGGACCTGTCCTCCGTACGGCAGATAAACTGCCTGAAGTCAATTTTCCGAAAGGAAAAGGCAGATATCATTTATTATTATGACTAACCGGATTACGATTAATTTTTGGACCGCTTCGCTTCCGTTCAGGACCTGCTTCTGCCTGCCGGCTGCAGGATCCGATTCCATGGAATGAAAGAAAAAACAAATGGAACATTCATTTTACTCTGTACGATAAATGTCATCATGAGGGAGATCGCTGTCTCTTCGCCGTCATGAAAAGCGGATTTGCGGGACAGCGCTACTGGAATCTGGCCATTCGAAAAAAGAAAAAAATCCACTCTGGAGATCCTGGACTGCTGCCGGAAGCTGGAATTTAAAGAAATGAAGCGAATCAAAAACATGGCAGGATATTATCATGAGCCGCCAGGGGACTAAACACCCTGGTCCGCTTCCTGGCCGAATGGAAGAAACACAAACCGGTCCTTCGTCAGGTTTCATCCCGATTTGGGCCCGGTTTTCTGTCTCTGAATCAAGGAAGCCCTGCACCGGGCTTCTCTGGATCCTTTCTGAACCCCTCAGACTGCTGCCCGTTCCCTCTCTGGAATCACTCCGAATCGCGGAACGGATCCATCAGTCTGTTGGGATCATGTCCAGGTACTGATCCAACCTCTTATCGACTAACCCCGCAATCATCTCCGTGAAAGCCTCCAGATCATCCTGCAGATCATAGTTCTCCAGGCAGCTGAAGTACTCCAACCGCCTTTCTTTGGGGATATCTGCAGCAGGGAAGCCGTTCGCCATCAGTTGGTAATTCATCAGGAGCCGGGAAGTACGCCCGTTTCCATCCCGGAAGGGGTGGATACGGACAAATTCCGCATGCGTCCAGGCAGCAAGGGCAATGGGATTGAGCTCGGCCGCCTTCCCTTCCAGAGCCAGATAGAAATCCTTAATCTGGCGGTACATCTCCTGCGGGGCTGGCGGAGTATGCCGGGCGCCCACAATGAATACCTTTACATTTCGGTAAACGCCACCCGGCATGATGAGTTCCATCAGCATCTGATGGAGGTCCTTGACGATTTCCTCGCTCAGCGGCCTGCCGGCCTCCACACATTGCTTCAGGTACCGGTACGCCCGCAGATGGTTGATCACCTCCAGGATCTCCCGTACCTTCTTCCCTCCAATAGCAATCCCGTCCATCAGCACAACCCCGGTCTCAATCAGACTCAGCGAATTGCCCTCAATGGCAGTGGAGTTGTGCGTGTAAGAGACCTCAAAGGCAGCTTCGAAGGTATCGGCGGTCAGGTCCGGAATCCTGGCCTTCCCCGCCAGATAGCGATCCCGTTTCTCCAACAGGGATTCATACTCCATATAATGATCAGCTCCTGTGTGTATAGACTCTGTACAATTCTCTCGGTGAATCAATCAGAACGCAGATAATGTTGTAATCATGATCAGGGAATCGTTTCCCTGTTTTCTTACAGGGAATCATTATAATCGCATCCGCCAAACCAGTCAAGCGGGGAAGCAGCGGTATCACAGGCTCTCACAACAGGAGGTGCATCGGTAAATGCGCCGGGGAGGTTTTTGCCTCCCCGGCGCTTTTCTTCATGCGACAAAACCAATGGGACGGGAGGTGGTGGACTCCTTCTCCTGACGCAGCAGCCGCTCTTCCGCCAGGCGCAGGTCCTCCACGGAGATGGCGTTCACCTCGGGATCCTCCAGCGCCCGCAAAGCCATTTCCTCGATGGCCGTCTCCAGCAGGCGGCGGGCCTCCCGGCCGTTCCCGAAACCCTTTCCCTTCCGGGTCTTAAGTTCCCGGAAGAATCTCAGCCCATCCGGGCGGCTGTCCGCCGGAATTGTCTGCCCCCGGTCCCGGGCCAGATACTCCAGGATATCCCACAGATCCTCCGGGGTGTAATCCGGAAACTCCACCACGTTGGAGACCCGGCTGGAGAGACCGGGGTTGGAGGCGAGGAGCTTTCGCATCTCATCCGGATAGGTGGCAAAGATGACCATGGTTTCCGGGGAGAGTTCCATGTGACGCACGATGGCGTTCACGGCTTCGGTGGCATAGCTGTCGCTGTCGTTGTCGTTTTCCAGCAGAGCGCCCGCCTCGTCGATAAACAGAACCCCGCCCCTGGCCTTCTGAAAGAGATCCGCAATCTGGGGGGATGTGTGGCCCAGGTAGGTGCCAATGAGCTGTTCTCGGCCCGCCTCCACGAAACGGCCGCTTCCGCAGCCCTCTTCCCGGAGAATCTGAGCGACCAGCCGGGCGGTGACGCTCTTGCCGGTACCGGGGGAGCCGGTAAAGGCCATGTTGCGGTAAGAGATCACTCCGGGTTTAGCGTGGCGGCGCTCCAAGGTCATCACCGCCAGCTTCCGGCGCAGGGTCTCCTTGACCTCGCCCAGACCTACCATGGACTGCAGTTTCTTCCATCCCCCGCAATCGGGGGAGGTCTGAAGGGGGCGGATCATCAGATCCTCCTGGCGCAGGGGAGAAGTGGCGCCCTGCCCCAGGGCGTACTGCAGCAGAACCTCCATGTCCGCTTCGTCCCAGCTTTCCCCCCGGTAGCGGCGCAGGTTGTCCAGCACCGCATCCACATTGACGTCCGCAGCCAGAGAAACCCCAAGGGCGTCCGCGGCGGCCAGGAACTGCCGCTTCTGGTACTCCGGATCCGGACGCTCCACCTGGCAGATGAGAAATCCGTACTGGAACCGCAGTTCCTCCATCATCCGCAGATCAACCTGCGCGGGCCGCAGGGCCAGGAAAATGGGGGCATACTGCGGGCCCGTACAGAACACGGCCAGTTTCTCCATGACTCCTTCCGTAAGGACCGGCCCGTGGTCCGCGGTCAACAGCAGCCCAATGTCGGTGAGAGTGCGAATGTTCATTCCGGGGTTCTTCCGCTCTTCCCCAGGCGTCCCCTTACCAGACGGTTTCTCTTCCATCCCCGGGTCCAGAAGAGAGGGATGTAATACCCGCATGCTCTTCCCGATGTTCTCTTCTTCTTCCTCCTCTTCTTTCTCTTTCTGGTCGCCCAGCAGATCCCCCAGGTCATCCAGATCCCGGTTTTCCTCGTCGTCCTCATCCTCCTCGGACGTATCCTGAGAATCTTCTTTCAGGCAGAGGCACAAGGCCGCAAGGTAACGGGCAGCCTGCCGGGCGGAGCAGGCGTCTTCCGCCAGCAGAATCACCCGCAAGCGGGAACCGCCGCGCTTCAGAATTTCCGGGGCGTCCATCCTGCGAAACTGGGGCGCGGCCTGGAAGGCCCGGAGTAGATCCTCCTTGCTTCCTTCCGGAAGAGGGCAGCTGCACATCTTTGCCAAAGGGACGTAAAGGTACGGATTCAGCCGTGCCAGGCTGAGCAGGGGAGCCTCCCGGTCCGCCGGGGGAACCGGGGCGGGAACCTGTAACTGCATGTGCATGATGAAACCTCCTTGTCTCGATATGTCCTATGTGTACCGCGAGGTAACCGCCAAATGAGCGGAGCGGAAACCATCTGCCCGGAGCCGGATCGCAGAGCGGACAGGTTCGCTTCCGGGGTGCGGGTTGGACAGGTCCTTCGCGGACTCTTTTCCTGGCCAAACCGTGGGATAAGGATACCACCCCGGATGCGGAGCGCTGTCACAATCGTTTTCCGGGAATACCACGGCGACAGCGGAGCAGACCGGATTCCTTCCGGAACCGGAGCCACCGACGGCAACCTCCTCCGGCGGCGGATCCGCAGAGAACCCGGACCCAATCCAGATATCAATCCGGACCCAACAAGGCAACTCCCCAAAACCATGCGATACCCGTCTTATCATGGCAGGGGAGGGGAGAAGAGAATGGGAGAGCCAGGTCCCGGGATTCTGTTGCCAGAAGCTGGATCAGGATGGCCAAATCCCGGAGAAAGGGCCCTTCTTCCCATGGTTGCTCCGCCAGACGCGCCCATTCGCCCTCCTCCACGGCTCCTGGGACCATCCCTCTCGCTCAATTATGACTTAGAAAATAAGATTCGGAGTTTTGAAGTTTCGCCCCCGAAATGAGTCAACCATCGAAATGGACCCGCTAACTTCGAAAAATCGGGCGCACTTTTTTTCGCTTGAAATGGCCCCTTGGCCCCGATCCGCCCCTCTTCCGCAGCCGTACCCCCAGCCGGCAGGGCCGCCGGATCCCCCGGAAAGCCTGAACCACCGCCTGCTCCGCTCGTTTGGCAAAGATTTTATGGTAAACTGGAGGGTGGAACCGGAAAGATCCGGGATCAGCCGACGGACAGACCCGCATCCTCGCCGCCTGTTCTGAGATTGTATGCCGGCAGCCGTCACGCAAGCACCATAAGGGAACCTTCTCTCGGCCATGGGAGGATGAGCCGCCCATACTTCCCGGACAGTTCCGCTTCTCTGAACACCAGGCAGAATGTTCAGGCTCCGCTCATTTGGCTGAGTCCCTGTGGTATACTCAAAACAGCATCCGGGAAGCGCCGAGGCCAGTCCACAGACAACCCCCGCCCTTCTTCGCCACCTGCCCAGACCCGCAGCCGGATCATCCCACCCCCTTGAATCCGTTCAACCTCCCAGAGCCTGGCGGCCATTGGGATGGGCGGTTCTTCCGGGCGGACAATACCGGACCGGGTCGCCAGGGAAGAAGAGGAACCAAAGCTGGCTGGGTTACGGGAAAACCCCCGCTTCTCTGGATTCCGAAAAGAATCCAGTGTCACTCTGCTCATTTGGCGAAGTTCCTGTGATATTCAAGGCAAAACCGAGAAGGGCAAAAGATGAGGGACCGGCCAGCTGGCGAACCGCTTCACGAATCGGAAGCGGCATCCGGATGTGATCCGCTATATGCTCAAGGAAAATCTGGTGCGGAAGACCGAGGTTCTCCAGTATCACGCACTGTACGCGGATGATCCGGAAATAACCGCTGCGTTGAACGAACTGAGTGCTTCCGGCCCGGGGGCCGGAGACCTCGTGAAGCCGGATGCCTGCTGCAGGAATCTCTTTGTTCCTCTCCACATCGATGGCGGGATCCTCAAGGAGTACGCCGGCGTCGCTTCCGAAGTGACGATTCAGAATACTGTGACGGGGATTGGAGAGGGAGCCTTCCGCAACTGCCCGTCCCTCCAGACGATCAACATTCTGGAAGAGGTGGTGTCCATCGAGGAATCCGCCTTCCAGGGTACGGGACTGCGGGAGATTCAGATCCCCGCCTCGGTGTCGACCCTGGGCAGTGGGGTATTCCAGGATTGCCACAGTCTGAACTCGGTCATGATTCCCGCTGGCACAGACCGTATCGCCGAAGCCTGCTTCTTCGGCTGCCGTTTCATCGAAGAGGTCCGCCTGACCAACTGGTGTACCCGCGTTGAGGGCAGAGCCGTGCGGATCCCGTATTCCACCAGCGCTGTCTCCCCGACCGGTATCACTCCTATTCGCAAAAGGATGTGCGGGAAGACCAATCGGTTCTTCCGGCAGCACGAGAACCGGCAGTTTGTGGGGCTTCTGGCATCTCCGTAGGTCGGTCAGCCCCTTTGAAGGCTTGATCGGGCCGGTAGAGGGGGCTTTTCATGCTCGATCGCAGATGTCTGAGGCTGGCAGAGGGTCCAGGGAGGCGCCATTAGCCTCCCTGGGCGTGTGAGGGTCTGCAACCCGCTGGAAGAGGCTCTGCGGTCCACCGGCTATAATCGGAAAGCCGGCGACCCCCTTCCAGATGGCAGATGTCGTCGGCGACGACAGAGCAGCCGGTGGACCCGCCCGGTCAAGGAGGCCCGCAGGGCCAGGGTGGAGATTTTTACCCGAAGGGTAAAAATACTACCCGGTCCTTGACGGGGCAGGGAGCAGAGACGTCAGCATCTGGAGTATCCGGTTGACACGCTTACAGAAACGTGCTATGCTTAACCATACGATTTCCTGAAAGGGTGGTTTACCATGGCTGCGAAGAGCAATTGTTTGAGCATCAGACAGTTCGCCAAGCTGTTCCTGAACTGCAAGGGGGCTGTCATCAACAGGACCTGTCTGGGGACCAGGACCTCTCATGGCGAGGAGCTTCCGGTTCTTGAAATCCACGCACGGGTTGCTGCCAGGTACGCAGACCGCTGCCCCATCTGCGGGTGCAAGTGCACCAAGGAGGGTAATGGCGTAGAAGCGAGAGTGTGGCGTGCCCCGGACTGTAACGGTATGCATGTTCACATCATTGGGAAGACCAACCGTGTGAAGTGCCCCGTGCATGGCACCAAAATTGCTGCCGTTCCCTGGGCTTATCCCAAATCCCGTTTCACCAAAGATTTTGAGAGGACCATCACCTACCTTGCTCTGACAGAATCCAAGTCAGCAATTGCTACTTTTTACGAGATTGACTGGGAGACTGTTGGCAAGTGTATGGATCGTGTTTTTAACGAACTGGAGCCTGATCCGAAGGTGCGTTTTCAGAATCTTCTGTATTTTGCCGTTGATGAGAAGAGCTACAAAAAAGGTCACCTGTATGTTACCGTTGTGACCAATCTGGCTACGGGACAGGCCGTATGGGTCGGTAAGGGACACGGCCTGGAGGTCTTCAGGCAGTTTGCGGAGGAACTCACTGAGGAACAGCGCCTTGCAGTTCGAGGTATCGCTGGAGACGGGGCTTCCTGGATCACAAGTGGGGCAAAAGCCTGGTTTCCTAACGCTGTTCGTTGTGACGACCCCTTCCATGTGGTTCAATGGGTTACCGAGGCATGCGACGAGGTCAGGAAAAAGTCCAAGGGAAGGGCTCAACAGCGTCTCAACGCTACTGAGGAATCTATAAAAAACCTTACCAAATCGAATGAAGGAGATGATCCTGAAGCAGAGGTAAACGATACTCCTTCTGATGAGCCAGCAGTCGAGGTACCGACCGCCTCAGAGGAAGAGTCCGCAGACGGAACCTCCGGGGACGTTGCCTTGGATTCCACTGAAGAACTCGAGAAGCTTCAGAAAACAGCGGAGACTGTTCGATCCTTCCTCAATGGTATTCCAAACCTCCGCTATGCGATGCTTAAGGGTGGTGAGCATGTAACGCAGTATCAGCAGGCACTGATTGATATTCTCGAACTCAGCGACCCTATACTCGCTCAGTGCTATAACCTGAAGGAAACCCTGCGTGTCGTTCTGAAGCTGGGTGATGTCAAGGCTGCTGAGCCCCTGTTTGATCAGTGTGTTCTCAAGATTGAATCGTGTGAGGATCCTACCTTCGCCGAACTGGCTAAGAAGCTGAGACGGCACAAGCCCTACATCATGAATTCCATCGAGTTCGGATACAGCAGCGCTATGGCTGAGGCCCTGAACTGTGACATCCAGAGGATCATCAATACGGCTCGTGGTTTTCATGAGTTTGAGAGTCTCAGGTCCATGATTCTGATGAAGCACTCCAACTACGTAATCCCCGTTCCTTTCAAGGAGCCGGTCCTGAGGGCTCAGGCTGCGATTCGAAGGAAGAGGGATGGGGCGCGTGAGGAGGCCAGGTTGGAGCGTCTCAACAAAGGTCTTGCAAAGCATCTGGAGCGTGCCATGGAGACGGCTGCCAAGGCCGGTATGGATGTTTCAGCGTTCGAGGAGTTACTGACCGGCTGAGAGTCTCGATCCGGGAGAGGGCTTGCATGAGGTCCGCCTCTGCTGACCTATGCAAGCACCCTCCTTGGCTACCACTACCATGCTACTGGGCGGTACTATCTGCACTGCTGATGGCTTTCATCCGGCCCACCAGGTGCTTGGGACATGCCACTTGCAAAAGTGTCAGATCCCACCTGACAATTCTGGCATTTTACCTACGGTGATGCCTAAAGACCCCAGTTTGTGGGGTTCCACGCCGTGGGGGTCTCTCTCTGGCAGAAGTGCGAAGACACCATTCTTGAGAAGAAGCGCGAGTTCTGGACGGATCCCGTCATCCAGGCCTGGCTGATCCGGGTGCACCTTCTGATCGAGGATGAAATCCGCGTCTGCGTAAACGACCTGAAGATTCAGGATGCCTGGACTCTGATCCCCTCCGCGCTGGAGTATCAGGCCAGCCTGTCTGCCGAATAAGCGCCACACCCCGTTCGGCACATCCCAAAGCGTTTGGCCCGGAACCTCCGGTTTTGCCGGGGTGGATGATCATAGCGAACGAAGCCCCTCGACCCTGGCGGTCGGGGGGGGGTTTTTGTTCGTGGGGAGGTAAGAAGTGCGTTGGGACAGTCAGCGCCAGGGAACCGCCGATCTGCATTCCCGCGAGCATACTGGACCGCCCGGTTTGTCTGCCGGTCTGGGGACCCTTTGGGGGCGGACTCCCAGAGGTGGCGGCTGTCAGTTAGCAGGAGAGGGAGAAGATTAGACCGAGGGATTCGGAACGATGGCAGTTTGGGCCCGTTGAGAAACCCGGAAGGAATTACGCTTTACAGCCCGCTCAGATGGCAATCGCCTTGGGGGAGTGGTTGTCCAGGGGAAGTCATTCGGCAGGTTCGCGGAGAAACCTGAAGAGCGGCAGGGGAGGGGAGTAGTGGGTGACGGTAGCGATTTGGTTCGGTGTGGGAGAGGTTCCATACCGGCCTGGACCTTGAGACCTGCTGAAGAAGGGCTTCAAGTGGGGAAGGTTATCCGGTTGGCGGCGTGAATCAGCAATCCGGGGGCAGTGCGCGGGAAGCCCGCTTCGCCTCAGCTGTTTGAACGCTCCCAGGGAAGATGGTCTCATGGTCTGGGTGGAGGGTAACGGGATCTGAAGGATGAACCAGCGAGAGTTTGGGCTGACCGGCGGGTTGCGTGGTTCCATCGGGAATGTGAGATGCGGCGGCAGGGTAGGGGAGAAGTGGTTGACCTCAGGAATCGGCAGAGGAGGTCCGCGTCCGCAGGTTTGGGGAAGTCCTTGCGGGTAAGTTCGATTGGGATTGGTTGTCCGCCGTGATACCGGGCGGGCAATCCAGGGGTAGCTTTCAGAAAACTCATTCCGTTGTGGGAAGCGGGTCTTGTGGTCAGGTCAGGTGGCGAGTGAGTCTGGGGATGGAGCCGGCGGAGAGCAGGGTGGCCGTGGAGTATCGGTTGCCCCGGGAATCTGAGAACCATCGGCGGGGCAGCGGGAAGGATAATCGGGAATCGCGGGTTTGGGGAGAGTCTGCGGAAGGAGGATCTGGAGTGGGCAGTCTTCAGGGAGTTCACCCCGCTATGACTGACGGGCCGTCGAGGAGCGGTTGGGCTCATGGTCCTCGCCATCAGGATGGATGGTAAACGGCGAGGAAGCAGGAACGCCTTGGGGTTCAGGCTGACCAGCGGGTTCCTCGCTTACACAGGGATCCACAATGGAACTGGGGAGAAGAGTCTGGTGGAGGAATCTGACCCAGCGCCAAGTAAAGGCCGTTATCCGCAGTTCAGGAAGAATTAGGAAGAAGAACGAAGGCAAAGAGGGGATGGTCTTTGGCCTCCGGCAGGCCAAGCGGGGAAAGAGTCAGGCAGCGGATTTCATCTGAGGCGCATCCTTGTCCCGCAGTAAAAGCGGGATAGGATTAAGGGAATAACCAGAGAGGGGCGGAGCGAAGGAAGCAGGAGGAGTCCCGAGGAGGCGCGGGCGGCATCAGGATACCGTGGAATCCGAGAAGCAGAGAAATATACGACGAGAAGGGAAATACCCGCCAATGTTCTGCGCAACAGAACCTTTTTCGAGAAAAAGGATTTGCCTGGAATTTCACTCTTTTAAATCCTTGAATCAGGCTGGATGGGTATATTCCCTTAAGTCATTGGTGGGTATATACCATGTGAGGGACACGAGAAGAGGGACAGCAAACAGAGGACTGCCGACGAGGCGGGCGGGGCGTTCTGCCTGAAGAACGGGTCCGGGTCTTTGCCACGGCCCGCAGCGTCTCTCAGGTCCCGGCCTGGCCCGGGAAATGCCAGAATACAGCTTCGATCTCAGACTGCCCTCAGAGAGAATCGTAGAGCCGGAGACGAGCTCATACGCCTTTCGGCCGAAAGCGGAACCGGAAGTCGGCTTCCATCGAACTGGTGTCCGGATCTCAGGGGGCGGATTCTTTGTAGACAGCCGCCTTTTTCCTGCCCCTCTCTCTGAAGCCCATAGAGGCTCTCTGAGCCGGTTTTTTCTTTGGGAAGGCAGGATTACCACCCAACCCGGAAAAGGCCGTCAGAGAGGCCGGATGGGCCTCAGAATACCTTTTGGGGAGGTCAGCGGAGGATGGGTTTGCCTGAGCCTGGTCTCTGGTCTGTGGTCTTGCTGCCGGGCCAGGACCGGAGACCAGGGAGAACTCTGTTTCGTTTCTTCGTCTTGTGTGCTTTCAATTCGGAAGAATATTCATCAGTAAGCAAAGGCTAACCAGAAACCCGAAGATCGGGCTTAGCGAGGAACGCCGAACCGGCTGAGCGTGGGGGAGGGGAGTCCAGGGCGGAAGGCCCGGGGGAACCCGGGGATTCCGAGGCGGAGTGCGCCTGACATCTTCACCGCCCTTCGGATGATGCCCTGAGAAGCCCGCAGAAGCTCTCTGCTGGCTTTTATCCTTCGAGGAATGCAGAGATACCAGTCAGAATGAGAAGGCCGTTACAGAGGCCGAGAGAGCCGGAGAGGGGATCGAACGGGAGAAGCCCGCAGCCGAAGGTATTACTCTGGCGCTAATCGGTTCTCCGCGGAATGCAGGAAGGCCGTCATACCGGGCAGCAGGATGGCGGACGGTAGCCGGCCGGACGCCGGATGGGAGCTTCCCCGGCTTGGGCCGGGTAAACGGGAACGGCCCAGGTTGAAAAGCGCTCGAATGCGGTCCGAAGGCCCGCCGCAACCGGGAGGGAGGCGTTCCGGACTGCCGGATCCAGGGCAGCCGGCCGAAGGCGGTTCCGTTCTCCCGGCGGGAAACCGAGGGCTGCCCGGGCAACGGCAGGTTCCCGGACGAACGGTTCCACCGCTTGCTTACCGCGGCTTCGGTCCCGACCTTCCGAGCCGATCCGGAGCCGGGAGGTGGATGGAGCCGTACCGGATCAGGCTGGCGCTTCCGATCCGAACAGACCAGGGTCCCGCTCCAGGCGCGAACCTGGGGGTCCAACTCGGAGGGGGCTAACGCATTCGGGTTCGATCCCGGTCCGGGTCATGGCGACCTGCCCGCCTGAGGTGACAAGTTCAACGGAATCCGGTCGGAATCCCCGCCGGCGGTCTCTTCGCATCCGGGGCGGCCTCCGCCGACACGGACAGCTTCCGCATAAATCCTGCCGGAGGGGGAACGCAGGAGAGCTTTGGCAACCGGGACGCAGGCTCATCGCCATCGGTCCCACTCCGGATCTTCCGAGAGCGTCCGCACACAAGCGAAGGCGAAGCCCCGCTTCCGCACGGTTGACGCAAGACCGGGTTCCAGCCGCATTCCGCCAGATGAGCTCAAAGACTACGGGCCAGGAGCGGCAGGGGAGAAGTGGTCGCGTCAGACGGCGGCGGCTATCCCACGTCCAGGCCGGGCCCTTCGTGAAAACGGCGAGGGGAGGTCCGGTTCTCGGAATCTTCGGCAGGAATCCCGGCTTCCCCCGAAGGAGCCCCATCACCCCCGGTTCTGCGCCAGGTCAGCCGAAACCGGCTGAGACCCAAACCGCAGACCGGAAGTTCTCAGACCCGGGTTCAACCTTCCGGAGGCAGAGCTTCGGGTTCCACACCAGGCGGGCCAGAACCTGAACCGCCAGTGATCCACCTCCGTCCGAACCGAACTGGCCCAAAACAGCGAGCTCCAACAGAACCAGTCCCGGAGAAGGGAAGAAGCAGGGCCAATGCTCCTGCTACGCCCGTCTCAGCCCCATCACCGCCGGTTCCGCGCTAAGCCAGCCGAAGCTGGCCGAAGCCAAACCGCAGAGCGGAAGCTGTCAGACTTGGATCCAACCTTCCGGAGGCAGAACCCCGGCTACCAGGCAGGCCCATCGGGTAAGACCCAGCTCCAGGCCAGGCAGGGCAGGGGAGTGCCGATCCACCCGAACAGCAGTGACACTCTCTCGTCCGGACCTCTCCGTCGCAGAAACGAACCGACCCGGCACGACCAGGGACGGAGAAGGGAAGAAGCCAGGCTCCAGGGCAAAAGCTCCTGCTGCCAACGTATCAGCCCCTCACCAACGGTTCCGCTCCAGGATATCCGGAAACCTTCCGGTCAGACTGGCGGAAATCCACTCGCTGCCGGATCACTCCTGCCAGGCGGATCACCATCGCCAGACCCAAGGCCACACTCACTGAGCGGGATCAACCGACGGAGACCAGCTCACACCCGAACCGAGACCTCTGGCCAGCCGGACAGGCGAAGATCCACTCACTCCGGATTCACTCTTCCAGGCCAATCACCACCTCCACGCTCAAGACCACACTCACTCACTCAGACCGGGATCCACCCGGTGAAGCGCTCTCTTCCGGACCTTCCCTTCGCAAAAGCGAACCAGGCCAGCAGAACCAGAAGGGGAGAAGTGCGGTTCCAGGGCAAAAGCTACTGCTGCCACCGTCTCAGCCCCATCACCAACGGTTCCGCTCAGAGTATCCGGAAACCTGCCAGGACTCAGACTGCTGACCTTCGGTTCCCAGGGAGGAACGCTCGTTCCGAGCTGAATCAAGACCCGGCACGCACCCTGAAGAGGCGGAAGGGTACGCACTCAGACTACGCACGACTTGAACGAGTTCAGGTCAGATCCTGAACAACCACAGGCAAGACCAACCCACCAGACAGGTTGGATTCAAACCACAAAGTCAGGATCAAGGCTGTTCTTACTCGCAGACCCAGGACCAGACCTCCTGGTCAGACTGGAGAAGATCCACTCACTGCTTCCACTCACTCCTGGATCACCATCACCACTCCCAAGGCCATACTCACGCAGAGCGGGATCAACCAACGGAGATGAACTCACACTCCAACCGGATCACTCCACACCACCCGGTTACAGATCCACTTCGTCCAGGCCAGGATCATCAGGACCAGTGAACCACATCGTTCCGTACCTTTCCTTCGCAGGAAACCGGAAGCTTCCAGGGAACCCGGAAACGAAGGGAAGAACGAAAGAGGAACTTCCGCTACCCCCGTATCCTCCCATCACCCAAGGTTTCGCACCAAGGACGAAGGGAAGAAGCTTCCGCTACCTCCGTACCCCCTCTGACTTACGGTTACGCTCCAAGAACGAAGGGTTTGGTATGGGACCTTCCGGTCCCATTCCTAAGCCCCTTAAGAGGAGGAACTTAATAAAGAGGATAGTACAGGGCCCTCCGGCGCACAATCATATATTTATAGAATTTTCACTTCCCGGTCGTGTCACCTGAATTTTTTTCCAGAAACTTCCAGATGACACGACTGTAGGCGTTTTATTCGATTTTTGGCCCGTTTTGGGGGTTTTTCACCCCAAAACGGGCTGAAATCAGGAGTCGGAGGGCTTCCGATCCTTCATGGACCAGCGTCCTCCGCTGGAACGGAAGGACAGGGTCCGCGCAGGTGCGGGGGAGGCCGGTTTGGCCGGATCGGGGGGTTGGAAGGGACTGTCGGAGGGGTCGGCGCTGTCGCCCCGGAAGGGATCATCGGGAGGCGGCGGAGGGGATTTCCGGAAGCGGGGGGCGGAGGCCAGCTGGGCGAAGCGGTCGGGGTCCAGGCGCTTCGAGGAGCCCGCCTTGGGAGCGGAAGCGGGAGAAGCGGCATTCCCGTTGTCGGCGTGGGGCGCGTCGGGGCTGGCCGGAGGGAGATCGGAGGGGAGGCCGGAAACGGGAGCGCCGGAACCGGACGCGTTGGGGGCGTCGGAAGAGGCGCCATGCAGCACAGACGCGTCCTCCAGACGGTCGTAGAGCTGCGCGCGGGCCTCCGCGGAGGCGTACTTCGAGTAGATCCTGGACACGGTGCGGACGGCGCAGCCCACCTCCTTCGCGATCTCGACCTGGGTCATGCCTTTGGCCTTCAGATCCAGGATCCGGGCGTCCCGGTTCTCCCGGGCGGACTGTTTATCCTGGACCAGGCCGGCGTCCCTCATCTGGATGGTGACGGTGCTCTCCGCGATGCCCAGCGTCTCCGCGATCTCCCTCCTGGATACCCCGGCCTTCGCCATCTGGAGGATCTTCTCATTCCGGTCCGCCTTCAGCAGACGGTGGGAGGCGGTCTCCCCGGGACGGAATACACGGGGCTGCTCCACGGTGCCCGCGGGGTAGAAGCAGAGGAACTCCTGCTCCTCCGGGGTCATCTCCAGTACCTGGATGATCTTCCGGTTGGAGTAGCGGTAGTTCTTCTTCTTCGCGCTCCAGAGGCACGCCTCCAGCTCCTCCTCCGTCATGGGCTCGCGGAAGCCCTCGTTGAAGATGCGCACCCGCTCCATGGCCTCCTCCGGGGAGAAGTCCGCCTGCAGCGAGCACCAGGCGATGAGACAGAAGTTGTTGCGGGTTTCCGACCCGGCGGGGCGGTCCCGCAGCTTCCGCAGGTCCACCAGGGCCTTCATACGGAAGAAGCTCAGGTAGCTGCCCGCGAAGGAGTGCTCCTTCGTCCAGACAGGGTCGACGCTCTTCTTCTTCGAGGGAGGGGGAGGGACTTTCGGAAGAAAGCCCTTCAGCCGGGCGTCCAGGCCCCGCTGCACCAGGTCCTGCAGGGTGTACACAGGCGTGTACGGGTTGAGTTCCACCGTGGCCCGCTTGTGAACCTTCGTGTTCCAGGTGCCGGGGAGGCGGAAGTAGCCCACCATGTTGCCCGAGGCGCCGGTATCCACGTCCAG
>CANRFA010000040.1 GCA_947629775.1 uncultured Oscillospiraceae bacterium
GAACACGGAAGTTAAGCTCATCTCTGCCGAAGATACTTGTCTGGAGACGGACCGGGAAAACAGGTAGTGCCAACACATAACGGACGAGGCTGCGGCTTCGTCCGTTTTCCTTTTATTCCGGGAGCTTTGGGGGAACCTGGTCCCGGTCGTTCTGGAGATGGTACCCTTGGAGATCCTTACACTTTGCATCTTCTGCGTGCTTCTGCTGGTCTGCGTCGTCACAGGCGCTCCGATCCTGCTGGCCCTTGCCCTTGGCCTGCTGCTCTTTCTCCTGTACGCGCGTCGGACGGGTGTCTCCTGGGACGAGCTGCTGCGCATCTGCGGTCGCGGGGTATGGACGGTACGCAACATCCTGATCACCTTCGGCCTGATCGGGTTCCTGACCGCTCTCTGGCGGGCGGCGGGCACCATTTCCGTCATCGTGTCTTATGCCGCTGCCCTGATCCGCCCCTCTGTCTTCCTCCTCATGACCTTTCTGCTGAATTGCCTGGTCTCCGTTCTTACCGGCACGGCCTTCGGGTCGGCTGCCACCATGGGGGTCATCTGCGCCACCATCGGCGCCGCGCTGGGAGTGGACATCACCCTTGTGGGCGGGGCGGTCCTCTCCGGCGTGTATTTCGGAGACCGCTGTTCGCCGGTATCCACCAGCGCCCTGCTGGTCTCCTCCCTGACGGACACGGACATTTTCCGAAACATCCGGCGGATGCTGTCCACCGCTCTGGTTCCGTTCCTTCTGAGCTGTGGAATCTGGTTGGGAATCGGGTTTGCGGTTCCTCATGAGGGCGTGGTTCCGGATCTCAGGGCCCTTTTTGCCCGGGAGTTTGTGCTCCATGCCATGGCGTTGCTTCCCGCCCTTGTAATGCTCCTTCTCTCCCTGCTCCATGTCCACGTGAAGATGACGATGTTCGTCAGCATTCTGACGGCCCTGCCCCTCTGTGTCCTGCTGCAGCGGATCCCCCTGGCGGAACTCCCCGCCCTTCTGCTGCTGGGGTTTCACGCCGGGGACCCTGACGTGGCGGTCATGATCGACGGCGGGGGACTTTCCTCCATGCTTCGGGTGGCCGGGATTGTCTGCATCTCCTCTTCCTACTCGGGTATTTTCGAGCGGACCGGCCTGCTGAAGGGGTTGAAGCGAACTATCCGCGCCTTTTCGGACCGGTTTGCCCCCTTCATTGCCATGCTCATAACGTCTGTTGCCGCTTCCATGGTGGCCTGTAACCAGACGCTGTCCGTGATTCTCACCCACCAGCTCTGCGGGGATCTCCGGCAGGATCCTTACGAGACAGCCATAGATCTGGAGGACAGTGCGATCCTCGTAGCGCCCCTCGTTCCCTGGTCTATTGCCGGTGGAGTGCCGCTGGCTTCTGTCGGGGCGCCTGCCGCTTCCATCCTCCTGGCGTTCTACCTCTACCTGGTGCCCCTGTGGCGTCTGCTGGTTTCTCTGCGTTTCTCGGAGAAGAACCGCGGGGCGAAAGAAGAGAACCGGGACCGGACCTCCGCAGGTCAGTAGAGGACTCTCCGTTTCCTGCGGACCTGCTGGAGGGGGCATATATCGGGAACCGGAGTGGAAAGAGGGAATGCGGGTCCGTTATCGGTTTGAATATCCTGAATCCGTGACGCTTCTGTGTCCCTGGACGCTGAAGCGTCCGTTGTTTCTGGCGCTTCCCGCCGCGCTGCGTTATGGCGGGGCGAAGGAGGGGGGACAGAGCCCTTTGGCCGGCAAGGTGACATCAAAGGTGTGCGGCTGGCGTGCCGGAATGCCAGAACGAAGGTTTTTTCTGTCTGTTCACAGAAAGTTTACAATTCGGCGGCTTTACAAAAGCGACAGGGTCATGCTAATATAGGTCTACATTGTAGACCAGTCGGAATCTCCGGACGTTCCGGACCCGTCGGCCCCGGCTGGCGGGGCGGTCTGCGGACATTGCGAGAGGAGTGATGGGCGATGCGGGATACGACGCTGACCAACAGCGAGTGGTATGTCCTGGACTGTCTGTGGGATCAGAACCCCATGACGGTCATGGAACTGGTGGCCGCCCTCCACGATAAGCTTGGCTGGGCCAAGAGCACCACGATCACAACGCTGTCCAGAATGGAGAGCAAGGGCCTGATTGCGGCCCAGGCCCAGGGGAGGGGCAAGCAGTATGTTCCCTGCGTGGACCGGAAGTCCTGCGCCCGGGCGGAGACCCACTCCTTCCTGGACCGGGTCTACCGGGGCAGCGTGGGGCTGCTGGTGTCCGCCCTGGCCAGCGAGAAGAGCCTTTCCCGGGAAGAGATCGCGGATCTCTATGAGATTCTGCGGCAGGCGGAGGAGGAATCGAAATGAATGGACTTACAAGGTGGGCCCTGGCGTCTTCCATCCTGATTCTCCTCTTCCTGGCGGTGCGCTTCCTGCTGCGCAACCGTCTCAACCTGCGCGTGCGCTACGCTCTGTGGCTGGTGGTGGCGGCCCGGCTGCTGGTGCCGGTGCAGATGCCCTTTCGGCTGCCATTTGTCCTGCCGGAACAGGAAAATCAGATGCAGGTGGATGTGATTGCCCCGGCTGAGCTGGCTCCCTTTGATGAGACGAGTGAGGACGTAGCTGTTCTGGTACCTGGTACGGACACGGGAGTGGTCGAGGAATTCAGCCTGACGGAGGGCTCCGTATATTCCATCCAGGGAGCGGATGAGGCGAACGTCGAGATTGTTCCGTATCCGGGAACTTCCGGCGATGTATGGTACCTGCTGGGAGACCAGGCCACTCTGGTTACGCAGGAGCCGGATCTCCTGCCGCTTGTGTGGCTGGCCGGCGTGATTCTGGTGCTGGGAACCGTTCTGGTTTCCAATCTGCGGTTTTCCCGCCGCCTGCGGCGGGTCTGCCGGCCGCTTCCGGTGGATGGTTTCCCCCTGCCGGTGCGGGTGGCCTCCCATCTGGATTCCCCCTGTCTGGCCGGGATCTTCTGGCCGGTGGTGTATCTGACTCCGGAGACGGCGGCGGACGAAGCGGCCATGCGCCACGTGCTGGCCCATGAGCTGACCCATTACAACCATCGGGACCATCTGTGGTCTGTTCTGCGCTGCCTGTGCCTGGCACTTCACTGGTACAATCCTCTGGTCTGGCTCTGCGCCATCCTCTCCAGGCGGGATGCGGAACTGGCCTGCGATGAAGGGGCCGTGGAGCTTCTGGGCGAGGGGGAGCGGATCCCCTACGGGAGGACTCTGGTGGACATGGTTGCCCGCCGCTCCGGATTTGGAGACCTGTTCTGCTGTTCCACCGCCATGAGCGCCGGGCGGGGCATGCGGCAGAGGGTGCAGACCCTGATTCGCCACCCCAGAACCGCCGTGACCGCCCTGATCACCGCCGTTGCGGTCCTCTTCGGCGGCCTGATGGCGGTGTTCGCGGAAGGAACAACGGTCCCGGTCCGGGACTTCCGGTCCTTTACCCGGGAGCTGAAGCGGGCGGAACAGGTGGAGATCATCACGTATCATGAACCTGTCATGGATCTGGTCGTGACGGAGGAGGAGCAGCTTGCGGAAATAAAGCAATTGCTCTCCGGTGGGACCGAACTGGGGGACGAAGCTCCGGAACCCGGAGCCATGGTCCCCGGGGACTATGTGGTGCGGCTGGACGATGGGGATCTCTGGTATGTGATGGACGGCCGCCTGGCTTACCTGGATACGGAAAAGCAGAAGGTGGTCGCGCTGGCGCAGCTGCCTTCGGAAGCCTCCCTGGAGAATCTGCTGGAGATTGCCGGGGACACGGACCGGGCCGGACGGGTTCGGGATCCGGGAGCCAGCGTCGTGGCCAACTGCCCGGGCTATCCCACGGAATCCTTGGAACTTACCCTGCTGGGGCAGAGCGTTACGAACAGCGGTGATGTGCTTGTGATCGTAAAGGACACCGCGGGACAGCAGGAAGGGCGGTGCAACGGCTTTGTGGGACTGGTGAATCCCACCAGCTGGGGGCCGGTTGGGCGGACCTGGCTGTGCCGCGGAGACCGCTTTGAATTTGCCACCTGGGAGGACGGCGCGACAGGCGTCCTCATTGTCGGCTCGAACCTGTGGATCGGGGAAAACGGAGAGGAGACCGGCACGGCCCCTCTGCTGCTGAAGCAGAGCGCGAGCGGTCTGACCCGAATCACCCGCCTGCCTCCATCGGCCCGGACCTGCGGCCTGGAGCTGCCATCGGACGAAGACTTCTTCACGGAGGGCTCTCCTTACTGGGAGGACCACCGGATTGCCCCGATCGATGGCGGATTCCTCCTCCTGGAACGCAGCGGGGAAGGCTGGCAGGAGATGGGGTTTGTTCCCGTATCCCTGGCGGAGCCGTATGCCGCCCCTGTGGCGGAGTGCTGGTATGACGAAGAGCAGCTGGGCCATGCCGCAGGAGAGTGGTACTGGATGAAGGAGTACCCAGGCTGGAGCTTTCTGGTGAAGGATGGCTCTCTCACCCTCCGCAACGGCCTTGAGGTCTTCTGGGAGCAGGATCATCTGCGAAACCTCTATGCCAGTGACCTGGACGGGGATGGAACCGCGGAACTGTGCATGACGGTGTCCGAAGCGGACAGCAGCTGGATTCAGGTTGTCTCGTTGAAGGACGGGGATCTGCCGTGCATTTCTCTGGTGGGAAATATGGACTGGACTCTGGTGGTGGAAGAGGGCGCTCTGCGCGTCCGGGGTTCCCTGGACGGGGTTTCCTTTACCGGCGTCCCGGTTCTGGAGAACGGTAAACTGACCGTGAAGATTCCTCAGCCCAATGGCGGAACCCTGATCGCCGACCTTACGGAAGAGGCCGAGGCCGAAATGGCCCCGCAATCGGGGCACCAGGAGGTCACGTGGGAGGTTTCGGGAAACAGTTCCGATACCGGGATCTTCTCTATCGGGAAGTCCGGTACCACCTGAAGCGACCAGGCTGCGTCGGAGAAACCGGCGCAGCCCCATACAACAGAAAGACCGCCTCTGGCGGGCCGATCCGGGCGCAAAGCCCGCCGGCCCTCCAGGGGCGGTTTTCCTTTTGCGCATTTCGGCCTGAAAGCTCTCCCGGCTCTGGTTTTGCCAGAAGGCGGGAAGACCAGCCGGGGGAACGGGGCATGGCACCGGATTCTCTCTGCAGGCGGCTGGCAGCAGAAAGCCATGCGGCGGAGGGGAGAGCGGGAGAAAATACCGATTGCGCTTCACGCATAGAAGCCACGGGTTCCTCACATGCTGAGCGTAACGTCCCGGACAACTTTGGATGAGGAGGAACCTCTTATGAAGCGAATTTCTGCGTGGCTGGTCGCAGTGCTGCTGCTGACGGCCTGCGTATGTCCTGCCGGAGCCGCGCCGGCCGGCCCCTTTGGGGTCCCGGTACCCGGATGGGAGCCTGACGTAACGACCGCCGCCCCGGCCTCGGGGGACGCCCTGAACCTGGCGTGCGCCTCCGCCCTGCTGATGGAGAAGGAGACCGGTACGATTCTCTATGAGAAGGACAGCCATGTGAAGCTGGAGCCCGCCAGCGTGACGAAGATCATGACCATGCTGCTGGTCATGGAGGCGGTGGACAGCGGGAAACTGTCTCCGGACGACATTGTCACCGCCTCCGCCCACGCCACCGGCATGGGGGGCTCCCAGGTTTACCTGAAGGAGGGGGAGCAGATGCCGGTTTCGGAGATGATGAAGTGCGTGGCTGTGGTCTCGGCCAACGACTGCGCCGTGGCGCTGGCGGAGCATCTGGCGGGCAGTGAGACCGCCTTTGTGGAGCGCATGAACCAGCGGGCCCGGGAACTGGGCATGGAAGACACCACTTTTCTCAACTGTACGGGCCTGCCGGCCCAGGGGCATGTGACCTCGGCCCACGACATTGCCCTTATGTCCCGGGAACTGATCCTGCATCATCCGGACATCCGCCAGTACACCACCGTCTGGATGGACTCCATCCGGGACGGCACCTTCGGGCTGACCAATACGAACCGCCTGATCCGCTTCTACAGCGGAGCCACCGGACTCAAGACCGGATCTACGGATGGCGCCCTCTACTGTGTCTCCGCTACAGCGGAACGGGAGGGCATGGAACTGATCGCCGTGGTGCTGAAATCCCCCACCGGCCCTCAGCGCTTTGAGGACGCCAAGACCATGCTGGACTGGGGCTTTGCCGGCTGGGCCCTGACGGACGTGTGGCCGGATACCGCCCTGGCGCCGGTGAAGGTGATCCTGGGCACCCGGAGCCAGGTACAGCCGGAGATGGAGCGCTCCTGCCGTCTGCTGGTGAAGAAGGGGGAGGAGGACCAGGTGACCACCCGCCTCACCCTCTGTGCGGATGTGGAGGCCCCGGTGGAGGAGGGCCAGACCCTGGGGACCCTGGAAGTCCTTGTGGGGGAGGAGCTCCGGGATACGATTCCCATCATTTCCAGCCAGGCTGTGGATCGTCTGACCATGCCAGGCATCTTTCACGGTCTTCTGCAGCGTCTTCTGATGGCAGGCTGAGAGACTGCCCGCCTGCGGGCGGGTACATAACCGGGGCGCAACCTCCTGCAACTGGAAATTTTGTACGTCCGTTCCCGATTTCGGCTTGACGTTCGGGGGTTTGCGCTGTATAATTTCAGGCAATAGGATAGACTGCCGATTTTCTGGCCGTACGGGATCGACGGCGTCCGAATGGGCAACACTGCAGAGAGGTGAGAGAATGTCACAATATCAGGAAAAACTTTCCTCCTACGACCTCTTCCTGGAGCTGGAGGCCTTCACCGATGGCCGTTCCACCCACGCGTGGAAGTGCTTCGGGTCGCATCCGGCGAAGGACGAGGATGGTACGGAAGGATGGCTGTTCCGGGTGTGGGCCCCCAACGCCCCGAAAATCTCCATCATCGGAGAGTTCAACGGCTGGAAAGTGGGCCAGACCCCCATGACAAAGACAGAGGGGGGCATCTGGGAGGCCTTCGTCCCCGGACTGAAGCGCTATGACTCCTACCAGTACGCCGTCGAGGACGGCGTGGGCGGCTTTGCCGGCAAGGCGGACCCCTACGCGTTCCACGCCGCGACCCGTCCGGATGTCTCCTCCAAGCTCTACGACCTGGAGGAGCCCGGCTATCAGTGGGGCGATAAGGAGTGGCTGAAGTTCCGGTCGAAGCACCTGATCTACCGCCAGCCCATGAACATCTACGAGTGCCATCTGGGCTCCTGGCGCAAGACCGGAGAGGGAACCTTCCTCTCCTACCGGGACATTGCCGGCTATCTGGTGCCTTATGTGAAGGACATGGGATTTACCCATGTGGAATTCCTTCCCCTGACGGAGCATCCCCTGGACGCCTCCTGGGGCTATCAGTGCACCGGATACTACGCGGCTACCAGCCGCTATGGCATCCCAGACGACCTGAAGTATCTCGTGGACCAGCTGCACCAGGCGGGGATCGGTGTCATCATGGACTGGGTTCCGGCCCACTTCCCCCGGGATCTGTTCGGCCTTCGCAATTTCGATGGCGGTCCAACCTATGAATACGCGGATCCGCAGAAGGGGACCCACCCTGAGTGGGGCACCAACTGCTTTGACCTCGGGCGCAACGAGGTCCGCTCCTTCCTCTTCTCCAGCGCCATGTTCTGGCTGGAGGAGTATCACATGGATGGCCTGCGGGTGGACGCGGTCTCCTCCATGCTCTATCTGGACTACGGCCGCAAGGAGGGACAGTGGACCCCCAACATCTATGGCGGCCACGAGAACCTGGAGGCCGTGGAGTTCTTCCAGAAGCTGAATACCGCCATCTTCGCCGCCCATCCGGACGTGCTGATGATCGCGGAGGAGGCCACCGCCTGGCCCGGCGTGACCCATCCCGTGGACCAGGGCGGTCTGGGGTTCAACTTCAAGTGGAACATGGGCTGGATGAACGACGTCTGCCACTACATCAAAATGGATCCCTATTTCCGGCAGTTCAACCACAAGGACGTCACCTTCTCCCTGATGTACGCCTTCTCGGAGAACTACGTGCTGCCTCTGTCCCACGACGAGGTGGTGCACATGAAGGGTTCCCTCTTCGGCAAGATGCCGGGAGACGATGCCATGAAGTTTGCCGGCGTACGGGCCTTTTATACCTACATGCTGACCCACCCCGGAAAGAAGCTGATCTTCATGGGCGCGGAACTGGGTCAGTGGAACGAGTGGCACTACGAGTACTCTCTGGACTGGCATCTGCTGGAGCACGAGCAGTACCGGCGCCACCAGGACTTCTTCCGGGAAGCCAACGCCATGTATCACAGTCAGCCGGCTCTGTGGGAGCAGGACGACTCCTGGGAGGGCTTCAAATGGCTCTCGCCGGATGACTCCAGCGCCAACACGATTGCCTTTACCCGCTGGGATCAGGCGAAGAAGCCCCTGATCGTGGTATGCAACTTCTCCCCGGTGCACCGTCAGGGCTACCGGGTGGGCGCTCCCTTCGCCGGTACCTGGGCCCCTGTCTTCAACACGGATCTGGATCGTTACGGCGGACAGAACCTGGGGGACAAGGCGCCTCTGAAGACGGAGAAGGTGGCCTGCCACAACCAGGAGCAGTCCCTGGTGATCGACCTGCCGCCCATGTCCTGCATGATCTATCGCTGCACCCGCCGCACCCCTGTTCGCAGGCCGAAGGGCGAGGGGCTTCTGGCCCACCTCGGCAAGGGCCGGAAGCAGTCGGGCGAGGAGTCCGCCGCTCCCGCCGCCGAGGAGAAGCCGAAACGCTCCACCCGGGCGGCGAAAGCGCCCAAAGCGCCCAAAGAGCCGAAGGCTCCGAAGACGCCCCGGGCGAAGAAGGAGCCCGCGGCAAAGAAGCCCCGCCGGAGCTCATCCCGGCGGAAAACCGGCGAGGATTCCTCGACCTGAGAAAAGAGATCCCTTCCGGGCGTCCGGGCGGTCAGCCCGGCCCGGGCCCCGGGAGATCCTGCTGTTATCCACTACGCATTGTGCGAGTTGATTAATTTTTTCGAGGTGTGACTATGAAAAAAGAAATTGTGGCCATGCTTCTGGCTGGCGGACAGGGCAGCCGTCTCTATGCTCTGACCAGCCAGGTAGCAAAGCCCGCCGTTCCCTTCGGCGGAAAGTACCGCATCATTGATTTCCCGCTGTCCAACTGCGTGAACAGCGGAATCGATACGGTCGGTGTCCTGACCCAGTATCGGCCCCTGGAACTGAACAGCTACATCGGCTCCGGCGCTCCCTGGGATCTGGACGTGTCCGACGGCGGCGTGCATATCCTGCCGCCCTACATGCGCGAAGGGGAACAGGGAACCTGGTACAAGGGAACCGCCAATGCCATCTATCAGAACATCGGCTTCCTGGACATGTATGATCCCGAGTATGTGGTGATCCTCTCCGGCGACCACATCTATAAGATGGACTACGCGGACATGCTGGCCGCCCACAAAAAGTCCGGCGCCGCCTGCACCATCGCCGTGCTGGAGGTCTCCATGGAAGAGGCCAAGCGCTTCGGCATCATGAACGCCTACGAGGACGGACGCATCTACGAGTTCGAGGAGAAACCGCAGCACCCCAAGAGCAACCTGGCTTCCATGGGTATCTACATGTTCACCTGGAGCAAGCTGAAGGAGTATCTGATCGCCGACGAGGCGGATCCCAACTCCTCCAACGACTTCGGCAAGAACATCATCCCCAACCTGCTCAACGCAGGAGAACTGCTGATGACCTACCGCTTTGACGGCTACTGGAAGGACGTGGGCACCATCGACTCCCTCTGGGACGCCAACATGGACCTGCTCGCTCCCCACAGCGGCATCGACCCCTATGATCCCAGCTGGCCCATCTACGCCCGCACGCCCATCCGTCCGCCCCATGTGACCGGCGAGAAGGCGAAGGTCTCCCACTCTCTGGTGACCGGCGGCTGCGAAGTGAACGGCACCATCGCCAACTCCGTGCTCTTCCACTCCGTGACCGTGGAAGAGGGCGCGGATGTTCAGTACTCCATCCTCATGCCCAACGCTACGGTCAAGGCTGGAGCCAGGGTCTCCTACGCCATCATCGCCGAGGGCGCCACCGTCGAGGCCGGAGCCACCGTAGGCGCGCCGCCGGATGGCAGCGAGGACTGGGGCATCGCCGTGGTAGCCGCCGGGCTGGATATCGGCGAAAAGGCCGTGGTCGCACCGAAGGCCATGGTCCGGGAAAACGTGAAAGGAGGCGAGCAGGCATGAGCAACACGCTGCACGGCATTCTGTTCGCATATCACTCTGACGCCAATCTGGGCGAGCTGACACGCCACCGCAACACCTGCTCTCTGCCCTATGGCGGTCGTTACCGTCTGATCGACTTCATGCTCTCCAACTATGTGAACGCCGGCATCCGCGACGTAGGCCTGGTGGTACACGAGAGCTACCAGTCTCTGCTGGACCACGTGGGCTCCGGTAAGGACTGGGAACTGAGCCGCAAGCACGGCGGCCTGCGCATCCTGCCCCCCTTCAGCTTTGCGGAGGAGCGCTCCGGGGAGTATCGGGGCATCATGGAGGCCCTCTCCGGCGTATACTCCTATCTGCAGGAGGTCCGTCAGGACTACATCATCATGGGCTGCGGCGATATCGCGATCAACCTGGACGTGGATAAGGTCTTCCAGCAGCACCTGGAGTCCGGCGCCGATGTGACCGTGGTCTGCACCCGCAAGATGCGCGGCTCCCCCCGCAGCAGCACCTACATGAGCATGGACGACTCCGGCCGCATCTGCGACATGTCCATCAATCCGCCCACCGCCGGCGGCGCCGTGGAGTCTCTGGAGTTCTACGTGATCTCCAAGAAGCTGCTGCTGGAGATGGTGGACTACTGCGCCGCCCACGACCTGCACACCTTCGCCAAGGACACGCTGCTGCCCAGGCTGAACGTTCTGAAGGTCATGCCCTACATCCACGAAGGCTATGTGGCCCGCTTCCAGTCTGTGGCGGACTACTTCCAGAACTCCGAGGATCTGCTGAACGCCGCGGTTCGGGCGGACCTGTTCAACCCGGCCCGGCCCATCCGCACCAAGGATATGTCCAATCCCTCCACCTACTACGGTCCGGACGCCGTGAGCGCCAATTCTCTGGTCAGCGACGGCTGCTACATCGAGGGCGAAGTGATCAACTCCGTCCTGGGCCGCGGCGTGGTTGTGGAAGCCGGCGCCAGGGTCATCAACAGCGTCCTCATGCAGGGTACCGTGGTGAAGTCCGGCGCGTCCCTGTCCTATGTGGTGGCGGACAAGGGCGTTGTCATCAACGAGCAGCGCACGCTCATGGGCCACGTCACCTATCCTCTGGCCATCGCCAAGGGATCCGTGGTCTGATTATACGGATTCGGGGATGGCGCCCTCCCCCGGGAGGGCGCCCCCCTTCCATTCTGATACTGTCGAAAGGGGATTGAACCATGAAGATTCTCTTTGCTTCCTCGGAAGTGGCGCCCTTTATCAAGACCGGCGGCCTGGCCGACGTGGCCGGCTCCCTGCCCCAGGCCCTGGCGGCTCTGGGACACGAGGTAAAGGTCATTCTGCCGCTGTACGAGGGCATTGGAGACAACTGGCGTTCCAAAATGACCTTTGCCAAAAACTTCAACGTGACGCTGTCCTGGCGCCAGGTCTACTGCGGAGTCTTTGAGCTGAAGCAGGACGGACTTACGTTCTGGTTCATAGACAACGAGTACTATTTCAAGCGCTGGCAGCTCTACGGCCACTTCGATGACTGTGAGCGCTACGCCTACTTCTCCCGCGTCATCATCGAGATCAACGGCCAGATGAAGTATTCCCCGGATGTCATCCACTGCAACGACTGGCAGACCGCTCTGGTGCCGGTCTATCTGCTGGAGGAGCGGTATCGGATTCCCGAGCTGGCGGAGACGAAGACCGTGTACACCATCCACAACATCGAATACCAGGGCCGCTACGGCGAGTCCGTGCTGGGCGATGTCATTGGCCTCAATCGCAGCTATTTCAACGAGGGCATGCTGTCCTTCTATAACGATGTCAACCTGATGAAGGGCGCCATCATGGCCTCCACCTTCGTGACCACCGTTTCTCCCACCTATGCCAAAGAGCTGCGCACTCCGTTCTATGCCCACGGGCTGGACGGCGTCATTCAGCAGCAGAGCAACAAGGTGGAGGGAATCCTCAACGGTCTGGATGTGGACTTCTACAATCCGGAGACCAACCCCGGGCTGGAGAAGAACTTCAGTGTGGAGACCCTGGACGAAGGCAAGGCCGCCTGCAAAAAGGCGCTCCAGGAGGCGGTGGGACTCCAGGTGGATCCCGATGTGCCTGTGATCGGGTGCGTCTCCCGCCTGGCGGGCCACAAGGGATTCTCCCTCGTGACGGACGCCCTGCACGACATCATGGCGCTGGACGTGCAGATGGTGATTCTGGGCACCGGCGAATGGCAGTTCGAGGAGGCCTTCCGGCACGCCCAGGCCCAGTATCCCGGCCGCTTCGCCGCCCAGCTGACCTACTCCGCGCCGCTGTCCAACATGATCTACGCCGGCTGCGACATGTTCCTCATGCCCTCCATCGCCGAGCCCTGCGGCCTGAGCCAGATGATTGCCATGCGCTTCGGCACCGTGCCCATCGTGCGGGAGACCGGCGGCCTGAAGGATACCGTCACGCCCTACAACCGCTACACCGGCGAGGGGAGAGGCTTCACCTTCTCCAACGTCAACGCGGCGGATATGCTGTGGGTGATCCGTGAGGCCTCGGAACTCTATCACGGCGACAAGGCCGCGTGGAAGAAGCTGCAGGTGGCCGGCATGACCGCCGACTTCTCCTGGGCCGCTTCCGCGAAGGAGTACAGCGCCATCTACGAGAAGATCTGCAAAAAGACAAAGTGATCCAAAGCAGCCCCTGTCTGAAACCGGCAGGGGCTGTTTTCCTTCCGAACTCTTACAAAAACGCAAAGGAGCGAGTATCATGGAAGAAGTGTATGAATTCCTGAAGCAGGCCGGCGTCTACTGGCTGGCCACCATGGAGGGGGATCAGCCCCGGGTGCGGCCCTTCGGCACCATCGACCTCTTCGAGGGAAAGCTGTATATCCAGACCGGTAAGGTGAAGGCGGTTTCCGCTCAGATGAAAGCCAACCCGAAGGTGGAGCTGGCCGCGCTGAAGGGCGGGCAGTGGATCCGCATCACCGCCGAGGCGGTGCTGGATGAGCGCATCGAGGCCCAGGAGCACATGCTGGCGGCATATCCCTCCCTGCAGGGCATGTATCAGCCGGGAGACGGCAACACGGAGGTCTGGTATCTTCAGAACGCCACCGCGCAGATCATCGAGATGGTGAAGGTCGTGAAGACCATCCACTTCTGAAAAGAGGGAGAGCGGATCTTTCAGGCGCTACGCCGGAAGTCTGACTTCGCAGTACCCGCCGTCCGAAACAGAAAAAGAAGCCGGAAACCGGATCGCCGGTTCCTGGCTTCTTCTTTTTGCTCTGGTTTTATGCGCTCGCCGTTCCGCCTCTGTCTCAGCAGCCGCGTCAGGGCCTCCAGGGTATGAACGGCCCGCGGGCCGCTGGAAAGGCGGAGCTTTCCCGCTCCCGGACGGGTCTCGGACGGTACTCCGGTTCGGGCGAGGCGCTCCTGCGCTTCAGTACGGCAGATCCCAGTAATTCATGAGTCTGCGCACCTTATTCAGGAGAGTCGGAGTGATGTCCGGATGCTCCGCATGGAGCAGCGCGGCGACCATGATCTGCGCCTCGTAATCGAGGCCGAGCAGTTCATCGAAGCTGCGCTCGTTTACCAGGCGGCAGATGGCCCCGATGCGCTCCTGTATCTCGTCGTCGTGGATATTGAAGTTCTCGAAATCCTCCAGGGCCTGGTTCAGTTCGGGCATGCGGGCTGAGGTCGTGAAGGGAATTCTCAGCTGATTGGCCAGAACGCCGAAGAACCTCTGCCCCCGCAGGTCGCTCTCGTGAACCCGGATTGCTTCGGGCCGCAGATTGAAGCGGAGCATGGAATCCACGAAATCGCGGAAGATTCTGTCCGGATCCCCGTCGTAGTCTCCCACGCAGAACAGAGGGAGCAGATCTTTTTCCCCCTGGGGCAGGACGAAGGTAGTGGCCGGGATGCAGGAAGGGCTTTCTTCCACCTTCGCGTTGGTCATGAAGAAGATGGCGCAGTCCCAGACTCCGGCTCTTTCGCACCGCTTCAGCCGAACCACAGTGAACTCGTCGAGGGGGTGCGGACCCGGGACGACGGAAGGCAGCCGTTCCGGCAGAGTACCCTCGGTAAGGGCGAACCGATTCGGACGGACTTCGGTCAGAATGCGAATGGAGTCGCCGGGATAAAACACGGGGGTCAGGTCGAGCGGTTTCAGTGACGGGCCTGTCTTCCGGGTGGAGGGCTTTGTGGCCTTCGCGATCCGAATGGCGCCCCGCAGACAGCGCATCAGAATATCCGCTCCGGCCTCATCCTCGATGGGAGAGGGGAATTTCGCCGGGCAGTAGCGCTCGAAGTGGGGGTAGCGGAAGGACCCCCGGAGCGTAACATCCAGTGCCGCGGCGAACGTTTCCGCTTCCTCTATCTGTTCCCGGGTACAGAATTCCTCGTCGTCGAAGACGCACTGCAGGCATTCCTGTCCCACCGCCAGCGCAAGGGAGAGGTTGTCGTCCTGGTACTTCTGCCGATCCAGCATGGCGTACCAGGAGCTCATACCGTCCTGTCCGACATATACGCCCAGGGCGACATGTTCCCCGCGCATGCCCATCACGCAGCAGTACCCGATTTCCCCGTCCGCCAGCGTGACCCCGAACAGCTGGGAATCGAAGAGCCGCTGCCAGAGCTTCGTCTTTCTGTACTCGAAGGCGAGTCGGAACAGTTCGGTTCTGGTTTCCTCGGCCAGCATGGCAGTCACCCGCTTTCTGTAAACATGTTCCGCCGGCCCGGGCCGGCGGTCTCAGTCTCCCGCCGGCCAGAAGAGACCCGCGTGAGGGTGATGACATTCTACCAGAACAGGACAGGAATTGCAAGAACCCTCCAGGAAAACAGAGCGGGAAAATCGGAAATGGGACCGTGGGAGGATGCTGAATGGATGGGGGAACCGGAACGGCAGTCCTCTGCAGAGGGCAAGACAGGGCGTCCGTGCGAGCGGTCCGGATGAGATACCGTCTTCTACAGGGAAGGGACCTTTACCTGCTGCTTCCGGGAGAGTTCACGGCAAAAGGACAGTCCGGAATCTGACGCTGCCCGTGCTGGAGCGGGAACCGTCCGCAAAGGGCCTGCTTCCCGGAAGGACGGCCGGAGCGTATTCCGCCTGCGTCCGGGCAAACCTTGCGTCTGCGCTTTCTTCGTCTCACATCGCCGGACAGCACGGAGGGCAGAGTGGAAAAAGAAAGCATCCCCGGCCGCAAAGGGACCGGGGATGAGGAGCGGGACAAGGAGGAAAAGCAGCCGGGCCGCGAAGCGGAGGAGGCGCTCCAGACAGGAAGGGCGGACAGGAGCGGGCGGAGATTCGGTCAGGACGGATACCGGGGCAGAGAGAAATCGTGTCTGTCCGCTGTGTCAGGCCGTTTCCTGAGCGGCCCGCTGGGCCGCGATTTCGTTCAGCTTTTCGGCCACAGCGCTGTAGCCGGAGAAGAAGGAGCACAGCAGAG
This sequence comes from uncultured Oscillospiraceae bacterium, assembly GCA_947629775.1. GTDB lineage: Bacteria > Bacillota > Clostridia > Oscillospirales > Oscillospiraceae > Lawsonibacter. The sequence goes on from CANRFA010000040.1 coordinate 15,520, forward strand.
GTGTCTTCACATCCTGCAGGTCCGGAAGCAGGGCCCGCATGGAGACCTGGGCCATCACGATGGCGTCATAGCCCATGCGGTCCAGTTCCCGGATGTTCTCCATGAGGATGCGGTTGTGTTCTTCGGGATGGCCGGCCTGAAGAGCGTCCCAGGCGGGATTCTGGAGGTACTGCGTACACTCCATCTTTTTGCCCTGCTCGGCGCCCAGTTTCTCAATCAGACGCTGGCTGGGGCCCAGGGTGGTCTCCACGGTGGCGATGAGGGCGATTTTCGTGCCCAGCCGCACGGCCTCCCGGGCCATGGGCTCGTCCACCTTCATGACGGGGATGGAGACCTCTTTGGCGTATATGTCCGCCACTTCGCCCACGGTGGAGCAGGAGTTGACGATCAGGTCCGCGCCGGAGATCTCCGCCGCTCTGGCGTAGAGGGTCATGCGGTCGATGACCGCCTGGGTGGGGCCGCCGTTGGCGCGCACATCGCTCAGCAGGGTGCTGTCCGTGATGAATTCCACCCGCACGCCGGGAACCTTTCCCTTCAGATAAGCGATGGTATCTTCCCGTTTGGCGAAACTGGTCTGAAGAATGCAGACATGAGGAGATTTCATGATGATCTTCCTTTCCTTCTTTCAGAGTTTCCGCGCCACAAGGGCCCTGGCCTTGCGGACGATGGAGTCCGTATCCATGCCGTGATCCCGGTAGATGAGTTCCGGGTCTCCGGATTCGCCGAAACGATCCTGAATGCCCACCAGTTCCATGGGGACGGGCCGGTTCTGTACCACAACCTCGGAGACGGCGCTGCCGAGTCCGCCGAAGACGGTGTGGTCCTCGATGGTCATGATGGCGCCGGTGTCGCGGGCGGCCTGCAGAACCGCCTCCCGATCCAGCGGTTTGATGGTGGCCATGTCCACCACCCGTACCCCGATGCCCTCCTCCCGGAGGATGGCGGCGGCGTCCAGAGCCTTCTTCAGCAGGATGCCGGAGACGATCATGGTCATGTCGGTTCCGGTTTCCAGTACGGTGCGGGCCTTCCCGATCTCAAACACATAGGTTTCCGGGTCGTAGAGGTCCGCCACCGGATTGCGGTGGAGACGGATGTAGAGGGGCCCTTTGAAGTCCACGGCCGCATGGGCCAGGGAGCGGGCGGCGACCGCGTCCGCAGGCTGCACCACGGTCATGTTGGGGAAGGCGCGCATGATGGCCACATCCTCGATGGCGGCGTGGGTGGCGCCATCTCCGCCCACCTGCAGACCGGCGTGGGTCCCGATGATCGTCACGTTCAGATTCGGGTAGCAGACGAAGGTCCGCACCTGCTCGCAGGCCCGCATGGAGGCGAACACGGCAAAGGTGGCGAGGAAGACCTTGTTGCCGCAGGCGGCCAGGCCGGCGGAGGCCGCCACCAGGTTCTGCTCCGCGATCCCGAAGGAGAACTCCCGCTCCGGGAAGTACTGCCCGAACTTCTCCAGGCCGCAGGTCTTGGTGTCCGCGTTGCACACCACAAAGTCGTCCCGGGTCCTGGCAATTTCAATGAGCTCCTGCCCGAAGGCCATGCGGGTCGCCAGTGTCTTTGCCATCACACGACGCCTCCTTCCTGAATTTCCGCGATGGCGCGCACCATTTCCTCATCGCTGGGGGGCGCGCCGTGCCACTTGGATTCGTCCTCCATGAAGGAGACGCCCTTGCCCTTGACCGTGCGCATGAGAATGGCCGTGGGATGGCGCATGGTCCTGGCGGTATGGAGAGCGGTCAGAACGTCCTTCATGTTATGGCCGTTGACTTCGACGACCCGCCACCCGAAGGCGCGCCATTTGTCCGCGATGGGCTCCACCGTCATGATGTCGTTGGTCCAGCCGTTAATCTGTACGCCGTTGCAGTCCACGATGGCGACCAGGTTTTTCAGGTCGTGGTGGCTGGCGGCCATGGCGGCCTCCCACACCATACCCTCCTGGATCTCGCCATCCCCCAGCATGACGTAGGTCATGTAGTTCTGGTGGTGGAGCTTTCCGGAGAGGGCCATGCCCACTCCGGCGGAGAGGCCGTTGCCCAGGGAGCCGGCCGTCATGTCGATGCCCGGGGTCTTGTTCATGTCCGGGTGTCCCTGGAGAATGGAGTGGTACTGACGCAGGGTGGTCAGCAGAGCGGGATCAAAGTACCCCCGGCGGGCCAGGGCGGCGTAGAGCGCCGGGCAGGAGTGGCCCTTGGAGAGAATGAAGCGGTCCCGGTCCGGCCAGCGGGGATTGGCCGGGTCGATGTTCATCACGTGGAAGTAGAGGGCGGTGATCATCTCCACGGCCGAGAGGGATCCTCCCGGGTGTCCCGCGCCGGCGGCGTGGATCATGGTGATGATGTCCTGCCGCAGCTGCTGAGCCTGGGCCTCCAGCCGTTCTACATCCTGCTGCGTAAAGGTATTGCGGCTCACGGTTCTCAATCCTTTCCGTTCTGGATTCCGGTCCGTTCAGCCTGTGGACCGGAAGGGGACAGAGTCCGGGGCGGGAGTCTCGCCGGTTCTCCGGAAGGTACGATCCTCGATGGGGGAGCGCTGTCCCTGTCTGTGAGGCGAAGATACTTCCGCCGGCGGAGAAAGTCCAATTCTCTCTTATGATAGGATCTATCAGAAAAAATGATAGATTTCCGGTACGCCCCCTTGACAGCGCCGGGAAAAAGGGGGATAACAGAGGAGGCGCCCGGGCGGGCAGGGGACTCCGTTCCGGCAGATTGAACAATTCAGAGGCCTTAAATTTGTGCAAACCAACGGGGTGGCGGCATGGATCTCTATGTCATGGAATATGTGCTGGCAGTGGCGGACACGGGGAGTTTCTCTCTGGCGGCGCGGGACTGCCATGTGGGGCAGCCTGCCCTCTCGCAGCAGGTGTCCAAGCTGGAGAAAGAACTGGGGGTGGCGCTCTTTGCCCGCACCTCCCGGTCCGTCGTGATTACGGAGGCGGGGGCAGAGTTTGTCCGCCGGGCCCGGGAGATTCTCCAGCGGGCCGAGGCCCTGCGCTCGGAGATGTTCCGCTACGCGGGCCTGCAGAAGGGCACTCTCAATCTGGGGATCATCACCAGTCTCCAGTGTATCAACTTCGGGGGGATGCTGTCCGCCTTCTGCGGCACCTACGGGGACATCGCCGTCAACATTGTCCAGGGAGGCAC
>CANRFA010000041.1 GCA_947629775.1 uncultured Oscillospiraceae bacterium
GGATGATCGCGGACGGGGAGATCGTCGTGGACGGGGACGCCCTCTACCAGCCCTCCTTCTTCCACGCGGAAAACGGCTCCGCCATGTGTTTAAACAGTCTCTTCAAAGCCCCGGGCGAGAAGATCCCGGAGAGTAAGGTGGAGCGGGCCCTTCACAACCCGCAGATCCAGTACGACGCCGTCCAGGCGGACGCCATCCGCACCGCCGCCACCGCCAAGGTGATGGTGCTCACCGGCGGCCCCGGCACCGGCAAGACCACCACCACCCAGGGCATCATTCAGCTCTACCTCAGCTGCGACATGGACGTCCTGCTGGCCGCCCCCACCGGGCGGGCCGCCAAGCGCATGACGGAGACCACGGGCATGGAGGCCAAAACGATCCACCGGCTGCTGGAGTACCGGCCGGACGACGGCTACCAGCGGGACCGGGAAAATCCCCTGGAGGGGGACGCGCTGATCGTCGACGAGTGCTCGATGATCGACATCCAGCTCTTCTACGCCCTGGTGCGGGCCATTCCCCCCAAGATGCACCTGGTGCTGGTGGGCGACATCGATCAGCTGCCCTCCGTGGGGGCGGGCAACGTGCTGCGGGATATCATCGCCTCCAACTGCTTCCCCGTGGTGCGCCTCACCCAGATCTTCCGCCAGGCCCAGAACAGCCAGATCATCATGAACGCCCACCGGGTCAACAAAGGGCTGGAGCCGGACCTGACCAGGAAACGGGACGGGGATTTCTTTTTCCTGGAGGAGGATGACGTCTTCCAGGTGGCGAACACCATCGTGGATCTGGTCACCAGCCGGCTCCCGAGGTCCTATAAGGTGAGACCCAGCTCCATCCAGGTCCTGACCCCCATGCGCAAGGGGGAGGTGGGCTCCGTGAACCTCAACGCCCGGCTGCAGGCGGCCCTCAACCCCGGCGGACCGAGCGTAAAACAGGGAGACACCGTCTTCCGCCTCTACGACAAGGTCATGCAGATCCGCAACAACTACGACAAGGACGTGTTCAACGGGGACATCGGGAGGATCGTACAGGTCAACGAGGAGTCCAAAGAGATCACGGTCTCCTTCGATGGCCGCAACGCCACCTACGACAGCGCGGAGCTCAACGAACTGGTCCACGCCTACGCCACCACGATCCACAAGTCCCAGGGGTCCGAATATCCCATCGTGGTGATGCCCATCCACACCACCCACTTCGTGATGCTCCAGCGCAACCTGTTGTATACCGGGATCACAAGGGCGAAGAAGCTGCTGGTGCTGGTGGGCACCCGCAAGGCGATCCGGATCGCGGTCTCCAACCAGACCGTCACGAAGCGCAACTCCCTCCTGACGGCCCGGCTCCAGGCCGGACCGGTGCAGTCTCCGGCGCAGCCGCCCGACTTCTGATCTCTCATCAGACCGCTGACCAGATCGTTCTCCCCTCTTTCTCCATCATCAACCATCATCCATCCACGCTTTTCTCGGGGCGGCGGATTCTCCCTTGCCAGGGGAGCGTCCGCCGCCCTGTTGTTCCGCCCTCCTGAAAGAAAGCGCGTCGGTGGGTGGATGGTTTCCTCCGCTCCCTCCCGCTCCTCCTGCCCGGACTGTTCGTCGTCCCCTTCCCTCCCTTGCTCTCCGGCCAACCTCTCGTCTCCCTCCGGTCCGGCGGGCCGGAGCAGGGAAGAGGGAAGCGTCTGGGGAGAGGTTGATCGGAAAACGCGGGGGCGGCTTGGCCTGGGAGGACGGCAGGGCGGAGGAAGGAGACGGGGGAGCGGTCTTCGTTTTGTCCTGCAAACGCCCCGGTTTTTTCGTTTTTCGGGGGGCGGATGGATGATTCCTTCATTTGCCCGGCTTAACTTAATGCCTTATGCTTCCATTTTCAATTGCTTTCTTATGGTTTTGGCCTCCTCTGTATCCCTTAACCCGCATATTTCATTTCCCGGGGAAGTTTTTCCGGGGACCTTCTGATCTTCTTCTGCTCTTCCTCCGGGCTCCCTCGGGTCATTTTCCGGTCTTCCTCAGTTCATCTTCAGGGCTTCCTCCGGCCTCTTCCGGTCTCACTCCGGGCACCTTCTGGTATCCAGCCGGGGCCGGCCAGGCCGGATTCCTTCTCTCTTCTTCTTCCCTTCTCCCCCTTTTCCGGGGGTTCTTCCTGCCTCGGCATGTCCGCTGTGGGAGGACACCTGGGGCGGAGGAGCCGGGTTGGAATGGGGAGGAGGGGCGGCGCGCGCTGTCCGGGGGAGGAGGCTTTCCGGATGGTATGATATGATTTTAAGCGAATGTTCAATGTTGGATGTTAAATAATATACTGAATAAAGGATATTACACCGGTTAAGAAGGATTAAGAAAACAGGAGCTTGTGTGAATTTTCTCTGTTTTCAAGGATTGTAAAGGATTTATTCCTTACAGTAGATCATGTGCGGGGAATTCCTGGCGATGGGCGAGGATACGGGGCGGATGGGCCGGTTCCAGGGCGAGCCGGCCAGGCCGGGAGGAGCCGATCCGGGGGCCGGATGGGGCTCCGGCGGGTATGCGGAGGGACGTTCAGCATGGAAGTGATTGAAAAAAGTTATCATCTGAAACGCGGCTGACCAGGGAAAACTAAATTTTCCATGGGGCAGTTAGACTGTAAAGTATTTTTACTGATCGGCTGGGTCAGTAAAACAAGTATATTTCCTTTACAGCTGACTTTCGGGATTTTTGGGGATGTTTGGCCTGGAGGCGGGCGGTTCCGGGGAGTTGGCGGGCTGGGAGGACGGGGGATGCCGCCTGGGATGGGGCCCCTGGACGGGTTGCGGGCTGGGGAGGACGGCTCCAGGGGGCTTGGCCGGGTGGTCTGGCAGGGTTGTGAGGCTGGAGATGAGGGCGTGGGAGGGAGGAGCCGGGGCGCTGGTGTCCGTCTGTGGTGGACAGGCCCTGCTTTCATCCGAGGGATGCTGGGGCCTGGGTTGGGGGCGGTTCTTCCGGGGTCTGGCGGGTTGGGTGGAGGAGGTGGAGGGGGCGAAGGAAGGGCTGGGCTTCTCCTCCAGTTCCTGGCTGAGGTCGTGAGATGCGGTTCAACGGGAAGCTCCGGGTGGTTGGGGTTTTGTTGGGTGATTCGGCCGGGTTCCGGTTTGCAGGTTCTGAGGGATCTTCGAGATTCTTCGTTGTTGTCCGTTTTCGTCGGCAGAAGTTTGTTCTCAGCAGGGTTGAATGACGGAGTGGATGGTCTGTCCGTGGTCGTCCTGGTGGGTTCTGGCGACAGGCTGGGCGTCCGTCCCGCTCCAGGAAGTCCTGGGGCCTGGGGTGCCCGCTTGGACTTCTTCGGTTGGTCTGGTTCGGTTTGGGGAACATCTGGGTGGTTGGATCCGTCTCCCGGCTTCTTCCGCTTCCCTCCCCGCGGCGAGGTTCATGGCCTGCCGGGGTTGGGCTGTTCGGTTCGGGTTCTTCGCTTGCGTTGGTCCGTCCGGGGCAAAAGAATCTGCCATCTGGTTCCGTCCGTTCGTCCTCTGCGACTGGGATCTGAAGCAGCGGCTGGCGTAGTCTTTGAGGTCGTTGGTCATGGTCAGCTTCTGTGAAGAACGGAGAACGCTCCGCTCCAGAGCCTGCGGCCCAGCAGACGGCTTCGATTTCCCCAGGGATCCGGACAACGGGGAATCCAGGCCCGGCCGCTTGGTTCGTTTCTTCCTTGCTTGGTAGTTCGTCCACTCCCGCTCCTGACCGTGAGTGCGTGGGCTGACAGGCTGGTTGGCGGGTTGGCCGGCGGTCTTTGCCCGATGGGTTGCTTCGTCCCGGAACCTTCCCGCATCCTTCTTCTCCGCCGGGTCCGGCTGCTGACCCTTCTCCCCTGCCCGTTTTCCCATCGCTTCTGGCTTTACGATCACTTCTCCCCTCCCCCGCTTTCCGCTCCCCAGAGCCTCTGTTCGCTTCCCTCGGCCCCTTCTTCGGGGATTCCGCTGGTCCGGCGAAGGGGAAGGGCCGCCTCTCCCCGATGATACGCCAACGGACCAGGCGGACTGGGTCTGCTGGTCCTTCCTCCGCTTTTCGCTCCCGGATCCAAGGCGGAAGCCGGGCTTCCGGGGTCATGAGGTCCGAATCCGGGCAGGAACCTCTGCAGAAGGAGAGAAGGTCACTTGATGCTGTCGCGCCGCATTTGAGAATCCTCCGGTCCCGTTCCCAACATCCGCCGTACCCCGGACGCCTCCCCCGCCGAGGCCCGCCATCTGTGGGGTTCCGCCTGAGACCGCCTGGGAGGCCCTCTGCCCGCCCTGGACGGCCGCTGTATATGGAACCCGGGTCCGGGCCTGGAAAGGCTCTGGAGGCATTTCTGAGGGTTTTGGGAGGGTGGCAAGATTTTTGGGTGGGTTGGGGAATTGGGCCAGGGCGGGAGAACGGCCTGGTGGGCCTTCTGGGGGCTTCTGCTGGGCTGCGGGGCTGGAGGGAGTTCTGAGGGTGGTGTGGGGGAGACGGGAATGGCCGGGGTGGTTGGATTGGGAAGAGGAGGGTTTGGGGGCGTGGGTGGCCGGGCTGCTTCACCTGTTGGCCGCGCTGTGGGAATAGCGGTTTGGATTCGCCTTCGCCGTTTTTGATGTTGCTGGCATGCTGGCGAAACTGCCAGCGCTCCAGATTCTTCAAGGGATCGCAGCGTCGCTGGAGAAGACATCGGCGTCTGGGCTGACGAGAGCCCGCCGCTGCAACCGACGCCGGGCCTTCACAGAAAGGGCCAGCGCCGTGCGCTGCCGGTTTCCACTGCCGGGCGGCCTGGAATCCGTCCCGCTCCACCGCAGAGCGTTGGAGGGCGGCTGCTGGGGTTTGGGATGGGCCTGGGTCGACGAGGCTGCTTCGTTTGCCGGTGGTGCTGCTGAATTGGTGGTCTTGGAGCTAGCCGCTTCAATCGATGCTGCTGCCCTCGCAGGAGGGTCTTCGCCGCACTCTGCCGGCTTTCACCACCGGACGGCCTGGATTTCGTCCCGCTCCATCGCCGGGCGCTGGAATGCCACCGCAGGGCCTGGAATGGGTTCTGAGCGGTCCGGCCGCTTCCTCCTCCGCTGTGACAGCTGCGACATCAACGACGACGAACATGTCGTTCTTCCCGTTCTTCGCTTTCCCGACTGAACCCCGGCCCTCTTCGTTGATCTGGTACCGACTGCCGTTACCGTTGTTGTTCTGGCAACCGCCGGCCGGTTCGTCCTGGGTGGTTGACCTGCCCGTATGCGGATGCCATGGCATGAGCGGCCTTTTCCGGCGTTCTGCCGGCTTTCTGGCTCTGCCGGGCTGGGATTCGGACTGGCGGGAAGACGGGGAGCTGGAGGAAGTTCTGAGCGTGGTGGGAGGGTGGCAGAGCGAGCCGGAGGCGTGCTGGCTTGCAGAGGGCCCTATGGGGTTGCGGGAGGGGTGGAGATGTCCTGAGGTATGTGTGAGGGTGGTGTGAGTTTGGCTGGGAGAGCGTGTGGGATGCAGGAAGGGAGTGATCCACGGACGTTGGCATGGTCCTGCTGCTACGAACTGTGCCGCTTCCCGAGTACGAGGCCGCGCCGAAGGGGATGCAGGCTACGATGCTGAAGGCGGCAGAGGCTGAGACGGACGAGGAGGCTAAGCTTTGGTCCGGGATCTCCTGCGGGCTTGGCGGTCTTGGGTATCCGACCTGAGGCTGCGGTGTTGACCTGGCAGATTGGTTGCCGCGATGGGTTTGTCGGCGAAAATTCGTATGGATGGCGGGTGAGCGGGTACGCCTGGCTGTGGAACCAGGGAAGCGCTCCTCCCCTGCCCTTCCGGCGAAGGGCTGGCGTACGGTGGTGAACCGGATGGATTGTGCTTCTTTGGTCTGAACGGATTCTGTGAAATACGGAACGAAGGTTGGCTGATCCTGCGACGGCATGGCGTCGCCCGGGACGGCTGGGGTAGGCCGTGTGGTCGGTTGGGAAGATAGGGCTGGCTGCTGCTGGTGGCGGGGATCGAACCAGATCATGGCGGGCTCCCCGCTTGGCGAAGAAGAGAGCGGCCGGGAGGTCAAGCTCTGCCTGTCCATCGGCTGAGACGCAGGCGGATGAGGAACAGCGCTGCCTGGTCCTGGAACCGCTGCGGGGTCCGGTCTGAGACCTGGGATCCCGCTATGAGGTGGGCCAGGCTATGGTTCTGCGGGCGTACGGCAGGGCCGGAGGCGGCTGAATGAGCAGAATGCGTGGATCGTGAAAGAAAGCTGATAAAGGAGCTTTCCTTCTGATGCCGGGCAGGTCCTCTGTCCGGGCTGACCTCCTGGACAGCCCGGTCTCAGACCAATCGGCTTCGTGCGGGTGAGAAGCAGTGGATTCGGGGTCGAACCTCAGGATTCCCCTGGTTCGGCGGCTGAAAAGGCGAAAACCGGCCGGTGGAGTCCAGGTTCGTACGTAAGTTGTGGGTGAACGGTATGGCCGGGTTCCTGGGACCTTGGTGGACAGGGAATCCCGGATCAGGAAAATGAGAACCTGTTTTGAGTATCCTTTTCCCGTGGGATTCGTGTATATCGTGTACCGCAGACGGCTAAGTACAGGAAAAAGTTGAGTACCCAGGTTCTCATGAGGGGATCAGAAGCAGGCGCGCTCCACTTCCCTGCGGACCTCCAGACTGATATCCGCGGAGGCGTTGTACAGGCAGGTCAGATAGTAGGCCCGGAGGTTGCGGATCTGACCGTCGGTATCCGTTACCTTGTCCAGTACGTGGCGGTACTCCTCGTACCCCAGACTCAGAAGCCTGGCCACCACATCTTCCCTCCTGCGCCGGGAACCGGCGATGCGGATGTAGTCGCTGCGGAGCGTGAGGGTATCCGAGACGATGGACACCAGGTTGTCGTAGTAGAAGAGGTTCGGGTCGTCCCGATCCTTGAGGATCTGATACCCCATACGCTCTTTCACCAGATCTGTAACCTCTCTCTCGTTCATCCCGTCGATCCTGTCGGAGAGCGGGTTCTGGTGATAGGAGGGACTGATCATCGTAAAGCTGTTTGTAGTGGGGCTGTTGGTAGTAGTGTGAGGAAACGCTTCGTCCGGATCCTCCATGAGGGGAAGATACCCGTACGGGTCGTTTTCGTCCTCCTGCGGAAGGGGCGAAAAAGAGGGGGCCGGCTTCCATGCGTCCGAAAAATCAGCGCACGGTGCCTTGGCTGCCGGCTCCTGTACGGGCTGCTTCCTGATCTTCTTCTTCCGGCTGTCCTTCTCCACGGAGGAGGGATCCGGATGGTCCACCAGCTCGTACTCGTTGACCCCGAGCCTGCCCTGCTCCTTCCTCTGGGTCACCACCACCAGGTTCCTGGTCCGGAGTTCCCGGATCAGTTTGAGGTAGGTGCTCTGGGAGATTCCCAGGTAGTAGAGCAGGTTCTCAACCCTGGGGAACGCGCACTTCCCTCCCCCGGTGAAGCTGGCCAGCAGGGCGTAGAGGGCCTTGGCCTTGCAGGTGATGGCGGGATCCTCCATGACAACCCTGGGGAGGATGCCGTAGCCGGCTCCCCGGATTCCCTTCATGGCGAGAGTATCCCGCTGAGCGGGCGGTTCCTTGCGGAGAAACTCCGCGTACCGGGGCGGATTGCTTACCAGATGGTAGACATTGTGGCAGAATCCCCGATCCCTGCTGTTGGGCATGGTCTGCTCGATGGTGATATAGCCGCTCTCCTTGAGAATGGAGAGGTACTTGTAGTAGGTGTCCTTGGTGCATCCGAGCCTGGAGACGATGGTATCCCGGCCGGGCCAGGCGGAGTCCTGGTCCCCGGCGCAGGCGCAGAGGAAGGCGTAGATGGTCTTGGACGTGATGGGCAGTTCGGGATCCAGCATCACGAACTTGGGAACGATGCCGAATCCGCGGCGGAAGACGCCGTCTTTGGCGGAAGCGCGCTGGCTTCCCCATCCGGTGCTGAGCTGTTCATCCATGGAATAACCTCCTGACATTCCGGTTTCCCGTGTTTAGTGATAAGTTTCTTTAGCTCTCAAAGCCCGAATCTGGCGGTCCGGGGAGGACGCAAAGAAATCGCTGGTCGCTGGAAGCACTATTACTCTAACCTGAAAACCCGGGTTTGTCAAGAACAAAGTTGTCTGAGGACTGAACTTCCTTAAATTCTAAATCCGAATCAAATGGAGCGAAGTTTCTTCGTCTGATCCGTTTTCCGTCATAAGCCAGCCTGAAACCCCTGCGGCGCAAGGCATGTAAAGGCGTCTCGCCTTCCCGCTCCCCGCTCGCTGCCTTCTCCCGGCCCCGGTTCCTCCCCTGGGTTCTTCCTCCCTCTGTCGTTCCTTCTCAGTCTTCTCTTCCTCCGCCTTGCCTGGACTCTGAGACCTGCTGGCCCTGCCGGGCTGGAAGACTAAGGCCCCCTGGTTCCCGGGTCCGGCTGCGTGGGAGGATACCCTGCGCCGGTCCCTCCTGCCTGACCGCTTCTGCTTCCTCCTCCTTCGGCCTCAGACTCTAAGGGCTCGGGCCCCTCCGTCCCCTGGGGGTTCTTCTTCCTTCGGCTCTGGTCCTGCTCCCCCTCGATCTTCCCGAGGTCGATGGTTTGGCCTGCCTTGGTGGTTCTGCCTGTTGGTCGTTGTTCCTGGTTGGGATGCCCCCTCATGGTTGACGTGGTGGATGTCGGGTTCGGTGCGGGTTTGGCTTCGGGCTGATGGTATCTGTGCGCCCCGCCGATTCCACTCCTTTCATCCGGGATCCAGGGTGACCTCGTGGTTCTGGATCCAGCCCAGGTTGGTTCATTGTTGGATTCCACGGGTTCAGCCTTCTTGGGTGTTGGACGGATTGACCTTCAGCGTCATCGATGGTTCGCGCCTGGATCTTCGCCGATCACAGACCGCAGCCCCAAGAGGATCTTCCGGCTTCGCTGTTCAAGTGGGGTTCTGGTTTGTCGGTGCTTGGGTGGATGGATGCCCCAGCCGAGTTGCATTGGACAGATGCTGCCCTTGTTCCACCGCCTTGCCTGGGATAGCCCGGCTGACCTGGGTTGAGGGTCTGAACCGAATGGATTCGGGGTTGCCGCCGCCTCCGCGGGCACCACTCCCCCAACCCCCTGGAAATTCCTTCCACTACTCCCCTACCCTACCGAGGGCCCGCAAAAAATTCAGAAGGGGCTTATTTATCAGTTATAACAGATAAAACTACTCTTTTTGTCTTTAACTGCTGACAATTACACCCATTTTCAAATAGAAAAATGGGTATAACAACCATTTCTCCCAGTAAAAAGAAGAGAGGTGAGAAGGGCAAAAAGCCGTCTCGGGGGAGTGGTTGGGGCCTTCCAACCCGTCAGTAAAGGGAAAACACCTTACAGGTGGTTTCCGACCCCCTCGGCTCGCTCGGAGAGGAGGCCTGAAGGTCATCGGGAGGGTCTCGGCGAGGTGTCCAGAGCCTCGGAAGATACAGAAATTCCCAGCTCGTCGAGTTCGATCTCCCATCCTGGCCTAGGACTGGGTGAAGGGGTGGAAGGAGTCAGATTCCCTTATATATCCATAGATTGATATGGTAATATTACAAAATGATGGTTATTAATGTTTCAGATTGAAGGGTTCCAGACAGTTTCGCTCTGCAGGATTTGAGAATGCTTCCCTGCAAAATGAGATTTTCCCCTGTTGGGGATGGATCTGAGGGGATTGGCGGGCAACAGGGAGTCAGTCAGGGGGTTGAAGAGGAGCAGATTGGGCCTGAAAAGCTGCGCTTTCGTCCTGGAAGCAGGCCAAGGAGGGGTGGATCTGTCTGGTTTGGACCCTGATCCGGGTGAAGTACGGGCAGATTCAGACTGTAAAGAAAAGACCTGTACAGTCTTTTATTTTCAAGGGATTCCTGTCATCATTACGCAGAATAACAGCAGGTTTTCTGGCCTGGATGGGTCTCCAGGCGGACTGCTGAGGAGGATAGCCGAGGGTCCTTCCGGCTGTGATGGACTTGGTTGCCAGGCTGGAAGGAGCGGGACCAAGTGAGTCTGATTTCATCGCCATAGGTGTCCAAAATCGGTGTTCGAGGGCGGTCTTCGCAGGTGCTCTGGCCTGGCTGGGGTATAGTCCCGGCTGCTTTTTTGCATCATTTGGAGGAACGATCCTGCAAAACGAGGTTCCAGGGGCGTTTGAAGGCTGGGATTCCGAGGAAGCGAGGACCAGCCCTTTCCCGATCCCATCCAAGGCTTCGGCCGTCTCATTTTTATGACTCCTGAGTAATAAAAACAGCTGTAAAGGAATATTCCTTCCGGGGTTATTTTTATAACATATATCCAATCTTTTGAGGCAGGACCGCTCCCCTTCCCTTCCGCAGCTTCCCGGGGCATGGCGGGAAAAGCGGGGATGGTCTGGTCTCAGATAGGGAGGGGGATCATAGACTGGGATTGGGAGGTGTCTGCGTGATGGAACGAGTGGAACTGGAGCCGGCGGCCGATCTCTACAGCCGGAATGCGGCGAAGGGTCCGAGGACGGAAGAGATGACGCCGGAGCAGGGGCGGTCCGCCCTGGAGAACGCGCAGAAGGAGCCGGTCTTCCGGTGGCCGGTCTCGATTTCCGATCTCATGGTCGATACGGGAGAATGGGGATCCATTCGGGTGTTCGGGGTACGACCGGCCGAATCGGTTCGCCGGATGATCCTCTATCTGCATGGAGGAGGCTGGGTCTATGGCAGCTTCGCCACCCATGAAAAGCTGGTCCGGGAACTGGCGGCCCGGACGGATTCCCTGGTGGTGTTCCCGGAATATGCCAGATCCCCGGAGGCTCAGTACCCGGTTGCCCTGGAGCAGTGCTGGTCCATCCTCTCTCGGATTCCGGATTTCTCACGGAAGAATGGCGAAGATCTGCCTCTGGTTCTGGCGGGAGACAGCGTGGGCGGTAATCTGGCGATCTGCCTCAGCCTTTTGGCCCAGGACCGGAAAGGGCCGGACATCCGGAAGCTTCTTCTCTACTATCCGGTTACGGACGCGTTTTTCTGTACATCCAGCTATCTGGCCTTTCCGGAAGGATACGGTCTGACTCGCAATGCCATGCGCTGGTTCTGGCGACAATATGCGCCCAAAGCGGAAGACCGCCTGCTTCCAACGGTTGCTCCCATGTGGGCGGACCCCGTGAAGTTCCGAAAGTTTCCTCCGACCATGATTCTCACCGCCGAAGCGGATGTGCTTCGCAGCGAGGGGGAAGCCTTTGGGGATCTGCTGCGGAAAGCCGGCGTGGAGGTGAAGTCCATGCGATTCCCCGGGATCATCCACGATTTTGTGATGCTGCATGCGCTGGACCAGACGAAGGCCTGCCGAAGCGCCATGGAGGAATCCGTTGGCTGGTTGACCGGGTCGGAGTCGTGAGTGTGGTATGCGGAGATCGGCTGTGGGATGTGATACATATCCACATGTAACAGAGAATCCGCAGTCGTTGGCGGTTAAGATCTGACCGTTCCGTCGGTGGCCCATAACCTTGCCCGACTTCAACTCCTCTTCGATTGTCGACCAGACATCCTGACGAGCCGAGGTGCGAAGAGAGGAAGGTCCGGTCCGAACCACTACTCCCCTGCCGATCGACACAACAGAGCGTTCAGACTGTGCCCCGATGGCGAATCAACTGCGCGGGAAGAAATGACGAGCGACTGTTCCCCTGTTCTCCCTTGGCGCTTGCCCCGGGAGAGCGGGGGCTTATCATAGAGTGCGGAAGGTTCAACTGGAAAGGGAATGATGGCCGGGGAAGGTCCCGAGTTGTTCCTGGCAAGACTGCCGAATCCGGATTGGATTATCTGAGTTTCTGCCAGACAGGATGGACACATTCCAAAAACGAGAATTCTGGAATCTGCAGGCCGAAGTCAGAGAAAATTTAATTCTATCATAACATATAATGTTGTATGTTGGTTATTCTCAGCTTTTTGGAATCATGGGGATCCTTGCCGGGGTGAGGCTACCACTCCCCTACCCTGCCGGGCCGGTGTAGGAATTGAGTTGGGGGAAGGGGATCTTCATGAGGACGGTTTGTCCGATGGAAAGCGAAAGGATGGCGGAGCGGGAGGCGAAAATCTGAAGGCGAGCGGGGTTGCACATCAAGAGCCCGATTTTTTCAAGTTACGGTCCGAAAACGAAGGGAGGATCGATTTGGGGAGCTAACTTCGAAAATTCGCAGTTCCATCGATCTGATAGCTATCGCGGTTTCCGGGTGGCGGGGTCTACGACTGATGAACCAGGACGTCGTGCCCTGATGCCTCAACTCTGTAGAGTGGAGAGGCTGAGCGGATGGGACCACTGGCCATCTCCTCACGGATTCGAGTTCGCTGACTGAGTTGGTCCATTCGGCGAGGGGTGTCGGCGAAGAGCAGGAGGGTTAGCAAGGCGAAGGTGGAGGAGACTATTATAAAATCAGGTAACGGTTAAGACGCAAGGATTGTCAACGAAAGAGGGAGACATCACATCAAGATTCCAGTCTGTAAAAAGTTGGAAATCCTCGGGAAGGCGGAGATGACGGGGTACGGAGGCAAAATCCAATATCTGTAAGCAAGGGTAATGCGGATTCTTGCCACCGTATGCTGGCTTCGCACGGCCAGGCCACTGTTGATGGAAAGGTACAGACGGAACCGAAGGGGAACATGGATATGGCTGCGTAAGTTCAGGACAGTCAGGAATTCGAGATGGGAGTCCGCAGTCCTGGTTTCCTTTCAGACCGCAGCGCTGCTGCGGGAAGAGGATGGATGGATCAAAGTCAGCAGATCGCCGAGTGGAGGAAGTGGCTGAGTCACCGTGTCTGGGGGACTGCGCTGTACGGGTGTCCGAAAGAAATGAGCAAGACGGAAAAGCTGAAATACTCAGAAATCAGGAAAACAGTATATACTACGTATAATGTCAGATATTCTTATCCTTGAAGGATTATGCTTAATCCAAAGAAAATGGAAATCTGAGTTCATAGCGCTGCTCCCCTACCCGATCTTCCTGACAGGGCCAAAGAGATTGTGGACTACACAAGCGGACAATGCTGCAGGGCAGTTGGTTCCATTCGTGGTGAAGATCTTGCCTTCGAAGATAGAGTGGCTTTGCCCTGACGTTCCGTTTCTCGGGCTTATCAGGGTTCTGCGCCAAAGCGAGGAGAGTATCGTTCAGGCGGTCAGGTTCAGGATCCTGTCGATGTTCTGAGAAGGGTCAGGTCTTGGCTTCTCAGATCCCGGAGTGAGACAGCGGCGTGGAGTATGGTCCAGGACGGCAGCAAACCGGCTGATTCAATGGGGGGAGGGTCTCGTGGCAGAGGAGATCTGTTGGAAAAGGGAGCGAACCTCGAATGGAAAGAATCTGAAAACAGCAAAACAATAACAGCAGATAATAGCATAATACCAGATAAAAGCCTGTATTCTATGTAAATCCTGGGTTAATCCGAAAAATACAGATGAATGGTCTGAGAATTACTCCTATTCTACGGGCTATTTGAAATCAGCGGAAAAGCATGAGTTCTTTGGGGATGACAGGAAGTCAGGCAGGCAGGAGATCCTTCTCAGGAGGTTCGACAGTCGAGGTTCTGAGATGGACCAGGTCCTGTATTCCAACGGTGGATTGGGTCAACGACGCGAAAGGCAGCCAGGCGCAAGTAAAGCTGACAGAAGGGAGCGGGTGCAGTTCGTGACAGAGGGTTGCAGTTGGGGGTTCGTCGTCCACAGAGAACCTGAAATCTATAATCATATAAAGATCAACGTTCAACATAGGATATTTATGCATTACCAAGGATATCGGAAAGACGAGGTCAGAACATCGCTTCCCTGTTCTGCCTCGATGAGAAGAGCAGGAATACTGTGGTTGTTCGGGGATCGACGAGAGAGACGTCAGACGGGTGCTCCATCTCAGCAAGGAGAATGGGTGCGTCATGTTGGAGGAGATTGTTTTGGAGATCTGGTTTCCGGGACTCTTCAGGATCTTCCCGGAAAACGAAGAGAGCGGCGATTGCAGTGCTGACCTTGAACATTCGATGGCTTGAGAAGGATCATGGCTTGTCTTCCTGGATGCTGAAGTGAGACAGCAACGAGCAGGAATGAACTGCACCCCTGAAGCAGATAGAAGGAATCGGCGCAGTCTTGCGTCAGAGGTCACTGCTCCCCTTCCATGTCTGCGTCAGAAGTGTGGGAGAACTGTAAGGGACTCGGGGTCGAAGAGCCGGGCGGAAATCCTGCTTTGAGTGGGCTGGGGGTTTTCGTCCAAAGCGCAGGGAACGTCGATGGATGGACGGTCCCGATCATTCGAAGGACGGACTTCCACTTCGTTCGAAGACATACCTGGACAGAGGGAAAGAGACGGTAGAGGTTGGATCCCATGATGGCGAATCTGAGCCAGCCAGTCTCGATGATCGTCAAGGGCAGAGGCATCTGACCTCCCGAAGGGGAAGAAGATCGCGTTGTAGAGGTTGAAGGCCAAAGACCGGAAAGACCAGGTGAGGATCTGAAGTCATGTTTCGATCAACGACAGATGGTTGTCCGATTCCTGACGTATCAGGAAGCAGTGGCAACAGCGGATATCCTCGATGGTTGTACCAAACTGACTGAGATTCCGGTCAAAGAAAACACAATGTAGCGAAAAATAAGGATTAAAGAAAACCTCGTTACAACACTTTAATCGACCTTATTCGACTTTTATTAAGGGAAAAAGCCGGTTGTAACTATGCATTTCGACATATTCAGCTTAAAGCTGTTCTCCACCACTCCCCTTTCAGGCTCCGTCCAGTCCAGGAAACCGGTCCATAGGCTTAGGGGTTGACCCGGAAGATTCCCCATCTGTAATGAGAAGCGTTGTTGGTCTCGGATCTCCTTCTTTCCCGCCGGCCAATTGAGATGTTGCACACTGACCTCGTTTTTTTGAAGTTACGGGTCCAAATCGAACAGATCATCGATTCGAGGCCGTAACTTTGAAATTTCGCAATCCGAATTCTGTTGGTCGTTGATCCTATCGGTCAAGGTTCAGTAGCTTAAGAAGAGAGCGGTCTGGCATCAGGTGCAGGAACGGACTTGCCTGCAGATCGAGTGAGGTGGTTCACGGATGTTGAGGTTTGCGGGAGAAGTACGTTGCAGAGATCCTCCTTGAAGTGGTGGATCGATCTCGTTGCCTGTTGACTCCCCTTCTACGCGAAGGTTTCCATCAGTTGAAAGGGCGATCCGGCAAGCAGTCCTTAAACAGTCGGTTGTCTTTGATGGGGGACGAACAGGAGAAGGCCTGAAGTCTGATCCCCTTCCAGATCTCGAAAGACAGAGAAGAGTTGATTTACATATGACTGGTTTTGATAAATAATTAAAGAAAGTGAGCTCGCTTAAAAATTGATCAGAATAGCGTATTTCGATCCATATAAATAAAACTTAAGGGACCCCGGATTTTTGAAGTTACGGGTCCAAATCGACCGGAGCATCGATTCGGGGGCGTAACTTTGAAATTTCGCAATCCAATTTCGGGTAGTCGCTGGTTCTCCATGGTCCCAGGTTTCAAGAGATTGGGCATCAAATGTGTTGATGAACGTCAGATCGAGTGCGGGGTTCACGGATGTGGAGGTTCGCAGCAGAAGCACGTTGCAGAGTCCCTTCTTGAAGTGGTGGATCGATCCCGTTATCTGCTGACTTCAGGAAAGAGATTCAACTCCCCTTCCAGGTCATGGTGATCAAGCAAAAACAGATAAATCATTAAAAGCGGGAATTCACGTAAAGATCAAAAAAGATGCAAAAAGAATCGAAAAAAGCGACAGAAAGAAGTAAAAGAACGAAAATAAGAAATCAGGAAGAAAATAAGCAAAAGAGAGAAAAAGAACAAAAAAGAGTAAAACAAATCTTTTTGGATTAATATAAACAAATCCTTGCAATCCAGGTTCGGGTAGTCGCTGGCCTTTCAGGATCCAAGGTTCAGAAGATCAGGAATGGTTTGGGCATCAGGCCTGTGGATGGTTCAACTTCCGATTGAGTGAGGTGGTTTGCGGATGAGGAGGTTCGCAACAGGAGCACGCTGCAAAGATCCTCCTTGAAGTGGTGGACTGATCTGGCTACCTGTTGAATCCAGGCAAGAGAACCAACTCCCCTTCCAGGTCATGGTGATCAAGAAAAAACATCGAAATCTTTAAAAATGTAAATTTGCATAAAGATCAAAAAGGGCAGGAAAAACCTAAAAAGGAGTCAAAAAGAATTAAAAGAACGAAAATAAGAAATCAGGAAAAATAAACAAAAAGAGGAAAAATAAACAAAAAGAGGAAAAAGAAAGAAAAGGACCTTTATTGGATAAAGATAAACAAATCCTTGCAATCCAGGTTCGGGTAGTCGCTGGCCTTTCAGGACCCAAGGTTCAGAAGATCAGGAATGGTTTGGGCATCAAGTCTGTGGATGGTTCAACTTCCGATTGAGAGAGGTGGTTCACGGATGTGGAGGTTCGCAACAGAAGCACGCTGCAGAGATCCTCCCTGAAGTAGTGGACCGATCTGGCTACCTGTTGAATCCAGGCAAGAGAACCAACTCCCCTTCCTAGCCATGGTGATCTGGAAAAAACATCGAAATCTTTAAAAATGTAAATTTGCATAAAGATCAAAAAGGAGCCAAAAAGAATCAAAAGAACAAAAACAAGAAATCAGGAAGAAAATAAGAAAAAGGAGAAAGAAAAGGAAGAAAAAGGACCTTTTTTGAATAAAGATAAACAAATCTTTGAAATACAGGTTCGGTAGTCGCTGGCATTCCAGAATCCAGGGTTTAGAAGAGTAAGAAGGGTTTGGGCACCAGATGTGTGGATAGATTCAACTTCCGATTGAGTGAGGTGGTTCACGGGTATGGAGGTTCGTAGTAGAAGCACGCTGCAGAGATCCTCCCTGAAGTAGTGGACCGATTTGGTTACCCGCTGACTCCACGAAAGAGGTCCAACTCCCCTTCCAGGTCATGGTGACCAGGCAAAAACAGAAAAACATTAAAAAATTTGCGTAAAAAGCAAAAAGAGGTTTGAAAAAGAAAAGCAAAAAGAGGAAAAGTAAGGAAAAGTAATAAAAAGGAAGGAAAAGAAAGTGAAAAAAGTAAAAGAAGAGAAAAGAAAGCAGAAAAAACCTTTTCGGATTAATACAAACAAATCTTCATGACTGGAATTTTGAAGATACGGTTCCAAATCGAAGTGAGGATCGATTGGAGGTCGCAACAGAATCCACGTTGCTTAGATCCTCCTTGAAGTGGTGGCCGATTGACTCTCGTTCCATGCGGAGATTCCAGCACACAGCGATGGAAATGGGAGTCATCAATATATAATACAACAGATAAAAATGTCAATACAGAACGAAAGACACACGTCAGATGCCACCGAATCATGTGGCGTTTTGAAGTTAAATTATTTAAGAAAGCAAATTTGTGTAAAAATCGATAGGAAAATTCTATTTTGATCCATATAAATTGTATTTCAAAAGGACCGGTTTTTTGAAGTTACGGGTCCAAATCGAAGGGAGCATCGATTCGGAGGCGTAACTTTGAAATTTCGCTTTCCTTTCAACTTTACCTGGAGTGGAGGGAGACCCATCGTATCCAAAACAAGGGTATAATTAAGCAGGGTATACAGTCGAAAAAGGGGATCTGGACCTGATTGGGACTGCTCCAAGGCATATGTCATCCGCGTCATAGCGTCCAGGACGAGTCCTGTTTCCTGCCTGGATGGGATACATGGTGGAGATCGACCTTTTCTGGAAAAGACAAAATGGAAGAGATTGGATTCGATAGACTGCTGGGTGGACTCTGCATCAGGTGTCCTGAACCGCTCGATTTCAAAGTGGTACTTGTTCCACCACTTCAAGTGCAACGCCCTTAAACTGATGTTCTATGTTCATGGCTTGTATGGGTTCAACCGATGTCAGCTGTATTTTGGACTCGGCCCGTATGTTCATCTGCCTGATGGTTCGAGAGCAGGACTTTGATCGGCGACCTTTGCATCTGATGCGACCTCACGCAGGGAAACTTCCGGAACTGGTTGATCCTTAAGGGTTCAGGCGATCAGCTCAATAATGAGGAACCCTCAGCGGACTGCCATTTCTTTCCTCTGTCGAAGTGGGGTATCCATATGTCCCTGCTGCAGATCGAAGCGTATCAGGTTCAACAGTTGCAGACGTGTCGTACCGACACAAACTGGCATCTATTTCCAGGACCATAGAATGAAGATGAAGATGAAGGGTAAGGGGATTGGCGTGGGTGAGTGCCCAACACAGGTATGGATTCCGTTTTCGTCTTTGTCGGTTGTGGCGGATAAGGTACGACCTGTGCGGTCGGTAGGTAGCCACATGGGCTAGAAGCTCAAAGCCATGGTCCAAGCCTTGGGTCCTATCGTAGG
>CANRFA010000042.1 GCA_947629775.1 uncultured Oscillospiraceae bacterium
GAAGCGCCGTCCACCTTGGCCGCCTCGTAGAGGCTGGTGTCGATGTTGGACAGGGTGGCCAGGTAGATGATGCATCCCCAGCCGGCGTCCTGCCAGATTCCCGAGGCGATGTAGATCGTCCGGAAGGCGGAGGACTGGGTGAGGAAGTCGATCTCCGTACCGAAGATCAGGTTGATGAGTCCGCCGGAGGGGCTGAGGAAGATGCGAAGCATACCGCAGACGACCATGACGGAGATGAAGTGGGGCGCGTAGAGGACGGTCTGTACCACTCTCTTATAGCGGTTGAACCGAAGCTGATTGATGCAGAGGGACAGGACAATGGGGATGGGGAAACTCCACAGCAGGCCAAACAGGCTCAGCAGGACGGTGTTCTTCATCATACGGGCGAAGTTGGGGGCGGCAAAAAACCGCTGGAACCACTTCAGACCGACGAATTCAGAACCCAGATATCCCTGGCTGGCCCGGAAATCCCTGAACGCGATCTGGATGCCGTACATCGGGATGTACTTGTAGATCACGGTGATCACGACAGGGATCACCAGCAGCACGTAGAGCTGCCAGTTGTCCGCGATCCGCTGACCAAGGGTTTTCCTTGCCAGGGACGCTGATTTTGCTCCTTGAGACATTTGGACTCACTTCCTTCTCTTTTTCCACTGGATTTGAGAGAACCGCACCGGAGACGTCTCCGTCTCCTTCCAAACCCGAAGCTTGCGCACCGCCTCGTGTAACGTTTCATTCCCAGTTCCAGGAAAAGGGGCGTCCGGCGCGCCCCGTCTTCGTGAAACGTTACATTCGTTTGTTGGCCTCAATATAGCGCCCTTTTCCGGGCAAGTCAAGAAGATTTTCCGGCTCAGCCATCGCTTCTCCCTTTTCCACAAATCTGCCCCCTCCAAATTGTGCACTCTGCCGAATTCGCTTCTTTGCCCTCTCCTGCTCTTGCAAAACAACGTTTCACGTGTATAATACAGTCAGAAAGTTGGTGAAACAGGTACGTGAAACATTTCATCCACACAAAGAGGAGGATTTATGACAGGTAACGGCTCTCTTCCAACCATGAAAGACGTAGCCCGCAGCGCGGGCGTCGCCCTTGGGACGGTCTCCAAGGTCTTCAACAACATCCCGGTGGGGGACAGCTATCGCCAGCGGGTCCTGGAGGCCGCCGACCGGCTGGGCTACCAGGTCAACAACTACGCCAGAGGCCTCAAGACCAACCGCACCTACGCCGTGGCGTTCATCGTTCCCAACCTGGAACTCCCCTTCTTCGCCATCCTCACCCAGAACATCTGCCAGGCCCTGGAGCGCCGGGGCTACCGGATGATCCTGGCCCTGACTGACTTCTCCCCGGACACCGAGCAGAGCTGTGTGCGCATGGCCCAGCAGAACAAGGTGGACGGGATCATCGGGCTGACCTACAACCCCAACCTCCACCTCAAGGACTCTATCCCCTTCGTCAGCTTCGACCGCTACTTCAGCTCCAGCATTCCCTGCGTGGCCTCGGACAACTTCGGCGGCGGGCAGATGGCAGCGGAGAAACTGATCGAGCTGGGCTGCCGGAAACTGCTCTTCCTGCGCATCGGTTCCTCGGTCTCCGGCGAGACGGACAAGCGGGGCGATGGCTTTGAGGTCTGCTGTCGGGCAAAGGGCTTCCCCTGTGACAGCCTTCGTCTCTTCAACGAGGACGGCTACGAACCCTTCAAGGAGTTTCTCGCGGCGCACATCCACGATGGCAAGCTGGACTACGACGGCATCTTCTGTGCCTCGGACGGTCTGGCCATGGCCATCCGCGCCAACCTCGCCGAGTGGGGCATCCTGGTTCCCCGGGATGTTCAGATCATCGGCTTCGACGGTATCCCCGTCTGGGGCTCCGGTCTGCCCTGCTCCACCATCGTTCAGCCGGTGGCGCAGCTGGCGGAGACCTGCGTGGATATCGTTCTCAAGGAAGACCGGACGGAGCAGCCCAGTCTGATCTGTCTGCCGGTCTGCTACGCCAGCGGGGGCACCACCCGGGACTCCTGACGGAGTCCCGGCCCCCGCCCCGGCGGGCACAGCGTTTCCCCAATCTGAATGTCTGGAGGCGACTGCATGGCAAGCGAATATCTCAAATGGAAGTACCGGGACGTGAAGCCGGAGGAGAAGAGAGAGCTTACGCCCCGGGAAAAGCGGGCCAACTGGTGGCACTACCACAAATGGCATGTGGGAATCGGGGTGATTCTGGCTCTTTCGGTGGGCAGCATCTGCTGGAGCGCGCTGGGGATCGGCAAGGTGAAACCGGACTACCAGGTGGCCTATGTAGGCTCTTACGAGCTGCCGGAGGACACCGTCGCCGCCTTGGAGACGGGGCTGGCCTCTCTGGGGGAGGACGCAAACGGAGACGGCACAGTCACGGTAGTTCTCCATCAGTACGCCAGCGCCTCGGCGGAAGGAGACAGCGAGGCCGCCATGGTGGCCTACGCCGCCAGCACCACCCTGATGGCGGATCTCACGGACTGCGACAGCTACTTCTTCCTTCTGGAGGATCCGGACACCTTCCAGAAAAACTACCAGGTCCTGCGGCGGTTGGACGGCACACTCCCCACCGACCTGGATCTGGACTATGACACCTGCTACGTCCCCTGGACAGACTGCCCCGCCCTCGCCACCCTGGAACTGGGCTCCTACTCGGAGAATGTTCTGGGCGAAGAGGTCTCCGGCGACAGCCAGGAGCTGCTGGCCGGCCTCAAGGTCGCCAGACGGGGGTTCTGGACCGACCGCACATCTGATCATGTGGAAGCCTGCGATGCCCTCTGGACATCCATGCTGAAGGGAGCCAAAAAATGAAACGTTTCAGTTATCGGTTGCTGCCTCTCCTGGCCGTCGTGCTGCTGCTCAGCGGCTGCGAGCGCTACCCCACCGCCACCACGGACGGCTCCGCCTGGGATGAGAGCTGGACCATTCTGGGGGATGTCATGGGGATCGAGGATCCCGGGAATGGCTTTACCCTGCTGGACAACAATACGGCTTTGTCCTTCAAGGACATCTACTACGCCACCTTCACCTCCGGCACCCCCTCCACCTATACCAACGAGGACGGAGACGAAGTGGATCTCTACGAGGCCCAGATCTATATCCTGGTCAACGGCTGCAAGGACGAAGAAAACGCCCGGCTGGCCATCCGGGAGTGGCAGGACCGGGAGAGCGAAACCTACCGCATCACGGAGACCGCCGAAGAAAACCACGGGGATCTGAGCTACACGGTCTGCACCTATGAGACCGATTCCGACTCCAATCCCTACAGCCGGGGAGCTTCCGCCTTCGGGGTCTTCGGCAGCTATGCCATCAACGTGGAGGTCACCTGCCAGGAATCCTGGACAGGAGACCCAGCCGCCGTCCTGGCCGGCGTTCTGGACGGAGCCCACTTCAGTGCGGACCTGACATAACGAAAGGAGTATCAGTCATGGGTCTCTTCACACCAGCCGAGGCCGACGAGGGCATGTATGTCCGTCAGACCGGCTTCAATCGATACAAGCAGCTGCTGGACTTTCATGCCGGAACCTGGTTCCGGGTGGGTCTGCTCACCGTGGCGGGCATCTTTCCGCTGGTCACCGGCATTCTTTTCTCCATTACAACCTCCAGCGTGCTCGTGCTGCTCCCCTGCTCCATCCTGGGCGGCCTGTTCTTCGGGCCCTTCCTGTCCGGACTCTACGACGCCATCCTCCGTGGCCTGCGGGACGACCCCAACAACTGGTGGTCCAACTATAAGAAGAGCTGGCGCCAGAGCTGGATGGGGAGCCTGATTCCCGGCGCCCTGCTGGGGCTTTTCCTGGGCGTCTACTCGTTCATGGCGTACATTTTCTGCGTGGCCCGTCCCCCTACGCCCGGAACCATCGCCCTCTATCTCTTCTCCGGACTTCTGGCCACGATCCTCATCACCCTCTACTGGCCCCAGCTGGTCATGTTCCGCAACAGCACCATCAACCGCCTGCGCAACATCATCCTCTTTACCGCCAAGTATCTGTGGAAGGTGCTGGCCGCCGCCCTGCTGCAGATGGCATACTACGCCCTTCTGGTGCTCCTGGCCCCCTGGACCCTGCTGCTGGTTCCCATTCTCGGCCTCTGGTACATCACCTTCCTCTCCCAGTTTCTCATCTACGATCCTCTCAACCGGGAGCTGAATATCGAGGAGCAGTTCGAGAAGATCAACGGCAGTTACTGGCAGGACGAAGAAGACGAAGACGACTCCGATTTCTGATCTTCACCTGATCCATCAGCCTTTCATGAAAACCGCCCCCGGAAGCAGGAAACTTCCGGGGGCGGTTCTCTGTCTGCGGGAGTCTCAGAGCCCGCTCTCCAGCAGGGCAGTCAT
The DNA here is from genome assembly GCA_947629775.1 of uncultured Oscillospiraceae bacterium. Lineage (GTDB taxonomy): Bacteria > Bacillota > Clostridia > Oscillospirales > Oscillospiraceae > Lawsonibacter. Next base: position 4,343 of record CANRFA010000042.1, read on the forward strand.
CAGATCCGAAACCAGCGCGTCCCGCCGGATCCGGTGCACATACTCCATGGGCGGCCGTCCTTCCGGCAGGCGGTATCCCTGGCGCAGAGGAACCGGGGTACGGATCCTGCGGCTCTCCAGGTACCGGTCCTCTCCGTTGAGAAGCCAGGCTACCGCCGCGGCGCTGCCCAGGTTGCGGCTCCGGAAGGGGTTCTCCTCGCCGCTCCCGGCCATCTGGTCCAGCAGGCAGCGGCAGAGCGGACCGCCCTCCCGGAGCAGGCTCAGCTCCGCCATGGAGATGGCGCAGTGTTCCGCCACACCCCAGTACGGCACGTGGACCAGGGGGATTCCGCTGTCAAAGAGCACCCGGGCGGCGCTCACGTCCTCCGTCAGGTTGGGATCCTCCCGCTCCATGCAGTGCAGGGCGGCTCCGCCCAGCCAGATCACCACCATCCGCTCCGCGATCTGCTTCTCCAGCAGCCAGGCGGAGGCGACATCCGTGGCGGTGGCGGTACATACCACATACAGGGGGCGCTCCGGCGTATGGGCCATGGCCCGCTCCACCAGAAAGCGGGCTCCCTCGGAGGCCGCCGGGTTCTCCTCGTCCAGCAGGTACCAGGGAGCCCCTTCCAGAACCGGAATCCCCTCCGCGCCGGCCAGCGCCAGAAGCTGCTCCAGTTGCTCCTGATTATCCTTCCGTCCCACAGCGGTACCCGGTATGGTTTCGTTCCGGTACGGGGCCGCGCAGATTCCCTCCAGACGGATCCGGTCCTTCCGAAGCAGCATCCAGGCCAGGGCGAAGCCGTCGTCCGGGCGGCGGAGGGGCGCCGCGTCCAGCACCACGTCCGCGCCTTCCCGGGGGGCGCGCAGCATCCGGCCGCACAGTTCCTCTTCCATCGCTGTTCTCCTCCTCAGAATGAAAAACGGGAGCCGCGCCGGCGACCCCCGTGGGAATAAGAATCACATGGTCTCGTAGACCGCCTTCATGGCCTTGAAGGTCATGTAGCAGTCCAGTTTGCTGACGGTCTCGAAGGGGGCGTGCATGGAGAGCACGGGAACGCCCGCGTCCAGGGTGTCGATGTTGCGCTTCGCCATGAACACGGCCACGGTTCCGCCGCCGCCTCCATCCACCTTGCCCAGCTCCGCCATCTGCCAGATCACCCCATAGTCGTCCAGCACCCGGCGCACCGCGGCCACCACTTCCGCGGAGGCGTCCGAAGCGCCGCTCTTGCCCCGGGCTCCGGTGTACTTGCAGAGCCCCACGCCGTAGTTCAGCAGGGCGCTGTTGCGCTTTTCGTAGGCGTCCGCATAGTTGGGGTCGTAGGCCGCCGTCACGTCGGCGGACAGGCAGAAGGACTGCTCGTAGCAGGCCCGCAGGGGCACGCCCTGGGCGGCGCAGAGATCCTCCATGAAGGTATCGAAGGCGCTGGCTTCCATGCCGGTGACGCCGGTGGAGCCCACCTCTTCCTTGTCCGCCAGCATGCAGACCGCCGTGCGCTCCGGATTCTCCAACTGCAGCAGAGCCGCCAGCGCCGCGTAGCCGCAGACCCGGTCGTCCTGGCCGTAGGCGCCGATCATGGAGCGGTCAAAGCCCACATCCTGGGCGCGGAAGGCGGGCACGGCGCTCAGCTCCGCGGAAATGAAGTCCCGCTCCGCGATGCCGTATTTCCGGTTCAGCAGGTCCAGCACCGCGATCTTCACCCGGTCGCTGCCCTCGTCGTCCTCCAGGGGACGGCTGCCGACGAGAATGTTGAGTCCCTCGCCGGGAAAGGCCTCCCCCAGGGGCTTCTTGCTCTGCTCCGCCGCCAGATGGGGCAGCAGATCCGTTATGGTAAAGACGGGATCTCCTTCGCCGTCGCCGACGGAGACCCGCACGATCTGTCCGGTCTTGAGGGCCACGACCCCGTGGATCTCCAGGGGGATGCTCACCCACTGGTACTTGCGGATGCCTCCGTAGTAGTGGGTCTTGAAGTAGGCCAGCTCGTCGGTCTCATAGAGGGGATTCTGCTTGAGGTCAATGCGGGGGGAGTCGATGTGAGCGGCGCCGATGTTGGCTCCCGCCTCCAGGCTCTTGCTCCCGATGACCGCCAGCATGACCGACTTGCCCCGGTTGTTCTGGTAGAACCGGTCCCCCGGCTTTACCTCCATGCCCCGCCGGAAGGGCCGGAAGCCGGCGGCCTCCGCCAGGCGGATGGTCCGCTCCACGCACTCCCGCTCGGTTTTTCCGGCGTCCAGGAACTGCCGGTATCCCTCGCAGTAGGTCTCCATGGGCTCCCGCTCGGCCACAGGAAGGTTGTCATACCCGTTTTTCCGCTCATAGAGGAGGGCCTTCCTCAGTTCCTCGCCACGGGTCATTTCCTTGTCTTCCATAGAAAAAAGCCTCCTTTATCCATTCAGTCTGGAATTCTGTTCTCCGGATCCTGCTCCTGGCAGATGCGCTCCAGCAGCGCCCTGGCCTGCCGGGCAAAGGCCTCGGCGGACTCCGCCTCGTTCACGAGGGCATACCGGCAGCGCTCCAGGAAAAAGGAATCCGGATGCTGTGCCTCTACCCGGGCGCGGGCATAGCCCTCGGAGATCCCCTCCCGGGCCATGATGCGGCGGATCCGGACTTCGGGGGGAGCCGTCACCGCCAGCGTCGTGTGGCACAGCCGGTCCGCGCTGCTCTCAAAGAGGGCGATGGCATCCACGGCTGCCAGGGAAAATCCCTGCCGCTGTGCCTGCTCCAGGCGCCGGGCCATCTCCTCCACCACCCGTCCATGGGCGATGGCGTTGAGGTCCGCCAGGGCCTTGGAATCCTGAAAGACCACTGCCCCCAGCTTTTTGCGGTCAAAGGAGCCGTCTTCCCGGGTCAGGGGACCAAAGCGGTCCTCCAGCGCCTGCCGGAGCTTCCGGTCTTCCGCCAGCAGATCGTGATAGACGGCGTCCGCGTCCAGCACACAGCCCCCCAGCCGCTCCAGTTCCTTCAGAACCGTGGTCTTTCCCGCGCCGGTGGGACCGGTAATTCCAATGACAAACATGCCGCTTCCTCCTTGCCGCTCTGCCGGACCATCCACGCCAGGCGGACACCGGCAGCCTCTGTGGGCCGTCGGGCAGCCGGCCTGGTCTCCCGCACTCTCTTTCCGCTCCCGGAGGGGGCCAGGGGCGTCCCTCTGCAGGATCAGAGCCGGTCTCCTGCGGCAGTCCGGATATTCTACCATCGCATGCCGGGAAAGGAAAGACTTTTTCCCTTTGTCCGTGAAATTTTACGCATTCTTTATTGGGGCTTTCTTCCATTTCCCCCGTTTCGCTCTGAACCGTACCGCTCCAGGATTCCGGACCGATTCTGCCGGATTCCGGCCGCTCCGGAGAGCAGAAAAAGGGAGAGTGTCCGCCGGTGGCGGACACTCTCCTCAGATCAGCTCCACGATATGAAAACCGGCCGCCTTGTTCAGACGGTTGGCCACCGCCAGGCCGAGGCCGGCGGCGTCCGGGCACTGGGCCCAGATGGCGGGAACCCGGGTGTGGTCAAAGGACCGCAGGGCGTCAAAAACCCGCCGGGCCTGCTCCCCCTTGTCCTCCGCAGGACCCAGATCCAGGACCACCCGCTCCCCGCCCGTCAGGCGGGCGCAGTACTCGTGAAAGCAGATGATGCCGTCCCGGGGACCGGCGTGCTCCGCCAGGTAGGCGGCACCCTTCTCCGGATCCCCGGTGAGGACGGTGACGGGGGCCTTGGGGGCGTAGTGGCGGTACTTCATGCCGGGGGCCCGGGGCCGCTCCCCGTCCCGCATCAGACGCCGGACGGCGCTGTCCACCGCCACCTCGCCCAGGACCTCCTCCAGCTCCTCCAGGGTCACGCCGCCGGGACGCAGCAGGCGGGGCGGCGAGACGGTCAGATCCACGATGGTGGACTCCACGCCCACCCGGCAGGGACCGCCGTCCACGATGGCCTCGATCTTCCCGTCCATGTCCTCCCGCATGTGCTCCGCGGTGGTGGGACTGGGCCGGCCGGAGGTGTTCCCGGAGGGCGCCGCCACCGGCACCTCCGCCGCCTCCAGAATGGCCCGGGTCACGGGATGGTCCGGGCAGCGCATGCCCACCGTATCCAGACCCGCCGTCACCACGTCCGGCACCATCTCCCTGCGGGGGAGGATGAGGGTAAGGGGACCGGGCCAGAAGCGGTCCGTCAGGGCATAGGCCTCGGGGGGCACGTCGCGGCAGTAGCGCTCCAGCCAGTCCGCCGAGGGCACATGGAGGATGAGGGGGTTGTCCTGGGGTCTGCCCTTGGCCTCGAAGATGCGCTTCACCGCCTCCGGGTCCAGCCCGTTGGCCCCCAGGCCGTAGACCGTTTCGGTGGGAATCCCCACCAGACCGCCCCGGCGCAGCAGGTCCGCCGCCGTGCGGACGTCTTCGCTTGTGAGATATCTCGTCTCCACGGGAAATGCTCGCGCTCCTTCTTTCAGCTCCGGCCGCCCAGGATCCGGTCCGCCAGTTCCTCCGGCGTGGCGGCAAAGCAGTCCGCGCCCGCCGCCTCCAGCTCCGCCCGGGTCCGGAATCCCCAGAGAACCGCGCACACCGGCAGGCCGGCGTTGCGGGCGGTCTGCACGTCCACATCGCTGTCCCCGACGAAGAGGGTCCGGTCCGACCGGGCGCCCATGCGCTCCATCAGCCGGAACACCAGGGCGGGATCCGGCTTCAGGGGCAGACCGTCCACGGCCCCCTGCACCACCGGAAAGCGGCCGGGAAAATAATGGGCGATGATGGGCTCCGTGGCCGAGTGGGCCTTGTTGGAGAGAACGGCGATGGAGACCCCGGCCTCCGTCAGGCGCTTCAGCAGCGACGGGATCCCGGGATAGGGAGCCGTCTTATCCTCCTTGTGGGCGGCGTAGATGGGCATATACTCGTCCAGCACCCGCTGCACCCGCTCCGGCGTGCGCCAGTCCTCGGGAACAAAACGGGTCACCAGATTCCGCATGCCTCTGCCCACAAAGTATTTGTATTCCTGAATGGTATGCTCCGGCCAGCCGTGGCTGCGGCACACCCGGTTGCAGCAGTCCCCCAGGTCGTCGATGGTGTTCAGGAGGGTGCCATCCAGGTCGAAAATGACGTACTCAAAGCCCATGGCGGATCACTCGTAGATGCCGATCTCCATGCCGCCGATCTCCACCTTCGTATCCGGCGCGAAGGCGGCGCGCTGCAGATAGCTCTTGACGGCGATCTGCGCGAACTTGGGGTTCACGTTCTCGTCCTCCAGGTCCAGGTCGATGCGCCCGGCCTCGCCGCCGCAGACCGCCCCGGTGTCCTCCAGGGTATCGTTAATCTCGCCGACCACGTCGGCCAGGGTCTTGCCCTCGGGGAGGGAGGTGTAGTGAATATACAGATCCATACTTGTTTTCTCCTTTTCCTGCGGCGCTCAGCTCTGCTGGGCCTTCAGCCGCTCCGCCTGGTCGTTGGCCGCCAGCGCGTCGATGACCTCGTCCAGGTCGCCGTTCATGATGCTGTCGATCTTATAGAGGGTGAGACCGATGCGGTGGTCCGTCACCCGCCCCTGGGGGAAGTTGTAGGTGCGGATCCGCTCGTTGCGCATGCCGGACCCCACCTGGCTGCGGCGCTCGGCGGTGTACTCCCCCACGATCTTCGCCTGCTCCGCCTCGTAGAGGCGGGAGGCCAGGATGCGCATGGCCTTATCCCGGTTCTGGAACTGGCTGCGCTCCTGCTGGCACTCCACCACGGTCCCGGTGGGCCGGTGGATGAGACGGACCGCGGAGGAGGTCTTGTTCACGTGCTGTCCGCCGGCGCCCGAGGAGCGGTACACCTGCATCTCGATGTCCGCCGGATTGATCTGGACATCCGCCACCTCCATCTCCGGCAGCACCGCCACCGTGGCGGTGGAGGTGTGCACCCGGCCGCCGGACTCCGTCTCCGGCACCCGCTGCACCCGATGGACGCCGCTCTCGAACTTCATCCGGGACCAGGCGCCGGTGCCCTCGATGGTGAACGAGATCTCCTTCACTCCGCCCAGTTCCGTGGCGTTTATGGCGTCGATCTCCGTACGCCACCCCCGGCTCTCCGCATACATGGAGTACATCCGGTAGAGGGAGTGGGCAAACAGGGCCGCCTCCTCGCCCCCGACCCCCGCCCGGATCTCCATGATCACGTCCCGGTTCTCGTTGGGGTCCCGGGGCAGCAGCAGAACCTTCAGTTCCTGTTCCAGCTGCTCCTGTTCCTCCAGAGCCTGCTCCAGTTCCTCCTGGGCCAGCTCCTTCATCTCCGGATCCGAGAGCAGTTCCCTGGCCTCCTCCTGGGTCTCCAGAACGGCCTGCAGCCTCCGGAAGGTCTCCACCAGAGGGCGCAGCTCCGTCATCTCCCGGTTCAGCCGGGCCGCCAGGGCCGGATCCGCGTAGGTCTCCGGCGCGTTCAGCCGGGCCTCCATCTGACTGTACCTGCTCTCAATGGCGCTCAGTTTCTCCAGCATGGGTTCTGTCCTTTCTCAGCGGTCCAGCAGGAACGATTTCCACAGGGCCAGGGGTTCCCGCACATACATCTTCAGACGGGAGGGCAGATGGCTGGAGGGCGCCGCCAGCACGGAGACGTTTTCATACCCCACCCGGCCGGCCAGCATCTTCGCCCGCGTCAGGTGAAAGCCGTTGGAGACGATGATCACGCCGTCTCTCACGTCGTAGCCTCGCTCCGCCAGCAGATCCCTGGCGTAGCGCAGGTTCTGCACGGTATTCTGCGACTTCTCCTCCAGGAGAATCTGTTCCTCCGGGACGCCCTTTTCCAGAAAGCTGTCCGCCATGCACCGGGCCTCCGAGACGGGCTCGTCCGGCCCCTGGCTGCCCGTCACCACCAGCAGGGTGTCCGGATGGTCCTGCCAGTAGTCCCAGGCGGTATCGATCCGGTCCTGCAGGAGCACGGAGGGTCCCCAGGGCTTCACCTGGCAGCCCAGCACCACCATCACGGAGGGTTCGCCCCGCACATCGTCGTGGGAGCCGCTCAGCACCACACCCAGCGTGGCGGCAAAGCAGAGAACCCCCGCCAGGACCAGCGCCAGCAGAACCTTCACCAGGACGTTTCCCCGCTTGCCCTTATAGCGGGAAATGTCCAGCTTCCAGCGGTTACGCGCTCTTCGTCTCATCCCCGCGCCTCCTCCAGCTGGCCGGCCAGCGTCTCCCAGGTCTCGTAGCGCTCCAGGATCTCCGCCTCCAGGGCGGCCTGCCGCTCCGTCAGTTCCTGCAGCTTCTTATAATCCGAGGCGGCCGCTTCCATCCGGGCGGTGAGCTCCGCCATCTCCTCTTCCGCCTTCGCCACCGCCCGTTCCGCGGCGGCCACCTGCTTCTCCAGATCCCGGGTTCCGCCGCTCCGCTTCGGCTTTTCCTTCTTCGGCTGAGCGGGGGCCGGCGCCTGGGCCGCCTTCGCGCGCTCCCGGGCGGCCAGCCAGGCCTTGTAGGGGCCCTTGAAGTCCGTGATCTTCCCGTCCTCCAGCATCCAGATGCGGGTGGCGAAGCGGTCTATGAAGTAGCGGTCGTGGGAGACGAAGAGCAGGTTGCCCTCGTACTCCTCCACCGCCTCCTCGATCCATTCCCGGCTCTGGATATCCAGGTGGTTGGTGGGTTCGTCCAGGATCAGGAGGTTGATCTTGGCGTCCATCAGCATGCACAGCCGCAGCCGGGACTGTTCCCCGCCGGAGAGGGCGCAGACCGGTTTGAACACGTCCTCCCCCCGGAAGCGGAAAGAGGCCAGCCGGTCCCGGGCCGTCTGGGCGGAGCAGTCCAGCTCGTAGAGCATGGTGTCCACCAGATTGCGCTCCGGGTGGGAGAAATGGATGATCTGGGGCAGGTAGCCGATGCGCACGGTGGGCCCGAAGCGCAGCTTGCCCGCGTCCGGCTCCTCCTCCCGCATCAGAATCTTCAGGAAGGTGGACTTGCCGGTTCCGTTGTCCCCCAGCAGGGCGATGCGCTCACCCCCCTCCACCTCCAGGTTCACGTCCGAGAAGAGCGTCCGCTCCCCGAAGGACTTGGACATGGCCCTTACGGTCATGACCTCGTCCCCCCGGAATTCCCGCTCCCCGAAGCGCACTTCCATCTTCCGCTCCTTCACGGGCTTCTCCGCAGTCCGCAGCCGCTCGATGCGCCGCTCCATGGATTTCGCCCGGCGGAAGGTCTTGTCCATGCCGGAGTAGGCCCAGGTCCGCAGCTGATCCGCCGCTTTCTCCAGCTGGGCGATCTTCGCCTGCTCCTTCTCGTACTGGCGCAGCTTCTCCTCGTAGCGGCGCTCTTTCTCCACCACATAGAACGAGTAGCTGCCGGGATAGAGCTCCTCCCGGCCGTTCTGGATCTCCACGATGCGCTTTACCACCCGGTCCAGAAACCAGCGGTCGTGGGAGACCGCCAGTACGGTCCCCTTAAAGCGGTCCAGATATTCCTCCAGCCACTCCGTGGCCCGCAGGTCCAGGTGGTTGGTGGGTTCGTCCAGCAGCAGGATGTCCGTATCCTCCAGGATGAGGCGGCCCAGGTTGACCCGGGTCTTCTCGCCGCCGGAGAGCTGATCAAAGAGCTGCTCCCGCATGGCGGGCCCGATCTGCAGACCGGCGCAGACCTTGTTCTTGCCGGTCTCGGTCTCGTAGCCGCCCCGGGTCTGATAGAGGGCCGAGAGCTGGTCGTAGCGGCGCAGCACGGCGGGGTCCGTCCCCTCTCCCATCCGCATCGCCAGCTCCTCCATCTCCCGCTCCATGGCGTGGAGGGGTTCGAAGGCGGTCTCCAGCACGTCCTCCACCGTATAGCCGGCCGGATAGACCGGGATCTGGGAGATCAGGCCGATCCGCTTGCCGGGCGCCAGCACCACCTCTCCCTCGTCGCAGGAGAGGGCGCCGGTCAGGATCCGGAGCAGCGTGGTCTTGCCGCAGCCGTTGGGCCCCAGCAGTCCCACCCGCTCGCCGGAATCCACCTGAAAGGTCAGGCCATCCAGGATTTTCTTTCCGACCTCAAATTCCTTGACCAGGCCGGATACTGAAATATCAATCATCTTGAAATCGGTTCCTCAGTGTGGTAGATTATAGAAGATACGGCTTTTGCCGGAAACAGACACAGAAACTGGAGGTTCTTGTTATGGAAGCGATCCGCTGGAAGGACAACGCCCTCTTCCTTCTGGACCAGACCCGCCTGCCGGAGGGAGAGTACTGGGTGCGCTATACGGACGCGGCGGAGGTGGCCGCCGCCATCCGCACCATGGTGGTGCGGGGAGCCCCCGCCATTGGAATCGCGGCCGCCTTCGGCTACTGCCTGGCCGCCCTGCGGGGGCAGGACCTGACCGCCGCCCGGGACATTCTGGCCGCCAGCCGTCCCACCGCCGTCAACCTCTTCTGGGCCCTGGACCGCATGGAGCGCGTGGCAAAGGCGTGCGGCGGGGACCCGGAGGCCCTGATCCGGGAGGCCATCGCCATCCACCGGGAGGATGTGGAGATGAACCACACCATGAGCCGGCTGGGCAGCGCCGTGGTTCCGGCTCACGCCCGCATCCTCACCCACTGCAACGCCGGCGCCATCGCCACGGGCGGCTACGGCACAGTGCTGGGGGTGGTCCGCACCGCCCACGCCCAGGGAAAGGTGGAGATGGTCTACTGCGACGAGACCCGCCCCCTGCTCCAGGGCGCCCGGCTCACCGCCTGGGAACTGACGCAGGATCACATCCCCGCCACCCTGATCACGGACAGCATGGCGGCGGTGCTCATGGCCCAGGGAAAGATCGACCTGGTCATCCTGGGGTGCGACCGCATGGCGGCCAACGGAGACTTCGCCAACAAGGTGGGAACCTACTCGGTGGCGGTCAACGCCCACTATCACGGGATCCCCTTCTACTCGGCGCTGCCCTCCACCACCATCGACCTCTCCATTCCGGACGGGGCCCACATTCCCATCGAGGAGCGCAGCCCGGAGGAGGTCACCCATGTGGCGGGGGTAGCCACCGCGCCCCGGGACGTTCCGGTCTTCAATCCCGCCTTCGACGTGACCCCCCACCAGCTGCTCACCGGCATTATTACGGAAAAGGGCGTCATCTATCCGCCCTTCCGGGAGAATCTGGCCGCCCTCTTCGGAGGCTGAGGCAGGGAAACAGAGGAGCGCCTTGCGCGCTCCTCCGTTTTTTTCGGTTCAGGTCAGCTTCAGCAGGGCCTCCACGATCTCCTCCATCCGCATCCCCCGGGAGGCCTTCACCAGGTAGGTGCTGTCCGGCCGGACGATGCTGGGCAGGCAGCCGATGGCCTCCTGCCGGGTACGGAAGTGGTACACCATGGGCACGCCGGCCTCCCGGGCTCCCTGGGCGATGTGAACGGCCAGCTCGCCGACCGCCACCAGGCAGTCCGCGTGCACCTTGCCCAGATACTCGCCCACGCCCTTGTGCAGGGCCGGGGCGAAGGGGCCCAGTTCCAGCATGTCCCCCAGCAGCGCCGCCTTCCAGGCGCTGTGGCTGTCCGCCAGCACGCTGATGGCGGCCCGCATGGACTGGGGATTGGCGTTATAGGTGTCGTCCAGAATCGTGATGTTGTCCCCCCGGCGGAGAATGTTCATCCGCATGCGGGTGGGAACGAAGCTGGCCACGCCCCGCTCGATCTCCTCGGGGGTCAGACCCAGACGCTCCGCCAGGGCGACGGCGATCAGGACGGGATAGATCATATGCTGGCCCAGAGCCGGAATATCCAGCTCCCGGCACATGGCGGGGCTGTGCAGCCGGCAGTGGATGTGGGTCTCCCCGTCCCCGCCGGTCACCTCCGCCCGGTACTCCAGGCCATCGCCCCTGCCGCAGAAGACGGTCTGGGGCACGGTCTTCCCCCGCAGGGTGGACAGCAGGGGGTCGTCGCCGTTGAGCACCAGCAGCCCATCCGGCTTCACGTAGGGCAGAAGCTCGCATTTCGCCTTGAAGATATTCTCCCGGCTGCCCAGATGCTCGATATGGGCGTCCCCGATGTTCGTGATGACCCCCATGTCCGGTCTGGCGATGTTCGCCAGGTAGTCGATCTCGCCGAAGTGATCCATTCCCATCTCCAGCACGCAGACCTCGTCCGAGCGCTCCAGGCGGAGAATGGTCAGAGGCAGACCGATGTTGTTGTTGAAGTTGCCCTCGGTCTTCAGAACCCGGAAGCGGGCCCCCAGCACGGAGGCGATCATGTCCTTGGCTGTGGTCTTGCCCACGCTGCCGGTGACTCCGATCACCGGAATGGAGAACTGCCGGCGGTACCAGGCCGCCAGACGGCCCAGGGCCTTCTCCGTATCGTCCACCCGGATATAGAAGCGGTCCGGACGGCAGGATTCGCGGTCGCGGGCCGTCAGGCAGCCCGCGGCCCCGGACTCCAGGGCGTTGCCGATATAGGCGTGGCCGTCAAAGCGGTCCCCCACCAGCGGGACAAAGAGACTGCCGGCGTGGATGCGGCGGCTGTCCGTATCCACCGCCTGAATGGTGGCGGAGAGGTCTGAGAAATCCCCCAGCAGGGTGCCTCCCACCGCCTCCAGCAGCTGAGCGAGGGTGATCCGTTCCATCAGTGGCCCTCCTTCCGGATTTCCAGCGACTTCTGAATGATGGTCTCGCAGAGCGTGGCGTAGTCAATTCCCACCACGGCCGCCTCCTGGGGCACCAGGCTGGTGGGCGTCATGCCGGGCAGCGTGTTGATCTCCAGGAAGTAGGGCGTTCCGTCCTCCGTCACGATGAAGTCCGCCCGGGCGTAGACGCTGAGGCCTATGGTGCGGAACACCGCCAGAGCGTCCCGGCCCAGCCGGGCCTCCCACTCCGCCGGGATGGGAGCGGGACACACTTCCTCCGCCGCCCCGGGCTGGTACTTGTTCTCGTAGTCGTAGAAGCCCACCTTGGGGATGATCTCGATGGAGGGCAGGGCCACGTTATCCAGAATGGCCACCTGAATCTCCCGGCCCCGGATGTAGCGCTCGATCACGGTCCGCCCGCCCAGGGCGCGGCTGGCCTCCAGGGCTCCGCGCAGCTCCTCCTCCGTGTGGGCGATGAACACCCCGATGGAGGAGCCGCTGTCCACCGGCTTCACCACCACGGGAAGGGCGGTCTCCCGCAGCAGAGTCTCCAGATTCTCCTCCGTAACGGTTACGGCCTTCCAGTCCGCGGTGGTCACCACGTCCTTCACCAGGCGCTTGGTCAGATCCTTATCCATGGCGATGGCGGAGGAGAGACTGCCGGACCCGGTGTAGGGCACCCCCAGCAGGTCCAGCGTCGCCTGGATGCGGCCGTCCTCGCCGCAGGCGCCGTGAAGCGCCAGGAACACGGCGTCCGCTCCGGCGCACAGTTCCAGCACGCCCGGTCCGATGGCCGCGGGGCTCTGATCCTTCCGCTGGGCCCGGACCTGAGCCAGGTCCGGCGCCTGGGGCGCCACGTTCCTGAAGCGCTCCGGGATGGGGGCGTCGTAGAGGGACTCTCCGTCCTGCCCCTCCTCCAGGCCGAAGAACAGGTCGATCAGCGCCACCCGGTGTCCCCGGTCCCGCAGGGCCTGGCACACCTTGGATCCGGAGGAGAGGGAGACATTCCGTTCCGGGCTGAGACCGCCCGCCAGTACAACGATTTTCATAAACTTTCACACCTCAACGCGCACCCCATTCCGGCGGAATCGATGTCCGCCGGGGGAAGTCCGGCTTGTTTTTTCGCAATAACAGTTTATTCTAGCATATCCCCGCGGGTTACACAAGAGGGCCCGCCACTATTTTTTCCGGGGAGTCCGGGGGAAAAGAGCCCATTCCGGGCGGAAAAAAGACCCGCGGCGCCCGGAATACTCCGGGCGCCGCAGGCCATGTGTATGGGGAAAGGAGGGAATTACTCGACGTCCATGTCCTCGACGTTGAACTCGCCGAAGAGCCAGTCGTTGTCGGGCATATCGTAGGGCAGCGGACGGGCCACCCAGGTGGTGTTCATGTAGTGCTTCAGGCAGATGTTCTCGGAGACGATGTTGCCGCCCCAGGTGCCGCAGCCCATGGAGGACGTGGGAGGCATGCCGTTCCAGGCGGAGCCGGAGTTGCCGCGGTTGTTGGGCTGGCGGACCATGATACGGGAGACAGGAGCGCACATGCCGAGGCGGTCGATGTGGCTGTCATCCCAGCTGTAGATGCCGCAGGAGTGGCCCTTGCCGCCGACGTTGAAGATGGCCTGCATCATATCCAGAGCGTTCTGGAACTCGCCCTCGTACTTGAAGAGAGTGAGCAGGGTGGTCAGCTTCTCGGAGGAGAAGAAGTGATCCTTGCCGATGCCCTCGGGGCCGCCGCCGGTGACAGCGATGAACTTGCGGTCCGCGGGGATGGTGAAGCCGGCGGCCTCAGCCAGCTTCTGGGGGCTGATGGCGACGGTGTTGGGCAGACGGTGGCCGGTCTCGTCCCACATGACGTTCTTCAGCATCTCGGCCTCTTCCTCGTTGGCCAGATAGGCGCCCTCGTCCACGAGAGCCTTCACGAAGCCGTCGTAGATCTCCGCGCTGATCAGCAGGTTGCCGTCGCAGGAGCAGCCGGAACCGAAGTCGGAGCACTTGGAGATGCGGGTGTTCTCCGCGGCCTCATGCTGACGCTCGGGGGTGTTGCAGGTGTTGTCGATGATGACGGTGGCGTTGCCGGCGCCGGAGCCATAGGCGGGCACGCCGGTGGAGTAAGCGGAGCGGACCATGGGACGGCCGCCGGTGGCGATGGTCAGGTCGCACATCTTCATCAGTTCCTGGGTCAGGCTGATGCTGGGCTTCTCGATGCCCTGGATGATGTCCGCGGGGGCGCCTTCGCGCTCGAGGGTCTCACGGATGATGTTGATGCACTTGTTGGTGGTGACCTTCGCGCGGGGGTGGGGGGAGCAGATGATGACGTC
>CANRFA010000043.1 GCA_947629775.1 uncultured Oscillospiraceae bacterium
GAGGCCATCAGCAGCTGTTTGAACTGCTGGGGAGCCTGGGGCAGGGCGTAGAACTTTCCGGGGTGCTTGCGGCTGGGAACCAGGTAGTCCCGGGCGCCTTCCGGAGAGGAGGCGGTCAGAATGGGGGTGGTGATCTCCAGGAAGCCCTCGTCAATCATGGCGCTGCGCAGAGCGGCCACTACCTGGGAGCGCAGGACGATGTTCTTCTTCACGTCCGGGTTGCGCAGGTCCAGGTAGCGGTAGCGCAGCCGGATGGACTCGTCGGCGTCCCGGGAGCGGTTGATCTGGAAGGGGAGCTCGTTGTGGCGGCAGCGGCCCAGGACCTCGATGCGGGTGGGGGAGATCTCAATGTCTCCGGTGGGCAGTTTGGGGTTTTTACTGGCCCGCTCCCGGACGGTGCCCTCGACGGCGATGGTGCTCTCCTTGTTGAGGCTTTTGATGATGGACATCATCTCCTCGGTCTCTATGACGACCTGGGTGGTGCCGTAGAAGTCCCGAAGGATGACAAAGGCGAAATTCTGGCCCACTTCCCGGACGTTTTCCATCCAGCCTGCCAGGCGGACGGACTGACCGACGTGCTCCATGCGGAGTTCGCCGCAGGTGTGGGTACGCGACTGAACCATATGATCAACTCCAAAAAGGTATGGTAGAGGAATCCGGCGGCGCCGGAAGGGGGAGGATTACTCCCCCTGATCGAGAATCGGGGTGCCCTTCTCCAGTTCGGCCAGGCCGGCGCGGAGGAAGGCGGCGGTCTCCTCCGTGGGGACCTTGACCTGTTCGCCGGAGCGCATGTTCTTGACGGCGGCGCAGCCCTCGGAGATCTCGGTTTCTCCAAGGAAGATGGTGTAGGGGACGCCGATGCGGTCCGCGTAGTTCATTTTGGCCTTGAACTTCTTCTTCTCTCCGTAGATCTGGGTACGGATGCCCGCGTCCCGCAGGCGGGTGGCCAGGGAGATGGCGGGGGAGAGATCCTCCGTCATGGGCAGAATCAGGGCGTCCGCGGGGGCGGTGTTGAGGCTGTCGTTCAGGTAACCCTGGTCCTCCAGGACGAAGAACAGCCGGGTGAGGCCGATGGAGATGCCCACGCCGGGCAGCTGCCGGTCCGTGTAGTACTCCGCCAGGTTGTCATAGCGGCCGCCGGAGCAGATGGAACCGATCTCGGGGTGATCCAGCATGGAGGTCTCGTAGACGGTGCCGGTGTAGTAATCCAGACCGCGGGCGATGGTGAGGTCCACGGCGAAGTGGGTCTCGGGCACGCCGAAGGCGGCCAGGTACTTCGTTACGGTGGTCAGTTCGTCCAGACCCTCGTCGAAGAGGGGGTGACGGCCCCGATAGGCCTCCAGAGCGCTCAGAACCTCTTCGTTGGTGCCCCGGATGGCGATGAAGCGGAGAATTTCGGACGCCTGGGCCTCGTCCAGCCCGATGCCGTCGCCGGTGAGAATCTCCCGCACGGCGTTCGCCCCGATCTTCTCCAGCTTGTCCACGGTGCGCATGATGGCGGGGGACTGATCCGTGAGACCCAGCATGGCGTAGAAGCCGTTGAGGACCTTGCGGTTGTTGACCCGGATCTGGAAGCGCCTGAGCCCCAGAGCGGTGAAGGTGCGGTAGATGATGGCGGGAATCTCGGCGTCGTTGGAGATGTCCAGCTTTCCGTCGCCGATGACGTCGATATCCGCCTGATAGAACTCCCGGAAGCGGCCCCGCTGGGCCCGCTCGCCCCGGTAGACCTTCCCGATCTGGAAGCGGCGGAAGGGGAAGACCAGGTGCCCGTAGTTCTGCGCCACATACTTGGCCAGGGGGACCGTGAGGTCGAAGCGCAGGGAGAGATCGCTGTCTCCCTTGGTAAAGCGGTAGATCTGCTTCTCGGTCTCGCCGCCGCCCTTGGCCAGCAGGACCTCGCTGGACTCGATCAGCGGGGTATCCAGGGCGGTGAAGCCGTAGAGAGAGTAGGATTCCCGGAGGATGGCCGCCATGCGGTCGAACTGGGCCTGGCGGGCGGGCAGCAGTTCCATGAAGCCGGACAGCGTCCGGGGCTGAACCTTGCTCATAATGTCATGATCCTTTCTGTGAGGGATGGGACATGGAAGCGGCCCTGACAGGGCTGCATTCTGAAAAAAACGCTCCCGCTCCTGAAACCCTGGAACGGGAGTGCGTTGCATCGTCGATTACAGGGCGAAGGGGACCCGATTGGGATTCATGACGATACGCCAATCCAGATCGCCCCGGGCCAGGCCGTGAATCAGCAGTTCCGCAGTAGCCACGTTGGTGGCCATGGGGACGGAGTGCTGGTTGCACAGGCGGGAAATGTAGAGGACGTCCTTATCCATATCGGAATCCAGGGGGGAGTTGAAGAAGATAACCAGGTCGATCTCGTTGTAGATGATCCGCTGGCCGATCTGCTCGATTCCGCCGTGTTCGTGGGAGAGGAACAGATTCACGTGCAGTCCTGTG
Source organism: uncultured Oscillospiraceae bacterium (assembly GCA_947629775.1). Lineage (GTDB taxonomy): Bacteria > Bacillota > Clostridia > Oscillospirales > Oscillospiraceae > Lawsonibacter. The sequence continues at coordinate 2,452 of CANRFA010000043.1, forward strand.
GCATCCGCCACCATCCGTCCCGTTGCGTTGGTGGCGCACACGGTATGCTTGGACAGAATGCCGCAGTAGGCGGTGCAGAACTGTACCATCAGATCCTGTTTCCTGGTGTGGCTCATTAAGGCGATGTTCATGCCTGAATAACCTCCTTTGTAGCGCGGACAGGGTGTGCAGGGACCATTCATCGAATGCGCATGACGGGGACGCGCTCGCCTTCCAGGCGGCGGGCGATGTTCTGGCAGGCCAGAGCGGCGCCTCTGCGCCCCCGGATGGTCAGGGGAATGCCCTGGTTGGCGCAGAGAAGAACGCGGGGGTCTTCGGGAATCACGCCGATCAGCGGCAGTCCGGCCGAGTTCATGGCATCGTCAATGGTGGTGCGCAGTTTTCGAAGAAGCCGGGGCTGTATCCGGTTCATCACCAGATGAATGACGGACAGACGGTCCATTTCTGTCACGGCGCGCTGCGCGTCGCGGATGGATGAGGCGTCGCTGGTGGAAACCACCAGAGCGCGATCTGCTCCGGCAATGGCCAGCTGGAAACCGGGACCCAGCCCGGCGGGGGAATCCAGCAGTACATAGTCGTAGAGACCGCGGGCCTGCTTCAGCAGTTGCAGCAGATGGTACTCGTCCACTCCTCGGGGCAGCGACATGGGCGCGGAGAGCAGGGAGAGACCGACAATGGAGGGGTGTGTGGAGACGGCGCGGTCCAGATCGCAGCGGCCCAGAACCACATCGGAAAAGTCCATCAGGGCCCGATCGCTCATCCCCAGGGTGATGTCCAGATTTCGCAGGCCCACGTCCATATCCATGCACAGGACGTTGCGGCCCCGGAGCGCCAGGGCGACGGCGACCGCGCCTGTCACCGAGGTTTTTCCGGTTCCACCTTTTCCAGAGGTGATGGCAATCACAGTGCCCAAGGACAGCCCCTCCTATCTGCGACGGATTCAGTCTAACCTACAAAGCCCTTCTGCGTCAAGGTATTCCGGGAAAAGTTTTCAAAAAAGTTACGTCTGTTCGAAGTCACCAGGGCGGCTTCAGAGTTTCTCTTTCTGAATCCTGTTCCAGCGGCGGGGGTAGTCCCGGGGGGTGGGGCCGGTTTTGACCGTACGGATCACCCGGCGGGTGATGCCGGCGTCCGGGATATCGTAAAGGAAGTCCGGCTCCAGGCGGCCACGCAGAACGCGGACGGCGTGGGCGGCCTGGGCGCGCTCTTCTCCGCAGTCTTCCGCCTTCATGGCCAGGAAGAGACCGCCCGGTCGGGTGAAGGGGAGGCAGAGTTCCTCCAGCAGACGCAGCTCCGCGACCGCACGGGCGGTGACGAGATCGTAGGCGTCCCGATGGGGCGGCTTCGCGGCGCACTCTTCGGCCCGGCCGTGGATGGCCCGGACGCCGGAGAGGCCCAGGGTTTCAATGAGTTCGTTGAGCCAGTTTACCCGCTTGCCCAGGGCGTCCAGCAGGGTCACGTCCAGGGAGGGAACCAGAATCTTCAGCACCAGACCGGGGAAGCCGGCTCCGGTGCCCACATCGATAAGACGCTTTCCCTCCAGCTCCGCGCAGAGGAGAAGGGGGGCGCAGTCCAGCATGTGCAGACGGGCGACGCCCTCCGGGTCCCGGATGGCGGTCAGGTTCATGACCTGGTTCTTCTCCAGGAGAAGCCTGCCGTATTCCGCCAGTTGCGCGGGAGCGGATTCCGGAACCCGCCCGGTCAGGCCCAGCCGGGCCAGGCCGGAAACGAGAATGGATTCCAGAAGCTCACCCCCTGAAGTTCGCCATCAGACGGGCGATTCCGTCCGGCAGGAGCAGAAGGGCCACCACACAGCACAGGACGGCAAGGCAGATCGCGGTCTTTTTTCCCGGCGAGCCGGTGGTTTTCCAGCTGACGAGAGCGACCACGCCCAGTCCGATCAGACCGGGGACGGCCAGCAGCGGGGCGATTCCCATGAGGGCCTTGCCGGTGAAGTAGAAGACGGTGGAGAGACCCAGCAGAATGGCCATGTAGACAAGGCCGATCCACGCCAGGGTCCGTTTGACCGGGGAGGAAGGGACAAAAGAGCCCTTTTCCCCCTCGGTCTCGAAATGCCGTTTTTCGGGCATCTTACTTACGCTCCTTCAGAAGGTCGCGGATTTCGGTAAGAAGCTTTTCTTCGGGGCTGGGCTCCGGCGGAGCGGGAGGCTCTTCCGGCGCGGCCTCTTCCTTGTGCATGGCCTTATCCATGGCGCCGTTCACCACTTTCACGATGATGAATACGACAAAGGCCAGGATAAAGAAGTTGATGACCGCGGAGATGAAATTGCCGTAGTTGAGCATGTTGGGGGCCGCGTCTTCCGCGACGGGGAAGATGGTGGGCAGGAGAATGCTCATGGAGGAGAAGTCGACGCCGCCCATGAAGATGGAGACGATGGGCATGATGACGTCGTTGGTCAGGGATGTGGTGATGGTCGAGAACGCGCCGCCGATGATGACACCGACAGCCAGCCCAAGGACGTTCCCCTTGTTGATGAACTCCTTGAACTCCTGGAAAAACTTTTTCATGCGGATATATTCCTCCTTCGGAGTGTCTGTATGTATCTGCAAACCGGTCCGGAATGAGCGCTTTCGCCCTCATGCGGTCCGGAATGACAGCGGGGCAGGGGGATCCGGAACCCGAAGATTCCGGACCACGGGAGGGAAAGCCGCCTCCTCTGCCTGGGAAACGGACCGGGCAGAGGAGGAATCTGTCGGGCCGTCCTTACTTTTTGGGGGTCAGGACCCTGGTTCCGCCCATATAGCCCCAGAGAACCTCGGGGATGCGGACGGAGCCGTCTTCCTGGAGGTTGTTCTCCAGCAGGGCGATGAGCATGCGGGGCGGCGCCACCACGGTGTTGTTCAGGGTGTGGGGCAGATAGTTGCCGTTGGGGCTCTTGACCCGCATCTTCAGGCGGCGGGCCTGGGCGTCGCCCAGGTTGGAGCAGGAGCAGACCTCGAAGTACTTCTGCTGACGGGGGGACCAGGCCTCGATGTCGCAGCTCTTGACCTTCAGGTCCGCCAGGTCGCCGGAGCAGCACTCCAACTGCCGGACGGGGATGTCCATGGAGCGGAACAGCTCTACGGAGTAGCGCCACATCTTCTCGTACCAGGCCATGGAGTCCTCGGGTTTGCAGACCACGATCATCTCCTGCTTCTCGAACTGGTGGATGCGGTAGACGCCCCGCTCTTCGATGCCGTGGGAGCCTTTCTCCTTGCGGAAGCAGGGGGAGTAGGACGTAAGAGTCTGGGGCAGAGTTTCCTCGGGGATCATCTGGTCGATGAACTTGCCGATCATGGAGTGCTCGCTGGTGCCGATCAGGTAGAGGTCCTCTCCCTCGACCTTATACATCATGGCCTCCATATCCGTCTGGGACATGACGCCCTCCACCACGTTGCCGTGGATCATGAAGGGAGGAATGCAGAAGGTGAAGCCCTTGCCGATCATGAAGTCCCGGGCGTAGGCCAGAACGGCCTCGTGGAGCCGGGCGATGTCGCCCATCAGATAGTAGAAGCCGTTGCCGGATACCCGGCCGGCGGCGTCCAGATCGATGCCGTTGAAGGACTCCATGATGGCGGTGTGGTAGGGGATTTCATAGGGGGGAACGACCGGCTCGCCGAAGCGCTCCACTTCCACGTTGGCGGAGTCGTCCGGTCCGATGGGGACGGAGGGGTCGATGATGTTGGGGATCACCAGCATGATCTTACGGATCTTCTGAGCCAGCTCGTCCTCCAGGGCTTCCAGCTCGGCCAGGCGGTCGGCGTTGGCCTTGACCTGGGCCTTGATGGCCTCGGCCTCTTCCCGCTTGGAAGGATCCTTTTTGGCCTGCCCCATCAGCATGCCGACCTTCTTGGACAGGGTGTTGCGGGAGGCGCGCAGCTCGTTGGCCTCCGTCATGGCGGCGCGGTTGCGGGCGTCCAGCTCGACGACTTCGTCCACCAGGGGCAGTTTCTCGTCCTGGAACTTCTTCCGGATGTTTTCTTTGACCAGTTCCGGGTTTTCCCGGACGAATCTGATATCCAGCATTGAAAAATCTCTCCTTGCTCTACAGGGGCCGGAATCCGTCCGGCCGTGTCTCATTGGAAGGGGTCCGGGGACGCCGCTCAGGCGACGGCGTCCCGGATCTCCATATAGCGGTCATAGGGGGAGAAGCGCAGATTGTCCGTCGCGCTCTCTCTTGGCAGATAGCTGCTCAGGGAATCCGGCTGATCCGCGTCCAGAATCCCGATGATATCCCGGCAGACAGCCGGCCGGCCGCGGACAAAGGCCTCGTTCAGCTGCCAGAACCAGTCCATGGCGACCTTCGTGCGCTCCAGGGTCTTCTGCGCCTCTTCCGCGGCGGCGGCGTTCGAGGCGATGGTGCTCTGGGCCTCTTCCAGGAGCCCTTCCAGCTCCTCCACCCGCTTGTTGAGGGCGTCGTTTTCGTCGTACAGATCCTTGAGGGACTGGACGGCGGAGACGGACTGCTCGTTCAGGGACTCGATCTGCTGCTGATCGTGCTGTTCCTTCTGCTCGTACTGGCGCCGTTCCATCAGATAAGTGAAGAGGAGAAGGACAAAGGCGGCGGCGAACAGGACAGCGATATACTGGAAGACGGAGTTGCGGCGCCGATGGGAAGTCTGGTCGTCGTCCTCTTCTTCCGTATCGTTCTCTTCCTCCGCGGGCTCTTCCGCGTCTTTGTCCTCCTGCCCGTCGTTATGGGGATCGGGCGGAGGGGACGGAGGGAAGGAAGACAGGTTCATATGGGAAAAGGAGATGGTCTCCGGCTCCGGATCCGTATCGACAAAGGCGGAGGAGTCCAGCCCCGGAAAGACGACGGGTTCGTGGTCGTCGGAGAGGGAAGGGTCTTTGCGATCAGCCATCGGAGGACGCCTCCCCTCCGTTCAGGCCTTCCAGCAGACTGAGAAGGGTCTCCAGATCTTCCGCGCCGTAGTATTCCAGCTCGACCCGTCCCTTTTTGCCCCGGTCCTGAATGCGGACCTTGCGGCCCAGAGAACCGGAGAGCCGGGAGGCCAGGTCGTTCAGATGGATTTTGAGGCTCTCCCTGCCCTCGCTGTCGTCGGCGTTGGCCTCCTGGGCTTCCTTCTTCTTCAGAATCAGGCGAACCAGGGATTCGGTCTGCCGAACCGAGAGCTGGCGCTCCAGGACGGTCTTCGCGGTGCTGATCTCCAGCTCCGCGTCTTCCAGGCCCAGCAGCGCCCGGGCGTGGCCGGCCGAGAGGGAGGAATCCTCCACCATGGCAGCGACATCCGGGGGAAGGGCCAGCAGGCGCAGCGTGTTGGCGATGGCCGGCCGGGATTTGCCTGTCCGCTGGGAGATCTGCTCCTGGGAGAGGCCATAGAGGTCCATCAGGGACTGGTAGCCCTGGGCCTCCTCCATGGGATTCAGATCGGTCCGCTGGAGGTTTTCGATGAGGCCCAGTTCCAGAGCCTCCCGGTCGTCGGCCTCCACGATGGTGACCGGCACCTCGGTCAGCCCGGCGGAGCGGGCGGCGCGCCAGCGGCGCTCTCCGGCGATGATCTGATAGTATCCGGTAGACAGCCGCCGTACCGTCAGCGGCTGGATGATCCCGTAGATACGGATGGACTCGCAGAGGTCGGCCAGGGACTCTTCGTCAAACCGTTTTCTGGGCTGATTGAGGCCTGGCTCTACCTGGGAGATGGGGAGCGTCATGGCTCCTTCCGCCTTTGGCTGGAGGTCCGGGTCGCCCAGAAGGGCGTTGAGTCCTCGGCCCAGACCCATCTCTTTGTTACGTTTTGGCATAAAAACACCCTTAATATCGATATAGTCAGAGAGCGCGGAGCGGGAAGGAGGAAAGCGATTTACCATTTACTGGAAGTCACTGCCACTCTGCCGTTCCGCTTCGCTTCTCAGGTCCGGAGGTTTCGGACCGTGTGGTGTTTCACGTGAAACATCAGGCTCTGGCCTTCGTCCGGCTGTGCATGCTGTCCATCTCTTTGGCGAGGGCCGTGTAGGCCTCAGCCCCACGGGAGTAGGGATCGTAGGCCATGACGGGCTTGCCGTGGCTGGGAGCCTCGGAGAGGCGGACATTGCGGGGGATGACGGTGGCATAGACCTGTCCGGGGAAGTGGCGCTTTACCTCTTCCGCGACCTGAAGAGAGAGGTTGGTCCTGCTGTCGAACATGGTCAGAAGGACGCCTTCCAGGGCAAGGGTGGGATTCAGCTTGCGCTTCACCAGGCGCACCGTGGCCAGAAGGTCGCTGAGTCCTTCCAGGGCGTAGTATTCGCACTGAACGGGGACCAGCAGCGTATGGGCGGCGCAGAGAGCGTTGACCGTCAGCATCTCCAGAGAGGGAGGGCAGTCGATGAGGATATAGTCATAGTTCTGATCCAGCGTCTGGAGCGCGTGGGAGAGGAGCATCTCCCGGTTGTCTATGCCGATCATTTCGATCCCCGCGCCGGCCAGGGCCTTGTTGGAGGGGAGGACGTCGGCATACCTGGTGGAAACGACCGCGCGGGCCGGGTCTGCGTCGTTGATGAGAACGTCGTAGACGTTGGGGGAGGCTGTATTCTTGTCTACGCCCAGACCGGAGGTGGCGTTTGCCTGGGGGTCGAAGTCGCAGAGCAGAGAACGGTGTCCCAGGGCGTGCAGCGCAGCGGTGAGATTGACCGCGGTGGTGGTCTTCCCCACTCCGCCTTTCTGATTGACGACAGCAATAATCCTGGCCATGAATGAGCCTCCTTACAGTTTCCTAGCAGGTTCCTATATTATATCAACGCAAAGATGCCTTTTCAACTGGTTTTTCTGAAAAGGAGGGATTCGATTGCCGAAGATCCGGCAGAGGGAACCTGAAGACAGGGAGGCTTCCGCTTCCTGCGCGGCCATGTTTCACGTGAAACAATGGGCCCTCGGGCAGAGAAGCTGGTGCATGGCCGGGAGAGGGGAGAAGAGACCGACTGCCTGAGCGAATGTCGGTCCTGCGGGAGGAACGATCTTCCGGTGGCTCCCTTCGGAAGTCGGAACCGGAAGACAGGAGAAGAACAGAGAGGGCGCGATGGCGGAGATTCCGGGGCATAATTGCCTGTGAAGCTGAATCCCTTTATAGCTCATTCTGGCTGAAACATGTGTGATTTTGCAGAAAATACCCCTGTTTTCGACCTTTTTTGTGGAATGAGAGCGAGAACTGTCCGAAGGACCGGTCTGCATGGACGGTGAAACAGAGGGACCCGGAAGCGCGCTGTAAAGCGATAATACTTTTCGGACGTGGATTGATACTGAATAGATCATAAACGATCCAAAACGGCTTTTTTTGGGGTCAGGAAGCGGTAGGGGAGGGGAGTAGTGGGCGCTCACAGGGCTGAAAACGGCTGCTTTCCCCCTCTGCAGACAGCCCTCGGGTCTGACAACAGAGTTCCAAGGGGATTGTTTCACGTGAAACAGGTTCAGCCAGGTGTGCGGACAGCTTAAGGGGGCTTAAACAGGGTTCGTACTTTCCGGGTGAAAGGAAGTCGCTTCTTCGCGGGTCTTATCCGGGGTACGCTGGGATTCTGCAGAGAAACCGGAGCTGACCTGATGGTGATGCAGAAGATGGCTTCGCATAGCGGGCAGTTCCGGGGGATCGGAACGTCTGGCTTGAGGGAAGGATCGGGCAGCAATCAGGAGGAGCCTGGTTGCAGACCGGTCACGAAAAGGAATCGGGAACGTGGCGATGAGGGGCTATGATCGGTTGGAGCGGGATTCCCGCCTGCTGTATCTGTTCTCTCCACTGTGTTTGACGAAGGTCGCTCTGGTTTGTTGCATGGAGAGAGCTGAACACGGACAGATCGATGCCCGGATGTTCATGTATCCTGGAACTGGCCGTTCGGGCGGGGAGCTTATTTCCCCGGAAATATGCTCCGTCTTTGCGGGAAGATCCTGATGCGATGGGGGAGAAGGAATCAGGGAGGCAGAGAACGGTTGTGGCCAGCAGGCGGAAGATTGTTTCACGTGAAACAAAGAGAGTACACCCATAGGCTACCGGCGAGGGCCCACACTGGGAGGGGAAGACTCCCTGCGGTTATGTTGGAGTCCAGCAGGGCAAAGACTGTGATGGGGAAGCGGGTTCGTTTCATCCGAAGCAAAAGATCAGATGACAACCGCTGCCCGAAGGATCTGATTCCGGAAGTATTGACGATCTTCTCCTGCTGTCCGAGGCCGTTATCAGGAGGCAGAAATGATCAGACGATCAGAACGGAATGATGTTTCACGTGAAACATCGGCAGCCAGATGAGTCCGACGGTATCGGGGGACTCAAGAGGGATTCTTTGCAGGATTGGGGATAGAGGTAGAAACTGCCGGAGCAACAACCAAAGGGGAGGTGGAATGTTTCACGTGAAACAATGGAAAGCGGTAGTTCGAGATCATCGTGGGATTGGGGATTCTTATAGGAGTGGGAACAGAGGATAGAACCTGTCGGAATAACCGGCCATGGAGGGGTGGATTGTTTCACGTGAAACAATGCGGTCAGGCAAGCCCAGCAACGACAGGGGATTGTGGATTTCTTTGGGGAATCGGAATGGAGGATGAACCTTCGAGAGTGGCAGACCGTGAAGAGGATAATGTTTCACGTGAAACATCCGGCAGCCAGGTGAAGCCGATGGTATCGAGGGATCAAGAGGGTTCTTTGCAAGTCCGGGATAGAGGATAGAAGCTGCCGGAACGACAAACGAAGTAGGAGGTAATGTTTCACGTGAAACAAAGGAAGGCGGCAAGCTTGACATCATCGGTGGGATTGAGGAGTTCCTCATAGAGGGGGAACAGAAGATAGAACCTGTCGGAACAACTGGCCATGGAGGGAGAGGATTGTTTCACGTGAAACAATGGGGTCAGGCAAGCCCAGCACGATAAGGGGTCGTGGAGTTCCTTAGGTGATCGGAACCAGAAGATAGAATGCGAGCGAGGCAGGCTTGAAGAGGGGATGTTTCACGTGAAACAACTGCAGTCAGGCAAGCTTGGGAGCATCGGGGAATCGTGGCGCCTCCTTAGATGAGCGGGACCAGAGGATAGAACTTGCCGGAGCGACCGCCATGGAGGGGATGGATTGTTTCACGTGAAACATCAGCAGCTAAGCGATACTGATAGTATCGGCGGACTGAGGGGGCTCTTTGCGTGACCAAGGATAGAGAGTGGAACTTGCTTGGGATAGGCTCTGGAGGATGGATTGTTTCACTTGAAACAAGGGGGAAGCTGGGGCAGGGTAAAGAAACCGGAGGAGTGAGGGCCACGAGGTTCGGCTTTGAGAGTCCGAAGTCGGGCAATAGAGCGTTCTGATGGCGCGATCACCAGAAGGGAAAGTGTTTCACGTGAAACATCGGCAGCCAGTGAGGCCAACAGTATCGGGGGGGATCAAGAGGGTTCTTCGCAAGTCCGGGATAGAAGCTACCGGAACGACAACCGAAGGAGGAGGTAATGTTTCACGTGAAACAATGGAAGGCGATAGTTCGACATCATCGTGGATTTGGGAGTTCTTTATAGGGGTAGGAACAGAGGATAGAACCTGTCGGTCCAACCGGCCATAGAGGGGTGATTGTTTCACGTGAAACATCAGCAGCCAGGCGAGCCTGACATTCACGAGGAATCGAGGGTGCCAGGAGGAAAGAGGTGAGCATATAGAGCACCAGCTCAAAAACGAATGGAATGTTTCACGTGAAACAACAGAAGTCAACAAACCCGACATGATTGAGGTATCGGGGCCTCCTTGGAGGAGTGGGACCAGAGGATAGAGCCTGCCGGAGCGGAGACTATGAGGGAATGGATTGTTTCACGTGAAACGATGCGGTCAGGCAAGTCCAGCAACGACAACGGATCGTGGGAATTCCTTGGGTGATCGAGATCGGGGGATAGAATTCGAGAGTGGCAGGCCAGGAAGAGGATAGATGTTTCACGTGAAACATCGGGAGCTGGCAAGTTCGACAACATCGAAGGATTTTTTGGGGTTCCTTGGAAGAGCGGGGACAGATGATATCCTTGCTGGAGCGGTGGCTATGGGCATGGAATGTTTCACGTGAAACAACAGCGGTCGGCAAGCCCGACGTCATCGTGGGATTGGGTGGGCTCCTTGTAGAAGTGGGACAAGAGGATAGAATCTGGCGGAGCGATGGCCATGACGGGGATGGAATGTTTCACGTGAAACATTACGGTCAGGCAAACCCAACAATGACAAGGGATTGTGGAGTTCCTTGGGTGATCGGGACCGGAGGATGGAATGTGAGCGTGGCAGGAAATGAAGAGGATAGATGTTTCACGTGAAACATCGGCAGTCAATCGAGGTTGACGGTTTCGAGGGATCAGGAGGGCTCTTTGCACGATCGGAGATAGAGGATGGAAACTGCCGGAGCGACAACCAAGGAGGAGATGAATGTTTCACGTGAAACAACGAGGAGAACTGAGATAGACCAATGATCTCTGGGAGTGAGGACCAACAGATTCGGCTGCGAATGAGCAGAGCAGGCAACAGAGTGGGGACGATAGGTTGTTAACAGCGTAGGAATGTTTCACGTGAAACATCACAAGCAGACAGCCGACGTCCCCGTGGGATCAGGGGCTTCGTGTTGGAGTGGGAACAAAGGATAGAGCCTGACGAAGCGGCGGTTATGGGGGCTGGTTTGTTTCACGTGAAACAAAGTAAGGCGGCAAGCTCGACATCATCATGGGATGGGGGCTCCTTGTAGGGGTGGGATCAGCGGAAAGAACCTGTAGGAGCGGTGGCCATGAAAGGAGTGGATTGTTTCACGTGAAACAATGGGGTCAGGCAAGCTCAGCAACGGCAAGGGATTGTGGATCCCTTGGGTAATCGGTACGGAGGATAGAATGAGAGTGGCAGACCATGAAGAGGATGATGTTTCACGTGAAACATCGTCAGTCAGGCGAGTCCGGCATTCAGGAGGAATTGAGGACGCCTTTGAGATCAGGAAAGAGGCTGAGCTAAAGGAGCAGCAAGCCAATAGGAAAGGAATGTTTCACGTGAAACAACGGCAGTCAGACGAGGCCGATGGTATCGGGGGATCGATAGAGCTTTTTGCACGATCGGAAATAGAGGGTGACTTGCCGGAGCGACAGATCAAGGAGGGGGAATGTTTCACGTGAAACATCGTCAGTCAGGCGAGTCCGGCATTCATGAGGAATCAAGGGCGCCCTTGAAGAGCGGAGAGAGATGAGCATACAGGAGCAGAAGGCCAGGGGGAATGAATGTTTCACGTAAAACATCGGCAGCCAGATGAGGCCGACGGTATCGGGGAGATCAAGAGGATCTTTGCAAGTCCGGGATAGAGGATAGAAGCTGTCGGAGCGACAACCAAAGGAGGAGCTGGATGTTTCACGTGAAACAATGGTGTCAGACAAGCCCAACAACGGCAAGGGATCGTGGGAGTTTCTCAGGTGATCGAAACCGGGGGATAGAATCCGAGAGTGGCAAGCCAGGAAGAGGATAGATGTTTCACGTGAAACATTTGGCAGTTGGCACAACGATGTCAACGTGGGATCAATGGGTATCTGAAATGAGTGGGACCAGCAGATAGAGCCTGCGGGGGTGACCGGCCATGGAGGGGATGGATTGTTTCACGTGAAACAAAGGAAGGCGGTAAGCTTGACATCATCGTGGGATTGGGGAGTTACTCATAGAGGTGGGAACAAAGGATAGAACCTGTCGAAGCGGCGGCTATGTAGGGGGGTGGATTGTTTCACGTGAAACGATGCGGTCAGGCGAGTCCAGCAACGACAAGGGATCGTGGGAATTCCTTGGGTGATCAACACCGGGGATAGAATCCGAGAGTGGCAGACCATGATGAGGATGATGTTTCACGTGAAACATCGGAAGCAAGCAGCCGATGTCACCGTGGGATTAGAGGGCTTCTTGTTGGAGTGGGAACAGAGAATGGTACATGCTTGGGATAGGCTCTGGAGGATGGATTGTTTCACGTGAAACAATGGAAGGCGGTAGTTCGACATCATCGTGGATTTGGGAGTTCTTTATAGGGGTAGGAACAGAGGATAGAACCTGTCGGTACAACTGGCCATAGAGGGGTGATTGTTTCACGTGAAATATCAGCAGCCAGGCGAGTCTGACATTCACGAGGAATCGAGGGTGCCAGGAGGAAAGAGGCTGAGCATATAGAGCACCAGCTCAAGAACGAGTGGATGTTTCACGTGAAACAACGGAAGTCAACAAACCCGACATGATTGAGGTATCGGGGCCTCCTTGGAGGAGTGGGACCAAAGGATAGAGCCTGCCGGAGCGGAGACTATGAGGGAATGGATTGTTTCACGTGAAACGATGCGGTCAGGCAAGTCCAGCAACGACAAGGGATCGTGGGAATTCCTTGGGTGATTGAGACCGGGGATAGAATCCGAGAATGGCAGACCATGATGAGGATGATGTTTCACGTGAAACATCACAAGCAGGCAAGCAAAACATCCTCGTGGGATTGGCGGCTCCTTGTATGGGTGGGATCAGCGGATAGAACCTGTAGGAGCGGTGGCCATGAAAGGGGTGGATTGTTTCACGTGAAACATCGGCAGCCAGGGTGTCCGGCATTCACGAGGAATCGAGGAGCGCCCTTGAGCGGCGGGAAAGCGGCAGAGCATACAGGAGAAACGGGCCAAGATGTAATGGAATGTTTCACGTGAAACAATGCGGTCAGGCAAACCCAACAACGGCAAGAGATGGTGGAGCTTCTTGGGTGCTCGTGACTGGGGGAAAGAAAGCGACAGTGGCAGGCCATGAAGAAGGTAGATGTTTCACGTGAAACATTGGCAGCCAGATGAGGCCAACGGTATCAGGGGGATCAAGGACTCTTGGCATGATCAGGGATAGAGGATAGAAACTGTCGGAGCGATAATCAAAGGAGGAGCTGGATGTTTCACGTGAAACAATGGGGTCAGGCAAACCCAACAATGACAAGGGATCGTGGAGTTCCTTGGGTGATCGTGACCGGGGGGATAGAAAGCGACAGTGGCAGGCCATGAAGAGGATAGATGTTTCACGTGAAACATCACAAGCAGACAGCCGACGTCCCCGTGGGATCAGGGGGCTTCGTGGTGGAGTGGGAACAGAGGATAGAATCTGTCGGAGCGGCGACCATGAAGGGGGTGGAATGTTTCACGTGAAACAATGCGGTCAGGCAAACCCAATAACGGCAAGGGATCGTGGAGCTTCTGGGTGATCGGAACCAGAAGATAGAATGCGAGCGTGGGAGGCTTGAAGAGGAGATGTTTCACGTGAAACAACGGCAGTCAGGCAGGCCTGGAAGCATCGGGGGATCGTGGCACCTCCTTGGATGAGCGGGACCATAGGATAGATCTTGCCGGAGCGACAGATCAAGGAGGGGGAATGTTTCACGTGAAACATCGGCGGTCAGACGAGGTTGACGGTATCGAGGGATTAAGAGGGCTCTTTGCAAGTCGGGGATAGAGGATAGAAGTTGTCGGAGCGACAACCAAAAGGAAGTTGAATGTTTCACGTGAAACAACGGAACTCAACAAGCCCGACATGATCGAGGTATGGAGGTCTCCTTGGAGGAGTGAGACCTGAGGATAGAACCTTCCGGAACGGCGACTATGGAGAGGATGGGTTGTTTCACGTGAAACATCGGCAGTCGAGTGGGGTCAGCGATATCGGAGGAGCGAGACTTTGCATGGTCAGAGACAGAGGATAGAGCTTGCCGGAGCAGCGAGTTATGAGGGGTGGAATGTTTCACGTGAAACAAAGGCGGATGCTGGGTCAGGGCAAAGAAGACTATCGAGTGAGCCCACCAGGCTTCGCTCCGGCTGGGCAGAAGCCGGACATTGTGACAAGAACGGAGATGCGCTTAACGAAGTAGAAACGTTTCACGTGAAACATCACAAGCAGGAAAGATCAACATCACCGTGGGATTGGGGGTTCCTTGTAGGGGAAGGACCAGCAGATAGAACCTGTCGGAGCGATGGCCATAAAGGAAGCGGATTGTTTCACGTGAAACAAGGACGGAGATGAAGTAGGTGCAACGGAGACTGCAGAGTGAGAACCACCTGGCTCTGGTGTGACTGAGCCGGAGTTGGGCGCTATGGGAGAGGCGAAGACGCAATCAACAGTACAGAGGGATGTTTCACGTGAAACATTGGCAGTCAGGCAAGTCCGACATCACCAAAGGATCAGGAGTTCCTTGTAGGGGAGGGACCAGCGGATAAAACCTGTCGTAGCGGCGACCATGAAGGGGGGGAATTGTTTCACGTGAAACAACGGAAGTCGGTAAGTCTGAGATCGTTGCGGGATTGGAGGTCTTTTATGAGTGAGATAAAGGATGGAACCTGCCGGAGCGGCAGCTATGAGGGGGAGGTTTGTTTCACGTGAAACAACGGAAGTCAACAAGCCCGACATGATCGAGGTATCGGGGTCTCCTTGGAGGAGTGGGATCAGAGGATAGAGCCTGCCGGAGCGGCGGCCATGAGGGGTGTGGATTGTTTCACGTGAAACAATGGGGTCAGGCAAGCCCAGCAACGACAAGGGATTGTGGCTCCCTTTTGGGTAATCGGGATGGAGGATAGAAAGCGAGAGTGGCAGGCCATGAAGAGAATAGATGTTTCACGTGAAACATCACAAGCAGACAGCCGACGTCCCCGTGGGATCAGGGGGGCTTCGTGTTGGAGTGGGAACAGAGGATAGAGCCTGGCGAAGCGGCGATCATGGGGTATGGAGTGTTTCACGTGAAACAACGGCAGTCAGGCAAGTTTGGGAGTATCGGGGGATCGTGGCGCCTCCTTGGATGAGCGGGACCAGAGGATAGAACTTGCCGGAGCGACCGCCATGGAGGAGCTGGATGTTTCACGTGAAACAATGGAAGGCAGTAAGCTTGACATCATCGTGGGATATGGGGAGTTCCTTATAGG
>CANRFA010000044.1 GCA_947629775.1 uncultured Oscillospiraceae bacterium
ATAGACTGAACTTCCTCTACAGCGGCCCTGTGGACCGGCTGCTGGCGGTTCTGACAGTCGGGGAAGTCGAGGACGTTACCATTACCGAGCCGGATCTGGAAGAGACCCTGCTGCATTTTTACGGGAAAGGAGAGGGGGAGCCATGACGCTTCTTCGACATGAACTGCGCCAGGGGCGCGTTTCCTTCCTGATCTGGGCCGCGTCCATCGGGTGTTTCCTGGGGGCATGCATCTTCCTGTATCCGGAGATGGAAGGGGAAATGGACGCTCTGGGGGAGATGTTTGCCTCCATGGGCAGTTTCACGGCCGCTTTCGGGATGGAGCGGCTGAACATCGGGACGATGGAGGGCTACTACTGCGTTGAGTGCGGCGTGATTCTGGGACTGGGAGGAGCCCTCTATGCGTCCCAGATCGGCATCCGCAGCCTGTCCTGCGAGGAAAGCGGCGGCACCGCCGATTTTCTTCTGACGCACCCCGTCTCCCGGGGCCGCATCGTCCTGGAAAAGCTGCTGTCGGTCTTCCTGCGTGTTCTGCTTCTGAACCTGGCGCTTCTTCTGGTGTCGGTCTGCTGTACGCTATGGATTCGGGTAAAGGCGGACTGGGACAGACTCATTCTGCTCCATGTGGCCTGTCTGCTGCTGCAACTGGAACTGGCGGGTATCTGCTTTGGCCTCTCGGCCTTCCTGCATCGGGAGGGAGGCGGAATCGGACTGGGACTGGGGCTGGCCGTTCTGCTGTACATCCTGAATCTCCTGTCCAACATTACAGAAGGAGCAGAGTTCCTCAAGGCTGTTACGCCCTTTGCTTACTGCGAAGGCGCGGACCTTCTGGAGCATGGAGCCCTGAACGCACCCCGGGTCCTGACGGGCATGGCCGCTCTGCTTCTGGGCGTCCTGGCTGCGTTCTGTCGGTATACCCGGAAAGATATTATTTAACACCATCTGATGAAAAGCGCATGAATTTCAGAGTCTGTCCTCATGAAAAAGCAGCCGCTTCGGGAAGAAGCAGCTGCTTTTTTCGCCTGTCAGACCGTATGGGAGCGCTCAGGATGCCCGGGATGGGATTCCCTGCCCGGAGGGCGGCGTGGATCGTCGATTCAGAGCAGGGGCTGGCGGCAGTATGTGACTGTCTGCAGCCGCACCCCATGAGATTTCAGGAGCCCGTGGATCTGCGCGGTTCTCCCTGAGCGGCAGGATTCATCAGGCCGGGAGGCAGACAGTTGCCGCTCCTTCGGAGGTTCGTCAGGAACCGGTCTCGCCGGAGTCGGACCCGTCTCCTTCCCCGGCCGGGAGAGGCTCCCAGGGGAAACCGAGCTCCAGGGCCCACTTGTGGGCGTAAGAACCTTCCGGGGCGCAGATGACGAAGCGGTGAACCCGGGACCAGTCGCCCACAAGCCTGGTACGCGGGCTGGAAACGACGAGGCGTTTGAACTTCCGGATCTTTTCCAGGTCGGAGGGCCAGAAGGAGGGAACGCCGGCGGGGAGGGTGAGGGCGGACAGGGAACTGCAACCCTCGAAGGCGCCGTTCCCCAGAGTGGTCAGAGAAGCGGGCAGGGAGATGGAGCGCAGATTGCGGCAGCCGGCGAAGGCTCTGCCCTGAATCGAGGTGATTCCCTCCGGAACCGTCACAGTCTCGATCGCCATGCGGCCGTCCCGCACCTTCTGCCGGAGCTTGAGGTCCCGGCTGGCGCTGAAGGCCTGGTACCCGATGGAACTGACCGGATTTTTCCCGATCTTCTCCGGAATCACCACATCGGGGGCGTCGCCCCGGTAGTCGGTAATCTGCCAGGAGCCGTCTTCCTGTACCTCTCCCCGGAAGACCCTGCGCAGCTCTGCGGGGGTGGGGTTCAAGCGGGTGGCTTCCCGGATCATGCGGGTGGTGCGGTTCCGGTCCACGCGAACCAGTTCCTCCGGATCGAGACAGCGATTGCGGTAGTCCAGCAGCCAGGCGGTTATTTCCGGCTCCCGCTCCGGCGAAGTGTGCTCCACGAACCAGGCGTAGTCCCGGGCGGTGATGAGCCGCTCCTCCAGAATGAGGGGGCGGAAGTCGGGATCGGCGTTCCAGCATGCTTTCGCATGTTTTCGGACGTATTCCACCAGGCAGGTCCGGGTTTTTTCCGGAATGGGTTCGCCGGCGCGCAGACGGGCCGTGAAGTCCCGCAGGATCATCTTCTGGTACATGGCGGTCAGCGTGCTGAAATCCGCATGGTCCGCCCGCATGCTGAGAAGGTCCGGATCGATCCCGCTCCAGTAGTCGAGGACTGTGGGATCTCCCAGAACGGTCAGGTGACGGAGACCCCGGCGGCAGTCCAGAGCCCGCTTTCCCACGAAGATTACGCTGGCCGGCAGGGTCAGGTCTGTCAGATTGGTATCTGCCAGGGCCGCCTCCTCGATGGTGGTCAGGTGTTCCGGAAGAACCACCTCGGTCAGATTTTTGCAGTCTTCGCAGAGACTGCGCTTCAGCGTTGTGAGGGCGTTGGAGAAGCGGATCCTTCGCAGACTGACGCAGCCGAGAAAGGCCCGGGAGCTGACGTCCGTCACGCTGTCCGGCATGGTGAGCGAGGCGATCTCCGTGCACGTCTGAAAGGCCCTTGGCTGGATTTTCTTCACTCCCTCCGGGATTACGACGTCCCCGACGGTGGAAGGGGGACAGTATTCCGCCACGGTACCGCGCTTGGAGAGGACAATCCCGTTCTCCAGACGGAATCGGGGGTTTGCCGGATCCAAGGTAAAGTCGGTCAGGCGGACGCACCCGGTGAAGGCGCTGAAGGTGATCTGGATGGCCGAGGCGGGAATATGAAGGTGGGCAAGATGATCGCAGTTGGAAAAGGCGCCTGCCCGGATGGTGACGAGGGACTCCGGCAGAACCACTTCTGTCAGAGACCGGCACTCCTCGAAGGCCCGCGTCCCGATGATCTTTACGCTGTCCGGCAGGAAGACCCGGACGGCGCTGCCACACCGGGAGAACGCATGCTCACCGATTTCCTTCACGCCGTCCGGCACCGTAATTTCCTGTTCGCAGCCGGTGTATCTTTCCAGGACACCGTTCCGGATGATAAAGTCTCTGCCGTTCACCATATACAGCCTCTCCTTGCATGGGGGATCCGCGACGGAGACCGCCGGGATCAGCCCGCTGTGTCTGCATCAGTATAGACCGAATCGGCTGGCGCTTCAAGGGAGAGGCGGAATTTCCTGTCTGCTTCGGCAGGAGAAAAAGAAACCGGACGCGGCGGGCGCCCGGAAGGGAGGCGACGGTTGTCCCTGCAGAAGGAGGGAAGCGCCGGCGCTTTCGTATGGACTTATCCCAGGGCCACGTCCAGGATCATCATCAGGAGGAATCCCGCCATGACCCCCAGGGTGCCGGAGTGGCCGCCTTCCGTGAGGTTGGCCTCCGGAATCAGTTCCTCCACCACGACATACAGCATGGCGCCGGCGGCGAAGGAGAGCAGCCAGGGCATCAGGCCCTGAACGGAGCCGGCGACCAGGACGGTGAGCAGCCCGAAGACCGGTTCCACGAGACCGGAGAGGGTGCCCCAGAGAAAGGCCTTGAGGCGGCTCATGCCCTCCTGGCGCAGGGGCAGGGAGATGGCGGCCCCTTCGGGGAAGTTCTGCACCCCGATGCCCAGCGCCAGCGCGGCGGCGGCCGTGAAGAGGGCGGGGTCGTCCGTGCGGGCGGCCAGGGCGAAGGAGATGGCGACCGCCATGCCCTCCGGGATGTTGTGCAGGGTGACCGCCAGCACCAGCAGCGCCGCCCGGCGCCGGGAGTCCCGGCCCTCGTGCCAGTGAAAGGATTCGGGGGTGAAGCGGGGCAGCAGACAGTCCATGGCCAGCAGAAAGCCGATGCCCAGAGCGCTGCCGCCGGCGGCGGGCAGCCAGGCCGGCAGGCCGAAGGTCCTCGCCTGTTCGATGGCCGGAATCAGCAGCGACCACATGCTGGCGGCGATCATCACGCCGGCGGCGAAGCCCAGCATCAGCCGGTGCAGGCCCGGCGAGGCCTGCCGGCGCAGGAGCAGAACCATGGAGGCCCCCAGGGCGGTCATAAAGAAGGTGAAGCCCGTCCCGCTGGAGGCCCAGAGAAGTGCCTTGATCATGGGAGAAGATTCCTTTCCGTTCCAATTGGGACGGGACAGCGCGGTCCCCATCCAGTCCAGCCTATGCCGGGAGCGGGAATGGGTGCGCCAAAGGAATCCGAAGAGGGGCAATCAGCCCCAGAGAGCCAGAAACAGCCGGGCGGTCCACCAGCCGAGCGCCAGACAGCCGGGAAAGGTGAGCGCCCAGGCCAGGGCGATGCGGCCCGCCGTGGCCCAGTCCGGCGGCGCGCCGCCGGCGGAGCCGGCGCCCAGCAGCGCGGCGGTCCGGGTATGGGTGGTGGAGACCGGGAACCCGAGAAGCGTGGCGGCGGCCAGGCAGAGAGCGCAGGCGAGATCGGAGGCCAGCCCCTCCCGGGGCGTGAGCGAGATCATTTCCCGGCCCACCGTGTCGATGATCTTTTCCCCGCCCATGAGCGTGCCAAGGGCCATGAAGGCGGCGCAGAGCGCCATGAGCCAGAGCGGAATGAGAAAAGTGGACTCGTCGCTCCGGCCCTGCGCCAGCGCGATGGCCAGCAGGAAGATCCCCAGGAACTTCTGCCCGTCCTGGGCCCCGTGGAAGAAGGCGGCGGCCGCGGCGCCCGGGATCTGCAGAAGCCGGGCCGGACCGGGCGGAAGAGAGAGCCGGTTGAGGCTGTTTCCCGCCAGGCGTCCCGCTCCAAAGCCGGCCACGGTGGAGAGCAGGAGCCCCAGCAGAACCCGGGCCCAGTTTTCCCAGCGGATGCAGGAGAAACTCCCCTCCAGAGCGGCGGCGGCTCCGGAGATTCCGGCCACCAGGGCGTGGCTTTCGCTGGTGGGGATTCCGAAGCGCCAGGCCGCGGCCGCCCAGAGAACGACGGCCGCCATGGCGGCGCTGAGGGCGGTGAGAGCCGCCCGCGGGCCTCCTCCGAAGACGGCGATGGAGTAGACGGTCTCCGCCACCGAGGCGCGGACCGAGGTGACGCACAGCATGCCCAGCAGGTTGCAGACGGCGGCCAGGAGGGTGGCGGCCCGGAAAGGAAGCGCCCCCGTAACCACCGCCGGAGCGATGGCGTTGGGGGCGTCCGTCCAGCCGTTGACCAGCAGGACCGCCAGCGTCAGCAGCACGGCGGCGCAGAGCAGGGGCTGCCCCGGCAGGCGGAGCAGAAAGGCGGAAAAGGAGTGGGACATGGATATCGCCTCCATGTCCCAAACGTATGCCGGCCCCGGACAGGGTATGCGGCGGAGAGACCTCCGGCGTCTCAGGATCCGGTGGATCCGGAGGAACCGGAATCCGGTTTGCCGTCGGATTTGCGGGTGATGCCGGCCGAGGCGGGGGCCACGATGTGCTTTCCGTAGCGCAGGCGAAGGGAGTCCAGGGAGGCCTCCAGTTTCTCCAGCCGTTCCCGCCGGGCTTCCTCCGGACCGGCCAGCAGGTCCAGCTGCATGCCGGCCTCGTCCTCGTCGACGAGATAGATGGCGGTGACGGTGAGGGCCCGGACCGGACGGGCCATGTCCCAGAAGCTGTCCGCCAGGGCCAGAGCCGCTTCGGCGATGTCCCAGCTGACGTTGGTGGGGTTGCGGAGCCTCTGCTGGCGCCCCCGGTCCTGAAACTCCGGGCTGCGGATGGTGAGGGAGACGCCCAGGCACTTCATGCGGTGCCGACGCAGGCGGAAGGCCACTTCGTCCGCCAGAGCGTAGATGCCGGAGCAGATTTCTTCCCGTCCCAGCAGGTTACGGGGGAAGGTGAGACCGTTTCCCACCGACTTGGGCGGAGCGGAGGCGGCCTCGGGAGAGACCGGAGAAGTGTCCAGGCCGCAGGCGTAATCGTGGAGCTGGGGGCCGGTTTTGCCAAGCAGGGTGAAGAGGGCGTTCCGGTCAAAGGCGGCCAGGTCCCCGATCGTCCGGATCCCGTACTGGCGGAAGATCCGGTCGGCGGCCTTCCCGACAAACAGCAGATCCGTCACCGGAAGGGGCCAGACCAGCGTTCTGAAGTTCTCCCGGGTGATGACGGTGGTGGCGTCCGGCTTTTTGTAGTCGCTGCCCAGCTTGGCGAAGATTTTGTTGAAGGAGACCCCTACGGAGATGGTCAGTCCGAACTCCTTCCGCATCCGGTTCCGGATGGCGTCCGCCAGAGGCTTTCCGTCCATCCGGAAGAAGGACAGAGAGCCGGTGACGTCCAGCCAGCTCTCGTCGATGCCGAAGGGCTCGATCAGGTCCGTGTATTCATGGTAGAGGGCGTTGACCTTGCGGGAGATCTCCCGGTAGCGATCGTGGTGAGAGGGGAGCAGCACCAGATTCGGGCACTTGCTCCGGGCCTGCCAGATGGTCTCCGCCGTCTGTACCCCGAAGGCCTTGGCGGGCTCGTTCTTGGCCAGGATGATGCCGTGGCGGCTGTCCGGGTCCCCGCAGACCGCTACCGGCAGATGGCGCAGCTCCGGGTGGTCCAGCAGCTCCACCGAGGCGAAGAAGCTGTTGAGGTCGCAGTGGAAAATCACCCGATCCACTTCTCTTCCCCCTTTCACTTCGACTTCCCTTCCAGTATACACCCGGGAGCGTGGAAAGGGAAGAGGCGGCGGGGGAATCCCGAAACGGCCGGAAGGAATACGGGCTGCCCGAGCGCGGGCGGAGCGTGGCGTCCTCGGACGGGAGCGCTGGGCGGCGCGAAGGAAGAACGGCGCCAGGGGAGAACGAAGCGGAGCCGGCAGGAGACGCGAGACCTGCCCTGACAGAGGATGAGGGCTGCGGCGGAAGGAAAGAGAACAGGAATAAAATGGAACTTTTTCGCCGGAGATTCCGGACATTGAGGGCGGACCGGGGCAGAAATGTTACTTGAAAAGCGGGTGCCCCTATGGTATGATAGGGCGACAGACGGTTTCCCGACGTCTTCCGGCGCCGGGGACTCCGGAAAGAGGATTGCGTATGTATCTGAAAGCGCTGGAAATCCAGGGCTTCAAGTCCTTCCCGGACAGAACGGTACTCACCTTCGGAGAGGATATCACGGCCATTGTGGGTCCCAACGGTTCCGGAAAATCGAATGTCGCCGACGCCATCCGCTGGGTCATGGGCGAACAGTCCACCCGGGCCCTCCGGGGCGGAAAGATGGAGGACGTGATCTTCGGCGGAACCGCCCAGCGGCGCCAGCGGGGATTCGCGGAGGTCTCCCTGATTCTGGACAACACCGGTCACACCTTTCCCCTGGAGGAGCCGGAAGTCATGGTCTCCCGCCGCCTCTACCGCTCCGGGGAGAGCGAATACCGGATCAACCGTCGCTCGGTACGTCTGCGGGACGTGGCGGAACTGTTCATGGGCACCGGGCTCGGCCGGGAGGGCTACTCCATCATCGGGCAGGGGCGCATCGAGGAGATTCTGTCGGCGCGCTCGACGGACCGGCGGGGAATCTTCGAGGAGGCCGCCGGGATTTCCCGCTTCCGCCACCGGAAGGAGGAGGCCGAGCGGAAGCTGGAACGCGTGGAGGAAGACCTGCTGCGCGTCAACGACCGGATTTCCGAGCTGGAGATGCAGGTGGAACCCCTGCGGGAACAGAGCGAAAAAGCGCGGCGGTATCTCGCCCTGCAGGGGGAGATCCGCTCCCTGGAGATCTCGGTCTGGCTGGACCGTCTGGAGAATCTGCGCGCCGGAGCCATCCGTCTGGAGGCGGAGTACGCGGAGGCCTGCCGGCTGCGGGACGGGGGAAAGGAGCGCCAGGAGGCCGCATTCGCGGCGGCCGAGGCGTTCTCGGCCCGGATGCAGGAGAAGGACAGAGAGGCGGACCGGGTCCGCTCCTCTCTGCAGGAGCTCCAGAACCGGATCGGCGCTCTGGAGTCCGCTCTGGCGGCGCTGCACAGCAGCGTTCTCCACAACGGAGAGACCGCCGCACGCCTGGAGCAGGAGCTGGAGCGGCAGGAGACCCGGGAGAACTCCCTCGGGGAGCAGCTCGCACAGCGGAAGCGGCGTCTGGAGGAGATCGGGACGGAGCTGGCCGCGCAGCGGGAAACGCTTGGGGTCCGGGAAACCGAGGCCCGGGAGGCGGCCCGCTCCGCGGAGGATCTGGTCCGGGACGTGGAGAGCATGCGGGCCCAGGCGAACCGGGAAGAGCGGGAGGCGGCCGGGCTCCGGGAGAATCTCTCCGGACTGCGCGCCGCGGCCCGGGAGCTCCGGGACCGGGACGAAGCGCTGGTCCGCGCGGAAGAGGAATGGGAAAAGAAGCGGACGGCCGCCCGCTCGGAAGAAGAGGCCGCCCTTCAGGAAACGAAACGCTGCGAGGAGGCCCGGGACGGGGCCCGCGGCGTGATCAGCGGTTATCAGCTGCGCGCGGAGAACCGCCGTCGGAAGATGGAGGAGAGCCGGGCCGGTCTGGAGAAGCTGAGAGCGCGGGAGAGGGAACTGGCTTCCCGGATCGCTCTCCTGACGGAGATGGAGAAGGCCAGCGAGGGCTTCCAGAAGGCCGTGCGGACGGTTCTGAAGGAGGCGGAACGGGGCGCTCTCTCCGGGGTCCATGGGCCGGTGGCCCGGCTTCTGAAGGTGCCCGAGGCGTATACGCTGGCCCTGGAAACCGCTCTGGGCGGCGCCATGCAGCACATTGTCGTGGACCGGGAGGAAGACGGACGGGAGATCATCCGTTTCCTGCAGCGCCGGGACGGAGGAAGGGTCACCATCCTTCCTCTGAGCGCCATGCGGCCCGCCGTCCTGCGGGAGGCGGAGAAGGTGGCGGCTGAGCCCGGTTTTGTGGGAATCGGGGACCGGCTCATCGTCTGCGAGGAACGCTATCGGACTCTGTTCTCCTCTCTGCTGGGACGGGTCGTGATCATGGAAGATCTGGATACCGCCATCGCCGTGGCCCGCCGGTACGGATATGCGTTTCGCATGGTGACCCTGGACGGGCAGGTGCTGAACGCCGGAGGTTCCATGACCGGCGGATCGGCCAGCCGGGGAACCGGCATCCTCAGCCGGGCCAACGAGCTGGAGCGGCTCAACCTCCAGCGGGAGGAGCTGGCCGGGCGGATTCAGGAGGAAGAGCAATCCTTCCCGGAGGTGGAACAGGCCTGCGACGCCGCTGCCGCCGAGCTGGAGACGGCCCGGGACGCGCTGCGCCATCGGGAACAGGAGTTCCTTCGGGCGGATGCCCGTCTGGAGTTTGCCCGCACCGTGCTGGGCAACCTGGACGGCCAGGCGGAAGAGCGGCGCCGGGAGCGGGAGCGGCTGGCTGCCCGGACCGGTCGCATGGAGGCGGAACAGGAGGACCTGCGAAGCCGCGCGAAGGCGAAGGAAGAATCCGCCGCCGCTCTGCGGGAGAAGGCGGAGGAGCGGCGGAAGGACGGGGAGCAGCTGCGGCGGCGCGAGACGGAGCTTACGGGGGAAGTCGCCGCGCTTCGGGCCGCTCTGGCGGCTCTGGAGGCCGAGCAGGGGACAGCCCGCTCCGCCCTGGAGGAACTGAACGCGCTCCGGGAGAATCTGGCCGGGGACCGGGAGAAAAACCGTCTTCTGCTGGCGGACGTGCGGGAGAAGAACGAAAGCTGTCAGAGGGAGATCGGGGAAAAGGATCGGGAACGGACCGCCCTCCGGGAGGAGTGCGGCCGCCAGGAGGAGCAGCTGGAACGGCTGCAGCGCGAGCGCGTGGAACTGGAAGGGGAGCGCAACCGGGCGTCCCGGACCGGTCAGGCGGAGAACGCGGAGCTGCTGCGTCTCCAGCAGGACGTGGCCCGGCTGGAGCAGCGGAAGTCCGCCGCCTCCATGGAGGAAAAGCAGCTGCTGGACCGGATGTGGGAGACGTATGGACTCTCCCACGAAGCCGCCCGCCAGCAGAAGGTGGAGATCGAGTCGGTCTCCAGGGCGGAGCGGCGCGTCGCGCAGCTGAAAAAGCAGCTCTCCGCCCTGGGAGAGGTGAACACGGGGGCCATCGCGGAATTTGAGCGGGTCAACGGGCGCTATGCGGAGCTCACGGAGCAGAGAGACGATGTGGTCCGTTCCAAAGAGGAGCTGGAGACCATTCTCGCCGGGATCACCGGCGAGATGAAGAACATCTTTGTCCGGGAGTTCACGGCCATCAATACCGCCTTCGGCCAGACCTTTCAGGAGCTGTTCGGCGGCGGCCGGGCGACCCTGGAGCTGGAGAATCCGGAGGATGTGCTCGGCTGCGGCATCGAAATCCGGGTGCAGCCTCCCGGCAAGAGCCTGAAGATCCTCAGCCTGCTCTCCGGCGGGGAGAAGGCCTTCGTGGCCATCGCCCTCTGTTTTGCCATCCTCAAGGTACGGCCCGCCCCCTTCGTGGTGATGGACGAGATCGAGGCCGCCCTGGACGACAGCAATGTGACCCGTTTCGCCTCCTACATGCGTTCCATGGCGGAGCGCACCCAGTTCATCGTCATCACCCACCGGCGGGGAACGATGGAGGAAGCGGACGCGCTGTACGGGGTTACCATGCAGGAGAAGGGCGTGTCCCGGGTTCTGGGCATCAGCCTCAACGAGGCGACGGAGCACCTGCGCCCGGAGGAACAGCGGAAGGAGAGCTGACATGGAAGAGGAGAAGAAAAAGAGCGGAAAGAAGGAACTTCTGACCACCCTCCTGCTGATCGCCCTCATCATCCTGCTGATCGTGGGGGTCAACAGCATCTTCGGCATGCTGGCGCGGCGCTATCCGTATCTCATGCAGGGAGACCGCTCCTCTTCCGCTTCGCAGAGCGCGATGGCGGGAGAAAGCGGTTCGCAGTCCGCCGCCTCCGCTTCGGGAGGATCCGACGGAGAAGAGGAGGCGCCCCGCTTCTGTCCCAGCTGCGGCAAAGAGCTGCGGGAGGGCTTCCAGTGGGGACAGTTTTGCCCCTACTGCGGGGAGCAGGTCACCTGACGGCCCCGGCATGATATTTCATTACAGGAAGGAACGCAACCAATGGGCTTTTTTGACGCACTGAAGAAAATCAACATCTTCGCCAGATTCGGTTCGGAGCTGAACGACGACTTTTACGACGAGCTGGAGGAGTCCCTGATCCTGGCGGACACCGGCATGGACGTGGCGCTGGAACTGGTGGCGGAACTGCGCCGCCGGGTGAAGGAGGAGGGTATCCGCAAGCTGGACGAGGCCCGCGACTGCATGTGCCGGGTGATCGCCGACGCCCTCAGCGCCGGGGACCCGTCCCTGAACCTCTCCACCCGTCCCTCTGTGGTACTGTTCATCGGCGTGAACGGCGTGGGCAAGACCACCACGATCGGGAAGATCGGGGCCCAGCTGCGCCGGCAGCACTGCAAGGTCCTCTTCTGCGCCGCGGACACCTTCCGGGCCGCCGCCGCGGAGCAGCTCACCATCTGGGCCGGGCGCGCGGGCGTGGAGATCGTGAAGCAGCACGAGGGCGCGGATCCCGCCGCCGTGGTCTACGACGCCCTCAGCGCCGCCAAGGCCCGCCGGGCCGACGTGGTGCTGGTGGATACGGCCGGGCGGCTGCACAACAAGCAGAACCTGATGAACGAGCTCAACAAGATCTCCCGGGTCATCGACCGGGAGCTGCCGGACAGCGCCCGGGAGACCCTGCTGGTGCTGGACGCCACCACGGGACAGAACGGACTGGTGCAGGCCAGACAGTTCAAGGAAGCGGCCGGCATCACCGGCATTGTCCTCACGAAGCTGGACGGCACCGCCAAGGGCGGCATCGCCATCGCCATCGCGAAGGAACTGGGCGTGCCGGTCAAATACGCCGGCGTGGGCGAGGGAGTGGACGACCTCAAGCCCTTTGACGCCATGGAATTTGCCCAGGCCCTGATCTGAGGGCCGCATCACGGGAGAAAGGACGAAAGCCCATGAAACTGGTAGTGGCCAGCCGGAACGAACACAAGCTGGCGGAAATCAGAACCATCCTGACCCACCTGGGCGTGGAGGTCTGCTCGGAAGAGGAGGTCGGCGTCACGCTCGAAGTGGAGGAGACCGGAACCACGTTCGAAGAGAACTCCATGCTGAAGGCGAAGGCCGTGATGGAGGCCACCGGACTTGCCGCCATGGCGGACGACTCCGGTCTCTGCGTGGACTGCCTCAACGGCGCCCCGGGAGTCTACACCGCCCGCTACGGCGGTCCGGGCCTTTCGGACGCCCAGCGCTACCGGCTGCTGCTGGAGAACATGCGGGGCCAGACCCCGCGGACCGCGAAGTTCGTGACGGTGATCACCTGCTGCTTCCCCAACGGAGATGTGATTGTCGCCCGGGGCGAGTGCCCGGGGACCATCACCTACGCCCCCATCGGCAAGGGCGGCTTCGGCTACGACCCCGTCTTCTTCGTGCCCCATCTGAAAAAGACCTTCGCCCAGCTGACGCCGGAGGAGAAGAACGCCATCTCCCACCGGGGCCGGGCGCTGCGGGATTTCGCGGAGAAGCTGGAAGCTTACCTGAAGGACCGGTGAGAGATGGATCTGACAGGGAAACAGCGCGCGCAGCTGCGGGGCATGGCCGCGCAGCTGGATACCATCCTGATCGTCGGCAAGGATGGCATCGGAGATAATCTGGTAAAGCAGGCCGACGGCGCCCTGGAGGCCAGAGAACTGATCAAGGGACGGGTGCTGGAGAACTCCATGCTCACCGCCCGGGAAGCCGCGGAGGCCCTGGCTCCCCTGACCCGCAGCGAAGTGGTGCAGGTGATCGGAACAAAGTTCGTCCTCTATCGTCAAAGCCATAAAAAGGAGAAGAAGGACCGGATCGTTCTTGTGCAGGACCGGAGCCGGAAGTCCCGGTAGGCGGATCAGGAAAGGGGTGCTTGCGTTGAAGATCGGCATCTACGGGGGGACCTTCAGTCCGCCCCATCTGGGACATCTGGCCGCCGCCCGGGCGGCGGCGAAGCGGCTGGAGCTGGATCGGGTTCTGTTCATCCCGGCAGCCATCCCGCCCCACAAGGCGCTGCCGGAGGGGACGCCATCCGGAGAACACCGGACGGCCATGACGGAGATCATGGCTCAGACTCTGGAGGTGGAGTCCGGGATCCCCGCCGGCGTTTCGGACATGGAACTGAAGCGCAGCGGAAAGAGCTATACGGCCCACACTCTGGCGCAGCTGAGGGAAGAGTATCCGGAGGCGGAGCTCTGGTTCCTGATGGGGACGGACATGTTCCTGACCCTTCATCAGTGGTACGACCCGGCTTCCATCCTGGCCACGGCGAAGATCTGCGCCCTCGCTCGAAACGCGGGGGAAGGCGCGGACAGCCTGGAGGGACAGAAGCGGCGGCTGGAGGAGACGTTCGGCGCGGAGATCGTGACGATGACCGTGCCGGACCTGGTGGACATCTCCTCCAGCGAAATCCGCGCCCTGCTGGCGGAAGGCGGGGGGCGGGAGTACCTGCTGAGCCCGGTGTACGGCTGGATTCTCCGCCATGGCCTCTACGGAACCCACGCGGACCTGAAGCATCTGGATCTGCCGGATCTGCGGGCCTGTTCCTGGTCCATGGTCCATCAGAAGCGGGTGCCCCACATCCGGGGCTGCGAGGAGGAAGCGGCCCGGCTGGCCCTTCGCTGGGGAGAAAACGAGACGGAGGCCCGGCGGGCGGGCATTCTCCACGACTGCACGAAGTATCTGGAGCTGGAACCTCAGCTGGAACTGTGCCGCAGATACGGCGTGGAGCTGGACGAACTGGAGCGGGTGGCGGTGAAGCTTCTCCACTCCAAGACCGGCGCCAGTATCGCCCGGTACGTTTACGGGGAAAATGACCGGGTCTGCAGCGCCATCTGCTGGCACACCACCGCCAAGGAGAACATGACGACTCTGGAGAAGATTCTCTATGTCGCGGACTACATCGAACCGAACCGGGACTTCGAAGGGGTGGAACGCCTGCGGAAGCTGGCCTACGAGGACCTGGATCGGGCCCTTCTGCTGGGCGTGGAGACCACCATCCAGGAAATGAAGGATCGCAGATTGCCCATACACAGAAAGACACTCCTCGCGCGGGACTGGCTGCGAAGCCGGGGAGTGAGGACGGAGGAAGAAGGACATGTTTAACAGCAGACGGGGCAAACGGGAAGCGGGAAGCGGCAGTTACCCGAGCACGGACGAAAAGCCCCGGGGAAAGAAAGTGCGCGTGCGCATCCTGCAGGTCGTGCTCGTACTGGCCGTTGTCATCGGCATCGGCATCGCCGCTCTGAGCGCCTGGATCCGGATGCCGAGCATCCCGGGGCCCATGGAGTCGGATGGTTCCGGGATGCAGAACGACCCGGACCAGGAGAACCCCGGCACGGCGCTGGAGCAGCTGAGCGGAGAGACCTCCGGAGAATTCTTCGAAGGCGCGGTGAATCCGCACATCTCTCAGAGCGGACGCAAGGAGGGTGTTTATACCGTGCTGCTGGTGGGCCGTGACGTGGCCAGCGGCTCCACGGACGTGATGCTGCTCCTGACCTACGATACGAAGGCGAAGACAGTCAACGGTCTCAGCCTGCCCCGGGATACCATGATGGATGTGGGCACTTCCAGCAAGCGGCTCAACGCCATCTTCAACAACAACAAGGGCAAAGACGAAGCAACTCAGACGGAAAAGGGCATGGAGGCCCTCTGCGACGCCGTGGCGGACATCACCGGCATCCTGCCGGACTATTACGTCTATGTCCGCTGGGAGGCCATCGGAGAACTGGTGGACGCCATCGGCGGCGTGGAGTTTGAAGTCCCCTTCAATATGGACTACGACGATCCCTACCAGGATCTGTACATCCACCAGAAGGCCGGGCTGCGGACCCTGACCGGCAACGACGCCATGCAGGTGGTCCGCTGGCGCAAGAACAACGACGGCTCCAACTCCGGCGGCGGCGACATCGCCCGGATCTCCATTCAGCAGGACTTTCTGAAGGCCGTGGCGAAAAAGTGCCTGAGCCCCACCATGTTCCTCAAGCTTCCGGATCTCGTGAAGATTTTCAAGGAGAACGTGGAGACCGACCTGACGGTGGGTAACATCCTGGCCCTGGCCCAGAAAGCCTACGGCATGAATCCGGATACCGGTGTCAGCTTTGAGACGGCGCCCATCGGCGCCATGGTGATGTACAACGGCGCCTCCATGGTGACCCTGGATCCCGACGGGATGCTGGAAGTGGTCAACGAGAAGATGAACCCCTATCTACGGGACGTGCAGATCAACGATCTGCACATGCTGATCAAGATCAGCGGCGGCTATACGGTGACCAGCGGAAAGATCAACAAGTCCATCGAGGGCGGGAGGAATTCCTCGGTGACGCCCAGCAGCGGAACCGGCAACAGCACGAACAGCGGAAACAGGAACTCCAGCACCAGCAGCAATAAAACCACCAGCAGCAGCAAAACCACGACCGGCAGCAATAAGACAACCACCGGCAGCAATAAGACAACCACCGGCAGCGGTACCAGCGGAAATAAGACCACGACCGGCAGCTCGACGAAGCCCAGCACAGGCAGCGGTACGACGAAGCCGAGTACGGGCAGCAGCACGACGAAGCCGAGCACCGGCAGCAGTACCGGAACCGGAACCAGTACAACGAAACCGGGAACCGGCAGCAGTACCGGCACGGGAACCGGCAGCGGATCCGGCACCGGTACAACGAACCCCGGAACCGGAAGCAGCACCGGGACAGGAACCGGCAGCGGGACCGGGACAGGAACCGGGTCCGGCAGCCAGACCACAGAGCCCGGCTCCAACGATCCGGAGGAGCCCGGCGGCGACTCTCCGTCCGAGCATCCCGGCAGCGGGAGCGGCACGGGAACCGGCACGGGTTCCGGCACCGGTACGGATAACCCCGTCGAGCCTCCCTCCAGCGGCTCCGGAAATGACGACCACGAAGGCGCGGGCGGCTCCGGCGAAAGCGGCGGAGCATCTGGCGGTCAGAGCGGCGGAAGCGGAGATCACGAGGGCGCGGGCGGTTCCGGCGAAAGCGGCGGGGCGTCCGGCGGCCAGAGCGGCGGCTCCGGAGAGAGCAATAATCACGAAGGCGCAGGCGGCTCCGGAGAGACCGACGACCACGAAGGCGCGGGTGGATCCGGCGAAACCGTGGCAATCAACACCATAACCCCTGTAAGCGGGAATTTCCACACCTCCGCGGAAGCGTGAGGAGGGCGGAGTCCGCGACAGACCGTCCATTCTGGAAGGAGTTTTTGTATTGACATCCTATGAGGCAATGACACTGCTGGCCAGGGCTCTGGACAGCAAGAAGGGACTGGATATCCGGGTCCTGCACACGGAGGAACTGACCACGCTGGCGGACTACTTCGTCCTCTGCACCGCCACCTCCAACACGCAGATCCGGGCTCTCACGGAAGCCTGCGAAGAGGCCATGGAGAACGCCGGGGAGTCGGTTCACCACATCGAAGGGCGCCAGGGCGGCGCCTGGACCCTGCTGGATTTCTCCTCCGTGGTGGTTCATATCTTTACGGAGGAAGCCCGGAGCTTCTATGATCTGGAGCGTCTGTGGGGCGACGCCCACCAGGTGGACCTGAACGGGGTTCTGAACGCGAACGAGGCGGAGTAAACGCCTGGACAGCATACAGGTAAGGACAGAAGGCCGGAGCGGACCCCGGCCTTCTGTTCATTGCCTGGAGCGGAAGATTCCACGAAGAAGGGGGACGGTCAGATGGCCGGCACCATGCTGGAACTGCTCGCCGGTCTGGTGGAGCGGGAAGGTCCGGAATATCCGAGCAGGGAACCCTGGAAGGTATACCAGTACCTGCAGAAGAATGAGGCGGATCCCATGCAGTCCCGTCAGGTCCTTATCACGCTGCTGGCGGGGGCTGTCGGGAAAACAGCGGAAACGGATCAGGAGGGACTCACCCGTTTTCTCCAGAAATCCTGCCGTCTGACAAAGTCGGCGGCCGGGGAGATGGCGGAGCTGTACAGGCAGCTGTATTCTCCCGCACAGACGGAGGCCTGGGACGCGAAGCGATGCGAGGGATTCCGGGAACTCTGCGGGATGACCTGGGATTTTTCCTGGTCCGGAGAGGCCGCCTGGACGTACAGGGGCGGGCACTGTGACTGCGAAGCGGAACTCCAGGGTAAGCTGGAAGTCGAGAACCCGGAGCTGCTGGAGAAGTTCCTGTCCAAAGCGCTGGAGAAGAATCCGTTCCTCACTGCGGGTGATCTTGCGGACCTGATCGCGAAATCCCTGCGTGACGTCCTGGACCGCGAGATGGACGAGTATGTGGATGAAGATCACTACTACGAGCCGGTGATGGAGGACTTCGACTCCGCGTACTACCTGCAGAAGGAGTGCGAGAAAATCGGGCTGCGGGTGGATCCGGACGC
>CANRFA010000045.1 GCA_947629775.1 uncultured Oscillospiraceae bacterium
GTGGTTCTGCCCACAAAGACCGTTCCCCAGGGCATCTCCGCCATGCTCTCCGTGGACGCCGACGCCAGCGAACAGGACAACACCGCCGCCATGATGGAGGCCCTGCGCCGGGTCCACACCAGCGAAATCACCTACGCCGCCCGGGACTCCGACTTCGACGGCTTCACCATCCACCAGGGGGACTATATGGCCCTGGAGGAGCATCAGCTCTTCGGCATCGATTCGGACCTCAGCGCCCTTCTGAACCGCCTGGCCCACGCGAAAAACCAGCAGGAGGCCGAATTCATCTCCATCTTCTACGGCGAGGATGTGAACGAGGAGCAGGCCAGACAGGCGGAGGCCATCTTTACCGCCGCCTGCCCCAACGCGGAAATCAACCTCCTGCCCGGAGGCCAGCCGGTTTACTACTATATGATCTCCGCCGAGTAAACGCCTTTCCCGGCCGGACAGACCTGACCATACTCATACAGGGGGATGAGCCCGAACCCGCTCATCCCCCTGTTTTTCTGTCCCGCCGTCTCCGTGTCTGGATTTCCTGAAATTTCCATCTCCGGAGCCGGAAAAACGGCATAGCCGAAACCGGCTATGCCGAAAGTTCCAGATGGAAACAGAGCGCCGAAGTCCCGCTGGGGGAACGTCGGAACCTCCTCCTTCGCTCAGATCAGCTGCAGGATGGCCATCTCGGCCGCGTCGCCCTGACGGGGGCCGGTCCGCACGATGCGGGTGTAGCCGCCGTTGCGGTCCTGATACTTGGGGGCGATCTCCTTGAACAGCTTGTTGGCGACGCTCTCCTTGGTGATGTAGCCCAGAGCCTGGCGGTAGGAGGCGAGGTTGTTCTTCTTGGCGAGGGTGATCATCTTCTCCGCCATGGGAGCAACTTCTTTCGCGCGGGTGACGGTGGTCTTGATCTGGCCGTTCTCGAGCAGATAGGTCACCATGGCGCGGAGCATGGCTCTGCGCTGATCGCTGGTACGGCCGAGTTTACGATGCTTGAGGGACATGACAATCTTCTCCTCCGGCCCCGCGCCGCGGGGCCATGATAAATTCGTTCATTCGGCCCGGATGGGCCGGGATACCCGAAGGACAGGCCGAAGCCTGTGTTCAAAGAGGAACGTTACATACCTTTGAACTGTCCCGATGATGCGGAAGAATCAGGAAGGATCCTCGGGAGACAGGGACAGGCCCATCATCGCCAGCTTGTTGACAACTTCCTCCAGGGACTTGCGGCCCAGATTGCGGACCTTCATCATTTCTTCCTCGGTCTTGGAGATCAGATCCTCCACCGTGTTGATGTTGGCGCGCTTGAGACAGTTGTAGGAGCGGACGGACAGGTCCATGTCGTCGATGGTCATTTCCAGAACCTTATCGCGCTGCGTCTCGGGCTTCTCCACCACGATGGAGCGGCTGCTCATGCTCTCGGAGAGGTCCGTAAAGAGCGTAAAGTGCTCGCACAGAATCTGGGCGCCCATGGAGACCGCTTCCCGGGGCTCGATGGTGCCGTTGGTCCAGACTTCCAGCGTCAGCTTGTCGTAGTCCACGGCATCGCCGACACGGGTATTCTCGACGGTGTAGTTCACCTTACGGATGGGGGTGTAGATGGAATCTACCGGAATGATGCCGATGATGGCCTGAGCCGGTTTGTTCTTGTCGGCTGGCACGTATCCCCGCCCTTTGCTGAAGGTCAGTTCCATGGACAGCGTGGCGTCCGGTCCCAGGGTGGCGATGTGAAGCTCGGGGTTGAGAATCTCCACATCCGCGTCGGGTCTGATGTCGCCGGCCGTGATCCTGCACTCACCGGCGGCCTCGATCTGGACCGTCTTCACACCGTCGCAGTGCAGCTTCGCAATGATCCCCTTCACATTGAGGACGATCTCCGTCACATCCTCCTTGACGCCGGGGATGGTGGTGAATTCGTGCTGGACGCCTTGAATCTTGATGGAAGTGACCGCTGTGCCCTCCAGCGAGGACAGGAGGATGCGGCGCATGGAGTTACCCAAAGTCGTACCGTAGCCCCGCTCCAGGGGTTCCACCACATACTTGCCGTAGAAAGGATCCTTCGGATTTTCCAAACATTCAATGCGGGGCTTTTCGATTTCTATCATTAGCTGGAATGCCCTCCTTTTCTCGGCGGCGTTTTATACTCGCACGCCTCATTCAGCTCACCAATACTGAAGTTGTCTAAGGTCGGATTCACCGCCGCCCCGGCCCTGGCCAGAGCGGCGGGAAAGAAAACCGTTATCTTACTTGGAGTACAGCTCGACGATGAGGTGCTCTTCCACGGGGAAGTCGATGTCCTCGCGGGTGGGCATGGAAACGACGGTGCCCTGCAGGGTGTTCTTCGCGCGGTCCAGCCACTTCGGTACGTTGACCTGGATGGCGTCCTCGCCGGTCAGGCGCTTGAACTTCACG
Organism: uncultured Oscillospiraceae bacterium; assembly: GCA_947629775.1. GTDB lineage: Bacteria > Bacillota > Clostridia > Oscillospirales > Oscillospiraceae > Lawsonibacter. The sequence goes on from CANRFA010000045.1 coordinate 2,410, forward strand.
GAGGAGCGGCTCTGCTCGCGGACGGCAATCACGTCGCCCGTCTTGACCAGGTAGGAGGGGATGTCAACCCGGTGGCCGTTAACGGTGAAGTGGCCGTGGGTGGTCAGCTGACGGGCCTCGCGGCGGGTCATGGCGAATCCCAGACGGTACACCACGTTGTCCAGGCGGCGCTCCAGTGTGGTGAGCAGAACCTCGCCGGTCTGGCCGGTCGCACGGGAAGCCTTCTCATAGTACATGTGGAACTGCTTCTCCATGATCCCGTAGACGAACTTGACCTTCTGCTTCTCGGTCAGCTGGGTCGCGTACTCGGACTGCTTCCGGCGCATCTGGCCCTTGGGGTTGCGCTCGGTAGTCTTCTTGGCATAGCCCATGGCGGCGGGGGACAGGCCCAGGGCCTTGCACCGCTTGGCGATAGGCTGCATGTTTCTAGCCATGTCAATTTCCTCCTTCCAGAATCAGACGCGGCGACGCTTCGGGGGACGGCAGCCGTTGTGGGGTACGGGAGTCACGTCCTTGATGAGGGTGACTTCCAGACCCACAGCCTGCAGCGCCCGGATGGCGGCCTCACGTCCCTGGCCGGGACCCCGAACGTAGACTTCTACGGTCTTGAGGCCATACTCCATCGCAGCCTTGGCGGCAGTCTCAGCGGCGGTCTGCGCGGCGAAGGGGGTGGATTTCCGGGAGCCCCGGAAGCCCAGGCCGCCGGAGGAAGCCCAGGACAGAGCGTTGCCCTCGGCGTCGGTCACGGTGACCATGGTGTTGTTAAAGGAAGAGCGGATATGCACCTGGCCCTTCTCTACGTTCTTACGGTCGCGACGCTTTACGCGCACAGCCTTTTTACCTTTGTTCGCAGCCATTGCCTATCCCTCCTTACTTCTTCTTGTTGGCGACGGTACGCTTCGGACCCTTGCGGGTACGGGCGTTGGTCTTGCTGCGCTGGCCCCGAACGGGGAGGCCCTTGCGGTGGCGGATGCCACGATAGCAACCGATTTCGGTGAGGCGCTTGATGTCCATTGCCACGTTGCGGCGCAGGTCGCCTTCGACGATATACTCGTGACTGATGATTTCGCGCAGTCTGGCCTCATCCGCCTCGGACAGGTCCTTTACGCGGATATCGGGGTTGACCCCGGCCTCAGCCAGGATTTTATTGGCGCTGGTGCGCCCAATGCCGTAGATATAGGTGAGACCGATCTCGATTCTCTTCTCTCTCGGCAGATCAATACCGGCAATACGAGCCATTTTTACAGCACCTCCTTAACCCTGTCTCTGCTTATGCTTGGGGTTTTCACAAATAACCATGACTCTGCCCTTGCGCTTGATAACCTTACACTTCTCGCACATGGGCTTCACGGACGGTCTGACTTTCATAGTTTAACCTCCAAATGAACGCCTTGATGGCCCCGTTGGGGCGGGGGCAAGGCCCCGAATACGGCGCGCTCCAGCACACGCCGGCTCCGACGGTCGTTGATGCTTACTTCGACCGCCAGGTGATTCTTCCCCTGGTCAGGTCGTACGGTGACATCTGGATGGTCACCTTGTCACCGGGGAGAATGCGGATGAAGTTCATGCGCAGCTTCCCGGAAATGTGTGCCAGGATGATATGTCCCCTCCCGATGTCCACACGGAAGGTCGTATTGGGAAGGGCTTCCGTTACGATGCCCTCCAGCTCAATCATATCGTCTTTCGCCAAGGGTGTTTCCCTCCTTTTTAAAGGCGGCCAGCGCCCGTCTTAGTTCCCGGTCTGATACCGGCTCTCCCTGTTTGAGTTTCCGGATGGCAGGATGGTCGAAGGGATGCTCCGCGTCCCGGAGGACGCTCACATGCCCCGGTTTCTTCCGCTTGGGATGTGCGACCCTGCGCCGTTTTCCGTCCGCCAGCAGCAGACGGGGCGGATCCAGGTCGATGCCCGTTACACAGAAGACGCCATTTCTGTCCCGTCCGGCGGTTGCCCGGACGATCCAGCCCGTGTAATCATACATAGGCTCCGTCCTCGGTGACGGTAAGCACTTCAGGCTCGCCGTCGGTAATGAGGATACTGTTCTCATAATGGGCGGTCAGAGAGCCGTCCCGGGAGACGGTGGTCCAGTTGTCTTTCAGGACCTTGACCTGCCAGTCCCCGGCGCAGACCATGGGTTCCACCGCCAGAGTCATCCCGGGAAGAATCCGGGGACCGTGGCCGGGAACACCGTAGTTGCGGATTTCCGGGGCCTCATGGAGTTTTGCACCCACACCATGACCTACGAAATCCCGAACGACCGAGAAGCCGTTGGATTCCACATAAGTCTGCACCGCATGGCCGATGTCCGAAATCCGGCAGCCCTTCCGGGCAAACGCAATGCCCTTCCAGAAGCTGGTCTGGGTCACGTCAATCAGCCGGCGGGCCTCATCGCTGATCTTCCCGCAGGCGTAGGTCGCGGCGCAGTCACCGTGAAAGCCGTCAATATAAGCGCCGACGTCCACGCTGACGATGTCCCCCTCCTTCAGGATACGGGGACCGGGGATTCCATGGATCACGCATTCGTTGATGGAAATGCAGATGGCGCCGGGGAATCCGGCATACCCCAGGAAAGAGGGCCTCGCGCCCTTTTCTTTCATGAAGCTGCGGACCGCAAGGTCGATCTCCCGGGTGGAGATGCCCGGCACTACCATGGAACCGGCCAGGGCCCGGGCCTGGGCGGTAATCCGCCCGGCCCGGCGCATGGCCTCAATCTCCCGCTGAGATTTCAGCGAGATCAGATCCAAAGCCATCAGAGACCCAGCGCCTCCAGGATGACATTGGTGGTTGCTTCAATGCTGCTCTGATTGGCCACGGGGGAGAGGATGCCCTTGCCCTCGTAGTAGCCCTTCAGAGGCTCGGTTTCGGCGTGGTAGACCTCCAGACGGTGCCGTACGGTCTCGGGCCGGTCGTCGGCCCGCTGAACCAGAACGCCGCCGCAGGCGTCGCATACGCCTTCCGTTCTGGGAGGCTTTGCGACCACGTGGTAGGGAGCTCCGCAGCTCTGGCAGACCCGGCGTCCGCCCATGCGCTCCTCGATCTCCTGATCGGAGATCTCGATGGAGACCACATGGTCGAAGGTGATGCCGGCCGCGTCCAGAACTTCCGCCTGGGGCAGCGTGCGGGGCACGCCGTCCAGGATATAGCCGTTGGCGCAGTCGTCCTTTGCCAGCCGCTCGGCCACGATCCCGATGATCACGGAATCGGGAACCAGCTTGCCCGCGTCCATGTAGGCCTTGGCCTCCAGGCCGGTGGGCGTGCCTTCCTTGACCGCGGCGCGGAGAATGTTGCCGGTGGAGATGGTGGGGATCCCCAGCTTCGCGCTGATGATCTCGGCCTGCGTTCCCTTACCGGCGCCGGGCGCACCTAACAGAATCAGTTTCATCCCGTTATCCTCCCTCAGCTTACTCAAGGAAGCCCTTGTAGTGCCGCATGAGCATCTGGGCCTCCATCTGCTTGGTGGTCTCCAGCGCAACACCGACCACGATGATGATGGAGGTGCCCCCGATGGCCAGAGAATTGTAACCGATCAGATTGCCGGTGATGATGGGCGCGATGGCGATCACGGACAGGTACAGAGCGCCGAACATGGTGATGCGGTTGAGAACCCTGGTGATGAAGTCGGCGGTGGGCTTGCCGGGACGGAAGCCGGGAATGAAGCCGCCGTTCTTCTTGAGGTTGTTGGAAACCTCAACCGGGTTGAACTGCATGGTGGAGTAGAAATAGCTGAATCCGATGATCAGCAGGAAATAGATGATGCAGTAGAAGACTCCGCTGGAGTCGAATACCCTCATCAGGCCTCCGCCGAAGCCTTCGCTGTCCTTTGTAATGCCCATGAACGCGCAGATGGTGGCGGGCAGGGAAGCGATGGACTGGGCGAAGATGATGGGCAGCACGCCGGACATGTTCACCTTCATGGGAATGTGGGTGGACTGACCGCCGTACATCTTACGGCCTACAACCCGCTTGGCGTACTGCACAGGCAGACGGCGCTCGGAGTTGTCGATGAAGACAATGAAGACCACAAGGGCCAGCATGCCGATGATGATGATGGGGATCACCCAGGGAGGCAGGATCGAGCGCTCCAGACCCTTCTGGGCCTCTTCCACCGTGGAGTACACGGAGGGATAGGCCTGCTGCCAGGTCTCGGCGGTGATGGTGCCGTTGCGGTATCCGGACCAGAGGCTCACGCCGCGGTACGCGTCGTTGACCATGGTGGGGAACCGGGAGACGATACCGGCGAACAGGATAATGGAAATGCCGTTGCCGATGCCGAATTCGGTGATCTGCTCGCCCAGCCACATCAGGAAGGCGGAGCCGGCGGTGAAGGAGAGGACGATGACGATGCCCACCCACACGCCGGGGAGATCGCCGCCGCTGATCAGGCCGTAGCTTTTGATCAGGGTGTAGTAGCCGAAGCCCTGCAGCAGGCCGATGGCTACGGTCGCGTAACGGGTGATGGCCGCGATCTTCTTGCGGCCTTCCTCGCCGCCGTCACGGGCCATCCGCTCCAGAGCGGGAATGGCCACGGTCAGCAGCTGGATGATGATGGAGCTGTTGATATAGGGCTGGATGGAGAGAGCGAAGATCGTCGCGTAGGAGAACGCGGAACCGCTCATGGCGTTCATCAGGCCCAGGATGGTGCCGCTCTGCGCCTGCAGCTGCAACGCCAGGGTATCGGAATCGATATAGGGGACGGGGATCGCGGATCCGAGACGGAAGATAAGCAGGGCAAAGATGGTAAACAGGATCTTCTTGCGAAGTTCAGGAACCGCCCACGCGTTCTTTACTGTCTGAATCATGCTCAGACCACCTCCCACCTACCACCGGCAGCCACGATCTTTTTCTTCGCGGATTCGGAGAAGGCGGAGGCCTGGACCGTCAGCTTTTTGGTAATGGTGCCATTGCCCAGGATCTTGACACCATACTGGCACTTGGAGAGGACTCCCTTTTCCAACATATCCTGCACGGTAACGACGCTGCCGTCCTCGAACTTCTCAAGGGCGGAAACATTGATGGCTTCCAGGGGCTTCGCGAAGATGTTGTGGAAGCCACGCTTGGGGAGGCGCCGGGCCAGGGGCATCTGGCCGCCTTCAAACCCCACGCGGACACCGCCGCCAGAGCGGGCCCACTGGCCCTTGTGGCCGCGTCCAGCCGTTTTTCCGTTGCCGGAGCCAGGGCCCCGACCCTTGCGGTAGGCCCTGGTGTTGGAGCCGGCGGCGGGGGAAAGTTCATGCAGATTCATGTTTCTCACGCCTCCTCAGTCGTTTTCCTCGGTCACCTGAAGCAGGTAGCCGATGCGGGCGATCTTGCCGCGGGTAGCCTCGTTGTCGGGCTGCACGGTGGTGTCGCCGATCTTATGCAGGCCAAGGGCCGCGGCGGTGGCTTTGTGATTGGCCAGCCGACCGTTCAGGCTCTTCACCAGCTTGATGTTCAGTTTCGCCATTGTCGTAGCCTCCTTACCCCACGATCTCTTCCACGCTCTTGCCGCGGATGCGGGCCACTTCCTCGGGCGTGCGGAGGGACCTGAGACCCTGGAAAGCGGCAGAGACGACGTTCTGCGGGTTGTTGGAACGCAGGCACTTGGTGCGGATGTCCTTGATTCCTACCGCTTCCATGACGGCACGGACCGGACCGCCGGCGATAACGCCGGTACCGGGGGCGGCGGGCTTCATCAGCACGCGGCCGGCGCCGAACTCGCCGATCACCTCGTGGGGGATGGTGGTGCCGGACAGGGCCACGGTAACCATGTTCTTCTTGGCATCCTCGATGCCCTTGCGGATCGCCTCGGGAACTTCGGCGGCCTTACCCAGGCCGAATCCGACGCGGCCCTTCTCGTCGCCGACGACCATAAGGGCGGAGAACTTGCTCACGCGGCCGCCTTTGACGGTCTTGGAAACACGATTCAGATAGACCAGCTTCTCTACGAACTCGCTGGGCTCTCTCTCAAATCTAGGCATTGATCTTTCCTCCTCCCTTAGAACTGCAGACCGCCCTCGCGGGCGCCCTCGGCCAGAGCCTTCACACGGCCATGGTAGATATAGCCGCCGCGGTCGAAGACCACGGCTTCAATGCCCTTGGCCCTGGCTCTCTGAGCCACATTGATGCCCACCTGACGGGCGGCATCGGACTTGGTGCCCTCGCAGGCGAAGTCCTTCTCGAGAGAAGAAGCGGAAACCAGCGTTACGCCGTGGACGTCGTCGATGACCTGGGCGTAGATGTTGGTCTCGCTGCGGAATACGTTCAGACGGGGACGCTCGGGCGTGCCGGAAATCTTGGCGCGCACACGCTTATGCCGCTTGATGCGCTGGCTGCGGGTATCGGGTCTGTTGATCATGTTGGCACACCTCCTTCTTACTTCTTGGCTCCGGTCTTACCGGCCTTGCGGCGGATGACCTCGTCGGTATACTTAATCCCCTTGCCCTTGTACGGCTCAGGAGGACGTTTCTCTCTGATTTCAGCGGCGATCTGGCCGACCTGCTGCCTGTCGCAGCCGTGGACGATGATCTTGTTGGGGCCGGGAACCTCGAAGGTGATCCCGGGGACCTCTTCCACGATGACCTGGTGGGAATACCCCAGGTTCATGACCAGCTTGTTGCCTTCCTTGACGACACGGTAGCCGACACCGTTGACGTCCAGTTCCTTCTTGAAGCCCTCGGTGACGCCCACGACCATGTTGTGCAGCAGGCTGCGGGTCAGGCCGTGGAGAGCGCGGTTCGCCTTGTTGTCGTCCGGACGGGTGACATGCAGGTGGCCGTTCTCCTGGGTGATGGTCATGGTGGGCTTGAACTGCTGCGTCAGGGACCCCTTCGGACCCTTAACAGTAACGACGTTGCCGTCTTCAACCCTGATCTCCACACCGGCGGGGATGGCGATAGGGGTTCTGCCGATTCTGCTCATACCTGGTCCCCCTCCTTACCACACGAACGCGAGGACTTCGCCGCCGACATGGGCCTGACGGGCCTTCTTATCGGTCATGACGCCCCTGGATGTGGAGATGATGGCGATGCCCAGACCGCGGAGGACTCTGGGCAGTTCGTCGGCACCCGCGTAGATACGCAGGCCGGGCTTGGAAACGCGCTTGAGGCCGGTGATGACCTTCTCCTTGCCCTTGCCGGCGCCGTACTTCAGCGTGATGCGGATAACGCCCTGGGTACCGTCGTTCATCAGCTGGAAGTTCTTGATGTAGCCTTCCTCCAGCAGAATCTGCGCGATGGACTTCTTCATGTTGGACGCTGGTACGTCCACGGAGTCATGCTTTGCATTGTTGGCATTGCGGATCCGGGTCAGCATATCCGCAATAGGGTCAGTGATTTGCATGGACTGTTTACCTCCTGTTCAGATTACCGGTTTCCCGGTACAGACGGCAAGGTATCGGAGAGCAGGTAACTTCTCCGACCTGTTGACCGCCTTCGCGTCTCCGCCCGGGCCGGGCGGAAACGCTGTCAGAACCGCGCACAGGACGCGGGCTGAGTCGGACAGAGCGTTCCGCCGCCCTCCCGCCGGACCAGCCATGGGAACACGCGGTCTCCGGCTTTGGGGGAAGGCTGGACAGAACCGACGGCCGCCGCCCTCCGGAAAGAGAGGAAAGCGGACCGTACGCCCGGCTGCGTGGAAACTTTATTTCCGTTTCCGCTGCCCCCAGGGGGCACTTTGGCACAGCCGGGCCATTATACTCCATCTGAAGTCGGGTTGCAAGAACTTCAGGCCCCGCACACCCGGCTGCGTGGGAAGATTGTTCCGGGAAAGGGCCCTTCCGAACCCTTTCCCGGGAAAATTTCCTTACCAGGAAGCCTTCCGGACACCGGGGATCTGGCCCTTGTAGGCCAGCTCGCGGAAGCAGATACGGCAGATGCCGTAGTCGCGCAGATAGGCGTGGGGACGGCCGCAGATCTTGCAGCGGTTGTAGCGGCGGCTGGAGAACTTGGGCGCAGCCTGCTGCTTCAGGATCATAGACTTCTTCGCCATGAATTCTTCCTCCTCCTTAGCGGGTCGCGAAGGGAGCGCCGACCTGCCGGAGCAGCTCGCGGGCCTCTTCGTCGGTCCGGGCCGTGGTGCACACCACAATATTCATACCCCTGATTTTATCGATTTTATCGTATTCAATCTCGGGGAAGATCAGCTGCTCTTTGACGCCGACACCGAAGTTGCCGCGGCCGTCAAAGGCGTCGGCGGAGATGCCGCGGAAGTCGCGGACACGGGGCAGGGCCACGTTGAACAGGCGGTCCAGGAACTCCCACATCTTATCGCCGCGCAGCGTGACCTTCGCGCCGATGGGCATGCCTTCCCGCAGCTTGAAGTTCGCTACGGATTTCCGGGCTTTGGTGACCACGGCCTTCTGGCCGGTGATGGTGGTCAGGTCGCGCACCACGGCGTCCAGCACCTTGGCGTTCTCGCGGGCCTCGCTGCAGCCGCAGCTGACCACGACCTTCTCCAGACGGGGGATCTGCATGACGGACTTGTACCCGAACTTCTGCATCAGAGCGGGAGCGATCTCCGCCTGATACTTCGCCTTCAGATTCGGAGTCCTCTTAACGACGGGCTCGGCAGGAGCCTCGGCCTTCTTCTTCTTATCAGCCATTGGGAATCAGCTCCTCCTCTCTTACAGCTCAGCGCCGCACTTCTTGCAGACGCGGACCTTGCTGCCGTCATCCTTGAAGCTGTGGGCGACTCTGGTGGGTTTATGGCACTTGGGGCACACGCACTGCACCTTGCAGGCGTAGATGGGGGCTTCCTTGGAGATGATGCCGCCCTGCTCGCCCTGCTGACGGGGCTTGGTGTGGCGGCTGACCATGTTGACCTTCTCCACAATGACCTTGCCCTCGGTGGGCATGGACACCAGGATCTTGCCCTGCTTGCCCTTGTCCTTGCCGGACAGGACGACAACGGTGTCGCCCTTGCGAATGTTCATCTTACTCATTTCACTCGCCCTCCCTTACAGCACTTCGGGAGCCAGTGACAGGATCTTCATGTAATCCTTGTCGCGCAGCTCGCGGGCCACCGGGCCAAAGATACGGGTGCCACGAGGGTTCTTATCTTCGCGGATGAGAACGGCGGCGTTGTCGTCGAAACGGACATAGGAACCGTCGGGACGGCGGACCCCGCGGGTGGAGCGGACGATGACGGCCTTGACCACTTCGCCCTTCTTCACCGTGCCGCCGGGCTGAGCCTTGCGGACGGAGGCAACCACGACGTCACCGATGTTGCCGAACTTGCGCTTGGAGCCGCCCAGTACCAGAATGGTCTTGATCTCCTTGGCACCGGTGTTGTCGGCCACCTTCAGATAGGTTTCCTGTTGAATCATGCCGACACCTCCTTACTTCGCCTTCTCAATGATCTCAACCACGCGCCACCGCTTGTCCTTGGACAGGGGGCGGGTCTCCATGACCTTGACGCGGTCGCCCACGCCACACTGGTTGAGCTCGTCGTGAGCCTTCAGCTTATAGGTTCTCTTCACGATCTTCTTGTAGAGCGGATGGGCCACGCGGTCTGCGATGGCGACCACAACGGTCTTATCCATCTTATCGGAGACCACCAGGCCGACTCTGGTCTTGCGGGAAGAAGTTCTGTTTTCCATTGCCTCGTTCCTCCTCCTTAGCGGCTGGCGAGCTGCTGCTCGCGGATGATGGTCTTGACCCGGGCGATATCCTTCCTGATCTCGGCGATCCGGATGGGGTTATCCAGCTGGTTGGTGGCGTGCTGCAGGCGCAGATTAAACAGATCCTTCTTCAGGTCCTTCAGCTTGCTCTCCAGCTCGGCGCTGGACATCTTGCGGACTTCACTGGCCTTCATTACGCTTCACCACCCTTCTCGGTATCCTCGCGTCTGACGATCTTGCTCTTGATGGGCAGCTTGTGGCTGGCCAGACGCAGTGCCTCGCGGGCGATATCTTCCGATACGCCGGCAATCTCAAACATGACGCGGCCGGGCTTGACCACAGCCACCCAGTACTCCGGGGAGCCCTTACCGGAACCCATACGGGTCTCGGCCGGCTTCTCGGTAATGGGCTTGTCGGGGAAAATCTTGATCCAGACCTGACCGCCACGCTTGGTGTAGCGGGTCATGGCGATACGGGCCGCCTCGATCTGGTTGCTGGTGATCCACGCGGGCTCAGTGGCCTGGAGGCCAAAGTCACCGTAGGTAACGGTATTGCCGCGCAGGGCCTTGCCCTTCATGCGACCGCGGTGTACACGGCGGTACTTGACGCGCTTCGGCAGCAGCATTACTGAGCGCCTCCTTCCTTCGGAGCGGCGGGGCCGTTGGGACGGGGGCCGCGGTTGTTGTTATAGCCACCCTGGCCGGCGGGACGGGGACCGCGGTTGTAGCCGCCGCCCTGGCGATCCCGGTTGAAGCCGCCCCGGCGATCGTCGCGGCGGCGGGGCCGCTCGCGGCGCTCCTGATAGGGCTTGCTGGTATCCAGCGTACGGGGAGTGGTGCGCAGGGCCTGGGTGAGAACCTCGCCCTTGTAGATCCACACCTTGACGCCGATCCGGCCGTAGGTGGTAGCGGCCTCGCAGAAGCCGTAATCGATATCGGCACGCAGGGTCTGCAGGGGGATGGTGCCGTCGTGATAGTGCTCGGTGCGGGCGATTTCGGCGCCGCCCAGACGTCCGGAGACGCTGGTCTTGATGCCCTTGGCGCCCATGCGCATGGCGCGGCCCATGGCGTTCTTCATGGCGCGGCGGAACCCGATGCGCTTCTCCAGCTGCTGGGCGATGTTCTCGGCCACCAGCTGCGCGTTGGTGTCGGCGTCCCGGACCTCGACGATCTTCAGATCGACGGGCTTGCCGAGCATCTTCACGAGGGAAGCTTCGAGCTTCTTGATCTCCTCGCCGCCCTTGCCGATGACCACACCGGGACGGGCGCAGTGGAGATAGATGCGCACCCGGTTGCTGTCCCGCTCGATCTCGATGCGGGGAACGCCGGCGGCATACAGGCTCTTCTTCAGATAGTCGCGAATCTTCTTGTCCTCCACGATGAGGTCGCCCACCTTCTCGTTGCGGGCGTACCAGCGGGAGTCCCAATCCTTAATGACACCCACGCGCAGGCCGTGGGGATTGACTTTCTGTCCCATTGTGTTCCTCCTCCCTTAGTCCTCTTTCACAACGATGGTGACGTGAGAGGTCCGCTTGTTGATCCGGTAGGCACGGCCCTTGGAAACCGGACGGATCCGCTTCAGGATCGGGCCGGGGCAGACATAGCACTCGGCGACGTACAGCTTATCGGGGTCCATCTCGTGGTTGGCCTCGGCGTTGGCGACGGCGCTGTTCAGCGTCTTCAGCACGGGTCCGGAGGCGGCCTTCGGAGTCTGCGCCAGGATGGCGCGGGCGGCGGCCACATCCCTGTTCCGGATCAGATCCAGAACGATCTTCACTTTACGGGGGGAGATCCGCAGATACTTCAGTTTCGCGACAGCTTCCTTTTCCATTGTCTCTCTCCTCCCTTACTTGCCGGTCTTGCTTCCGGCGTGGCCACGGAAGGTCCGGGTGGGAGCGAACTCGCCGAGCCGGTGGCCGACCATGTCTTCGGTCACGTAGACGGGAACGTGCTTGCGGCCGTCATGGACGGCGAAGGTGTGACCCACGAAAGAGGGGAAGATGGTGGAGGCACGGCTCCAGGTCTTGAGGACCTTCTTCTCGTTCTTCCGGTTCATCTCATCGACCCGCTTCAGCAGCTCAGGGGCGCAAAAGGGGCCTTTCTTGATACTTCTGCTCATCTTTCACTGCCTCCTTACTTGGAACCGCGACGCTTGACGATGAACTTATCGGTGGGGTTCTTCGTCTTGCGGGTCTTATAACCCATGGCGGGCTTGCCCCAGGGAGTTACGGGGCCGGGACGACCGACAGGGCTCTTGCCCTCGCCACCGCCATGGGGGTGGTCGTTCGGGTTCATGACGGAGCCACGGACGGTGGGACGCCAGCCCATGTGGCGCTTACGACCGGCCTTGCCGATCTGGATGTTGGCGTAGTCGGTGTTGCCGACCTGGCCGATGGTGGCCTTGCAGGATTCCCGGACCAGACGCACCTCGCCGGAGGGGAGACGGATCTGAGCCATGCCGTTCTCCTTGGCCATCAGCTGCGCGGCGGTGCCGGCGGAGCGCACCAGCTGAGCGCCCTTGCCGGGGTACAGCTCGATGTTGTGGATGGTCTCGCCCACGGGGATGTTGGAGATGGGCAGGCAGTTGCCGGGCAGAATGTCGGCGTCGGGACCGGTGGAAACGGTGGCGCCGGCCTTCAGGCCGTTGGGAGCGAGGATATAACGCTTCTCGCCGTCCTCATACTGGATGAGGGCGATGTTGGCGGAGCGGTTGGGGTCGTACTGGAGGTTGATCACGGTGGCGTGACCTTCCTTGTCCCGCTTGAAGTCGATGACGCGATACTTCTGGCGGTTGCCGCCGCCGTGGTGACGGACGGTGATGTGGCCGTAGCTGTTGCGGCCGGCGTGCTTCTTCTGAGGCTCCAGAAGGGAGCGTTCAGGCTTGGCCTTCTTGTCGATTCCCTCGAAGGCGCTCACGGTCATGTGGCGGCGAGAGGGAGTCGTGGGCTTATAGGTTCTGATAGCCATTTTTCATTCTCCTCCTTACACCATGCCCTCGAAGAACTCGATGGTCTTGGAATCAGGGGTCAGGGTGACCATGGCCTTCTTCCAGTGGGGGCGGCGGCCCTCGGGACGGTTGCCCATCCGCTTGGCCTTGCCCTGCATGTTCAGGGTGTTCACCTTGGCGACCTTCACGCCGAAGATCTCCTCGACCGCTTTGGCGATCTCGATCTTGTTCGCGGACCGATCGACCTCAAAGGTGTACCGACGCATCTCGGTCTGCGCCATGGACCGCTCGGAGATGATGGGGCGCCGGATGATGTCATAAGCGGTGCTCGCCATTACGCATACACCTCCTCGATGATGGCCAGCGCAGCCTTGTCGATGACCAGCTGCCTGGCGTTCACGATATCGTAAACATTGAGAATGTTGGCCGGAGTGGTGACGGTGCCGGGGATATTGCGGGCGGATTTGACGATGGTCTGGTCTACGCCGGCGGTGATGATCATGGGCTTGTCGGCGTTCAGGCCGTCCAGGAAAGCCTTCATGGTCTTCGTTTTGATCTCGTCCAGCTTCAGACCGTCAATCACAAGGACCTTGCCCTCGGCGGCCTTGGCGGACAGGGCGGACTTGAGGGCCAGCCTCTTCGTCTTTTTGTTCATGGAGACCCGATAGCTGCGGGGCTTGGGGGCAAACACGATGCCGCCATGGGTCCACTGGGGAGCCCGGGTGGAGCCCTGACGGGCGTGGCCGGTTCCCTTCTGACGCCAGGGCTTTTTGCCGCCGCCGGAAACTTCGGCGCGGGTCAGAGCGCTCTGGGTGCCCTGGCGCTGATTGGCCAGGTAGTTCTTGACTGCGGTGTGAACCGCGGTCTCCTTGGGCTCGATGCCGAAGACAGCCTCGGAGAGCTCGAGGGTGCCGATCTGCTTCGCACCCATATCAAACACGTTAGCACTGGGCATGTTCTACACTCTCCTTTCCTTAGCGGGTACGCGCGGAAGCCTTCTGCGGATTGCCGCGGCCGGACTGCTTCTGCGGGTTGATGCTGACAGCGGCGCCAGCCTTCTTCTCCACGTGGGTCTTGACGGTGTTCTTCACGTATACCACGCCGCCCTTGGGGCCGGGAATGGCGCCCCGGACCGCGATCAGTCCCAGCTCGGTGTCCACCTTGACGATGTCGAGGTTGAGAACCGTGGACTGCTCGTTGCCCATCTGGCCGGCGCCGATCTTGCCCTTGAAAATCCGGCTGGGATCGGTGGTGGAACCCATGGAGCCGGAGTGACGGTGCACGGGGCCGCCGCCGTGGGTCATCTTCTGGATGTGGGCTCCGCGACGCTTGACGGCGCCCTGGTAGCCGTGGCCCTTGCTGATGCCGGTCACGTCCACGTACTCGCCCTCGGCGAAGACGTCGCAGGTGAGCTCGTCGCCCACTTCGTACTTCGAGCAGTCCTGCAGGGGGAACTCCTTGAGGACTCTCTTGTACTCGCTCAGGCCGGCCTTCTTCTGGTGGCCCAGCTCGGGTTTCGTGAGCTTCTTCTCTTTGACCGTGTCAAACCCCAGCTGAATGGCCTCGTAGCCATCCTTCTCGGTGGTCTTCTTCTGCACCACGGTGCAGGGGCCGGCCTGGATCAGAGTGACGGGAATCACCTTGCCGGCGTCATCGAAGATCTGGGTCATACCGATCTTTTTGCCGATGATTGCTTTCTGCATGACTGGTTATTGCCTCCTGTTTCAGGTTATTGGTCGGCGTAGTTAGCTCCCCATTGGGCTGGGTGCCATTGCTCCGACGACTTGACCCGCCCGTCTCAAAACGCGACGGGCTGCGGTGCTGACTGGATGGAAAGGGGATCTCAGAGCTTGATGGAGATTTCGACGCCGGCGGGCAGCTCCATGTTCATCAGGGCCTCCACGGTCTTGGGGGTGGGCCGGATGACATCGATCAGGCGCTTGTGGGTGCGGCGCTCGAACTGCTCACGGGAGTCCTTGAACATGTGGACAGCCCGGAGGATGGTGACGATCTCCTTCTTGGTAGGCAGGGGGATGGGGCCGGAGACGGTGGCGCCGGTG
>CANRFA010000046.1 GCA_947629775.1 uncultured Oscillospiraceae bacterium
ATCACGACCTGGTTGCCGGCGGTCGTGACGCTGAGCGTCGCCGTCCTGCAGATGTCGGCCAGGCGCATATCCACGCCGGAGATGAGCGTAGACGGATCGTAGACGTAGCGGAACCCCTCCTCAGGAATCCGCTTTTTCACGATCCCCAGTTCCTTCAGATCCCGGGAGATGGTGGCCTGGGTCACATCGATTCCCGCCTTGGAAAGGGCGTCCACCAGATTCTTCTGGGTTGTCACGTCCAGCTCCCGGATCAGTTTCAGGATCATATTGTGTCTCGGATTCATTACGGTCTGCACCCTCCCAACTTCTGATTGATGATCTGGTAGAAGCTGCGGTACGCAACCCGAATCAGCTTGGTCGTATAAGCGGACCTGGTGATTTCCACCCGGTCGCCTCCGGAGAGGCGAAGAGCCTTCCCTCCGTCCACAGACAGATAGATCTGCTTCCGGTTGCCCTTCGGCATCCGGATGCTTACCGTCCGTTCGGGAGACAGGACCATCGCCCGGACGGCCAGCTGATGAGCGCAGACCGGCGTGACGAGAATGCAGCGGGAAGCGGGCTCTACAATGGGGCCTCCCGCGGACATGGAATAGCCGGTGGATCCGGTGGGCGTCGCGATGATGATGCCGTCCCCCGTCACCGACATCACTTCCACCTGATCCGCCATGACCTCCATCTCCGCCACCCGG
Source organism: uncultured Oscillospiraceae bacterium (assembly GCA_947629775.1). GTDB lineage: Bacteria > Bacillota > Clostridia > Oscillospirales > Oscillospiraceae > Lawsonibacter. The sequence continues at coordinate 690 of CANRFA010000046.1, forward strand.
GCGCTGGAACCTTTCGAGAGCACCGCGTCGTTGAGGGCGAGATCCTGACTGAGCACCCGGTTCCCCCGAAACGCTTTCACGTCCAGCATCATCCGCTCCTCCAGGGTATACCGGCCATGGGGCAGCGCCGCCAGCAGAGGCAGTTCGCTGCGTTCCAGCTCCGCCATGAAGCCCACGCTGCCCATGTTCACGCCCAGAATGGGAACATTGTGGAGCGTGGCGTCCCGGGCGGCATGGAGGATGGTGCCATCCCCGCCAAAGCAGACCAGAAGGTCCGCGGTTTTCAGCTCCTCCGCCAGGGGAGGAAACGTCATCTGCCGGGGTATTTCCACCTTATCCCCCTTGCGGGGGAGAAAGGACATGCAGACCGAGGTCGTCGCCCCTTCCTGCTCCAGAATGCGGCGGGCCTCCAGAGCGGTCCGCAGTCCCCGATCCCGATAGGGATTGGAGCTGAGAATGATTTTCACGGGTTCTCCTCCTTTCCCAGCAGGTGGGACTGCTCTACCAGGGCCTTCAGGTCCCCGCGGAAAGCCGGTCCCTCACCGGCGGTAAGCCATCCCAGGTATTCAATGTTTCCCTCAGAACCCCGGATGGGCGAGAACGTGATGTCCCGAACCGTAAATCCGGAGTCGGCGGCGTAGTCCAGGAAGCGCTCCAGCACCTCCAGGTGCACGGCGGGATCCCGCACCACGCCCTTCTTGCCTACCTTCTCCTTCCCGGCCTCGAACTGAGGTTTGATGAGGCACACCGCCTGGCCGCCCTCCCGCATCAGGGGCCGCAGGGCGGGAAGAATCAGGTTCAGAGAGATGAAAATCACGTCCACGGAGAAGAAATCCAGCTTCCGGGGGATCTGCTCCTCCGTCAGGTAGCGGGCGTTGGTCCCCTCCATGCAGTTCACCCGGGGATCCGTCCGCAGCTTCCAGTCCAGCTGATTGTGTCCCACATCCACCGCATAGACGTACTCGGCGCCGTTACACAGCATGCAGTCCGTAAAGCCGCCGGTGGAAGCCCCGATGTCCGCGCAGATGGCGCCGTTCAGGTCAATGGGCCAGCACTGCAGGGCCTTCTCCAGTTTAAGGCCGCCCCGGCTCACATAGCGCAATCCCCGGCCCCGGACCTCCAGATGGTCGTCCTCCCGGACCTGAGTGCCCGCCTTGTCCACCCTGCGGTCGTTGACATAGACCTCGCCGGCCATGATCAGAGCCTGAGCCTTCTGCCGGCTTTCCGCCAGCCCCTTCTCCGTCAGAGCAACATCCAGTCTCTTCTTAGCCGCCATGGCCCAGCGCCTCCTTTGCCCGGCGGGCAATGCCCTCCGCGTCCAGTTCCAGTTCCTGCTTCAGGCGCGTCACGGAGCCGTGCTGCACGAAGCCGCCGCAGTCCAGCCGGCAGATACGGGCGGACAGGCCCGCTTCCGCCAGAGCAGCGCACACCCGCTCGCCCACGCTGCCCCGGTGGGCAGAGTCTTCCGCCGTCACCAGGACACCGGTTTTCCGCACCGAATCCAGCAACACTTCCGGCTGCAGGGGCGTCAGGACATTGATCTTGATCACTTCCGCGGACACCTCGTCCTTCTCCAGAAGGTCCGCTGCCTGCAGAAGCTCGTTGATCTCCGCCCCGTACCCCGCCAGCGTAACGTCTGTTCCGGCCCGCAGCACAACCACCGGTTCCTCGCCGGAAGAGTCCCGGTAAGCTCCCTCGCTGCCTCGGGGCAGGCGGACCGCCACCGGCCCGTCCATGCGCAGCACCGCCCGTTCCAGCATCTGCTCTACTTCCGCATAGCTGGAGGGGGCCAGCACGGTCATACCGGGAATCGTATCCAGATAGGCCACGTCGAAGATTCCCTGGTGGGTCTCCCCGTCCTCCCCGACCAGTCCGGCCCGGTCCACCCCAAGCACCACGTGGAGCCGGTCAATGGCGGTGTCGTGGAGGAGCATGTCATAGGCCCGCTGCAGAAAGGTGGAGTAGACCGCGAACACCGGGATCGCTCCCTGCTTCGCCATGCCGGCCGCCATCGTGGCCGCGCAGCCCTCGGCGATCCCCACATCGAAGAACCGGGTGGGACAGGCCTTCTGGAACTGATCCAGCCCGGTGCCGCCCGCCATGGCGGCGGTGATGGCGCACACCCGTTCGTCCTGGATTCCCAGCCTGGCCAGGCAGCGCCCGAACACCGAAGAGAAGGTCTCTCCGGCTTTTTTGAGGGGCTTACCCGTAACGGGATCAAAGGGGGACACCCCATGGAACGCGTCCGGATTCTCCTCGGCGGGGCGATATCCCTTTCCCTTGACGGTCTTCACATGGAGCAGCACCGGACTGTCCAGCTCCCTGGCATAGCTGAGAATGCTGGTCAGCTGCTTCAGGTCGTGCCCGTCCACCGGTCCGAGGTAGGTGAACCCCATGTCCTCGAACATGCTGCAGGGCAGCAGGCTCTGGCGCAGCATCTCCTTGAGCTTATGGGTAAACTGATAGATCTTCCGCCCCAGCCAGATGGAGTTCATGATCTTCGCATAGCGCTTCTTGAACGCTCGGTAGGTGGGCTTCAGGCGCTGACGGGCCAGGTAGCTGGCCATGCCTCCCACGTTGGGGGCAATGGACATGCCGTTGTCGTTGAGAATCACCAGCAGCTGAGAGCCGCAGGCGCCCGCGTTGGAAAGCCCCTCGTAGGCCAGGCCTCCCGTAAGGGCTCCGTCCCCGATGATCGCCAGCACGTGATAATTCTCCTGGAACATGTCCCTGGCCCGGACCATGCCCAGCGCCACCGCCACGGAGTTGGACGCGTGCCCGGCAATGAAGGCGTCGTGGAGACTCTCTTCCGGTTTCGGAAAGCCCGCCACGCCGCCGAACTGCCGCAGCTGCTCCAGACTGCGCCCGGTCAGGAGCTTATGGGGATAGCACTGGTGACCCACGTCGTAGACCAGCCGGTCCGCCATCGTGTCGAAGACGCGGTGAATGGCCACCGTCAGCTCCACGGCTCCCAGATTGGAGGCCAGGTGCCCTCCGGTTCTGGATACGGCTTCCACCAGTTCCTGACGCAGCTGCGCGCACAGCTCTTCCGCCTTCTGGTCGGAGATATCCGCCAGAAGAGGGCTGTATTTTCGATTGTGCCATTGAACGGTCAAGCCGATTTCCTCCCCCGAGGAATTATTTCGTTCTGGTCGCCAGTTTCCGGGCCAGCCAGATATGGAATCCGGGATTCTCAAAGCCCTGCAGAGCGTCCAGGGCTTCGGCGGTGAGGTGTTCGATCTCCAGGGTGCAGCCATCCAGCCCGAGGGCGGTCACAAAGGTGCTTTTCTGATTGGCGTTGTCCGATCCCACCGGTTTCCCCAGCTCCTGATCCGTGCCGGTCACATCCAGCATGTCATCCCGGATCTGGAAGGCCCGGCCGACGGCCTGGGCGTAGCGGCGGATGCTCCGGCGCTGCTTCTCTCCGCCTCCGGCGGCGATCACGCCCAGTTCCGCCGCGGCGGCGATGAGCGCTCCGGTCTTCAGGCTCTGAAGCGTCTCCAGTTCGTCCCGGGTAAGGGCGTGTCCCTCGCCGGCCATATCCATGGCCTGTCCGCCCACCATCCCCTGGGGACCGGCGGCATGGGCCAGGCAGCGCACCGCCTCCACGAGGGACGCCGGCGGAAGCTCCGCCCGGACCAGCTGCTCGAAGGCGGCGGTCAACAGACCGTCTCCCGCCAGGATGGCCGTCGCTTCGCCATAAACCACGTGGTTGGTGGGCCGGCCCCGACGCAGATCGTCGTTGTCCATGGCGGGCAGATCGTCGTGAATCAGGGAATAGGTGTGAATCATCTCGATGGCGCAGGCCAGGGGCAGAGCCCGCTCGGGGTCTCCGCCGCACAGCCGGCAGCTCTCCAGCACAAGCACCGGCCGGATCCGCTTTCCTCCGGCCAGGAGCGAGTACTCCATGGCCTCCTGCAGGTCCGCGTACTGCCGATCCGTCCGAAAGAGATCCGAGAGGGCGCTCTCCACCTTCTCCTGGTCTTCCCGCAGGATCATGTCGTACTCCCGGTTCATGCCTGATCCCCCTGAAATACCGTCTCGACGGGCCGCCCGTCCGCGCGGGAGGTCAGCAGGGTAACCTTCTGCTCCGCTTCGTCCAGCTGCTGCTGGCAGCTGCGCAGCAGCCCCGCTCCCTCCTCAAAGAGGGTCAGCGCCTGCTCCAGGGGAGCGTCTCCCCGTTCCAGCAGGGTGACAATCTGCTCCAGCCGGGCCATGGAGGCCTCGAAATTCCGTTTCCCGTTTTCAGCCATCACCAGACATCCTTTCTGTATCTCCGCTGTTTTCCGGCCCGTTTACACCCGCAGCCGGGTTCTCCGTCACCTGGCAGTCCACGCTGCCGTCCGCCAGCCGCAGGGTAAAGGCGTCTCCCGCCGTCACCTCGGTCACGGAGGTGATGGGGGTCCCCTCCCGGGTCGCGATGGCGTAGCCGCGGCCCAGCACTTTCAGAGGGCTCAACGCGTCCAGAGAGGCCGCCAGCCGCCCCATCCGCTGCCGGCGCGACGCGAGGGTGTTCTCCATGCCGTGGGGCAGCGCCAGGGTGAGACGCGCCAGCCGCGTGTGCTGAGCGGTGACGCTGCGGGTCAGGCCGTTGGCCAACCGTCTCTCCTGGTAATCCAGTACGAGACGTCTGTCCCGGAAGTAGGCGGTGGGGTCCGTCATCATCCGGCTCTCTCCCAGGCGCTTCAGTCTCTGCCGGAGCTTTTCCAGGCGGTGATTCATGCTGCTGCGCATGGAGCTTTCCATGCCCTGAAGGGCGGCGGCCACCTCGCCCTGGTCCGGCACGGCCTTCTCCGCCGCGTTGGAGGGCGTGGAAGCCCGCAGATCCGCCACATAGTCCGCGATGGTCACATCGGGCTCATGCCCGACCGCGGAGATAACGGGAATCGCGGAGTCCGCGATGGAGCGGGCCAGGACTTCCTCGTTGAAGGCCCACAGTTCCTCCATGGAACCGCCGCCCCGTCCGGTGATGATCAGGTCCGCCGCCCGGAAGTAGTTGACCCAGCGGATGGCGTTGGCGATCTCCTCCGCGGCTCCGTCCCCCTGCACGTGGACCGGCACCACGCGGACCCGGGTCATGGGCCACCTGGCTCCCAGAATCCGGATCATGTCCCGGACGGCCTTGCCCTCCGGAGATGTCACCAGAGCGATGCAGCGGGGCATGGCGGGGATACGCTTCTTGCGGGAGGGATCGAAGAGCCCCTCCCGTTCCAGCTTGGCCTTCATCCGCTCAAACGCCACGTGCAGGTCCCCGATCCCCTCGGGCACGATACGCCAGCACTGCATCTGATAGTATCCGTTTTTGGGAAAGACGGTGATCTTGCCGGAGGCCCGCACCTGCATGCCGTTGCTCATGTCAAAGCGGATGCCGGCCGCCTCCCGGGGAAAGATCACGCATTTGAGCACGCTCTCCTCGTCCTTGAGGGAGAAATACACGTACCCCGACGAATAGCGGCTGTACCCCGAAACCTCTCCCCGCACCTGAATCCTGGCCAGGTTCGGATCCCGGTCCATCGCAGAGCGCAGGTATGCGCCCACCATACCGGGCGTATAAACGGTCTGTTCGTTCACGGTTCTCCTCTCTCCCCTCTCTCCAGAGCCCGCCAGGTAAGAATGGCGACGCCCATGGCGTTATCCGTGGAATAGGCCGGCTCGGCGAAAAGCGCGCCGCAGCCCTCCTCCAGGACCTGCCGCAGCCGACGGTTGGACGCCACGCCACCGGAGCAGAGCACCGGCAGCCCCGGCCAGCGCTCCATAGCCTCCCGGGTGGCGCGCAGCACGGTGTCCGCCACGGTATCCAGCACAAAGCCCGCCAGAGCCTCGGGGGGCTGTCCCTGCTCCATCCGGCTCTTCACCTGGTTCTCCATGCCGGAGAGGGAGAAGGTCAGATCCCGGAGCTTCACCCGAAAAGGACGTTCGCCCGGCCGCCAAAGGGCGTCCAGCGCTTTTCCGGCCGGAAAGGCCAGCCCCAGAAGCACTCCGGTGCGATCGATCAGCTGGCCGGCCGAAATGTCGCTGGTGCCTCCCAGCTTCTCCACCCGGAATCCGCTCCCCGCGGGTTCCGCCCGCAGCAGTTCCGTGGTGCCGCCGGACAGGTGCCAGGCCAGAAACTCGCCCTCCAGCAGTTCCATATGGCCGGCGGACCAGGCCGCCGCCGCCAGATGTCCCTCCTGGTGAGACCATGGGAAAAACGGCACGCCCAGCACGCCGGCCAGCGTTCTGCCCTGAGAGGCGCCCGCCAGAAAGCAGGGCATGTAGGAGCCTTCCACCGGCCTTGGCCGGGTACTGGCCCCCACGGCCTTCAGGGATCCGAAGGGTTCCTTCAGACTGGAGACCACCTCGGGCAGCCGCTTCACATGCTGAAACAGCGCCTCGCTCTGCCGCAGCCCCAATTCGCCCGGCCGCACCTCCAGCAGTTTTCCCCGGCTGTCTCCGCCGGTTCCGTCAAACAGGGCGGCGGAGGTGGTGTAGTTGCTGGTGTCCAGTCCCAGAACCCTCATTCCGGCTTCTCCTCCGGAGCGGCGCGCTCCTCAGGCTTTGCGTCGTCCGCCTTCCCTTTCTTCTCGGGACGCGGCGGGGTATCGGCAAACTCCTTCCGGGCAAAGCTCCCCAGGATGCCATTGATGAAGGATACCACCTTGGGATCCTCGTACTTCTTGGCGATGTTCACCGCGGAGTTGATGGCCGCCGCGTTGGGAATGTCCGGCATGTAGAGCAGCTCGTACATGCAGGTGCGCATGATGGCCGCCGCCATGCGTGGAATTCTGGCGAAAGACCAGCCCCTGGCGTAGCTTCCGATATACTGGTCCAGTTCCGGCCCATGGAGGAACACCCCCTGAACCAGCTCCCGGATATAGGCCTCCTGCTTGCGATTGGGGAAATTGGCATAGAGGGGGGACTCCTCCTTCAGCGTCTGGAACCGCTCCTCGGTCAGATTCCGCTCCAGCACCTCTCCCGCCTCCGCATTTCCAAAACTCAGGGAAAAGACCAGCTGCATGGCAATCTCCCGGGCCTCTTCTCTCGTCATCGTCCTTGCCCTCCTAAAGGCCTTCGGCGGCCCGACTAAGCGCTTCCTATTATATCAGGAAACCGGCAAAAAGGAATACCCATTTTCTGCTTTCCTCCTCCTCCCCGAAGAAAAAGCGCGGCTGCGGGCTGCAGTCGCGCTTTGCGGATTCACCTGGATTCACTTGAAGAAGCGGTGGCCCCCGATGGTCGCCACATAGGTGCGGTTCCTGGAGGCCCAGCTGCTCGGGGCGGAGTCAAACCACAGCGCGCCCTTTGTCTTGGCCACCACGCCGCCGTCCAGGACCAGCTTGGCGGCAATCACGCTCTCCGCGTTGGGATTCGCGGACTTCATCTTGCCGCTGCGATAGGTGGAGAACTGGTTCTTCTGAGACAGAACCCCCACGATGGTGTTCGGAAAGCTGCTGCTGGAGACCCGGTTGAGCACCACGTTGCCCACCGCCATCTTGCCCTCCAGGGGCTGGTTGCCGCTCTCCAGATAAATAACCCGGGACAGCCAGAAGAGGCTGTTCTCGTCATAGTAGGCGCTGCCGGACTTCAGAGCCCCGCTGCCGGTGGTGAGGGTGGCGGTACTGGCCGAGGAGTTCCAGTTCAGCTTGGCGTCAAAGATCTTCGCCGCCGTCGCCAGGGGAATGGAAACGGAACCGTTGCTCAGCTTCACACCTGCGGGCAGATACAGATAGCGACCGTTGGCCTCCACGTACAGCTGCCCCACCTTGGCGGTAACCGTCATCTTCGATGTTTTGATGGTGAGCGTGGAGGAGCTCTTGTTCCAGCTGCTGGTGGCGGTATCATCCAGGGCTCTCGCCATGCCGGCCAGCGCCACGTAGGGAGTGCCGCTGCGGATTTCCAGCCCCACATCCGCCGGCGCCTTCTCGCCGTCGATGGTCATCCGGTCCTCCCGCTTCACCTCGCGGGCGGCCTTCAGGGCTTTCTCCGCCTCCTCGGCCAGGGGCATGGGATCCGTCCCGGCCACAGCCTCGGCGACCTGCACGGTGGGTTCCTGTTCCCGGGGCACGAACAGCAGTCTGGTCTGCTCCGCTTCCGGCTCTTCCGGCGCCTCGGGGGCGTCAGTCGGCTGCGCCTCGCCGTCCACCGACGGGAGCGCATCATCATATGTAAGGTCTTCTTCGGGGGTCTCCTGCAGAGTTCCGGCCAGCGACGGCTCCTCCGCCGGGGTCTGCTCCGCGTCCAGAGGGGCGCTGGCGCCCAGCAGGCAGACCGTAGCGATGGTACACAGGCCGATGCAGATCAGGTTTCGTTTCATCGGGAACAACTCCTTCTCCGTTCGTGATGAGGGGGACCGGGGTCGCGATGTCCATGATAACAGCAACGCAACAGTTATGACAACCACCGGATCGGTTTGTAACTTTAGTAACAACATTGTAACTTTTTTATTTCCCCATTGCAATAGTCAAAGTATACAAATATGAGATCTTGTTTTTGGGCACCATGCACAAACGCAACGGGAATTACGCCAGATTCCGGAAAAAATGAGAGAAAGCGGACGGAATCGGCCCTGGAGGCCGTTCCGTCCGCAATATCACTGTCTTCGGTTTAACGTCACTTCGCGTCCTGTTTTACCCGCGCACCCGCAGGCGCTTCGCCAGCTCGCCGTCCGGCGTTACCCAGGCCGTCTCGTACGTGGTGTAAACCACCATGCCGGGTCGGGCGCCCGCCGGTTTTTTCACGTATCGCACCGGGGTATAGTCCACCGGCACACGGCCGCTCTCCCGGGCCTGCGAGAACCAGGCGGCCAGAATGGCGGCCTCGTTGAGGCTCTGCAGGTCCGGATCCCGACCCTCTGTCCAGAGAATCACGTGGGAGCCGTGGATCTTCTGGGTATGGAACCAGATGTCGCTTTTGAACGCCTGACGGCAGGTCAGGGCATCGTTCTGGGTGTTGTTCTTTCCCACGGAGATGCGCAGGCCGGTGGTGGAGCGGAACTCCATGGGCTTCGCGCTGACCCGCTTCTCCTTCTTTCCCTTGCTCCGCGCCTTCACATACCCGGTGTCCGTCAGCTCCTGGCGGATCTCCTGCAGATCCCGCTCGCCCTCCGCCAGCCGGATACACTCCAGCACGCTGTTCAGGTAAGCCAGGTCCTCGCGGCCCTTCTCCAGCTGAACCTGAAGGACCTCCTCCGCGTGTCTGGCCTTGCTGTATTCCTTAAAAAAGCGGGCGGCGTTCTGCTGGGGGGTAAGAAGGGGATCCAGAGGGATTTCGATCTCGCCGCCCTCGGGATCATAGAAGTTCATGGCCCGCAGGCTCTTCATGCCCCGCTTCATGCCATAGAGATTGGCGGTGATGATGTCTCCCATCTGCCGCAGCCGGTCCCGGTCCCGGGCCTTCTCCATCTCCTGCTCCTGACGGCCCAGCCGCCGGGCCACCCGGTCCCGGGCGCTGGTCACGGTGCGGATCAGGTCCTGCCCCTTCTGCTTCACCCGCTCCTGGCTGTCCCGCTCCTCGTAGAAGCGGTCCAGCAGAGCGGAGAAAGAGGATACCGCCTCCAGCTTCGCCTCGTCGTACTGGACAGGCCGGAAGAAGGTAAAGTCCTTCAGCTTCCCGTCCAGGAAAATCAGGGTGGGAACCCGCTCCGAACCGGACAGCAGATCCAGAATCCGATCGGTCAGCCGCTCCCGGCCGAAAACCCCCAGCTCCCCGAAGGTCACATCGGTCCGTCCGCCAGCCTGACAGGCCAGATCCCGGCACACCAGGGGAGACAGACCGCCAAAGTGGTCCAGCAGCCAGTCCGCGGCCCGGTACTCTCCGGACGCCTCCTCCATGGCGGTCAGCCAGTCCGCCCGGCTGAGAGAGGCCAGATCCCGCTTTTCTACCGGCGGCGGCAGGCGATAGAGCATCCCGGGCAGGAGCATGCGGGCGGAGGCCTCCGCCTTCGTCCCGATGGGCGAGTCCACCCGGCGGATGCAGTCCAGAATCCGTCCCTCCGGGTCTGTCAGAATCAGGTTGGCCCGCCGGCTGATGGCCTCCAGAATCAGGGTGCGCTCCACCCGATCTCCCAGCTCGTCCGTGGCCTCGAAGCGAAACTTCACCACCCGCTCCATGGGGACCTGACTGATCTCCAGCAGCCGGGCCCCCTGAAGGTGCTTGCGCAGCAGCATGCAGAACATGGGCGGCGTCTCCGGGTTCTCCCGGGGCAGCCGCGTCAGCTGGGGACGGGGACGGGCCGGATTGGCGGAGAGCAGCAGTCTCACATTGGCCCCTCTGCCCCGCATGCCCAGGATGATCTCGTCCCGGGCCGGCTGATAGATCCGGTCCACCCGGGAGCCGGACACCTCCCCGTTCAGTTCCTGAACCAGGCTGCCCAGACACAGTGCGTCCAGCGGCATACCATCACTTCCTCCTTCTCTCTTCCCCGCTTTCCAGCAGGTCCTCTTCGCCCTCCATGAGGACGGCAAACAGTTCGTTGAGCCGTTCGGTCCGTCCCTGGAGGTACAGCCAGCCGAACACACACTCCAGCCCCGTGGCCGTCTGGTACTCCGCCCGGGTAGCCGCTTTGGGGATGGAATGGGGAGCGGTGTTGCGTCCCCGGCGGAACACATCATGTTCCTCCTCCGTCAGCAGCGGCTCGATGCGGGCAAACCGCCTGGCCTGGCCGGGGGCCGATACGTAGCCTATCGTGGACTGGTGCAGGTCCCGCACCCGGGCCTTGCCGTGGAGGCAGAGCCAAGAGCGGACCATCACCTCATAGACACCATCCCCCAGATGGGCGAGGCTGAGGGAGGACATCTCCAGCAGATGCTCCCGGTCCAGGTTCAGGTGGAAGTAGTCGATCAATCCAATGCTCCTCCCATATTGTGATTGAATGATGATTGAGCGGTATGATACCATATGGCCGCCTGGTCCGCAAGAGCGCTTCTCTTCCCCGCGGCCGGCGACAGAACGCCTCTACCCCTCTTCCGCCCAGGGACCCATCCGATCCAGCGCGTAAGTCACCAGCAGATCCACACAGGCGCCATAGGAGCGCATGCCCAGTTCCTGGTCGTTGCCTTTCAGGAAGGAGTCGTAGGCCCCGGTGGCCACATCCTCTACCGGCGATTCCATGGCGTCCCAATAGGCATTGTTGTCGTTCCAGTCGGTCGCCAGTTCCGGGGTAAAACAGTCCGCAGTAATCTGTCGCCAGGCATCCTGATCCACAGGCCAAAGAGCGTTGCAGAGGTGAATCAGGCCCATCATGTAGCCGGAGTACTGAAAAACCGGGTCGTCGCAGGACGTGCAGGCGGCGACCCCGATGAAGTTGCACTCCAGTTCCGAGGCGACCAGCCGCTGATGGGCCATCTCGTGGCCGATGGTGGCCGGCACCAGGCAGGCGGGGGCGTCAATGTTGACATTGGCCTCGCCGGTGAAGGGGTAGTACATGCCGGTAAAGCCCAGCATGCTCTGCAGGCGGGAGCAGAGAAGGGGCTTGCAGCGCAGGTCCGGCCCCTGCAGACAGGGAAACTCCTCCTCCAGAGCCTCGTAGATCCCGGGCCCCCGGCGGAAGCAGTCCTTCAGATCCTCCGCAAAATGGCCCTCTTCGTCCCGGGCCACCTGCGAGGAGAGACGGGCGGCGTTCTCCGCGTAAAGACGGGTCACCGTCGCCAGTTCCTCCACCGTACTGGGCCAGGCTGTCAGACCGCTGCGCTCGGAAAAGGTGGAAGCTCCATAGGCCGCGTTCCACAGCCAGTCCACCGCGGCCCAGAGCCACAGCCAGCAGGCCGCAAGCACCAGCAGACGGCGCAGAAATTGCTTTCCTTCCCGCTGCCGGACCAGCAGAACCAGGGCGCGGATCAGCCAGATAACCTGAAACCCCAGAAAGAGCGCCACGGTCAGTTCCAGCCCGGAGAGAGGAAACAGCGACCAGAGGCGCCCCAGGGTCTGCTCCAGGGGCCGCAGCACCCCGAACACCCACACATCCAGAAACGCCCGACGGTTCCGGACCAGAGTGAAAAGCCCCACCAGCAGGGCCGGCAGGACCAGGCTGACCACCAGTCCCACGGAAAGTTTCTTCCGCTCCCGGGTCATTTCCGCTTCCCCTTTTTCTTTTTATTTATGACGCCTGTCCGGTGCGTGGAAGACGAAGCACCGTACGGCGGGAAACTGCTGCGGATGGTCCCGTGCTCCTTCGCCAGCCGGAATCTGTCCAGCAGAGGCTGTACTGCATCCGGACTGTGGGGTACTTTGTGGACCGCCATAATGCCGTCCGCGATCACGCTGTTGCCGACCGGAAGGAGCGCTCCCTGAAACAGGAGAGGAAGGGGCAGATGAGCTGTCATATCCTCCCAGGGACACGACATCGCACGCACGCGCCAGATGCTGGTCTCCTGGACCAGTCCGCCGATCAGGGCGTCTTCCCCTTCGATCTCGTAAAGCATAAACCAGCCGAAGAGCGCCTGCTCCTTCCAGCGTCTCAGCAGCATCCGCTTCGTGGGGTCCTTCGACCGGGCGAGAACCAGATCGATCACCTCCCGGTGCTCCCAGACATAGTCCAGAGCCTGACGGGCGGCAGTCCCGTCCAGGGTTCCGGCCGCGGTCAACGGGAACGGCTCCCCGTTCGCCCGCGCATCATGCCCTGCCGCCAGCAGGCACCTCAGAACGTCCCAGACATACTCGGTCTCTTTTCCTTCCAGTTTCATTTCTTCTCCTCCTCCATGTGACTCCCCGTCCCCACCGGCCCATCTGACCCGAAACAGGGAAACCGGTGTGGCTCGGCTTTGCAGTCCCCCCGCGCCGCCGGACCCGGGGTACGTTTCTTCCTTGCCCGGATCATTTCCGCTTTCCCTTCCTCTTTGTCTTTATGCCGCCTGTCCTGCGCGTGGAAGCCGAAGCGCTGTACGGCGGGAAACTGCTGCGGATGGTTCCGATCTCCTTCGCCAGGCGATAGCGTTCGTACATGCCCCGAATGACCGCTTCCCCGTACTTCGTATCAGCAACTCCCACAGCCCCATCACAGATGATCCGGTCCCCGAAGGGCAGCAGGGCCGCCACAAAGGTCACAGGAGGGGTCCTGTAAGCGATCATCTCTTCCCAGTCCGAAACCAGCGGGCACACCCGCCAGAACCTGGCGTCCGGGCTTTCCGGGTCGTCCGGTCCCAGCACAATGGCGTCTTCGTCTGTAATCTCCAGCACGGTGTACAGGCCCGGAAGAGCCTGTTTCTTCCATCGCAGGAGAAACTTCTTCTCCATAGGAGTAAGCATGGCTGCGGAGCAGTACTTCCGGATAATGTCCCCGTCAGACCATGCCCAGTCCAGATTGATTCTGAAATCTCTGGCCCCCGGATCCGATGCGGGGTCTGCCTCAAAGTACTTACTGTCCACGGGGCGGAACATGCTGCCGGCCGCCGCCACATGCCTCAGCATCTTCCACACAAATCCGCTTTCCTGCTTGGACAGCTTCATGTTCTTCTGCCTCCATTCATATTCTCCCCTGTTCGGAGCTGCGGACCGGGCGCAGGCCAGAGAAACTCGGTCCGCGCCAGGCGGTCCCAACGCAGGACCAACCCCTCCAGGGGCCGTCATTTCTCTCTTCAGATCTGAATCTGAACGGCTCCGAAGTCGAACCGTCCGCTCCCCTGCCTGAGTTTCCCGTGCCACTCCAGCCAGGCAAAGCCCGCTTCCGTCTCGTCGATCAGGGAGACCGGAATGTCCAGCCGATGATGGCCGGGCAGGACTCTGTCGATCCGATACTCCTTCACCCGCCGCACAGACCGGAAAAACAGCAGCGGATCCGTGGTGGGATAGAAGGCGTAGAGGCAGCCCTGATAGATGAGGTCCCCCGAAAACAGGTACCTGCGCTCCGGCTCGTAAAAACAGCAGTGGCCCGGGGAATGCCCCGGTGTGTGAAGCGCCTGAAGCCTTCGTCCGCCCAGGTCCAGCCAGTCCCCGTCCCGCAGGATCTTCTGCGGAACTCCCTGAAAGACCTCATACGCCTCCGGGGCAAAGCCGGCGGGAAATTCGCAAGGGGATTTCGTCAGGTTCTGCCGGACCGCCTGCAGCGGGAGCGGGAACCCGCCCGAGAGCCAGCCCGCTTCCTGTTCGTGGACGGCAATCTGCCCGAACCCGCGAAGCCCGCCGATGTGATCCCAGTGCGCGTGCGTGATCACCGCCATGATGGGAAGGTCCGTCAGACGGTCCGCAACCCCGCGGACGTCAGACACACCAAGGCCGGTATCAATCAGGGCCGCACGCTCCTGACCGCATACCAGATAGCAGTGGGTCTCTTCCCAGTGCCTGTATTCGCTGATGGCGAAGGTCTGGAGATCGATCTGTTCTACGGTGAACCAGTCATCCATGTCGCGCTCCTCTTCCCGTTCCGGCGGTCCCTCCGCGTCCGCTTTCGGACCGTCCGCAGAGACCGATGGGTTTTCGAAATCGATCCAACCAGCGTGGTCCGATCCGAAAGCTCCAGGGGCCCTCCTGCCCGAAGGGAATTCCGGCGCTTTCTCCGCAATCCAGACTTATCGACGACCGGAAGGTTTCTTCTTTCTGCCTTTCCGCATGGTCTTCAGTCCCCCACGATATCGGACCTCCGTCGTCGATGCGGTGACTGTCTCCTCCTGCGTCTGGTCCGACTTCTGGTCCTGGTCCGGCTTCTGGTCCGTCTCCATCCACGGGATCGTGGTCAAAATGGTTCCATCCCGCTTCGCGGCCTTCAGGATCTCGACCATGGACTTACGGGATTTCGGATCTTTCATGGGAGTCAGTGTGAACAGGCCGTCCGGAATGAGCGTATCGCGGAAGGGAAGGATTGCTCCTTTCACCATCAGAGGCAGCTTCTCTCCCCGGAAAGTATACTCCCAGTCGTCCATCAGGGCCCGCACCCGCCAGACCAATCCGTCCGACGACATCCAGATGGCGTCTCCCTGGTCCAGGCCAAGAGCAATGAAGAGCCCCGCTCTGGCGTACTTCTGCCACCGCAGCAGCATGATACGGGTGCTGTCTGAGACCTTCTCCTGATCCAGATACTCATCGATCACAGAGCGGTTTTCGTACAGATAATCTGCAGTCCGGTAAATCTCCCTGAAGTCCGTTCCAAAGTCATACAGTTCGGCGTTCGGATTACCTGCCCGCTTTCTGTAGGCAAACTCCAGCAGCGAAGTCCATCCGTCCTGGACACAGCTGAGTTCCTCTGGGTTCAGCTTCATGTGTTTTTCACCTCAACGCTTCGTTTTATGGCATGTTGTCCGGCTCTCGGGAGCCAGGCTGTCCCGGGCAGATCCACCGGCCGTTTTCCCGTCGCCGGAACCTCTCAGAGCACGGTGCGGACGTCGCCCCGCTTCCTGTTCGTGGACGGCAATCTGCCCGAACCCGCGAAGTCCGCCGATGTGATCCCAGTGCGCGTGCGTGATCACCGCCAAGACGGGAAGGTCCGTCAGGCGGTCCACAACCCCGCGGAGGACAGACACACCCAGCCCGGTATCAATCAGGGCCGCGCGCTCCTGACCGCATACCAGATAGCAGTGGGTCTCTTCCCAGTGCCTGTATTCGCTGATGGCGAAGGTCTGGGAGTCGATCTGTTCTACGGTGAACCAGTCATCCATGTCGCGCTCCTCTTCCCGTTCCGGCGGTCCCTCCGCGTCGGCTTTCGGACCGCCCGCAGAAACCCGATGGGCTTTCGAAATCGATCCACCAGCGTGGCCCATTCCGAAAGCCCAGCGTCCCTCCTGCCCGAAGGGGGGCTTCTGGCATTTCCGTAGGTCGGTCAGCCCTCTTGATGGGCTGGATCGGGCCGGTAGCGGGGGCTTTTCATGCTCGATCGCAGATGTCTGAGGCTGGCAGAGAGTCCAGGGAGGCGCCATCAGCCTCCCTGGGTGTGTGAGGGTCTGCACCCCGCTGGAGGAGTCTCTGCGGTCCACCGGCTATAATCGGAAAGCCGGCGACCACCCTTCCAGATGGCAGATGTCGTCGGCGACGACAGAGCAGCCGGTGGACCCGCCCGGTCAAGGAGGCCCGCAGGGCC
>CANRFA010000047.1 GCA_947629775.1 uncultured Oscillospiraceae bacterium
GCCAGACCTTCCTCAATTTCCTTGAGGACTTCCTTTTCGAGATCGAACCGTTTGTCCGGATCCTTCCTCAAACCGGTGTAGCACTGCCGTTCCCGGAACATAGCCGCATTGTAGAGATTGTTCGCGGCCGATGTGACGTCACTGCAATACGAATGCAGCGGATGGTCCAGACCAATCTGAACCGACGTGACGTGATATATGGGACTGTCACCTCCTTACATCGATATCATACCATACATTGTACCAGAAAATCCGAGGCTGTCAAGTATGAATCTCAACTTTCCCCACAAAATTTTCCTGTCGGCAGGTCTTGTGAATTTTTTCTAGCTCCATACTAGCTCCATAACTGTCTCGGCAGGAATTCATCCCCCGGACAAGTCCGGGGGTTTTCTTCCGCCGGATAACATAAATCAGACGGATGACCTTAAGATTGCTGCAGGTGCCTTTCGGTACGAGACGCCTTGAATGGACCCGGCCCTCAACGAGGCTCGGAATTCCCGGACAGGAGATGTCTCTGATTAATGGATTGCTGTTCGCGTCTCTGTGTCTGGAAGAATACCACGCCGGAGCGGCGGGAACACGGAAAAAAAGATGCGAGAAGATGGATTCAGCCCTTCTTTTTCCTCCCGACCAGCCTTACCGGCCGTCCTTTGCCCTCCTCCGGCCATTCACTCCCCATGGAGGACCTTCGACAGGGGGCGTAAAAAGAGTATCCCGCCTGCTTTCGCAGACAGAACACTCCCTCCAGGAATCCGGGTTCCGCAGATCTGATGCCCAAACCGTCCCCGTGCCTGCTGCCCTGGCCGGGCCTTTCCCGTTCTGTCTGCCGGATCCGAAGATCCCGACCGCCGGCAGCCCCACCAGACCCCTGCTCAAAGGTCTGCACCAGAGAGCCGCATGGCACCCGGTACTCCGGGGCTTTCGCCCTGGGGATCGGCTAAACGAAATGCAGTTCAACTGCAAAGCACTGTCTTCTTTGCTCTCTCTGTGATAAAATGAGGGGGAATCACCGGAAAGGAGGGCGCGCCATGGCCTACCAGGAGCTGATCAAGAACTTTGACAAGATCCGCCGCTACATCCGGGACTTCTACGTCTACGGCTTCCGCAGCCGCATGGAGTACGATACGAAGAGCCCCCGCAGCTACGACAACGAGCGCCGGCGGATCGAGAGCTGGCTGGGGGACTACATGTCCTTCCACCAGGACGCGGCGGGCAAGCGGATGTTTCTCTCCCTGGACAGCCGCCACATCCCCCACAATCCCCTGTACCGGGCCTTCCAGGCCCGCAGCTTCACGGACCGGGACATCACCTTCCACTTCTTCATCCTGGATATCCTGGCGGACGGGAAACCCAGAACCTTCGCGCAGATTCTGGAAACCCTCCAGGACACGCAGACAGAGGGCAGCCGGAATCTCTTCCTGGACGACTCCACCCTGCGCAAGAAGCTGAAGGAGTACGTCTCCCTGGGCCTTCTCGCGGCGCAGAAGCAGGGCCACACGGTCTCCTACCGGCGCACGGACAGCGACAGCCCGGACCTGACCCGCTGGGAGGACGCCATCTCCTTCTTTTCCGAGGCCAGTCCTCTGGGAGTGGTGGGGTCCTTCCTGCTCAACCGGCTTCCGGAGGCCCCGGACCTCTTCCGCTTCAAGCACCACTACATTCTCCACACCCTGGACAGCGACATTCTCGCCCAGCTGCTGGACGCCATCCGGGAACACCGGGAGGTAACCCTCACCCTGGAGTCTCCTAAAACCCATGCCCTCTCCCACAGTCCTCTGGTCCCCCTGCGGGTCTACAGCAGCACCCAGACCGGCCGCCAGTACGTCCTGGGTTACCCGGAAAAGCGTCTGAACCCCATCTTCGTCCGGGTGGACGCCATCTCCAGCCTGACCGCCGGAGATCCTGTCCCGGACTGGGAGGAACTGAACCGCCGCGGCCGGGAGGCGGAACAGCACCTCTGGGGCGTCACCATCCGGCCCGGCCGGCCCCTGGAGCGGGTGGAGATGAAGGTTCATGTGGAGCCGTGGGAGGACTTCATTGTCCGCCGGCTGGAGCGGGAGAAGCGCCATGGCCGGGTCACCCGTCTGGACGCAAATACCTGGCTCTTCCAGGCCGAAGTGGAAGACGCCAAGGAGATGCTCCCCTGGCTGCGGACTTTTCTGGGACGCATCGAGAGTCTGTCCTGCAGCAACGCCTATGTGCAGAACACCTTCCAGGCGGACCTGGACCAGCTCAACCGCATGTACGGCCTGACCGGAGAGGAGGATCCGAATGCTCTTCCTTGAAGTATACGGCACCTACTACCATACGGTAGCCTCCATCCTCGCCCATGCGGTGGATGGAACCCTCACGGACCGGCTTCTGACCCGCCTCGTCCAGGAGCAGGCCTTCGGGGAGAGCGTGCTCACCATCCCCTCCGCCCTGAAAAGCGGCGAATGGCCCCTCCTGGACCGCGATCTGGGCACGCCCCTGCGCCACGCGCCCTCCATGCCCCTGACGCTTCTGGAGAAGCGCTGGCTGAAGGCGCTGCTGCTGGATCCCCGCATCGCCCTCTTTCAGCCGGATCTGAGCGGGCTGGAGGACGTGGAGCCCCTCTACCTGCCCCGGGACATCGTCTTTTTCGATCGCTATGCGGACGGAGATCCCTATGACAGCCCCCTCTATCAGAAGATCTTCCGCACGGCGCTGCAGGCTCTGCGGGAGAAGCGCATGCTGCAGATCCGCTTCGTAACCCCCGCCGGCGCCGCCCGGGACGCCACCTGCTCTCCCCGCCGTCTGGAGTACTCGGAGAAGGACGACAAGTTCCGCCTCCTGGCCGTGGGATCCAAAAACACGGCCTGCACCATCAATCTGGGACGGATCCGCTCCTGCCGGCTTCTGGATCCGGTCCCCGAGGACGCTCTCTCCCCGGAACTGCCCCGCAGCGAGCTGACCTTCCTGCTCTACGATCAGCGCAAGGCGCTGGAACGGGTCCTGCTCCATTTCTCCCACCTGGAAAAGAAGACCGTGCGCCTGGGGGAGAACCGCTACCAGGTCACGCTCTTCTACGACAGCGCGGACCGCGCCGAAATGCTGATCCGCATCCTGTCCTTCGGTCCCATGATCCAGGTGATCTCCCCGCCGGACTTCGTGGAGTCCATCCGGGACCGCCTGCGCCGGCAGAGCGCTCTCTCCGGCATGCCACGGGACAGCTGAACCTCACCAACAGCCCACAGGGCCGCCACGGCAGATCCGTGGCGGCCCTGTTACTCTGTCTGACCCTGTTCTCCCGAACCTTCTGCGTCGTCGGTCTGGGCCTCCTGCGCTTCCGGCTCTTCTGCGCGGTCAGCCTGCGCCTCCTGTTGCGCTTCCGGTAATTCGACTGCTTTCTTTCTTCTCCTCCTTCGCCGGACCGGAGCGGGCACCACCGGAGGGACCACAATCCCCCGCCGGTGCCGCACAACCGGAAACCGATACAGGACGTACCTCTCGTCCTCCCGAATATTCCCGTTCCGAAGGGCCAGCGCGATCTGGCTGCTCTCATTCTCGACTCCCTCCAGGCCCGGCAACGCCACGCCCTGCCTTCCGCCGCAGATGAGAAGAACGCCGAACCGCTCCACGTTCAGATCCTTCTCGGAGGCGACCCGCTTCAGCCTGCCCACCACATCCACCGTGTAGTCCAGCTGCTCCAGCTCGCTTTCCTGGACGGGGGCGAAGCGGGGATCCGAGAAGGCCGCCTTCCCGGCGACCTCCATGATCTCTTCCCCGACGGAGAAATTCACGGGCCGGATGGTCCCCACGCATCCCCGCAGTTCCCCGTTCCGGTAAATGGAGACGAAGACGCCCGACGGGTTCCGCTTCATCTCCCCGGGCAGGTCCTCGGGCAGGTCCCGCAGGGGTTCTCCCTTCGCCCGGGCCTCCACAGACAGACGGGCCAGCCGGACCCAGGGGTCCTCTTCCGCCCTCTGATCTTCCCGTTCCTTCCGCTTTGCCTCCACATAGCGATCCGCATATCTGGAGTAGGACGTGTAGTCCAGGTAAGTAAAGGTCGCCACGGCGTACCCGATGCCGAAGGGACACTCGTAGCTCAGAAGGGCCGGCGCCAGCTCGGCGCCGTCCAGAATCCCGGCCATGATCTGAAAGCAGCGCAGCCCGCACTCCCCGGCCTTTTCGCACAGGTCCGGATCGATGGTCAGGAGACCCATGAAATTCCCGCTGATCATGATGGAGGTCAGGGTCGAGTCATACTGCGGCCCCTCCGGGGCGAACCCCTCGGGCCCGTCCTCCGTCATCCTGTGGGAGAGATCCCCGCTGGCCACGATCACCGCCCGCCGCTTCAGGTCGTTGATCGCCTTCCGGATACACTGCCCGAACCGATAGTGCTCCAGGGGAGAGAGACCGGACACCCCAATCCGGACCACGTCAAATTCCCTCCACTGCTCCGTGATAAAGTGCAGCGGGACAAACGACCCCTGGTCGATCCTGCGGGACATCCGTCCGTTGATGCTCTGGGTCTGCCGCCCTCTGACGCCGGCCGGGATTCCCGCCGCTTCGGCCTGGCGGATGATCGCGTCCCGCAGTTCCACGTCGTAATTCAGCTCGACCGTCATGTCCGGCAGACCGAATTCCTCCAGATCTCCCCGGCACTTCACGCCGGAGGTCAGGTGAAAGTAGTCCGCGTAGTTCTCCATGTGGGGGGAGATCAGAACGATGACCTTCGGTTTCCAGCCCGCCACACGACCGGCCGCAGCCCGACAGGCCGCCGTGGTTCTGCTCACCGCTTCTCCCCGTTTCCGTCTCTCTTCGCTGGTGGCTGCCACTTCCGGAATGAGAACAGGCGCGTTGGGAAGCACGATGGCTCCTGGAATGGGCATCTCTACGCCTCCTCGGGAGACCGGCAGACGGCTCCCCCTTTCAGATGTTTCTCATTATACGCCCCGGCCCCGTGAAACGCAAGAAGCGCATTTCCGCGCCGCCCGCCTCCCCCTGCGAAGCCGGATGTCCCCCGGAGGAGCCCAACCGCCTCCTCGGCTGCTGTCCGGAAGGCGGTCTCCGGCCAGCCCCTTCCGGCTGCCCCTCTGTCCCAGGGCACCTGCGTCACTGGATCGGAGCGATCTCTTTCTCCAGCTCAGAAAAATCCGTTCAGTAGTTTCTATAAATTCTAATACTGTTTGTATTCAGCCGGATCAATGCTCCGGTTCCGCTCCCGAAGCCCCCGGAATGTTTCACGTGAAACAATCTGTCCAAAAGGACTGGCGGGGCAGCAGGTCCGAAAACGCCCCCCGATCACGCCGCCTTGAGAGCAGATATCCTCGCCTGTCCCGCGCCCTGTCATTCCTTCCCCGCAACCCTGACGCTTCGTCCGGTCCGGAATATCCGAATTGTATTATTTCGAATTTAATTACTTTTTGTATTATCCATGCAAAAACACTCCGGTCCTCCCCTGATGGGATGAGGTCCGGAGTGTTTCACGTGAAACATCTGTCGCTTTATGGGGGTCGGCCGCAGTTATCGTGTCCTGGCCGTACAATCCTGTCTTTTGAATTCTTCTTGCCCGATGCGGGCTGGTATGTTTCACGTGAAACATCACGCTTACAGGTCTGCTGCCGGATCTGCAGGCGTTCCGGCAGCCAGGCTTTTTTCTGCCCGGCTCCATCGTGGGGCATCACTCCCCAGCGCCAGCAACCGGTATCCTGTATGATACGGTGATCCACTTTGTTTCACGTGAAACATTGTAATTTCCCATGGAAGGCTGCCAGGGGGAACAGTCCCCCCTGACCGGGCTACAGATCGTCAGCTTCGTCCGTCAGCACAGTTCCCTGTTTCACGTGAAACATCTGTCGCATTATGGTCTTTGGCTGCAGGAGATGTGTCCTGTTCAGATGATCCTGTTTTTCAAATCTTCCTTATACGACACGGGGGCCTTTGTTTCACGTGAAACAATGCGATTCCGCCAGGGACGGCTGCCGGAAGGGGAACAGTCCCGCTGACCGGTCTGTTGGACCGTCGGCTCCACCTTCCTTCAGGCATTTCCCTGTTTCACGTGAAACATGTCGTTCCGGATCTGCAGACCTTCCGGCAGCTGAGCCTTCTCTTCTGCCCGTCTCCAGCGGGAGGTATCAGATTCATTCGGTCGCAGCCTCCATGATGCGGCAGATCAGCTGCTCCCGCTGATACATCCATTTCTCGCGGTCGCAGACGAGGATGAGCCGCGACCTGGCCCGGCTGACCGCGGCGTTGACCACATTCTTTCCCCTGGACAGCAGATTCGTGGAATCTGTCAGGAATTTTCTGCTTCCGTCCGTCACGCTGAGTATGACGGTATGCCACTCCTGCCCCTGCGAGGCATGGATGGTCATGATCTGACCTTTCCGCCGCAGGCCCGGAAGGAGCCTGCCAATCAGCTCAACCTGATTCCGGTAGGGGGCCATGATCACAAAGTCTTCCGTATCCAGCTTCGAACAGAGATCCCTTATGGCAAAGGCCTCGGCGCTGCTGGCCCTGGGCTCCTTTGTATCAGCCCACGGCGCATTGACAACCGTAATCCGCATCTCCCGGTCCAACGCGCTCTGAAAATCGCCGGAATAGACACATCCGGCCAGGGCATTGGCCAGCGCGGGGCCGAAGCGGTAGGTTCTGGTCAGAGAAAACCTTATGAGACGCGTAAACGGCGGATCCACCCCGCCAAAGTATCTGTTGCAGACGGTATCCACAGTGCCTTCCATCACATCCTCGACGTGGATCGCAGACTGCGCCCAGAAGGCTCCATTCGGCTGAAACTGAAGATCAACCCTGTTCATCTCACAGACGGGCTGCAGCTGCATGTGGTCCCCCAGCATGGTAACGGGAACTCCCAGTCCCAGAAGAGGAAGTCCCTTGATCAGGGAGCAGTACGCGGCTTCATCCAGAAAAATGTGGTCCGGCATGAACACATCCGCCATGGGGAAGTAGGTCGCCAGATAGCGGTCCACGGTCATGGCTACGACAGACTTTCCGCTGATGTTCCCCCTCCGGACCAGTTCCTGGTGCTGTCGCTCCAGCTCCCGGATCTTGCTCTCCACTCCCTGATCATCGCGAGCCGTGAGGTCTCCAAACTCCGGCGGAATTTTGGGAATCAGCCTGGAGAGAAAGTACTGAACGGCAGAACAGCTGCCCGCCGGGGAAGGGAACAGTTCCCCCTCCTTCCCCAGAGAAACCGCCAGATTCTCCTCGCGCTTCCTGCTCTCCGCTTTGCAGTCGATGATGCGGGTCCGGTGATCCGCAAGCTCCACCCGAAGCGCGTTAATCTGTCCTTCGCAGGCGGAGTATTCCCGGTCCGTTTTTTCGTGAGCTTTCAGAGCCTCTTCGTACCGGTCCCTCTCCTCGGCATGGCTTCCCGGAAAGAGGAGATACTTCAGCTTCGCCAATGTGCCTCCGCTTTTCCTGGCAGTCGTCTGGAGGATTTCGTTCTGTTTCCGGAGTTCGGAGACTCTCTGTCCCTGCTCCTGCTCCAGGTCGTCAATCTGACTCTGCAGTGCGGCACAACATTTCTCCAGTTCCTCGCATTCTGCCCGTGAGGCGTCCAGACTGTCTGCCAGAGCCACCACAGCTTTCCGCTTCTCCAGGCAATCTTTCAGCGAATCGATCAGATCGGAAAGCTCCCGGGTTCTCGCAAGGACCGCATCGGTCTCACAGACTTCCGGATACCGGGTCAGAAATCCGGGTGTCGGCGTACCGAACCTCAGTACCACGCTCAGGGGGTGCCCCGCACCGGTCAGGGCCGGAAGAACTCCGTCCAGCATCTGCTCCAGAGCATGGTTGGTAGGGGCAACGAGCAGAACCTTCCTGGATGCCTCCAGCAGGGAGAGGATGCAGCTGGAAAGAACAATCTGGGTCTTCCCGGTGCCGGGCGCGCCCCAGACGTAGGAAAGCGGGTGCGCCAGAACCTCCCGGACTGTATTGCGCTGCTGCTCCGAGGGTGCGGGCTCTTTCAGGAAAATCGCCTCAACCGGCTCCGACTGCGCCGCCGGATACCGGATCTCCTCCCCATGCGTCTCATACCAGGTTCGGACCCGCTCCACCAGAAACTTCATGTCCGAGCAGACCTCAAGCTGGTTGGCCTTGAGAGCATTAAAAGAGGAGCGCAATTCGGGGACCACACAGATGGTCAGCAGGCGATTTTGTCTGTCGTAGCTGACCGCCCGTATTTCCGGTGGCTGATGAATCTCCCCGAAAAACCGGAACTGGAGAGTTTCAAGCTGTGTCTTCTTTTGAAGGGGCGTTTTCAGTTCCAGAGTATATGCTCTGTTCCCCGCCTGGGTAATAACAGCCACCTGGTAGCTGATAAGCCCCTTGCCGTTCCGATCCAGATACGCATAGTACATCTCCGCCGACTGGATCGCCACGCTCTGCAGTTCCTCCGCGGTCACTTCTCTCACCTCTCCCTCCTGGCCTGCTTTCTGCTATTTTACACGCCCTTGCCTGGATTCTCAAGGATTCTTTCGCCGGATTTCGCACCGGACGGAACTTTGTCCGCACATACCCGCTGTGCAGACCTCCTCCCCCTCTGACGCCCTGCGCCTCCCACCCCCGTTCCTGGATGTTTCACGTGAAACAATCCGTCAGATATCTCTTATTGTAGTTTTTATATCAATTATTACTATTCGTAATTTTCGTTCCTGTAGCCGCCCCCGCAGGGAATCCGAGAAGGCGCTTCCCGGACCTGCAGATCCCTTTGGTCTATAGAAAAAGGCAATAACTGTAATTTATTCTATCGAAAAACAGAATTGGCTTTTCTGCCATCTGGATGATACAATCAGCTTTGACAAAATTTGCCTGACAGGAGGCCTGCCTATGTCAGTTTCCGGTTCTTCCGCCCCATCCCGCCCCGCCGCCGGTTCCTCCGAAACGGGAACGGCAGGCATGACCCGCTACGAGCTGCTGGAGCTGGAACAGGAGAACAAGACGCCGGCGCGCCGCGCCCTGGACGCCTTTCTCACGATCTGTCCACTGCTGGCCTGCGGCGTGGCCCTGCTGGAGTATTACCTCGTTCCGGACAAGTTCGCCAACCCGAACCCCGAACGATACACGATCCTGCTGCTGATCCCGGCGGCGATCTACGCTATCCTGCTGGCCGTCTCGGCCGTCCGTTACCGGGCCGGGGACAAGCAGCGCTACTGGAAGATGCTGCACCGGGCGCCCCTCTGGACCGCCATCTACCTGGTTCTGGCCGTCTTCGACTATGCCACACTCAAGACGGGAGCCCTGCTCTATCCGTTCATCCCCTGGGTCAACGACATCCTCAACGGCGCCATCAGCGACCTGCCCAACCTGGCCCTCAGCACGCTCTACTCCCTTCGTCTGCTGACTCTGGGATACTTCGCCGGCGTTGCCGCCGGCCTGCTCACCGGCATCACCGCCGGCTACAGCAGCCGCATCCGCTACTGGATCACCCCCATCGTGAAAATACTGGGACCCATCCCGCCGGTCATCTGGATTCCTCTCGTGATGATCATCCTGCCCTCTCTGTTTACGGGTTCCGTCTTCATCATCGCCCTGGGCAGCTGGTTCCCTGTAACCATCGCCACCCTCACCGGAATCTCCAGCATCGACCCGGCTTATTTTGACGCCGCCCGTCTGCTGGGGGCTACGGAGCGCCAGCTCATCTTCCGCGTCGCCATCCCCCACGCCATGCCCAACATCCTGCAGGGCATGACCCAGGGGATGAGTACCGCCTGCATCACCCTCCTCACCGCCGAGATGACCGGCGTCAAGGCCGGCCTGGGCTGGTACGTCACCTGGTTCAAGAACTGGGCCAGCTACAACCGCATGTTCGCCGCCATCATCGTGCTCTGCATCATCTTCAACGCCGTGTCCAAGGCTCTGGATCTCATCAAGAAGCGGGCCCTGCGCTGGCAGAATGGAGGCGGTTCCTGATGCCCCACACGCCTGTCCTGAAGCTGGACCACGTCTCCAAGAGCTTCGCCCGGGTGGACACGAACGACATCACCCACGCCGTCAGCGACATCTCCCTGGAACTGGAGAAGGGAGAGTTTGTCTGCCTGGTGGGCACCTCCGGCTGCGGCAAATCCACCCTTCTGCGGCTCATCGCCGGCCTCATTCAGCCCACCATGGGGCAGATCATGGCAAACGGGAAGCCGGTGGAGGGACCCTCGCCCCAGCGGGGCATGGTCTTCCAGCAGCCAACCCTCTTCCCCTGGCTGACCGTGGAGCAGAACATCGCCTTCAGCTTCCGCATGGCCGGCACGCTCAAGCAGAACCGGGCAAAGGTGGACCGCATGCTGGAGACCATCGGCCTGGAGCCCTTCCGCCGGGATTACCCCGGCCAGCTCTCCGGGGGCATGGCCCAGCGGGTCGCCCTGGCCCGCACCCTGATCTGCGAACCGGAGATTCTTCTCCTGGACGAACCTTTGGGCGCCCTGGACGCCTTTACCCGCATGAACATGCAGGACGAGATCCGCTCCATCTGGCACAGCAGCGGCCAGCTGGTGATCATGGTCACCCACGACGTGGACGAAGCCGTCTACATGAGCACCCGGGTCGTGATCATGGAGGCCCATCCGGGCCGCATCAAGGCTCAGATCCCCATTGACCTGGGGGAAGAGCGACACCGCTCCAGTCCAGCCTTTGTGGAATACCGCAACCGCATCCTGGGTCTGCTCAACTACTGATCCGTTTACCGGCCGAAGGTCCTGCCTCCGGTAAAAATACATCCGCGGGTCTCTTCCCGCAAGAAAGGAATCTCCTTATGAAATCTGCGAAGCGCCTTCTCTGCGCCCTCCTCAGTCTGGCCATGGCTTTGTCCCTGGCGGCCTGCGGCGGGTCGTCGTCCGGCTCCGCCAGCAAGTCCGGACAGACCTCCTCCCCCGGCACCTCGTCCTCCGGACAGGCCGCCGCCTCCTCCGGAGCTTCCTCGGACCAGAGTTCGTCCTCCGCCGGAACCTCTTCCTCCACGCCTTCGGGCGGGGAAGCCATTCCCGGTACCGAGGGCATGACCGCGGAAGAAATCGCCGCCTGGCAGAAAGAACCCATGTACGGGAAGACACTCCATTACATGATGGGCGACAGCTGCACCGCCGCCACCGACATCGCGGACGCTCTGGGCTACTACGCGGACGAGGGGCTCACCGTCGAGGGCTTCAAGGCCACGTCGGACATCGAGGGCCTGGGCACCAACGAGGTGCAGATCGTGGTAGGCCACATCGCCAAACAGCTGGTGCCCGCCACCAACGGCGTGGATATCGTCTTCGTGGGAGGCGCCCACACGGGCTGCAAGTCCCTCTATGTTCTGGGTTCCAGCGACTATAAGACCACCCAGGACCTGATCGGCACCTCCATCTCCACGCCCAACGGCATCGGAGCCAGCGACTACAATATCACCGCCCGTCTGCTGGACGCCGATGGCATCGACCCCGTCAACGACGTCAACCTGACTCCCGTGGAAACCGGCGCCTGCGTAGCCGCCATGGAGAACGGCGAAATCTCCGCCGCTCTGCTTTCGGACACCTTCGCCTATCACATGGTGGAGGACGGCACCCTGCGCATGGTCCGCTCCATGCTGGACGAGGACCTGCAGCACATCTGCTGCGCCATCACCATGAACGGCACCTTCGCCAGGGAGAACCCCATCACCGCTGCCAAAATGGCTTCCGCCGTCAAGAAGGCTCTCAAATGGATGGGTGAGAATCCGGAAGAGGCGACAAAGAAGCTCGTTGAGCTGGGCCTCAACAACGACGACTACGAGATGAACCTGGCCGTCAACAAGTCCCTGCAGTTCGGCTCCTCCGACGAGTACGCCGAGACCCAGCTGCGGCAGATCGCCGCGGACTATCTGCGCCTCGGCCTGTGCACCACCACCGACGACGTGGACACGATCATGGCGAAGTACTGGATGCCTCTGGGCTCCGCCGACTGATTTTTCCTCCCTGCTGCCCCCGACGGTCCGCCGCCGGGGGCTTTTTCTGCACAGACGCTTTCCCAGGGGAGGCTGCCTCAGGCCGGAGTCGTCCTTCCGGCCTCCTTTCCATGGCCCCGCTGTCTTCTCGGCCGGAAGAGTCCCTCCGGTAATCCCTCCCTGCCTTCCCCCCGAGTTTACACGTGGAACACAGGACAGTCCGAATAGTAATTTTACAGTTCGATTATACAAACCGCAATCTTCCTGCCCGGCACGCCTCCCGGCTCCGGAAAAAAGATCGGGGCCGCCCCCGGACAGAGCCGGAAGCGGTCCCGCTTTGCTGCTCGTTCAGCCCCGGACAGACTCCACCAGGGCGTTGGCCAGGTTCTCCAGTTCGCTCTCCTTGCTCTCGCTGAGAGAGGACGCCAGAGACAGGCGCTCGTTGAGGACGGTCATGTTCTTCAGATCGTTCTCGATGAACTTCTGCATCAGGTCCCCGGACTTCACGGCCCAGGACCCGTTCTCGATGATGGCGAAGGTGCGGTTCTGCAGGTTCAGGGCCTTCATATCCATCAGGAAGTTGTGCATCACGGGGTAGATCCCCAGGTTGTAGGTGACGCTGGCCAGGACGATATGGCTGTACCTGAACGCCTCGGAGATCAGGTAGGAGACGTGGGTGTTGGACACGTCGTACACCGCCACGTTGGTGAGCCCCTTCTCGCACAGCCGGGCCGCCAGGTTCTGGGCGGCGCCCTCCGTGTTCCCGTACATCGACGCGTAGCAGATGAGCACGCCCTTCTCCTCCGGTTCGTAGCGGCTCCACTTGTCGTACTTGTCGACGAAATACATCAGGTCCTTCCGCCACACCGGCCCGTGGAGGGGGCAGATGAAGCGGATCTGGTCCAGAATGCCGCTGGCCTTCTTCAGCAGCAGCTGAATGTGAGGGCCGTACTTGCCTACGATGTTGGTCAGATAGCGGCGGGCCTCGTCGATCCAGTCCCGGTCGAAATTGACCTCGTCGGCAAACAGCTTGCCGTCC
Source organism: uncultured Oscillospiraceae bacterium (assembly GCA_947629775.1). GTDB lineage: Bacteria > Bacillota > Clostridia > Oscillospirales > Oscillospiraceae > Lawsonibacter. Next base: position 12,912 of record CANRFA010000047.1, read on the forward strand.
AGCGCGATGAAGGAGCCAAAGGCGTCGGCGGAGAAGAGCACGCCGTTGGTGGTGTCGAAGGTCACCATGGCCTCCGGCCAGTGAACCATGGGAGCCGCCACGAAGGTGACGGTGTGGCCGCCGAAGGAGAAGGTGTCCCCCTCCTTCACCGTAATCAGTTCGTGGCTGTCCACGTGGAACCCGAACTGCCGCATCAGCAGGAAGGCCTTCTCCGTGGAGATGATCTTCACCTCCGGCCAGCGGATGAGGATCTCCTCGATGGAGGCCCCGTGGTCCGGCTCCATGTGGTTGATGAGCAGGTAGTCCAGAGGCCGGTCCTTCAGCAGGTACTCCACGTTCTGCAGCAGCTGGCGGCAGGCGGACCAGTCCACGGTATCCACCAGCACCGTCTTCTCGTCCAGCAGCAGATAGGCGTTGTAGGAGACGCCCCGGGGAATGGGATGGATATTCTCAAACAGGGTCAGGCGGTGATCGTTGGCGCCAACCCAGTACAGATTGTCGGTAACTTTACGGACGCAGTGCATGAATCTTCCTCCTTCCAGCCTCAGGCTTCGATGAACTGATCTTTCGTCTCGCCGCACTCCGGACAGACCCAGTCCTCCGGCAGGTCCTTGAAGAGCGTGCCCGGCGCGATCTCCGCGTTCTCGTCTCCCTTCTCGGGGACGTACTCATAGCCGCAGCCGCCGCAGACATAGCGGGGCCCGATGGGTTCCGGCTTCGGGGCGGGAGGCCGCTTCATCTTCACCATGGGCGGCGCCGGCAGCTTCTCCCCGGTATCCAGGGCGGCCGTCAGCAGGGGCAGAATCTCGTTCACGTCTCCCACGATGCCGTAGTCGCAGTTCTTGAAGATGGGGGCGGAGGCGTTCGTGTTGATGGCCACGATGGTGGAGGCGTCCTTGATTCCCTTCAGGTGCTGAATGGCGCCGGAGATGCCGCAGGCGATGTACAGATTGCCGGTGAACTTCTGGCCGGACATGCCCACATAGCGGTTCAGAGGCACGTACTTCAGGGTCTCCGCCACGGGACGGGAGGAGCCCACCGCCGCGCCAGCCGCGCGGGCCAGGTCCTCCACCAGCTTCATGTTCTCCTTCGGGCCGATTCCCTTGCCGGCGGAAACCACACGCTCGGCCTGGACGATGGGCGTGTCAATGGGAATGCCGACGGTGAAGTCATAGCCATCCTTCTTGAGGGCCGCCACCAGCTCGTTGACCTTCTCCTCCGCGGTGCCGTCCCAGAAGATGTGCTTCTTGCGCACGCCGGTGATGGGAGCGGGCTTCTTCGGACGGCTGGAGGAACCGCCTTCCTTCTTCGGCGGCTTGCCCAGCAGAGCGGAAGAGATGACCACCCGCTGGATCTCGTTGGTTCCCTCGTAGATGGTGGTGATCTTGGCGTCCCGGTAGGCGCGCTCCACCTCCATGCCCTTCATGAAGCCGGAACCGCCATAGATCTGCAGGGCGCTGTTGGTGACCTCCAGGGCGATGTCCGAGGCGTACATCTTCGCCATGGCCGCCTCTTTCCCGTAGGGTTCGTGGGCCTCCTTGAGCTCCGCCGCGGAATAGACCAGGAACCGGGCGCAGCGCAGTTTGGTGGCCATATCCGCCAGCTTGAACCCGATGGCCTGCTGGAATCCGATGGGCTTCCCGAACTGAACCCGCTCCTTCGCATAGGCCAGCGCGTTCTCAAAGGCGCCCTGGGCGATGCCCAGCGCCTGGGCCGCGATACCGATACGGCCTCCGTCCAGAGTGGCCATGGCGATCTTGAAGCCCTGACCCTCTTTGCCCAGCAGGTTCTCCTTGGGAACCTTCACGTTGTTGAAGATCAGCTCCGCCGTGGAGGAGGAACGGATGCCCATCTTGTCGTAGTGGTCCCCGAACTCAAAGCCCGGCCAGCCCTTCTCCACAATGAAGGCGGAGATGCCCCTGGTCCCGATGTCCGGCGTGGTAACCGCCATCACCACGTAGGTATCCGCGATGGGAGCGTTGGTGATGAAGATCTTGCCGCCGTTGAGGAGCCAGTAGTCTCCCTTGTCCACCGCCGTGGTCTCCGTGCCGCCGGCGTCCGAGCCCGCGTTGGGCTCCGTCAGGCCGAAGGCGCCAATCTTCTCGCCTTTTGCCAGCGGAACCAGATATTTTTGCTTCTGTTCCTCCGTGCCAAAGGCGAAAATGGGCCAGGAACCCAGAGAGACATGGGCGGAGAGAATGACGCCGGTTCCCCCGTCCACCCGGGCCAGCTCCTCCACGGCGATGGCGTAGCTGAGCACATCCAGCCCGGCCCCGCCGTACTCCTTCGGATAGGGGATTCCCATGAGCCCCATCTCGCCCAGCTTCCGGATGGCATCCATCGGAAATTCGTTCTGCTGGTCGAGCATGAAGGCGATGGGCCGGACAGATTCCTCCGCAAAGGCCCGGATCTTTGCCCGCAGGGCTTCGTGTTCTTGCGTGGTCTGGTACAGCATTTACGTTCCTCCTCATTCTTTGAAGATTTCGCTCAGAGTCTTCCGCTTCAGTTCCGTCTCCAGGAGCATCTGAATCCGGCAGCATTCCCGGTGCAGTCCGCACTGCTTCGCGCCATCCTCCCAGGCTTCGCAGCGATACTGTTCGTCCAGGCAGCGGTTCACCAGAAGATCCGCTCCCATGGCCTTGAGAACGTCGTACAGGCTGAGGGGCTCCCTGGATTCCACCAGCATGTAGCCTCCGTCGACGCCCCGCCGACTGGTCACCAGGCCGGCGCGGGCCATCCGGTCCAGCGTTTTATAGGTGATCGGCATGGAGATTGTCTCCATCTCCGAAATGGCGCGGGCAGACATCTGTCCGTTCCGGTATAGGGCCCGCAGGATGCGCAGGACGTAGTCCATCTCCCTGGTAATGAACATGCACAACAACTCCAATACTTTACCTCTATAGTGAAGTATAGCTTATTTCCGGGAAATGTCAATCCGGAAAAAGCCTGTTT
>CANRFA010000048.1 GCA_947629775.1 uncultured Oscillospiraceae bacterium
TTCTTCAGATAGACGGTCTTCATAGAAAGATTAGCTCCTTTACGCCCGGAAGGGCGGATATACTTCAACGCTTTTAACCGCTAAAGCGATTCGTGCTCCCCATGATATACCGGAGTGGGGAGATTGTCAACAGAAAATTCTTGAACCGGAGCGTATTTGGCCCAGGCGGTCCCGCGGAGGAGGTCCGCGTCTCGGGATACGGCTTCCAGGAGAGCGGATCCGGAGTGGTGTCTGGCATCCGGGCGGGAAAGAGGAAACAATCCGGGGACGTTGCCGCTTGCAAAGAGGGACAGGTACACCCGAACCGAATGACGGCCGGGCTGCAGGGCGGAGCGGGAGGCGGTTCCGGCGGGGCCGCCCCGTTCCCGCATACGGGGTCCGCTTCCCGGGCATACTGGAGGGAAAGCGCGCGGGGAGGCGGAGAGCGTGGAAGGGAAGCGCTGGAAGTACGCGCTGGCCGGCGGGCTGGCGGGTCTGGCCAACGGATTTTTCGGGGGCGGCGGAGGCTCCATTCTGGTGCCCCTGCTGACAGGACCCTGCCGGATGGAGCGGCGGCGGGCCTTCGCCACCTCGGTGGCGATCATCTGGCCCCTGTGCGCGCTCTCCTTCGGAATCTGGCTCTTCCGGGGCGGTCTGGACCTGATGGCGGCCCTGCCTTATGTGCTGGGCGGCGCCGCGGGAGGCTGGATCGGGGGAAAGTGGTTCCGGGGCGTGAAGATCACCTGGCTGAAGCGGCTCTTCGGGGTGCTGCTGCTCTATGGGGGAGCGAGGTGCTTCTTTTGAAGAGCTGGATCCTGCCCTTTCTGGCGGGGGCCGCCACCGGGATCCTGTCTGGTTTCGGGGTGGGAGGCGGCACTCTGCTGCTGGTGTGCATGACGGCCTTTCTGGGGGTGGAGCAGCGCCAGGCCCAGGGGACCAACCTCCTCTACTTCCTGCCCGCCGGGCTGCTGGCCCTGGCCAGCCACCGGAAGAACGGCTATCTGGAGAAGGAGGCGCTGGTACCGGCGGTGTGCGCGGGGCTGGTCTGCTCCGCCCTGGGGGCCTGGGCGGCCACCGGGATGGAGACAGGACTGCTGCGGCGGTGCTTTGGGGGATTCCTGCTGGCGATCGGGATCCGGGAGCTGTTCGGGGGAAGAAAGGAGCGGGAGCATCCGGAGCATCCGGAGCAGCCGGAGGAGCGGGAGGATCCATGAAGCGGGGAAAGGCGGTTCAGGCGAAGGGGGAAGAAACGGGCTGCGGAGAACGGGGCCGTCGCGCTTTTGAGTCTGCGCCGCCGGATCCTTCGGGCCGGAAGAGGGCCTCTTTCTCCGGTTTTCCTGAGGCTCTCCAGCGGTTGGAAGAACCGGAAACGGGTTCCTCCCGCCTCCCCGAGTCCGGCCGGAAAGCCCTCGTTCAGGGGTCCCCGGGCCCGAAAATATTTGCGGAAAGTTGAAAAATCCGGGGTTGACAGGCCCGGTTTTTTTGCTTAGAATAGGCAGACAACAGCGAAACAGGCGCGGATGAGGACAGTAATCCTTCCTGGAACCTGCAGAGAGCCGCCGGGTGGTGCGAGGCGGAGGGAATGGAAGGCATGAAGATCACCTCGGAGCTGCAGAGCCGAACGGAGTAGGTTCTGCCGGCGGCCCCCGTTACCGGGCAAACCAGAGGAGGCCGGACCGTCCGCGGGGCGGAGCCGGCAATAAGAGTGGTACCGCAGAGGTTGACGCCTTTGTCTCTTAGGAGACAGGGGCGTTTTGTGTTTTTCCCGGGGGTTTCCGGGGACCTGGCAGACAGCCAGGGCGTACCGCTTTCCTTAAGAATCAATCCTGTTCTGGAGGAATCAAGGTATCATGGATTACAACAAGACCATCAACCTTCCCAAGACCGCGTTTCCCATGCGGGCGGGTCTGCCGAAGCGGGAGCCGGGCATGCTGGCGGGCTGGTACAAAATGGACCTGTACCAGGAGCTGCTGAAGAAGAACGAGGGCAAGCCTCTGTTCTCTCTCCACGACGGCCCTCCGTTCTCCAACGGCAGCCTGCACATGGGACACGCCCTGAACAAGTCCATCAAGGACTTCATGACCCGCACCGCCGCCATGCGGGGGTACTATACCCCCTATATCCCCGGCTGGGACAACCACGGCATGCCCATCGAGAGCGCCATCATCAAACAGAACAAGCTCAACCGCAAGGCCATGTCCGTGCCGGAGTTCCGCTCCGCCTGCCACGAGTTCGCGCAGCACTATGTGGATGTGCAGCGGGACGGCTTCAAGCGCATGGGCGTTCTGGGCGACTGGGATCACCCCTATCTGACCATGAGCCCCGGCTTCGAGGCCGAGGAGGTCAAGGTCTTCGGGAAGATGTACGAGAAGGGCTACATCTATAAAGGCCTGAAGCCGGTCTACTGGTGCCCCCACGACGAGACCGCCCTGGCCGAGGCGGAGATCGAGTACCACGACGATCCGGTTACCACCGTCTATGTGAAGTTCCCCATGAAGGACGACCTGGGCAAGCTGCCCGGCTACGACCTCAGCAAGGTGTGCTTCATGATCTGGACCACCACCATCTGGACCCTGCCCGGCAACCTGGCCATCGCCGTACACCCCCGGGACAGCTACGCCCTCGTGAAGAACAACGCCACCGGCGAGATCTATATCCTGGCGGAAGCCCTGGTGAACAAGGTCATGAAGGTGGGCGGCGTCGCGGATTACGAGATCCTGGAGACCCATCCCGGCTCCTTCTTCGAGTATATGCTGGCTCAGCACCCCTTCCTGGACAAGACCTCCCTGCTGTGCACCGCCGAGTACGTCACCATGGACTCCGGTACCGGCTGCGTCCACACCGCCCCCGGCTTCGGCGCGGACGACTATGAGACCTGCCGCCGCTACAACATGGAGATGGTGGTGCCCGTGGACGACCAGGGCCGCCACACGGATTACGCCGGCAAGTACGCCGGACTGACCACCGACGCCTCCAACCCCATCATCCTGGCGGATATGAAGGAGAGCGGCGTGCTCTTCGCCTCCGAGGACATCATGCACTCCTATCCCCACTGCTGGCGCTGCAAGAACCCGATCATCTTCCGCGCCACCCCGCAGTGGTTCTGCTCCGTGGACGCCTTCAAGGAAGAGGCCTGCGCCGCCTGCGACGACGTGCGCTGGGTTCCCTCCTGGGGCATCGACCGCATGAAGTCCATGATCCGCGAGCGGGCGGACTGGTGCATCTCCCGGCAGCGCCGCTGGGGCCTGCCCATCCCCGTCTTCTACTGCTCCGAGTGCGGCAAGCCCATCTGCACCCCCGAGACCATCGAGGCCGTCTCGAAGCTGTTCGGGGCCGAGGGCTCCAACGCCTGGTACGAGAAGAGCGCCGAGGAGATCCTCCCCGAGGGCTTCGTGTGCCCCCACTGCGGCAAGGCCCACGGCTTCACCAAGGAAGAGGACACCCTGGACGGCTGGTTCGACTCCGGTTCCACCCACTTCGCCTCCATGCAGAAGGATCAGGGCTTCTGGCCCGCTACTGTCTACATGGAAGGCCTGGATCAGTATCGCGGCTGGTTCCAGTCCTCCCTGCTGACCGCCGTCGGCGCGCTGGGCAAGGGCGCTCCCTTTAAGGAGTGCGTCACCCACGGCTGGACCGTGGACGGCGAGGGCCGGGCCATGCACAAGTCCCTGGGCAACGGCGTAGACCCCAATGAAGTCATGAAGAAGTACGGCGCGGACCTGCTACGTCTGTGGGCCGGCTCCGCGGACTATCACGTGGACGTGCGCTGCTCGGACGCCATCCTCAAGCAGCTGAGCCAGAACTACCTGAAGTTCCGCAACACCGCCCGCTACTGCCTGGGCAACCTGGCCGGCTTCGATCCCAACCACCTGGTGGCGCCGGAGGAGATGCCGGAGCTGGACCGCTGGGCCATCACCCGCCTCAACGCCCTCACCGAGAAGTGCTTCGCCGCCTTTGACAACTACGAATACCATGTGGTGAGCCACGCCATCAACGACTTCTGCGTGGTGGATATGTCCTCCTTCTATCTGGACATCATCAAGGACCGCCTCTACTGCGACGGAACGGACAGTCTCAGCCGCCGCTCCGCCCAGAGCGCCCTCTGGCTGATCCTGGACACCATGACCAAGCTCTTCGCCCCCATCCTCTGCTTCACCTGCGACGAGATCTGGCAGGATATGCCCCACCGGGACGAGGAAGACGGGCGCAATGTGGTGCTCAACGAGATGAACCGGCCCTTCGCCGACTATGCGCTGGACGAAGCGGCCATGGCGAAGTGGGACCGCATCATCGCCGTGCGCAACGCCGTCAACGGCGCTCTGGAGTCCGCCCGCAACGAGAAGAAGATCGGCAAGAGCCTGGAGGCGAAGGTCACCGTGGCGGTGACCGACCCCGAGGACGCCTTCCTCTTCGAGATGAAGGAAGAGGACCTGGCGGATCTGTTCATCGTCTCCCAGGTGACCCTGACGAAGGAAGGCAGCGGCGTGGCCGTCGCCAACGCGGAAGGGGAGAAGTGCGAGCGCTGCTGGAAGCACCACCCGCTGGTGGGCTCCCACAAGACGCATCCCACCCTCTGCCCCCGCTGCGCCTCCGTCATCGAGGCCATGGGGCTGACCGAAGACTGATCCCTTTCCCGATTCAGACCCATGTTTCAGGGGGCTGCCGCGCTGGCAGCCCCCTTTTCGCAGGCGGAATCTGCCGTACCCGGACCGGCATCCGGGTTTCAGGGCAGAAAAATAGCAGCCGAGGCGCGAGGCCGCGGCTGCTCTGGGATTCAGAAGCATCTGATCTGGAGGGGGACGACCGTTTCCGGTTCTCTCCGGAAGCTGCGCAGGAGCTGTTCCCATGGTGCAGCCGGAACGCGCCCGGTCTGTGCGGTCTGTTCGGAGATTACTGTTTTTTCTTCTTCCGCTTCTTCGGTTTGAGGCTGATTCCCGGCGCGCCGGTGGAATTTACCCGGGTTTCCGGCGTTCCGGTGGAACTGCCAGGGGTTTCCTGCGTTCCGGCAGAGCTGGCCTTCCAGAAGGGATCGTCACAGTTTTCCGGCGGCGGATAGTCGGGGTCGCCGGTCGGATTGAATAAGCGGTAGTATTCCCTGAGTACGATCATGCCGAACCCGGGCCCGAGTCCCACATCGAAAATGAGGCCCTGAAACACGGATTGGTTCATCATGTTGCCGAGGACAAAGCGGCACGGAAGGGTGCCCACCTGGAACGGAGACAATATGCCCCTAGAGGCTCCGTATCCGTTTTCGAAGCTGGTGAAGCAGATCAGAAGGCGCTGATCGTCGATCTCGGCGTGGAGCTGGCAGACATCCGTGGGATCGTCCTCGAAGGGGCTGGTGGCGCAGATCAGATCCAGATTCTCCCGATAGCCCTGCCGGAGCAGACGGATGGCCTCCGTCTGCTGCCGCATGTTAGTCTGCCAGTCCTCGGCGGGGTGGCCCAGGGGAGCGATACGGCAGATGTTCTCAAGTTCTTTCCAGAACGATTCGTTTGTCACAAAGGCCACCTCTCCTTCTTTCCGGAGCGCCCGGTGTGTCCGGGGATTACCGTTTTTTCTTCTTCTTCTTCTTCTTCCGTTTCTTCGACCCGAGCGTGTTCCCCGGTTTCCTGGCAGAGCTTCCCCGGGCAATCTGTATTCCGGTTAAGCTGTTTATCCAGTCGGGATCGTCACAGCTTACCGGCGCAGGATAGGCGGGATCGCCGTTGGGATTGAACAGGAGGTGAATTACCCCGTCCGACGGGCCCGTTAACCGCACCCTTTCGGGCGGGGTTTCGGTTTCCCGTTTTGCATCGGTAAATACGCGGAGCTTATGGCTATTCACAAGCCTTAGTCTAATACACCTACATGTATTACGCAACGGAGTGCGCAGCTTTGGCAGCTCTGGCGGCATTTGCGGCTCTGCGCCGGTCCCTGCGTATTTTGCTCTTGCTGGGGCCGGTATGAGCGGCCTTCTGCCTGGCCTGCATCTCCTTGCGGTTGACGTGCAGCTCGTCCGGATGGTGAATCACGAGAACATGCTCAAAATCCGGGGCGATTGCGCTGGAGAACAGGTCTTCCCGGTACTTGCGGCCGATGTTCGCACTTCCGTTCAGGTCTGCGTTGATGATCCGGTCATCGGAAGCTTTGTACAGGCCGTGAAACCCGTTCTTCCGGTACTTCTTCCCATACCAGGTGGGTCCGCGATTGCCGGAAAAGTCCTTCTCCGGGGTCTTCGGGTATACCGGCATCGGATCGTTATCCAGGAAGGAAGCCTGCGAAGTGTAGCTCTCTTCCACGGTGACGAACCGAATGCCATACCGTCCGGCCAGGTCCTCCAGGATGTTTCTGAACTTGGCGTGGGGGATGTACACGAATTTCTGGTTCTGAACAGGCCCCATGTCCACGTTCTGCTTCCAGCCCTTGTTGTTGCCGACCACGAGCGTGTCAACTCTGTTCTTCCTGCACCAGTCGATCACAAACCGTGCGGACTTGTGCATGAAGTCGTGGATCCGGTTGTACCGCCACAGGCTCAATCGCTGAGATTCCGGCGTAGGCTTGAACTTCTCAGTTGTTCCTTTCGTTGCCTCGCTTTTAATCTCAGCCATGCGCCTGTTGTAGTACTGATTCACCGATTTGACTATCTCGCCCTTCAGCAAAACCGACATTGCGCCGAAATTGTTGGTCATGGCTGCGAGATTATTCACACCGATGTCGATACACGCCACGCGTTCGCCATCGTGGGTGATTTCTTCCTCCGCACCCGTATGGTTTTCATTCTTGTTTGAGAGGTTTTCCTTCTCATCCGGGATGGGAACCTCCAGGTTGAACTGAAAGAAGAACTTACCCTGATACGGCTTGACCGTAACCTGCTTCAGTCTGGTACCCTTGACAGCCGGAACGCACTTGCCCAGCAGAACGCGCTGCCTGGAAGGAACGTCTTTGGTCCAGTTCGGCGCTACCGCAGGGTCGCCACGCTTGCGCCTTCTGGGTGTCTCCTCCGTATTCTCTTCCGGTTGACCGATAGCCTCCGCTTTGGCCTTCTGCTCCTGAAATGCCCGCTGTGTTTCGTACTGCTCCTTCGTGTAGCCGAAGATCCTGCGCACCTTGGGCAGTTTCACCCATGCGTTTCCGTCTTCATCGAACCGGAGCACGGTGTCCTGGTTGGTCAGGATGGCCGTATGACAGCCACCGCTGATCTGGTATCCGGGAAACTTCGGTTCTCCGGTGAACTTCTCCGGCTCCCTGGCGTATTCAGCAAGGGCGTTGTAGTAGCTGACGAAGATGCGGTTGACCTCCTTCAGCGTCTGCTGCGCTGCCTGCCGAGGCAGGGCGGGGTGAAAATAATCCACGTCCTCTGTACAATAGAAGTACGCATTCAGGAATTCATGAGACAGAATGACATGCCCTTCGGTTGGCATATGATATTTAGGACCCATTGCCGGAAGAGCTTCCTCAATCCGGGTCATGATCTCCTTCTCGTTTTCCGTCCACCTGGCAGGATCCTTGCTCAACGCAGTAATTACCTGCCTTTGCACAAATACAGCCTTATTGTGCAGGTTGTTGGTCAGGCGGGTAAGACCGAAGCCATAGGCGTCCAGGCTGTCGTCCTTCGGAGAGTGACCGTCTGTCCAATGTGCCTGGACTGTTACAGTCTGGTAGGTCTTCTTCATGTTTTCACCTCCTTTCCCGTCAGCGTTCAAAGGTCAGAACTTCTCCTGACCTCTTCATTATACACTATGACAGATTGGATTGCAAGGAAAAAATGAAAATTTCCCATGAAAAATTCAAGTGAGATGCATCACGTCAGGGGCGATAACTGTTGCCTGCTTCAAAGACCGGAGATTGGTCATCGCAGGAAAACTGAAAAAGGCTCTGAGCACCGTATGTCTGTCCAGGCTGGCTGCTTCATATATGGCTTCTTTGCCCAGACACCTGCGTGCCAGGCATAAAACTTTCCTGACTCGGTACTGTTGGAAGCCTTTGGCCTGTACGTAAGCATGATTTGTTACAGCGGTAAACGATCGTTCATCTGATATCGTAAGTCCATATAACGAGAGCCAGGGGGAATAAGCATCCTAACCACTACGGGCGCATTCACCCCCACCTGACGCTTCGCTTTCAGATGGGGCACTCTGCGCCAGTCGAGTAGATTTCCCTGAGGACGACCATGCTGGTACGAGGCCCGAGTCCCGGATCGAAGATGAGCCCCTGGAACACGGATCGGTTTACCATGTTGCCGAGGACAAAGCGGCACGGAAGGGTGTCCACCTCTATGGGACCCGCTGTGGCATCCGAGGAGAATCTGTGCCCGTTTTCCCAGCTGGTGAAACAAATCAGAAGGCGCTTATTGTCGGTTCCGGTGTAGAGCTGAGCGATCTCCGTGGGATCGCCATCGACGGGTCTGACGGCGCAGATCAGGTCCAGATTCTCCCGATAGCCCTGCCGGAGCAGACGGATGGCATCCATCTGCTGATTCCCGTAAGCCTGGTCTTCCAGGGCGGGATTGTCCTGGGGAGCGATGCGGCTGATGCTCCCAAGTTCTTTCCAGAATGATTCATTATTCATAAGATGGCACCTCTCCTTCTTTCCGGATCGCCTCTCCGGTTTCCTCCGGAATGCCCGGCCTGACCGGGATTACCTCTTTTTCTTCCGCTTCTTCGACCAGAGGGTATCCCCCGGTGTCGGTTTCCTGGTGGAGCTCCCCTGGGCTTCCTGCGTTCGGGCGGAATCGCTCTGCCGGCCGGGATCGAAGAAGTTTTCCGGCTCCGGATAATCGGGATCGCCGGTCGGGTTGAACATCCGGTAAAAATCCCTGATTACGAGCATGCCGGTGCCGGGTTCAAGTCCAGGATCAAAGAGGAGGCCGATGATGACGGACTTGTTTACCATGTTGCTGAGCACGAAGCGGCACGGAAGGGTTTCCACTCTGTGCGGGCTCAGGTCGAGGGAACTCCTGAGTCCGTTTTCCATGCTGGTGAAGCAGACCAGAGCGCGGTTGTGGAAGTCCCCCATGTAGAGCTGGGCGAAGCGGGTGGGGTCGTTCGGGAGGAGCCTGGTGGCGCAGATCAGGTCCAGATTCTCCCGGTAGCCCTGCCGGAGCAGACTGACGGCCCGTATCTGCTGCTGCGTGACAGCCTGATCGTTATTACCGTGATGGACGGAGGGATCCAGGGGATAGATGCGGCAGATATTCGCCAGTTCTTTCCAGAGCGTTTCGTTGGTCACAAGGGACACCTCTCCTTCTTTCCGGACCGCTTCTCCGGTTCCCTCCAGACCGCCCGGTGTGTCCGGGGATTACCGTTTTTTCTTCTTCCGCTTTTTCGATCCGGGCCTGTTTCCCGGCGTTCCGGCGGAGCCGCCCTGCCGGCCGGGATCCACGAAGCTGTCCGGTGCCGGATAGTCGGGATCGCCGGTCAGATTGAACATCCGGAAAAACTCCTTGGAGACGACCATGCCGGAGCCCTGGCCGAACTTCGGATCGAAGACGAGGCCCTGGATCACGGATTTGTTCATCATGTTGCCGAGGACAAAGCGGCAGGGAAGGGTGTCCACCCGGAACGGCCCCATGCTGGCGGAACACCGGTTTCCGATCTCCCGGCTGGTGAAGCAGATCAGGGCGCGGTTGTTGAAATCTCCGATGTACAGGTGGCCGACCACCGTAGGGTCGGGCCCGAGGGGATTCGTGGCGCAGAGCAGGTCCAGATTCTCCCGATAGCCCTGCCGGAGCAGAGTGACGGCGCGCATCTGTTGATTCATGAAAGCCTGCTGGTCGCGGGGACCGTCCAGGGGAAAGAGGCTGATGAGGTTCGCCAGTTCTCTCCACAATGTCAGATTGGTCAGAAAGATCACCTCTTTATCTTTTCAGGCCGCCTCTTCGGGGGCCGGGTGGAAGCGCCCTTCCGCCGCAGGGCGGCGGAAGGGGAGGAAACGTCCCCCTGGTTCTCCGGGGGATGCAGGGGGCTTATCCGTGGAGGCTGTCGATGAACTGCCGGGCCACCCGGGGCGTGCGGCCGGAGTGGCGGATCTCCCAGGTCATGGCCTGGGCGTGGAGCCACTCGGGATCCCTGCGGATGCCGGCCCGCCTGGCCAGATGATCCACCAGAGCCAGGTACTCCTGCTTGTTCATGGTCAGATAGGGGATCCGCAGGCCGAAGCGCTCCGCCAGGGCGGTCTTTTCGGAGATGGTCTCGGCGGCGTCCACCTCGTCTCCCGCCCGGTCCGAGAAGTTCTGCTTCACCAGATGGCGGCGGTTGGAGGTGGCGCAGATGATCGTGTTGGGGGGCCGTTTCTCCAGGCTGCCCTCCAGAATGGTCTTGAGGGCGGAGTAGGTCTTGTCGTCCTTGTCGAAGGCCAGGTCGTCGATGAAGAGGATGAACTTCTGCCGCCGGCCGGCCAGGGAGCGCATGAGGGTGGGCAGACCGGTCAGGTTCTCCTTCTCGATTTCAATGAGCCGCAGGTCGTCGAAGCCCGGGATGCAGAGCATGGACTTCACCGTGGCGGACTTGCCGGTGCCGCCGTCGCCGAAGAGCAGCACGTTGTTGGCGGCGTGCCCCGCCAGCAGCATGCGGGTGTTGGCCTCCACCTGGTTGCGCTGCAGTTCGTAGCCCAGAAGCTCCTCCGGGCGGGGGCAGTCCGGATCCGCGACCGGCACCAGTTTCCCCTCCTCCCAGAGGAAGGCACGGTAGCGGGCGAAGAGTCCGGCCCCGTGGTCCCGGTGGAAGGCGGTGAGGGTGTCGAAGTCGAAGGGGACCACGGCCCGCCAGCGGGGCAGACTGGAGAGCACGGAGAAATACTCCGGGGGCACCACGGGCTTCAGGGGGTTGAGAATCTGGTCGCAGTCCAGCCGGGCCAGGAGGGAGAAGGTATCCACGTCCCGCCGGGCGGCGTTTTCCAGGGCGGGGTCGAAGCCGCCCCGCTCGCAGAGAAGGGCGTAGGGACTCTCGGTGTAGCGCAGCGCATCCCACAGCCAGTCCCCCAGGCCCTGGAAGCCCTCGTGGCGCAGGGCGTGGAAGAGGTCCGCGTACAGTTCCACCGCCGGCTCCCAGTCCCGGAGATAAACGGCGTCCAGGAGAGCGCGGGATTTCTTCATTACGGGGGTGTCCAGGATGTCACGGTAGGCGGAGACGCCGCGGAGCATCAGGCGCAGCAAGGTCAGATCCATGGGGATTCCTCCAACGGTTTTTCGCTATTCTACCGGATGGGCAGAACCTTGTCAAGGATGGAGAGCCTGTGGTACAATCAGGGGAAACTGCGGCCGGCCCCTGGCGCCGGCAGGACCGGAGGTTCCCATGGAGACGGAGAAGAAAGGCATCGCGATCGGCAATGTAACCCTGGAGGCGCCCCTGGCCCTGGCGCCCATGGCGGGGGTCACGGACATGGCCTTCCGCACGCTGTGCCGGGAGCAGGGGGCGGCCCTTACCTGCACGGAGATGGTGAGCGCCAAGGCGCTGTGCTACCAGGACCGGAAGACCATTCCCCTGCTGAAGCTGGGGGAGGGGGAGCATCCCGCGGCGGTTCAGATCTTCGGCAGCGATCTTCACTGCATGGAGGAGGGGGCCGCCATCGCCCTGGAGGTCTCCGGGGCGGACATCGTGGATATCAACATGGGCTGCCCGGTCCCCAAGGTGGCGAACTCCGGCGACGGCTCCGGACTCATGAAGGACCCGGAGAAGGCGGCCCGGGTGGTGGAGGCCGTGCGGCGCGGGGTGGGGGACCGCTGCCCCGTGACCGTAAAGTTCCGCCTGGGCCAGGACCGGGGGCACATGAACTGCGTGGAGTTCGCCCGCGCCATGGAGGAGGCGGGAGTGGCCGCCATGGCGGTCCACGGGCGCACGGTGGTGCAGATGTACGCCGGTCACGCGGACTGGGAGATGATCCGCAAAGTGAAAGAGGCGGTCCATGTGCCCGTGATGGCAAACGGAGACATCTTCAAAGCGGAGGACGCCCCCCGGATTCTGCGCCTGACGGGCGCGGACATCGCCATGGTGGGGCGGGCGGCCTTCGGGAACCCCTGGCTCTTCGCCCGCTGCCGGGCGGCGCTGGAGGGGAAGCCGCTGCCGGAACTGCCCACGCTGGGGGAGCGCTGCGACGCCGCCGTGCGCCAGTTTGAGCTGTCCGCCGCCCAGAAGGGAGAAAAGGTGGCCTGTCTGGAGGCCAGACGCCACTACGGGTGGTACCTGAAGGGGGTTCCCCATTCCGGCTACTACCGCCAGGCCATCGTGAAGATCTCCACGCTGGAAGATGTGTACGCCATCACAAGGGGAATAAAACGGGACCTGGGACAGGAACAAAGATACGAGTGCTGACGTCTAAATCTGGAGATGTCTCCAGGGGTTTCAGGACGAAGACGGACTTCGGGGAGAGGAGAGAGCGCGTCCATGACGGAAGAAGAGCTGGTCCGGCGGGCCAGAAGCGGAGAGGCTGCCGCCTTCGAGCAGCTGGTGGTGAACAACCAGAACCGGGTGTACTCTCTCGCCCTGCGCATGACCGGCGACCGGGAGGAGGCGGCGGACCTGGCCCAGGAGGCCTTTCTGCGGGCCTGGCAGGCGCTGCCGGACTTTCGGGCGGAGAGCGGCTTTTCCACCTGGATCTACCGCCTGACCACCAATCTCTGCATCGATTTCCTCCGGCGCCGGCAGCGGCGCCGGGAGAACATCCCCACCACCTCGCTGGACGACGAAGAGGGTCTCTTCCCCGAGCCCGCGGACTGGACCCAGGATCCCCAGCTCCATCTGGAGCGGGCGGAGATGGGAAGGGCCATGAAGCGGGGCATCGACGCCCTGCCGGAGCACTACCGGGTGCCCCTGGTGCTGCGGGAGTTCTCCGGGCTGTGCTACCAGGAGATCGCGGACCGGCTGGAGCTGGATATGGGAACCGTCAAGTCCCGGCTGGCCCGGGGGCGGGCCCAGCTGGTGAAATTCCTGCTGGCGGACGGGAACATTTCACCCCCCGCCACGTCTAAAACGGCAAAAACCAGCGGAAAAACGGCCACAAAACGGAAGGGAGGAAGCCGGGATGCAGACATGTGAACAGATGCGGGAGTATCTCTCCGCCCGGCTGGACGGGGAGCTGACGCCTGCGCAGGAGGCGGAGCTGGAGGCCCACCTCGCTTCCTGCGCCCGCTGCCGCGCGCTGGCGCGGCGCATGAACCTGCTGGAAGAGGTCCTGCGGGATCTGGAGGACGATCTGGCCCCCGAAGGCTTCACCGAGCAGGTGATGGAAGAAATCCGGGAGCGGGGGACCGGGAAGACAAGGACAAAGCGGAAGAACTTCCGGCGCGTGTTCACCGCCGTGGCCGGTCTGGCGGCCTGCCTGGCGGTGTGTGTCGCCGTCTGGAAGGTGGGCGTTCCCATGGGAGCCAGGCTGGGGAACCAGGAGGGGGCCGGCGTTTCCTCCCCATCCGGGGATCTGAGCGTCTCGGATCCCGGGAGCGCGACCACGACCCTCCGAGGGGCCGCCTCCGCGGACGGTACCAGGGCGGATGGATCCCAGGCGGGCAGCGCTTCCGGGTCCGAAAGCGCGTCGTCCGAGGCCAGCCTGGCCGGGGCCCAACCGGGCGCCACCGGCGCCCGGCCGTCTACCCAGCAGGGAAAAAGCGGGGAGACGCCCATTTCCGGGTTCCAGGGCGGTCTTTCCTATGAGGAGCCCGGAAGCAACGAACCGCCCCCCGACGGGTCCGGCTCCTCCACCTCCGCGGACAGTCCCATCCCCTATGGGGGCGGCACCTCCTCGGCGGTGGCCCCCATCTCCGGCGGAGAGGACGTCAACGGGGGCGAGCTGGAACTGCCGGGCGGGGAACCGGGGAACCAGGCGCCGGGGAGCGGGGAAGACCCGAGCGCCGGCGATCCTCTCCCGGAGACGAATGGAGGTTCCTCCTCGGAAGAGCCGCCGCCTCCGACCAACGCCCTGCCTGGCGGGACGAGCAGCGGCGGCGGGGACGTTGGGATCACGCAGCCGACCATCTCCGTGCCGGTGGTGGGCAGCGGGAATCCCGCCGGGGAAGAGAACGCCGGCGGGACCGGAAAACCCGGCGCCTCCGGCGGGGAGCCTGCGGAGACGTCCCAAACTGCCGTCTGCGTCGCGGCCCGCAGCGTACAGGTCAGCTGGAACGGTTCCCTCGCGGCGCCCTCCGCCCGCATATTGGGCAGCCCATCCAGCCTGTCTTCTTTCGTGGGGGCGTTTGGATCAGAGCTGTCCTCCCTGAAGAGTGAATACAGTACGGAATATTTTCATGGAAAATGCCTGATCGCAATCGTTCTCACCTCCAGCAGCGGTTCAGATGCCTACACCCTGCCGGCGCAGGACGTGAGCGGCGGTACGGTGTACGTGGTGCCGGGCGGCTCCGGGACGGACGGCGGGGAAGAGACGGCCTGCGTGCTGGTCTCCGAAGTGTCTTCGCCGCTGGCGGACGGAACCACCCTGCAGGTCCAGGTCCGCAACTGAGCGGTCACCGGCCCGATGATTACAGCCTGCAATCAGTCCGATTTGGATTACAATTCGTAATATTCTGCTCCCCCGGTCCAGAGTGGATCGGGGGACTTTTCCGCCCAGCGGTGGAAAAATCGGTGGACAAAGTGGAATATTAAGCGGCAATTATACTGTAAGGAATCAGCTCGGGAAAAGGAGGTCCCCCGCCCGCCCGGGGGCGGACAGGGGACCGGTACACACTTCGAGGGGAAGAGGGAGTTACAGAAGGGTGGCGGGGTCCACGTACTCCAGGTTCAGGGCCTCCGCGACGCCGGGGAAGGTGCACTTGCCGTCGTAGGTGTTCAGGCCCTGCATGAGGCCGGGATCCGCCTTGCAGGCGGCCTCCGCGCCCTGGGCGGCCAGCGCGAGACCGTAGGGCAGGGTGGCGTTGACCAGCGCCTGGGTGGAGGTGCGGGCCACCGCGCCGGGCATGTTGGCGACGCAGTAGTGCACCACGCCGTCCAGGATAAAGACGGGATCGTCATGGGTGGTGGCGTGGGTGGTCTCCACGCAGCCGCCCTGGTCCACGGCCACGTCGACGATCACGGCGCCGGGCTTCATGAGCTTCAGATCTTCCTTCTTCACCAGCTTGGGGGTGGTGCGGCCGGGCAGAAGGACGGCGCCCACCACCAGGTCCGCCTGGGCGATGGACTTGAGCACATTGTCCCGGGTGGCGTAGAGGGTGGTGATCTGGCGGGGGAAGATATCGTCCAGATAGGCCAGACGGGCGCCGTTGACATCCAGAACCGTGACGTTGGCGCCCATGCCGACGGCGATCTTGCAGGCGTTGGTGCCCACGTTGCCGCCGCCGAGGATCACGACGTTGCCCTTTTCCACGCCGGGAACGCCGGCCAGCAGCACGCCGCGGCCGCCGAAGGTCTTCTCCAGGTACTTCGCGCCCTCCTGCACCGCCATGCGTCCGGCGATTTCGCTCATGGGGGCCAGGCAGGGCAGACCGCCCTGGCGGCCGACGATGGTCTCGTAGGCGACGGAGGTCATGCCGGACTCCAGGAGCGCTTTGGTCAGGGGCTCGTCCGCGGCCAGATGCAGATAGGTGTAGAGCAGCAGTCCCTTGCGGAAATACTGATATTCGCACTCGATGGGTTCCTTGACCTTGACGATCATCTCGGCGCCGGCCCACACGGAGGCGGCGTCCGGGAGAATCTTCGCGCCCGCGGCTTCGTACTCGGCGTCCGGGAAGCCGGAGCCCAGTCCGGCGCCGGTCTCCACGAACACTTCGTTGCCGGCCTGGACATAGTTGCTGACGGCTCCGGGGGTGAGGCCCACGCGGAACTCGTTGTTCTTGATTTCCTTTGGCAGTCCGATCTTCACGATGAGACACCAGCCTTTCCAGAAAAGTCAGATTCCTGATTCACAGGCTGAAACTGGCAGACCCGGAGCCGGAG
>CANRFA010000049.1 GCA_947629775.1 uncultured Oscillospiraceae bacterium
TCAACAACTCCATCACCTCCTTCCTCGGACCCCTCCGGGGCCCTCACCTCTGTTACCTGCGATTCCTCCGAGGCGTATGCAGGTTTTCGACAGCAATCTCCTCTCAGACCCTGCCGAAGTACTTGGTGGCCTACACCCGCGCGAACGCAGGGGTCTTCCCGCGCTCTTCCACCGCAACCTCGAAGGCGGGATTCTCCTCGGGCTCCTCCAGCAGGCTGATCGCGAAGCTCAGCCGCAGAAACACGTCATTGAGCTCGGAGTCGCTCTGCATATCCCTCCGGATGGCCTCCGCGTCCAGCTCCGCCTGGGTTTTCTCCTTCGGCTGCCGCCGGGCGTTAAGGAGCCTGCAGAGCGTTCCGGTCGTCTTTTTTCCGAACATCTGTTATTCGCCTCTCTCTGTTTTCTTCAGGAGCGGGAGGCCTGGTGGCCTCCGCTTGCTCTGATTGCTTCAGCGCTGACCTTTGCAGGCTCGCCGCCCGTGCCGGCTTTGGGCCCCCACCCTCCCTCGGAGCACAGGGCTCAGAGGGATGTGGGATGTAAGGGGAGTCCGGAAACGGCCCTGGGGACTCTCCTGTGCTTTATCGCGCTTCAGCCCTTGGCCTGCTTCACAGCGTCGCGGAACTTCTTCGTCGCCAGGACTCCGTAGCCCTTGTCGCCCTTCCCGCACTGCAGCAGCTGACGGAAGCAGTCCAGGCGGCACTCCTCGGGATCCACCACGGTAAAGTCGTGCATGATGTCCGCCAGGAGCGGGTTCCCGCCTTCTTCGTTGGCGTAGCCGGTGTAGGACCAGAAGTACTGATACCAGATGTCGTCCAGATCCTTATCGGTCATGGGATTGTGATAGACCACCTCAACTCCCGCTCTGCCGTCCTCGTACCTGCACTCGGGAACCTTCTCCGGGGTGACGATGATCAGGCGGATCTCGCTGAGAACCAGCTCTTCGCCCTCCCACCGATCCGTAATCGCAGACATGAGGACATTCGTCCAGATCATCATATCCAGCCCCGCCAGGCTGACCCGGTTCTCGGCCTTCAACAGGAAGAGCCGTCCCAGGCTGTCCCGCGCAACCACATCGAACTCCACGGGGTGACCGTGAAAGGCGGGGGGATCGATCAGGCTCTCGACGCTCTCCAGCGCGATGTCCTCGATTCCGGTGATCGCCTGGAGGATGAGGGACATACACTCGAAGGCGGCCTTCTTCCCCTCCTGGCTCAGCAGGCTGGCCTCGAAGCTCACCTGCAGGAACGTACTGCTCATCAGGGAGGATTTCTGGAGCTGCTCCTGCGTCGACTCCATGTGCTGCTGCACAACCTCCACGGGCTTCCGAACGTCCTCTGCGGGCTTCCGAACGTCCTCTGCGGGCTTCCGCTCGTTCTCCGGGGGCTTCTCCGTGATCTCTGTGAGCCGGACGGGCCTGGTGTTCCGGCGCTTCCTGTTCTTCCTGTTCCTGGACATTCTGAATTTCTCCTTTCATGATCCCGTTGGGAGCGGTCTTCCGCACTGTGTCTGCTCTGGTGTCAGGCCGGGAGCCTGACTGCTTTCCTTGTTGAGCGGAACCCGCTCTCCACTCTTTCTTAAGGGGGTGCCCCCTGTTCCCTGAATCCTCTATCCTGGGGGGACCACGGGCAGCCCTCCGGATCTGCCGGGCTCCGTGATTCCGCCTCTGGAGCATCCCCCGTCCGCCGGGTCTGTCCGGCTCAGCGCCGGAGGCTCCCAGCGCGGGTTCTTGCAGCGGCGGCAGTCCCACCAGGAGCGCTACCTCCAGCAGCAGAGCCTTGCTGTCTAAGCTCGCCATAACCATCACCTCCTCTCGGCCCTCTCCGGGCCTTCACCTCTGTTACTTGCGATTTCTCCGAGACGTATGCAGGTTTTCGGCCGATTTCGAAAACTTTTTTCTGAGGACCTTCCGATGGCCTCAATCCGCTTACCCGGCCCCGGATCTACTCTTTATCCGCCCGATGTCGGAGCTGGTGGGCCTGGATCCTCGCCTCATTCGCCTGAAACTGGCGTGTGGTGGGCCGCAGGCGAGGTAGATCAGCCGGTTTCGCCGGCAGAGGGAGCTCCGCCCGGCCCCGCTCCTCCCGGCATCGACCTCCCCTCCGGACGGCGCCCCTGCGGGCCAGGCCGGCAAACCAACCAGCACGGCTGCCACCAGCAGCGCTACCTTATAATCCAAGCTCGTCATGTCCTTCACCTCCTCGTTCAGCCTCTCTGGGGGCCCTCACCTCTGTTACCTGCGATTCGTCCGAACCGTATGCAGGTTTTCGGCGGATTCGGAAAACTTTTTTGAGGGAGCTTCGGATGGCCTCATATCGCTGTCCAAAGCCTGAATCTGCGCCCTGTCCGCCCGAATCGGAGGCTGTTGGACCCGTATCCGCACCGCATCTGCCCGAAATGGGTCCTGGTGGGCCTCGACCGGGGTGGATCACCCAGTGCCACTGTCTGTGGGGGCTTTCTTCGCTGAGGCGCCGCCAAGTCCCGCTCCTCCCGGCATCGGCCTCTCCGCCGGGCAGCACCCCCGCATACCGGACCAGTAGACCAACCAGCATCGTCGCCAGGAGTGCTACCTTATAATCCAAGTTCGCCATACCATCACCTCCCTTCGTGGGGCTCTCCGGCCCCTCACCTCTGTTACTTGCGATTCCTCCAAACCGTATTCACGTTTTCGTTGTAATCGGAAAACTTTTTTTCGTAGGAGCTCGGATAGCCTCAAATCGATGCCCAAGACCCGGATATGGGGGCCGGTTTGCCCGAATCTGCACCTCAGCTTCCCTGAAGTGGGACCTGCTGTGCCTGATTCCACACCGCATCCACCCTGGAGCGGGAATCTGGTGGACCTCGGGCGAGGTAGATCAGCCGGTTCCGCCGGCAGATGGAGCTTTCTTCCCAAAAGCTCCGTTTGGTCCCGCTCCTCCCGGGACCAACCTCGCCGCCGAGCGGCGCCACTGCGTGCCAGGCCAACGGGCCAACCAGCACCGCCACCAGCAGCAGCGCTCCTTTATAATCCAGGCTCGCCATGTCCTTCACCTCCCTCCGCGGCCTCTCCGGGCCTTCACCTCTGTTACTTGCGATTCCTCCAAACCGTATTCACGTTTTTGTCGTAATCGGAAAACTTTTTCCTCAGGAGCTTCCACTTGCCCAAACCGCAGTCCCAGCCCCGGATCTGAACCTTATCCGCCCGATATGAGAACTTCCTGCCCTGATTCCGCACCGCATTTACCCTGGAGCGGGGCCTGTCGAGCCTGAATCCGCACGCCGTCCACCCTGGAGCGGGAGACCTGGCGATTCCGCAGCCGGACCTTCCGGAATCGCTGGCTGCGGGAGCCTTCCTCCCTCAGATTCCCCAGAGAACGCAGCGCCTGCCGCCGGGTCAGCTCCGCCTCCACCGTGACCTTTGCCCCTTATTTAGACATTTGTCTAATATCAGGCAGACTGAAGTGGCGAACCCTGCGCTCTTCTTCCCTGGAATCCGCCCCATGGCAACCGGCCGGAAGGGAGGGGTATGCGTCGGTATGCATCTTTGATTCGGCACTGCCTTCTCTGTACTACTCCCCCACCGCAGAACAGGAAGGCTTTTGTCCATCATGAGGGTGCTCCTACGCATCCATGCCGGAATCTGCGTTCACATCCCGCATATTCCGCTTCTCGCGGTATCCCTCCAGCCAGCAGGATGGGTTTCCTTCGTGGCGCCACGAGGGCGCTCCTGGGCACGTGGCCGAGCCGGCAGAGCGTCCGCCTCCTCCAGCCGCGGGACAGGGGCCCTCAGGCTCTTTCCCCGCCGGACGCAAAAAAACCCGCCAGGTCTCCCCGGCGGGTCGTGGATGGGTTTATGGATGCGGTATGGGGCGCTGGTTGGGGTACGGCGGTTCCCGGATGGGAAGATGGGACGATTACGGATTCATCTGGAGAGCGATCCGGATGACGTTGGCCGCGCAGAACTGGACGTCCGCCAGAGTGAGCCGGTAGCCGTCCAGAGGCTCTCCGGTCTTCACGGCCTGCACGATGTCGTCCACGTTCTTCTGGCAGCCGGGCATCTGCACGTCGTTTCCGGCATACACGCAGCCGGTGGAGGCGGAGATGGGGTAGCGGGTCTGTCCGCCGCCCGTCAGCTCCGGGGTGGACTGGCTCGTAAACCAATCCGTCATGACGAAGCCCTGGAAGCCCCACTCGTCCCGGGCCACGGCCTGGATCAGGTCGTGGTGGTTGGCGGTGTGGGTGCCGTTGAGCAGATTGTACGACGTCATGATCGTCATGGGCTGGGATTCCCGGATGGCGATCTCAAAGCCCCGCAGGTAGATCTCCCGGATGGCCCGCTCGCTGATGTGGGCGCAGGTAAAATAGCGGTTGTCCTCCTGGTTGTTGGCGGCGTAGTGCTTGATGCAGGTGCCCCGTCCGGGGTGGGACTGCACGCCCCGGGTGATGGCGGCGGCCGCTTTGCCGCTGACCAGGGGATCCTCGCTGTAGTACTCGAAGTTGCGTCCGCACAGCGGGTTGCGGTGGATGTTCATGGCCGGAGCCAGCCAGAGATCCACCCCGAACTCCTCCATCTCGGTGCCCACCATGGACCCGATCTTCTCCAGAAGGCCCATGTTCCAGCTCTGGGCCAGGGCCCACCCGATGGGTATTGCCGTGCAGTACTGATAGTACGTGTCCGAATTCTCGTCCGTGTACTTGGGATCGAAGGGGACGCGGATGTCACCCAGGACGGAACCGCCGGGCAGCAGATTGCCCTCCTTGTCCGTCTTGAACACCGGCTGCAGGCGCAGGCCGGCGGGGCCGTCCGCCATGATCATGGCGCGGATGCCCCGGGTCTCCCGCAGGATGGCGCTGGTGTCTCCGGCGGCGCCGGGGACCGTGGCGGAGGCGTTGCCCACGATGGAGCCGTCCGTACGCAGGGTGCCCACGCAGAGGGTGGCCATCTCCTCCACGCTCAGCTGGGAGACCAGCTCCTCCAGGGTGCAGCGTCCGGCTTTGACGTCATCCGCGGTGAGGGTTCCGGTCTTATCCGTATGATACGGCTCCCGTTCGCCCTGGTAGGAAGCGGTCCTGGTGGGAATGGCGTCCGCGGAGAGGGCGATGCGGGGAAGGTCTGCGTCCGCCGGGGCGCAGGCCGCCACGGGGGCGGAGATTTCGGAAACGGGGTCCGTATCCGGGAACAGATTTTTGAGCTTCCAGGTCTCCACCGTACGGTCCAGCGTCAGGACGGTGGCGGCCGCGGTGTTCCGGGAGTCCGTACCCACCCGGATCACATACTCTCCGGCCTCCAGAATCCAGGCGGCGCGCTCTTCGCTGTAGGAAGCCAGATCCGTGACGGAGAAGGTCAGCTCCAGGGTCTCCTGGCCGCCGGGGACCAGCTCGCCCGTCTTCCCGAAGGCCACCAGGTCCTGGAGAGGTTTCGGGAGGGAGCCGGCGGGCCGGGAGGCGTAGACCTGCACCACTTTCTTGCCGGAATACTGAGAGCCGGTGTTGGTGACGGTGACCGTGACCTTTACCTGCCCGTCCTCCACCTGCACGGTGGCGGGGCTCAGGGCAAAGTCCGTGTAGGACTTCCCGTACCCGAAGGGATACAGGGGCTCCACCCCGAAGGTATCATAGTACCGATACCCCACGTAGATGCCTTCCTCGTAGTAATCGTCGTCCAGGTTGCCGTTGTTGTGGCTGAAGGTGGCGGCGGAGGGGCAGTCGCCGTACTGCTTCGCCCAGGTGTCCGTCAGGCAGCCGGAGGGGTTCACCTTCCCCAGCAGCACGTCCGCCAGCACGTCTCCCCCGATGTTCCCCAGCTGGCTGAGGAGCAGGACGGCGCTGACGCCCGGGATGGCTTTGATCTCGGCCATGTCGATCACACCGCCCACGTTGAGAACGACCACCACATGAGCATAGGTCTGTCCCAGCTGTTCCAGCTGCCGCTTCTCCTCCTCATAGAGGAAGTAGTCTCCCCGCTTGGCGTAGCGGTCCGCGCCCTCGCCGGCGGTGCGGGAGATCACGTAGACCGCGGTGGAGGCCTCCGCCGGAGCGAGGTCCTCTTCCCGGATCTCCCCCGGGGCGATGACCTGGAAGGGGTGGGAGAAGGTGACCAGGAACTCGGAGATGCCCTGTTCCTTCGCATAGGCCGGGATCCAGGCCAGGTAGTCCTTCCGGGCCTGGACGTAGAGGGCGTCCTGGCGGTCCAGCCAGGCCTTCGTGACGACCTGGAAGCCGGCGCGCTCCAGCCCCTGCTCAATGGTGACGTCGCTGCGGGTGTTCACGTCGCCGGAGCCGCTGCCGCCCCGGATGGTGTGGCGGGCGCCGTCCCCGTAGAGAGCGATGGGGCCGGGTCCGGCCAGGGGAAGGGTTCCGTCGTTCTCCATCAGTACGACGCACTCCCCGGCCAGGGAGCGGGCCAGCGCCATATGGTCCCGTTCCCGCCGGGTCATGTTGGGGTCTTTCGTTGCGTAGATAGCAGGCATGTTGATGCACTCCTTTGTCGTTGAGAATGGGAAAGGCGGCGGAGACTCCGAGCTGGATTCTCCGCCGCAGAGGAATGACTGGGATCTGCGGAAGAAGTCATATTTCCCGTCATGGGCGATTGGGATCTGCGTGAGAAGCCGCACTCCCCGTCCTCTCTTACAGGAATCTGCGGAAGAAGTCGCACTCCTCGTCGTTGCAGAGTTTCGCATCCGCGGAGCGGATGTTGCAGTGGAACACGTGCCCCAGCACATGCTCCTTGTCCCCGTAGAAGCGGGAGATGTGGGGCACCTCGACCTCCGCCAGCTTCGCGGCCATCAGGGGAGCCTGGTCCTTCAGGAAATCTCCCGTGCACGTCATGAAGAAGGTGGGAGGATAGGCGGAGGTGATGTGCTTGCACACATGGATGGTATCCAGTTCCTCCGGGGTGCCCTGGTTCGGCAGGAAATCTCCCATCAGCTTCTGGGTCAGGTCGTCCGATCCCCCCGGCCCCGGGGCCATGGAGATCTCGTAGGCGCCGCAGTTGAGGGCGATGGCGGTAGGAACGAAGCCCTCCGGAGTTTTGAAGGGATAGCGGGCGGCGTACTCGGGGTTCGTGCAGATGCAGGAGTAGAGGCCCAGGTTGTGGGCGCCGGCGGAGTCGCCTACGGCGAAGATCCGCTCCCGGTTGAAGCCGTACTGCTCCGCGTGGTCCAGCACCCAGGTGAACACCAGGTTGGTGTCCTCCAGGGAGGCGGGGAACTTGTTCTCCGGCGCCAGCCGGTAGGTGAAGTTGACCACCGCGAAGCCCCGCTGGGCCAGGTTCATGCAGTAGTACTGGTAGCGCTCCTTGTCCCCGTACACCCAGCCGCCTCCGTGGACGCTGACAATGACGGGCAGGATCTGTCCCTCCGCCGCTTTCGGGCGGTAGACATCCAGGGACTGCTGCGCGGGATCTGTCCCGTAAACGATATCGTCCTGAACTTTTCAGGATTATAACCTACGCATTTGCCGATTTGCAACATTTTTGACCAAATCACCATTGATTTCAGCCAAAACTTCGTCATTTTGACATGAAATTGCCTCTTGCATTTCTCCCACAGGTAGGTTAGAATATAACCGACAATAAAGGAGGGAAGCCAATGGCAAGAAGATCCAATTTTGGGAACGAGCCTGTTCTAATCCCGAAAGGCTCGACGGTAGACCGCAAGGGATATGTGTATTATGCAGTCCAAACAATGCGGACGCCGTACAAGGATAAACCTGGCACATACCCGGACCATAAGCGGCGGGAGATCGGAAAGGTTGTTACAGACGATCCGGCAGATTGGAAGTCAGATCCGAGAATGTATCCGAACAAAAACTACACTGAGATCTTCGAAACAAGCGTAGATGAACGCAAGAAAATGGAAGAGCGTGATCCCAATAATTTCACTGACCATGTGTCTGTTGGTTTGTTTGCAGTCGTATTTCATCTTGTAACTGTATCAGGCTTGCTCAATTGCCTGATCGAGGCCTTCGGTGAGATCGATGCGTATCTTATTCTGGATCTTGCGCAGTTTATGATCTCGTCTGGGACTGCAGTTTTTCAGCGGTTCACGCACTGGGCAAGAAGTCATGCGATTTTCTCTGATCATCTGTTAAGCGATTCCGAAATCAGCAAATTTATAAATAACTGTTTCTCTGTTACCAAAATAGAACATTTTAAAAAGTTGTGGGCTAGAGTAAGCTTAGGCGATGGAAGAGTCGATCTTAACTATGATTCAACTAATGTGGGTGGACAAGCGGAAGGTATTGCACTTGAACAAAAAGGTCATGCAAAAGATGATCCCAGTAAAGACCAAGTCAATGTAGAGTATGTTGTTCGTCAAGAGGATGGATTACCAGTTTGTTTCTCAGAATATCCTGGCTCGATTACCGATATAAAGCAAGCTAAAGACATGATTAGGTTTTTAGGGAACATTATGAAGGACCGTTACCCCTCTGGCGTGCCAAGGGAAGTTCGGTGTATGATTGTTGCTGATCGTGGCTATATCTCAGCGAGCAATGTCCAAGAATTGGATGATGCTGAAATCGATTTCCTGATGCTTCTGAGGCGGAATTTAGGTATCACAGATCAGGTAATCAGCGAAAACCTTGACAATGTACGGAAATCTGAAAACTATTTACCCGATCTCGATAAGTATGCTTACACTGTTCAGGGCCCCCTTTTTGACGGCGATACTAGGACACGTTACTTCCATATCATTTGGGATAGCGAACTTGAAAAAACACACCGTAAAAACGTGTATTCTTCGGTTGCAAAGTATGAGAATGAATTGAAAGGTCATATTGATCGGAAAAAACAGATGACTGAAGATGAACTTAAAAAGTATAGACAGTGGTTTGATCTAACTTTAGAGGCTGCCGGAGAAACATTGGTCAAAAAGCGTGGAGCTGGGGTAGGATACAACGCTGTTCCCACATATGTGATAGTAAAAGCAGAGCGCCGTAATGACTTAATTGATGAATCAGTCCGCATGTGTGGCTATATGGTCTTTGCTTCATCTCGCAAAATGACAGCTGCGGAAGCTTTAACTGCTTACTCAAGAAGAGATTGCGTTGAAAAGGTATTTTCTACTCTTAAGAGCAATCTTGGGATGGACAAGTTTGGAGTTCATAGTGATAATGCATTGCGCGGAAAATTTATAGCCTGGTTTACAGCTTCGATACTCTATAGTCTCATAAAGACCAAATCAAAAAAGCTTCGCGAAGATAGCAAGAAACTTTATACTACTCCTTGTGTCATAGAGTATTTGGAAGAAATTGAGGCAGATCTAGACCTTGAGACAAAAGTATATATACTGAGGTATCTTCCCTATCACAAGCAGGAAAAAGTAATGAAATGTATGGGAATAACTCTCGAGGATATTAACCGCTGCATAGAAAGATTTTCAAAAGCACGTCTCAAGAAGGCTCCTTGATTTCCAGGGGTTTCATTCACAAATGGCCATGTAGGTGATAAAATCACGGAAGTTCAGGATATCGTCATAGCGGACGATGTCCTCCGGGGTGGTGAGTCCGGCGTCCCGGATATCGTCCCCTTCGCCGAACATTTTGCGGACCATGTCGCTGGCCTGTGACATGAGAAAAACTCCTTTCAACCATTTTTCCCTCTTCTGAGTTTCTTGGACAGTCTCCTGCCTCCCAGGACCCCGTCCCGCTCCTCCGGGAACTTCCGGTGTTACCCAAGGCCCGCCTCCCCCGATGGGCAGGGACCGCCGTCCCCGATACGCGCGGCCCGCCTCCCGCTCCTCTGTACCAACCGCCGTTGGAGGCCTACAGGGACAGACAGACCGCCGCCGATGCCGCGGGAACAGCCGCCGGTAACGGCTCAGTCCCCGGCGCCCTCCTCCGGAGGGGAACCGTGGTCCGGGGATGGTCCCGCTCCAGAATAGAGGGAACAGTCTGTGCATGGGGACTACTCCGGGATGGAGACAACGGTCTACGCATGGATCTCCATGGAAGCAACACTCCGTTCCCGGGTCTCCATGGAGGCCACGGTCCGTTCATGGGCCGCTCCAGGGCGAAGCCCATCCCTCCAATGAAGCGTCTCTTTCGGGGGATACGCCTTGGCCCGGAGGTTCCCGCATACAGAATCATACAGGATTCCGGGCGATCTGTCAAGACAGGAGGTGGAGGAACACATGTCCCAGCGCGGCTCCCTGTTCCCGCAGAACCGGAAGACGCCTGCTCCTCTGACGGTCCGGCAGCCGTCCGGAGCTGGTTTTTCCGGGATTTTTCATCTTTTCCGCAATGTTCCAGGAATCGTCCGCCTGTATTTTTATTGTACCGGAATACGGGGAAATCCTGCCTGCCGATTTTTATCCGAAAAAGCGCAGTTTTTTGCCTTTTTGCCTGATCGCCTCCTCCCGCATCCTACGGTCCGGGAACGGCACCCTGCGAGAGAATCGCCGGAAGGCGGGAATTGCGGTCGTCCGGAAATCCCTTCTCCACCCCGATTCCCCCAGATCCTCCCCTCCCGATTGCCCTATCTCCGCACAGGCCCGCTCCCCTTCCCCAGACAGCGGAAAAGCGCCGAAGCGGGCGACTCCCGCTCCAGGAGAAATGGACGCCGGAGCCAGACCGAAGGAACAGCGGAAACCGACGGAGCGGGAGAGCTGGCTGGGGAGTGCCCGCCGGGACAAGGCGGTGGAGCCGCTACGGCGACAGTTCCTTGCGACCAGACAGAGTGCGGTTCCCTGCCCTGTAAGAGAGAATGGAAGCAGACAGATCCCGCTCCAGGAAAGAACCTGGACACCGGGGCCAGGCGGATGGAGCAATTGAGACCGGCGATGGTGGAGGGACGGGCTGGGCAGCGCCCGCTCCAGGAGAGAACCTGGACGCCGGAGCCGGACGGAGGGAGCAGCGGAAACCGGCGAGGATGGAAGGTTGGCCGGGAAATGCCCGCCGGAACGAAGAGTGCGGAGTCGGTGCTGCGACAGCCCCGTCCCGGATGGCCCCCTGTTGGTGGCAGCCCATGAAAGGCAAAAAGAAGCAGCCCCCGGTCGCCTCCGCGCCACGGGAACTGCGTGGTCTCCCCTGTTCTTCTTCTGATCGCTGCCTGCGCCGGCGATGTCCGCCCGGCCTCCCTGATTTCTTTGAGGATTCTCATCCTCCGCGTCCTGGTCCGAGGGCGGAGGTTCTCCCCATCTCCTGCCTGCGTAATACGGATGACGGCCACCACCCGGAACAGACGCTCGATGGCAAAGGGAGGGGTGCGGCCGGGGCAGTCGCGGCCACCCGTATCCGGTTATGGTGATTTACGGCAGAGCATGATCGCGCTATTGGATCCGGCGGCCGGGGGTTGTCCGCTCAAGGCGCTCAATCCGAGCGGATATCCGCCGGCAACCGGTCAGGACTCAGCGGCGAGACGCCTCAGCTGCCGCGCCATGAGGGTGCTCCTGCGCAGGCTGTTAGACGATACAGGGCAGGCAGTCCGGAACCAGGGGGGATTGCCGCGGGGACCCCGCCGGTCCCCGAAACCACCTTCCGGGGGAGTCCGAAGTCAGCCCGCCGCCTCCGCCCCGGATAAGAGAAACGAGGCGGACAGCCCCCACCGAAACCGGCCCCGTTCCGCCAAGCAAAGGGCGGAAGCCCGGCCCGAAACGGTACATGGCCAGCCCGGAGTTGTGCGCAGATCGCTGGGGCTTTGCCCGGATCGCTCAGAAGACCGTGGCCTCGAAGACCTTGCCCAGATCCACGGTCAGGCCGTCCAGGAAGGATACGGGAACCATGGCGGCCCCGGTATAGACCTTCCTGTGACGGAAGGCTCCCTCCTCGGACAGACAGACCCGCAGTTCCCTGCCGTACGGGTCCAGCAGCCAGTACTCCCGCACGCCGGCGGCCTCGTAGAGGTCCAGCTTCATTGAGGTATCGAAATCCGCCGTCTCCGGATCCAGGATCTCCACCACCAGATCCGGAGCGCCCGCATATCCGTAATCGCCAAACCTGGACCTCTCCCCGACGATCAGGTCCGGCTGCAGCACGGTATCCACGTCTTCAGGATCATATCCCCGGGAGGCGAACAGCAGCACGTCGAAAAAGCCGAGCGTCTTCCAGTGGGGATTTCCCTTCAGCCAGCTGTATATCTGGAAGACCACCTCCCCATACGCCATCTGATGGATGGTGGTTGGGGTGTCCATGTGACGGACCTCTCCCCGGATCAGCTCGTATCCCCACTCTTCCGGCCAGGAGAGCATATCCGCCCAGCTGTATTTCTTCCCTTCTTCGGGAATTCCCATGATGGATCCCTCCTCTTACTTTGTATCCGCCCTTCGGGTAAAAGGTTGAACGGCCCAGCCGGCTCCAGGAGCCGGATCGTGCTTCCGCACAGAACTCCCGCTCCCCGGGGAAGGCCCCGGCACATTCCAACCGCAGCGCCAAAAGGCCAGCCAGGTCAGGAGTCCCCTTCGCCGGAAGGGCGTCAACGGTCTGGGGACGGCCCATTCCAGCGGTGCGAAGCGGGCGGCTCCCGCTCCAGGAGGGGCAAGGCTACCGGCCTCCTGCCGTCTGGAAGAGCTTTTGCAGATCCCCCCGATGCAAGCCCATCGGCCACGTGCGCAAAAATGCGTCTTTGGGGCCGGGTAGACCCGTCTGGGCCTGAGCGCGGCGGCGAACGCCCGGATCGGATCAGCCGTCAGGTTGCCCGGAACGGATCCGGGCATCCGGGAAGCTACGCCCACCTGCCGGTGAGAATCCGCCCCGCGACCAGGATTCCGCCGAGAATCGTACCGAAGAACAGACAGGTCAGCCAGATCGGGCTCAGCACCCACAGCCAGGACCAGGATATCACGCCCAGCACCTTCAGGACGGCGAACACCTCCGCCAGGACGACAACGGGGTCCTTCCCGACCCGCCTGGCTTTCTCTTTCCCGCTCATACACACCTCCAGATTCTCTTTCCTCCGTTGAACGGATCGCCCGGTTTCCCCGTACGCCCGTTCCAGCGGCCGTCAGCCGGGCGCCATGGCCGGTCACGGCCTGTCCGGCATCAGATCGTATCTTCCACCTGGGACTCCCGCTCCCCCGGCCAGGCCACGTCACGCCTTCCGAACCTTCTGCTCACCGAAGGCGGGAAGCGGAAGGGACCGTCTGCTTCTTCCCGCAGAGCAGTCCCCGCACTCGGATGGCCCCCCGGAGCGTATCCCGTCCAGGGGGCCTTTGCCCATCATTATAGCGTTTGTGGCAAGTGGCGTCAAGAGGGCGGGCGGTTCCTCTCCGGTTTTCCATATACGCGCGTATTACGTCTGTATCCGTCCGGCGGGGCTCCGCGTCCGGCCACGATTCCGGGAGCGAGCCCGCTACCACAGCAGGATGGCTGGTCCCAAGTGGACCGCTGTGAGTCGCTCCAACGGGATCCCCGAGCCGGCTCCAGGGCCGCATCATCGCACCTCCAGCCCACCTGCAGACGGACAATGGAGGGAGAGGCGCCGAATCCGGGAAAAACGTCGAAATCTGTCTTTTTGGCGCAAAAACGGCTTAAAACGCCTGATTTCAGGACAGATTGTATCATGAGTTGAATCAGAACCTTTACAGTTCCTCTTGACAGTTTCTCTCTCCGTGCAGTACCATACAGACAGCGGCCGGTTTTCTCTCCGTGCTGTATCATTCAGACAGTTGTCAGTTTTCTCCTCCTGTATCGGCTGGTTCAGGTCGGGCCTTTCCTTGCCTCCTCGCTCCGTTTTCCGCAGTCAGCTGATGGTCCCTCTCCGGACCCTCTGCCGGCCCCGGACATCCGCGCCGGATCGCAGATCCCGCTTCTCCAGAGGCAGATCCTCTTTCCCCACAGTAGCTGGGAGTGATCTGCGAGCGGGAGCCGAGAAACCAGCCCCATCCCTCTTCTTCCCCTCGGGGGGCGGGATTTTCTCCTCCTGGAAGGCTGGCGCGGACACTCGGAGCCCGCGCATCTGAGAGCCAGGACGACGCGGCGGATCCACGAAGCGGGGAATGGCCCGGCGATCTGATCCCCGGCAGCTCTCTCCCCTCCCCTTTCCGGCGGAACCTGCGACGCTCCGACCGGAGGAAGATTCCCGTCTTTCCCTTCTCCACCGGAGCCAGGGGCCAGAGGCTCTGCCCGGATGGCATCTCCCCAATCCCTCCCCTTCTTCAGCGAAACCGGAAACCGGAAGCGGAAGATCCGGCTGCGGGCCCTTCCGATGGGCTGGAAGGAACGGGGACCCCTGGAGATGGCAGCCTTGTTTTCTCTGGAGAATCTGAACATCAGCGGATGCTCCCTGGGAAATCCTCAGGGGCATCTTTGGACGGACGGCGCCGGACGCGCCGGATTACGGAAGGAGCTTCCAATTTGCAGATACCAGAGTCCCTGCTGTCCCTGATCCAGGGCGGCGAAAACGAGACCGTGGAGTTCAGCGCGTCCCGGACGGAGGCCTCGCACAACCTGGGGCGGACGATCTGCGCCTTTGCCAACCGCGAGGGCGGGCACCTGTTCCTGGGGATCCAGGCGGACGGCGCCGTGTCCGGGATCCGGGAGGACCGGGTGGAAGCGGTCCGCCAGGCTGTGATGGCTCTCACCCGGGAGGGCGGCGGTCTGTATCCGCCCCTCTGGCTGACCCCGGTCCGACTCGAAATAGACGGCCGGACCGTCCTCTGTCTCCAGGTGCCGGCCGCGCCGGAGGTGGCGCGGTGGAGGGATCGGATTATGATCCGGAACGGCTCCTCCAATCTGGACATCACGGACCACTTCGAGCAGGTCTTCCAGCTGTACTCCCGGAAGGTCGGGATTTTTACGGCCAACCAGGTGACCGGCCACGGGCTGGAGGTTCTGCGGCCGGATCTGATCGACCGGGCCCGCTCCATGACGCCGGATCCAAACCATCCGTGGCGGTCCATGCCGGACGACCAGCTGCTGCGCAGCGCCGGGCTGCTCCTGCCGGACGAGGTCTCCCGGAGGAGCGGCACGCCCTGGGAA
The DNA here is from genome assembly GCA_947629775.1 of uncultured Oscillospiraceae bacterium. Classification (GTDB taxonomy): domain Bacteria; phylum Bacillota; class Clostridia; order Oscillospirales; family Oscillospiraceae; genus Lawsonibacter. The sequence goes on from CANRFA010000049.1 coordinate 14,893, forward strand.
GGGATAACGGTCGCGGGGATCCTGCTCTTCGGGAGGGATTCCGCGATCCGGTCCGCACTGCCCCAGTACCGGACGGAGGCCATCTGCCGCCGGGACGGCGTGGAGGTGGAGCGGGAGACCGTCGCCACGAACCTCCTGGAGAGCCATGACCGTCTGATGGCTTTCGGAAGGAAGCATCTGGACAGCGGCACGGTGGGAGAGCGCATCCTGCGGGAACTGGTCTCCAACCTCCTGACGCACCGGGAGTATCTCAGCGGCTTCCCGGCGAGGCTCGTACTGGAGGACGGCCGGATCCGGACGGAGAACGCCAGTCTGGCCCGCCGGCCGATAACCCTCCCTCCCCGCAGCCTGGAGCCTGTCTTGAAGAACCCGCCCATCGGACGGGTGTTCCGGGAGATCGGGTGGGGAGACGAACTCGGGGCCGGTCTGCGGAACGTATCCCGTTGGGCCAGGGGGCTGTCCGGGGCGGAACCCGCCTTTTCGGACGGGCCCGTGTTCCTGGTAAGCGTGCCTCTGGCCGGCCGGTCCTGAATTCTCTACGGATTCCAGCATCGAGACCGGGAATGGGGGCTGGAACGTTGACGAGGCGAGGACCGCTTCCGGGTCCGGCGCGACGATCTGTGCCGGGTCCTTTCCCCGGATAACCCTGAGGGGAGCGGCGCGGGCGGCGATACCTTAATAATGTGATGTTGGGGTCAAAAGTCGGTTTTGAGGAGGGGCGT
>CANRFA010000050.1 GCA_947629775.1 uncultured Oscillospiraceae bacterium
ATGGTGGGTATAGCTCAGCTGGAAGAGCACCGGATTGTGGTTCCGGGTGTCGAGGGTTCGAGCCCCTTTACCCACCCTTCCTTGAACGGCAGGGCCGGAGCTTCTGCTCCGGCCCACTGTTTTTCCCGATACAGGGGTGTAGCCAAGTGGTAAGGCAAGGGACTTTGACTCCCTGATCCGCTGGTTCGAGTCCAGCCATCCCTGCCATTTTCTCTTCTCTCCTGTTCGCTTCTCTCCGATCCAGTAGCTCAGGCGGCAGAGCACCTGCCTTTTAAGCAGGGTGTCCGGGGTTCGAATCCCCGCTGGATCATAAAGCGCCCGGAATCTCTGATTCCGGGCGCTTTTTCTGCCCTCTGCCGGAAAAAAGCCCGCGGTCCGAACAACCGGGCTGTATCTCACAGCAGATTGAAAAACCGGTCGTGGGCTTCCTGGTACTCCTCGTTGAAGGCCTCGTCCCGGCCGGAGTGAAGCATGGAGACGTAATCGTGGACCTGGGGGCGCAGCTCCGGCGTCACCCTGGCGATCGTGGCCACCCCGATATCCGAGACGGTATCCGAGATGTGCTCCGCCACGGACAGAAGGTTGAGAAACTCGGTGCCCGAGAAGGTGGAGCACTCGCCGGAGCGCAGGCGCTGCAGATGGTTCTCCTTGAGGGCGTTCACCATATCGTCCACCACCTGCTCCAGAGGTTCGATGTGGCGGGCGGCCTCCACATCCCGTTTTGCGAAGGTCTGCTGTCCGAACTCCAGGATCCGGTCCAGCAGCAGCCGCAGCACATTCAGTTCAGACAGCACGGCCTTGGAGAAAGAGGCGCCGTTCTTCTGCAGCGTCCGGGCAATCTCCACAATGTCCTCGGCGTAATCGCTGAGCTGCTCGAACTCCGACACCACCGTCACGTAGTGGTTCAGGATCTCCACGTGATTCTGCGCCGTAATGTGCGGGAACAGCTGAACCAGATAACTGCTGATGCGGTCCGCCATCACGTCCACATACTCCTCCTGCTGCAGCACATGCTCCGCTGTCTCCTCGTCGTAGGCGGCAATGACATTAAACGCCTGTTGGATGTTGGAGCGGGCCTTGCCGTACATTACCAGAAGGGCGTCGTAGCAGCGGCCAAAGGCCAGCGCGGGCGTGGGGAAGAAGACCGGGCTGAGGGCGTCCAGAAGCTCGTCGTCGTGGGCCGTCTGTTTGGGCTCGTCCCGGTTGAGCTTCAGGCTGGCCTTCTCAAAGAGGGGAAGCATGGGGAAGAGAAGGATGGCGCAGGCCAGATTGAAAATGGTGTTCGTATTTGCGATCGCGCCGGAGTCCACGATACTGCTCCAGATTCCATCCAGGAACCCCATCATGTGGAGCACTGTAACCGCAATCAGGATAAGAGCCGACTTGCTGAGGTTAAAGAGGATGTTGACAGTGCCCACCCGCTTGGCATCCGGTTTGGCGCCGATGTTGCAGACAATGGCGGTGGTCACACAGTCGCCCAGGTAGATTCCCACCAGGACCGCGTAGATGGCGTTGAACGTCAGTTGCCCGGAGGTGGAGAACGCCTGCAGAATGCCGATGGTGGCGGAGGAACTCTGGAGGACAAAGGCCACGCCGGCCCCGATGGTGTAAGCCAGGAAGGGGTTTTCTCCCAGGCGGGAGAAGAGATGCTCGATGATGCCGCTCTCCTGCAGAGTGCTTACGGCGTCCGTCATGTTCAGCAGACCGGAGAATAGAATTCCGAAGCCGATGAAAATCTGGCCGGTCTTCACCGGTCCCTTGGGCTTGAAGCCCATGATGATGACGATGCCGATGATCAGGGCCACAGGGGCCAGGGTGGATGGCTTGAAGAACTGAAGGAACGAAGTGCCGGACGCGTCCACATCCAGCAGGCGGATGATCTGGCCGGTCACCGTGGTTCCCACGTTGGCCCCGACGATGATACCCAGGGACTGGCGCAGGGTAATGATTCCGGCGCCTACCAGACCGGAGGTAATGACAATGGTGGCGGTTGAGGACTGGATGATCGCTGTCATGCCAAGGCCGAGGAGGAAAGCCTTGACGGGAGTATTCGTCAGCTTCTCCAGGGCATTTTTCAAAGGCCCGGAGGAGCTTTCCTTCAGGGCGTCGCCCATGATCCGCATTCCATAGAGGAACATGGCCAGGCCGCCCAGGAGGGTCAGCACGTTGAAGATATCCATCTTTTTCCACCTTTAAAGCAGATTCGGGAAGTCTGAAGCATTCTACACCACCTCCCCCTTTTCTGTCTACTCTTTTCTGCGACCTCTCTGATTTTTCTTTCATTCCGCCTGGTCGAGCGCTCCTGTCCGCAACCGCCCTTTCCCGCTTTCCGCTCTCTCTCCGCCAGGAGCCAGGAAACTGTGCGGCGCCTCCCGCCCATTCCGTCTCCGGATCTTCCCCCGCCACATCCGGCATCCATCGGACGTAAGAAAGACCGGGAGCCTGGAGGTTCCCGGTCTTTCGGGCGCGTTTATTCTGTCCCGGTCTCAGAAGGCGGCGAATCCGGCTCCGAAGGCCCGGCAGGCCGCCAGCCCGTCCTCGTCCGGCGTCTCCTGCAGCGTCAGCCCCTCCTGATAGAGGTTGGCCCCGGCATCCTCGGCCCGGGTCTGCCAGTCCCGCATCCACTGGCCATCTCCCCAGCCGAAGGAACCAAACAGGGCGACCCGCCTGCCCCCGAGACGCTTCTCAAGTTCGGCGAAGAAGGGCTCGAACTCGCTCTCTTCCAGGACCTCCGCACCCATGGCGGGGCAGCCCAAGGCCAGGTGGCCCGCCTGGAGGGCCTCCTCCACCGTCACATCCGGGACCCTGCACAGCTGAACCCGCGCGCCCGCTTCGCGGGCTCCCTCCGCGATGGCCTCGGCCATGGCTTCCGTGTTGCCGGTCATGGACCAGTATGCGATCATCATGGTATCCATTGTTTTCAGAACCTCCTGTCTGTATGTCAGCGCCCCTGCAGCACCCGTATTCAGGCTGCGGGAAACACCTGGGCAAGGGAAATTCCGCCGGATACGCGCCGGTACAGAGCCAGGCGGCAGCGGTGAAAAGCCTCGAAGCGCCGCCTGGCTCCTTCCACGTCGCCATAGACCTTCCAGGTCCCGGCGTAACGGCAGTGTTTGCCTCCATCCCGGCAGAATCCCTCCACGTCCTCCGGCGGATAACCAAGGAAGAGCCCGATTTCGTGGGGGAATTCCCGCTCCCGCAGACGGCAGCGCAGACAGTTCAGGAGAACCTCTACCCCTCCATCCGGCGGATAGCCGGCCACGGACAGCATGGAAGCCACCCGCTCTTCCCGCAGGCAGTCCTCCAGACGCCCCGGCCGGTAAATGAGGAGCAGAAACCGTTCCCCGGACCGTCCCAGCACCCGCAGACGGATGCCCCGCCGAGTGAGCATGAAGGAGTACTCCCCCAGCAGTTTCTCTCCGCCCCGCTCCGGCGGCTCCCAGGCCACCAGATCCGCCGGCTTGATTCCGGCCAGCGCCGGGGCGCAGTGCCAGGCGAGAAGCCGTTCCAGTTTCTCTTTTTCAGACAGCATTCCGCTCCCTCCCTGTAAACCCAGTTTCCTCGCGTTCCCGTTCCGCTATGCAGTTAGTTATTGCTAACTGCTGTGGTAAATGCAGGCGCCCACTGAGGAGCGCTTAGTTAGCTTCTGCTAACTAATGAGAGATTACCACCGGAGAGGCGGTCTGTCAAGGGGGGGACCGGGAATTTTTTCTGCGGACTTCCGCCTTCCCGGATCTGCCGTCGCTTCTCCCCTCTTTTGTGCAGATTGCCGGTGTATCTGTCCTCCGCTCCCGGTCTTTCCCCCTTCCGTTCATGCATTTCCAACGAAAGGACCTTGTTTCTCCGGAGAAACTCCCGCTGCGCTCTTCCAGCAGGTTTTCACCCCGCGGAAGGAAAGCGCCCCGTTTTGCCCTGTTTTCGCTCCGTTTCCTGTCTTTTCCCGGCATATATGACAGCTGCAGCTGTCCATCCTGCAGGTCCCCCGACCGAAGTATGCCTGTATCCTGCAGAGAATCCATGAATTCAGCAATTTTGTGCATGTATCTTCATTGACACACCTGCAGGCCTCTGCTATAATTTCATGCAGGAATCCCCTTAATCCTTATTTTTAAGAAGGGAGAACATCATGATCTATTCTACCGAAGTTCAGCATATGTGCCCCGTCGCCAAGGGTGCGTACCACGGCCCGGCGCCCATCCCCGAGGAGGGTAAGTGGGTCCAGGCCAAGGAAATCAAGGACATCAGCGGTTTCACCCACGGCATCGGCTGGTGCGCTCCTCAGCAGGGCGCCTGCAAACTGACCCTCAACGTCAAGGACGGCGTCATCGAGGAGGCCCTCGTGGAAACCATCGGCTGCTCCGGCATGACCCACTCCGCCGCCATGGCCAGCGAGATTCTCATCGGCAAGACTATCCTGGAAGCCCTCAACACCGACCTGGTGTGCGACGCCATCAACACCGCCATGCGGGAGCTGTTCCTGCAGATCGTGTACGGCCGCACCCAGTCCGCTTTCTCCGAGGGCGGCTTGGTGGTAGGCGCCAGCCTGGAAGACCTGGGCAAGGGCCTGCGCTCCCAGGTAGGTACCATGATGGGCACCAAGGCCAAAGGTCCCCGCTACCTGGAGATGGCCGAGGGCTACTGCACCCGCATCGCGCTCAACGCCGAGAACGAGATCATCGGCTATGAGTTCGTCAACCTGGGCAAGATGATGGACTTCATCAAGAACGGCGACGACGCCAACGAGGCTCTGAAGAAGGCCACCGGCCACTACGGCCAGTTCGACGCCGCGGTCAAGTACATCGACCCGCGCAAGGAATAAGAGAGGAGGACAGGACAATGGCTCTGTTTGAAAGCTACGAAAGAAGAATCGGCAAGATCAATGGTGTCCTCGCTCAGTACGGCATCGACAGCATTGAGCAGTGCCGCGCCATGTGCCAGGAGAAGGGGTTCGATCCCTACGAGATCGTCAAGGGAATCCAGCCCATCTGCTTTGAGAACGCCTGCTGGGCCTACACCATGGGCGCCGCCATCGCCATGAAGAAAGGCGTCAAGACCGCCGCCGAAGCCGCCAGCGCCATCGGCGAGGGCCTCCAGGCCTTCTGCATCGACGGCAGCGTGGCCGACGACCGCAAGGTTGGTCTGGGCCACGGCAACCTGGGCTCCATGCTCCTGAGCGACGAGTCCAAGTGCTTCGCTTTCCTGGCCGGCCACGAATCCTTCGCCGCCGCCGAGGGCGCCATCGGCATCGTGAAGAACGCCAACAAGGCCCGCAAGACGCCCCTGCGCGTCATCCTCAACGGCCTGGGCAAGGACGCCGCTCAGATCATCTCCCGCATCAACGGCTTCACCTACGTGCAGACCCAGTTCGACTATGCCACCGGCAAGGTGAACATCGTCCGCGAGATCCGCTACTCCGAGGGCGAGCGGGCCGATGTCCGCTGCTACGGCGCCGACGACGTCCGCGAGGGCGTTGCCATCATGCACCTGGAGGGCGTGGACGTCTCCATCACCGGCAACTCCACCAACCCCACCCGCTTCCAGCACCCCGTGGCGGGCACCTATAAGAAGGAATGCATCGAGCAGGGCAAGAAGTACTTCTCCGTCGCTTCCGGCGGCGGCACCGGCCGTACCCTGCACCCGGACAACATGGCCGCCGGCCCCGCCAGCTACGGCATGACCGACACCATGGGCCGCATGCACTCCGACGCCCAGTTCGCCGGCTCCTCCTCCGTCCCCGCGCACGTGGAGATGATGGGCTTCCTCGGCATGGGCAACAACCCCATGGTGGGCGCCACCGTGGCCGTCGCCGTGGCGGTCAACGAGGCTCTCAACAAGTAAGCCTGCCCCATATAAAAACTCAGACGCCCTGCCGGCTCAGCCCGGCGGGGCGTCTTCTCCATTCCGGACCTCCGGTCCGGCTTTCTTAAACCGTCTGCTCCAGCGTACGGGTGATCAGCGGCTTGACCTCGCTTGGGGGGATGTCCAGCGCCACCGCCAGTTCGTTGTGCAGCATCTCTTCGGCCCGGCGCATGCTCCGCTCGTCCACGGAACCCAGCCTGCGGCCCTTCTTGGCCACGTGCTTCGCCTTGGCGTTCACGGCGCGGATCACGCGGACCAGGTCCAGGCAGTCGCCGCTCCGGAGAAATTCCTGATAGTGCTCGTTCAGCATGCGGGGGTTGTTGCTCTCCACGAAGCTCGCTTCCACATTGGGAATCTGATGGATCAGCTCCATGGCCTCTTCCCGGGTCAGAGCGGGCCGGGACCGCACCGGACTGTCCACCGGCGCGAAGATCCTCCCGCTCTGGTAGACAGGCGCCAGCGTGTAGTAGACAACATCCTTCGGAACACCCTTCATGGACAGCGGACCGACAGATTCCACCCTGCAGACGCCGGCCGTCCCATAGATGATCCGTTCACCAACTTCATACATGTTATCGAAAACCTCCTGCCAATCCGCGACCCCGCAGGGGCCGCGCATCCTGATTCGGCTGCTATTGTATCACATTTTGGATGCAAAAAGTAAGCGAAACTTTTGAAATAGCCGAATTTTTGTGAAAAAGTTCACCGGAAGGCGTCGATTTTCGAATTTCTCAGGATCCGGATTGTGCAATTTCACAAGAGGCAAGGGGTCTCTATCCGCCTTCTGCGGACGATGCCCGTCCGGGGCGCACGCTGCCCCCGGGAACGGAGGAAGCGGCCCCACCCCGTTCCCCGGGGGGCTGTCCTCAGAGCAGAGGCAAAACTGTGCGCAGCGCCGTACGCAGGACCTGCTGTTCGCCCCTCTTCTGCGTGGCGTTGACCGCCAGAACCGCGTTCTTCTTCGGCGCCACAAGCAGGTACTGGCCCCACTTTCCATAGGCCCGGTACATGCCATCCGGCATCCCCCACCAGAAGTACCCGTAGTGGCGGCCCACCTCGTCGTCTCCCCGTCCGGTACTCACATGGGGCGCCGTGGCCTCCTCCACCCAGCCCTCCGGCAGAATCCGCTTTCCTTCCCAGACGCCCTTCTGCAGATACAGCCGCCCCAGCTTCCCCACCTCCGTGGTGGTCATCCACAGACTGCTGGAGCCGTAGCTGTATCCCCGGGGATCCTTCTCCAGTTCCGGCGTTTCCAGCCCCAGAGGAGCGAAGAGGCGGGGAGTCAGGTACTCCTCCAGGGTCATGCCAGACTGGCGCTGGATCAGCACACCCAGAAGGTAGGGGCCAGCGTTGTTGTAGCGGAAAACCGTCCCCGGAGTCTGAACCACTTCCTGGCCCAGTACAAAGGAGATCCAGTCCCGGTTTCCCAATGCTTTGCGGGTCTCTCCCTGCAGCAGCTGGTGCTCAAACCCCAGCGTCATGGTCAGCAGATGCCGCAGCTTCATCCGGCGCAGATTTTCGGAGGGAGACGCCGGCGCCTCCTCCCGGAACCACTCCAGCACGGGATCCTCCAGGGTAAAGAGACCTTCGGACAGGGCAAATCCCACCGCCGTAGAGGTCACGCTCTTCATAATGGAGAACTGGTTGAACTTCCGCTCCGGTTCGCTCTCCCAGCCGCCGACCAGCGCTCCATCCTTCCACACCCGCAGCACCTGCACGGCCAGGTCCTGCTCCTGTACCGCCTGCGCAAAGGCGGTCAGATCCAGACTGCTGTTCATCTCTCTTTCTCTCCTTCCATAATCTTCGCCTGATCCCACTTCCGCTCCGTCCCGGTGGGATTCGCCTGATACAGCTCGTGGAACACTTCCCCCAGGGCGATGGTGGCCTTCGAGCGGTACTCTCCTGCCGGATACGCCAGTCCCAGGTCCAGAAAAATTCCCCGAGGCCCGATGCGCAGATACCGCACCCGTTCGCCGGGAACCACACAGGAACGGTACGTCAGGGCGAGTCCCAGACCCTCCATGGCCATCCGAGCCGCAAATGGAGCGGATATGCCGGTGTTGAGCCCGATGGGTTCTGCGCCGTTCAGACGGAATCCCCGCCGGGCTGCCCGACCAAGCACCGTGCTGGGAGGTCCCAGGATGTACTCGAAGCGCATGGTATCCGCAAAGCGCACCCAGCCATCCGTTCCGTCCTCCACGGGATGGACATATTCCATGACCGGATGATCCGCCGTGGCAATGATGAGAATCTCATCGCTGATCAGAAACTCCACATTCTCCTTCAGGCGAACCGGCGGCATGGCAATGAGGGCGATGTCCAGCAGCCCCTTCAGAATCAGGTCTTCCAGATCGATGCTGTCCAGCTCCGTGATCTGCACATGCACTTTGGGATAGAGGGCCCGGAAGCGGGACAGCACCGGCGGAGAGATATGCATGCCCCGGTAGCTGCTGATCCCGAACTCCACCTGTCCTCCCTTCAGCCCTTCAATGTCCCAGGCTTCGCTTCGGGCCCGCCGGTACTGGTTCAGAATCCGGCGGGCGTTTTCAATATACGCCGCTCCCGCAGGCGTGGGGCGTACCCCCCGGGTGGTACGCAGGAAGATCGGGGTTCCCAGATCATTTTCACAGAGGCGCAGGGCCTCGCTGAGACTGGACTGGGCCGTGAAATACTCCCGTGGACGAGTCCACGGGCTTCTCCTGCCCGAAGGACAGAATGCTTCTCCTGCCCCGAAGGGCAGAATCGTTTGTGACAGCATTTCACCGTTTGCACTTTACGTTGCCCTGAAGGCCAGGGCTCCGCATGCAGGAAATTGCAGTTCACCCACTGCAAGGCCAAGCCCCTTTCGGGGCCTGTTCAGGGCAAATCAACCCTGAATGTCCTGACCCGCAGTGGTGCAAAATTGGTTGTAAGGTATTGCTTACCATGTCAGAAAGGTTCAGACGTTCTTATCCTGCTTAATGTTCTTCTCAGCTTTGTCTTTAAGGAACGCCTTCACCTCAGAGACATCTGCACAGTCGTTGTAGGGGATTTTATTGTAGAAGTACCAGACTGGGATGTCTTTAAAGGACCGCATGAGATACGCCCACTGGCTCCACTCATGCTTCTCCCTGATTTTCTCCGGGATCAGATGCGTCATATCGCCAGGGCCGTCCCCAGTCCCATCCGGTACAGGCTCATTCAGACCCATGGCGCGCCGCGCTATCACATAGGCAGCGCACTCGTGAATGGAAAGACCAAAGAGCTGCATGTACTTGAACTTCGCGATCTGGCTGGTATAAGCAGGGTTTACCTGATGGAGCGCAATCCCGTACTTCAATGCCTTCTTCTTCGCCATTTTGGTTATCTTAGAGAAGGCGAAAAGGCAAACTCTGCGGTTGCGCTTGTGGTTCTGATAGAGCGTCTTCAAGTCGATCTTCTCGATGTTCTCAATCGCCACGGGTTTTCCCTGCATCTTTGCCCATGCAAAGACATGCTCCAGCGCTGCGGAGATATCGGAGTCAATCTGTTCGCTGGTCCGATGTTCCATGCGTAACCGTAAAACCCTCTTGAGTCGTCTGCCGATCACCTTTTTATCACTGTTTTTGACGTCCACCAGCTGCAGGTGCTCACAGTCCGCCTTGCTCAGACGGTCGGGGAAAACCGTATGTCCTGCGGTATCAACGGAGAAGAGCGGCGGGAGCAGAAGTTCCCCCTTGGCACCCGCTTCGTTAATGGCAATGCGGTCCCAGTTCATGTCGATGCCGATGTACCCGGCGTCGGGTTTGTCCTGAATTATCATCTTTCCCTGGGGGACATCCAACGTGCAGGTGATCTGGAAGGCATTGCCAAGATCCTTAATGGACCAGGTGACGGGCACAGGGACCAGGGTACTGGTGAAGTATGTCGGGTCATAGTGCCTCCTGGTCTTCTCCTTATCAAGGTCCTTATAGCAATCAGCGGTAACAGCGGCATTGATCAGATCTTTCCCGTAGGAGAATTGCACATCCGGAATTCTGATCCAGGAACCGTTCATGGAGCGATAGTACATCGTATTGTCGCGAACATTGAACCGAACCAGGTCGTTGCCGCACGGTGCGTGTTTATTGCCGACCAGCAGCATCCTGCGCACCCGTGCCTTGGCGTACTCTCCCCGCCACGCCAGATGATACGCCTGGTCATCCGCCTCATCGGGCACGTACGTGCGGGCCCGCTTCTCCTTCTCCACCTGCTTCCGAACCGACGGCCACGGTCCTTTCTTCTGGGACTTGTCCGAAACCTTCCGGTCCCTGCCCTTCCGCCAGTCGCGGGGGTGCTTACCGCGTCCGCCTTCGCACTTCTTCCGCTTTGCCTGAGCGGTCGGGGTATTGAACTGCTTGTGGAAGCGACCCCTTCTCCCGAGGCATATGTGAGGGCGGTCCTGCTTCTTAATCTGCTTCAGACCGCCGATCTCCTGCTTCGCGTTGTTGATCCTGCAGGTGATCGCGGCGATCTGCTGCTTCAGAGATTTGATCCTCGGTTTCAGGAACTGCGTCTCGAAGAGGTACTCCGACTCATAGATCACGGGCTTCCGGGGGGCCTTCTTCCTGCTGCGGTTCTTCCATCCGAGGTCCACCTCAAAGGACAGGGTGTTGTCCGATCCCTTAGTGACCGTAATTGCTTTCTTGTCTTTGTTCTGGAAAGCGGGGATTTTAACCCTGACCTTTTTGGGCATCCTGCCCTCGCTGGCCGCAGCATCCATTTCAGCCATTTGCGCTGCCCAGAACTCCGTCAAAGCTTTGGAGCGGTCGATCAGAGAAGCCTCCATCGCCTGATACCGGGCAAGCTCCTTCAACAGAGAGCTGCGCTTCGTCTCCATCTGCGAGACGTGGTCCTGCTTTGTCTGAATATTCAGATCCAGACAGGCTGAAGTTGATTTCGCCAGGGCCTCAGCGTCGGAAATGAAGCACTGGGTCATGGGATTGGAAGCAACCAGACGGTCGCCTCCGTCCCTCACTGCCGGGACATAGCCTTTTGCTTCATACTTCGCATCCGGATATCGCCCGCGAATCTCCATGAAAACAGAATCCTCACTCTCGGGGCTATGCTTCTGAAGAATCTGCATGGCTCCGGGAAGCATGGCGTTGTACATCCGGCAGTCCTCCGTCAGAACAGCAGCATCCTTCGGGTCCATGTCCTTCTTGGAAACGACACCGGCAAAAACCGTTTGCACAGGCTTTTCACCTCCTTTTGTGTACATTGTGATGAGTTCAGCATACAACAAAGCTTGAAGGCATCCTTTTAGTCGATTGTCGATTGCGGATACCTTTTGAGCTTTGCGTATTACATGATGATGGGGTCAAAGTCCCCATGTGCAAAGACAATTGGCGAATAACTTCAATTATACTTGCCAGGCAGCCGAGTCTGCGATAAGCAATCAGGGTAAACCAGACAGATGGAACAACCAGGCTGTTCATGACGATTGCCCCTACAGTTATCCTACCCCTACGGTCACTTCAACATCCTCAACAGGTTCCATGACCCGCCGCAGGAGAACCGGAAAAAAACTGAGCTGTAGCCTTACAGGTGGACTTTATTCCCAACGTGAACGTGAAGCGCTTCGTGTGTCTGTACGGCATTAAAGCGCCACCAAGCCGAGTACGCCCATCCAGCTGGTCGCTTGCCTCCTGATTCTTCTCCACTCCTGCAGCACCAGAGTCTGACCGATCATACAGTTCGACCTGTCTCCTTGCAACAGGAGTCTTTTGCAGCGTGCCCATCAGTGACAGAATCCAGACCGACTTAAGGAGCCGGTTGTCTGGAGCACTATGCCGAAGACGGAGAAGACCTGCTCCACAACTGCATCTTCGAAATGACGCAGACATTCACGCTTCGGCTCGACTGCGGCGGCCTGGCTGGTGCGGTTGTTCAGAGGAACAGGGTCAATCAACAGCGTGAAGAGGAATCTATCTCAAAGCAGCTTGCATTTTCCAGTAATTGTAATCAGGCAACGGTCCTGCGCTACGATAAGGAGCTGGTTGAAATGCTGAAGTTCCTGAATAAGGTGGACCTGATCTCTGACACCCGAAAGGCGAATATCTAGCTGTTCACCGCATATTTATAATATGCTGCCAGATTTGGCAGCCTTGATTTTCCTCTCTCGCGCTCCCTCTGCCTGCATGCTTCACTCCTTAAGCATCTCGATCCTGACCCCAGTCTGTCGAGCCATGCTCTTCAACGTTCAGCCTGCAGTACTTGACTGCTTCGAATGTCCGGTTCTCAGGCAACCGGTCTGATGAGCCTCATACCCGGGTCACCTTACGCAGTGACTGCCTGCCACATGTTATGTTGAAAGAACAGCACAGAATCTCTGCTGCTATAAGACCTTTTCAATTTTCAAGGTGCCTTGGCTGCGCATCTGATGCTTCGCTTTCACAGGGTGCTATTTCCGGTCATCATGCAAACATTATAGTACCTGATTAAGATTCCTTTCAGTAGTGGTTTTCTGTGTTTATATGTTGTGCCTGCATCTTCGGGTTCCCGTCCTGATACATCCTGAAATGACTCCCGTCTGTTCAGGCTCTGCTCCTGAAATCTCATACCTCTGTGCCCTTCAACCTTGGCCATCCGGTTCCTTGCTGTCTTCGACAAACAGTCCCTTACTCCTTGTGTATCCCGATCACGACGCCAGTCTGTCGAGCCATGCTCTTCAAAGTTCAGGCTGCAGTCCTTGACTGCTCGGACCTTCCGGTACTCAGGTACCGGCCAAGAGGGTTCCCGTCTTCGGCATCTGTTAAGAGTCCAGCACAAAGAGTCCTTATTATTCAAGCCCCTCTTGTTTTTCTGAAGGTGGCCTGACTGCGGACGCTAAACCTGCTCTTCATTCGGATCTGCTTCCGAAAGGCCACTCCCTCGTGGCCGCCCGGACCTGACCTTCCAAACCCCAGCTCTCTCTGCCAGCAGCCCTTTGCTCCATGAGCATCCCGATCACGACGCCAGTCTGTCGGGCCATGCTCGTCAAAGTTCCGGCTGCAGCCGTTGACCGCTATAACCTTCCGGTCCCAGGCAGCCGATCCGATGGGTCTCACACGCCTGGTTCACCTCATTCGGTACCTGCCTGCTGCACGTTATGTTGAAAGAACATCACAAAATCTCCGCTCTCACAATACCTTATTCAGTTTTCAAGGTGCAATGACCGCAGATTTCAGGCCTTGGCTTTACAGGGCGCTCTTTCCGCTGATCATGCGTCCATTTTAAGGCATGGCGCCGAGGCATGTCAATCCCAATTTATTTTTCCATTTTATGGCTTCTGTGTCGACACCTGACCCGACTTCCGCCTGTTCGTGCTCCGCTCCTGCTCCTGCGACCGCCCGTCCTGACCTTCCGACCCTTTGCTGTCTCCGCCTGCAGCCCTTTACTCCTTGAGCATTCCGATCACGACGCCAGTCTGTCGGGCCATGCTCCTCAAAGTTCAGCCTGTAGCCGTTGACTGCTATGACCTTCCGGTCCCAGGCAGCCGGTCCGATGGGTCTCACACGCCTGGTTCACCTCATGCGGTACCTGCCTGCTGCACGTTCTGTTGAAAGAACATCACAAAATCTCCGCTCTCACAATACCTTATTCAGTTTTCAAGGTGCAATGACCGCAGATTTCTGGCCTTGGCTTTACAGGGCGCTCTTTCCGCTGATCATGCGTCCATTTTAAGGCATGGCGCCGGGGCCTGTCAATCCCAATTTATTTTTTCCATTTTATGGCTTCTGTGCCGACACCTGACCCGACTTCCGCCTGTTCGTGCTCCGCTCCTGCTCCTGCGACCGCCCGTCCTGACCTTCCGGCCCTTTGCTGTCTCCGCCTGCAGCCCTTTACTCCTTGAGCATCCCGATCACGACGCCAGTCTGTCGGGCCATGCTCCTCAAAGTTCAGCCTGCAGTTGTTGACCGCTATAACCTTCCGGTCCCAGGCAGCCGGTCCGATGGGTCTCACACGCCTGGTTCACCTCATGCGGTACCTGCCTGCTGCACGTTCTGTTGAAAGAACATCACAAAATCTCCGCTCTCACAATACCTTATTCAGTTTTCAAGGTGCAATGACCGCAGATTTCTGGCCTTGGCTTTACAGGGCGCTCTTTCCGCTGATCATGCGTCCATTTTAAGGCATGGCGCCGGGGCCTGTCAATCCCAATTTATTTTCCCATTTTATGGATTCTGTACCGACACCTGACCCGACTTCCGCCTGTTCGTGCTCCGCTCCTGCTCCTGCGACCGCCCGTCCTGACCTTCCGACCCTTTGCTGTCTCCGCCTGCAGCCCTTTACTCCTTGAGCATTCCGATCACGACGCCAGTCTGTCGGGCCATGCTCCTCAAAGTTCAGCCTGCAGCCGTTGACTGCTATGACCTTCCGGTATCCCCAGGTGGCCGTCCTGACGGGCCTTCAGTCTGGCTCCCCTCCACGGTCTCTTAGCTTGGCATGTGTTAATCTTACCACAAAGCCTCTGCTTTTGGAATACCATCTTGTTTTTTCAAGGTGCCCTGCCTGTGGACCGCAGTCCGTGTCCTCGCTTGCCCCTGATCCCGCTGTCTCCAGCCTTCAGCCCTTCCCTCCTTGAGCATCCCGATCACGACGCCAGTCTCTCAGCACTGCTCTCCAAGGTTTCGGCTCCAGCCGTTGACTGTTTTGACCTTCCGACCTCCAGGTGGGCGTTCCGAGGGGACCTTCTGCCTGGCTCACCTTCACGGTGCCTTGCTTCGGCCCCTGGTCGATGCCCTCGTACAAGCCTCACCCATCTGTCTGCCCTCTATTATAAGGAGGAGCTCAGATCCGTGTCAATCCCATCTTTTTGTTTTGACCTGGGAAACCTCCAGCTGCTGGGAGCTGCTTCGTCTGGTGCGCCTGGTGACTCCTCGGCATCCACCACGGCAGCGGAGATGGGAGTAGACGCTTCCCATTATCGGGTGCTCAGATTTCCTCCCAGAGAGGAGCCACCCAGGCCAACCGCAACTCCGTGATATCAACTTGGGCCACTTTTAACGCCAGGGGCTATCTGCAGGTCTGGGCAGAATCATGGACGTACCAGAACGTGGATCAGACGCTGCCGCCGACGGCGGTGTAGACCTCCATAGAGACAGCGTCCAGGATTCTCCACAGACGCAGTTCGCCGAGGAGGTCCACCAGTGTCGCGCTGTCTACTGGAATGAAGGTATGGCCATCGGAGTCCCACGCCGGCCTGACGCTCTCATCGGTATCCACATCTCCTGATCCTTCTTGCCTCTGCGCTGCGCAGGTAGGAGGAGGGGCCCGAGGCAGCAGCAGTCCCAGCACAGTGAGGGGACCAATGCTCCGCGCATTCCAGACTCCCCGCCTCAGAACCAGGGCATTACTGCTGATCCCCGGGGAGAACCTGCGCAGCAGCGCTGTTATGGTGGGGAAGGCCACAACTTCCGACTTCAGCCCAATGTGCAGGAGGATCGCCTCCTCCCTGTACAGAAACCCATAGGCCGTTCCGTACATCCGGAAGTCAGGCCGGTTCTCAAACCCGGCCTGAAAGGCCTTTCGGATGGCCTCATCCAGGTGCGGCTGTACCTCTCCAACGTGGAGAGTGGGGGCGCTCAGCACAGCATGGGTCGATTTC
>CANRFA010000051.1 GCA_947629775.1 uncultured Oscillospiraceae bacterium
ATCTGAGCAGGATTGGCCACCTCTTTCCCAGAACGGTTCTGGGCGCCTTCTCAGATGATTCCATCAGCCACAACGAACTGCTCTCGATTCTGGATATCAATAGCGAGGATCTGAATGATCTGGAGCAGGCTGTGATGTAGCGGGGAAAAATGCGCTCGACTCCCGTACTCCTGCAAACACTTCTCCGGTAAGCGATCTGACGCCCGCTCCTATGGAACCCGCAGGCCGCAGATCTCCGCATAGCAGCCGCCGGCGACCCGTTGCCCCTGATCGGACAGCAGACCACCGGCGGTTTTGTTATGAAACACAGTCTGGAAAACGCTCCACTGCCGGGAACTTCAGTCCCAAATCGTTGGATCGCTGTCACGTCTTGAGTCTGTGTCCGTTCTGCCCCCGGACGTGCCACATGCTGACGAAAACAGACTGTTTTGCCCATCGCATGCGGAACCGTGCGAAACGAACGAGCAGGCTGAAACAGCAGCAAGTTCCGTTTTCTGATCGCGGAGAACAAACCTAAACCATCAGACTGAGTAACGATCCTGGTTCCGGGACAATACTTCGGAGAAAATGTGCAGATTTTCAGCACCTTCTCGCTGTTCCGCTAACAGAACCGCCGTGTTCCCCCTGTCCCGGATTGCTCCTTTCCGCACAGACCGAAAAAGACCGCCCGGCGCCGAAGCACCGGACGGTGAAAGGAAGGGATGAGGTTTTACGGATTACACAATGCCCTGTGCCAGCATGGCGTCGGCGATCTTCACGAACGCAGCGATGTTGGCTCCGGCAACCAGGTTTCCGGCGCAGCCGTACTTCTCGGCAGCCTCGGAGATGTTCTTGTAGATGTTCTGCATGATGGTCTTCAGCCGGGCGTCGACTTCCTCGAAGGTCCAGCCGAGACGGATGGAGTTCTGGGTCATTTCCAGACCGCTGGTTGCCACGCCGCCGGCGTTGGATGCCTTGGCGGGAGCAAACAGCACGCCGTGCTGCTGCAGATAGACGGTGGCGTCGGGAGTGGTGGGCATGTTGGCGCCCTCGGCTACGGCATAGCAGCCATTGGCGACCAGCTGCTGAGCACCTTCCAGAGGCAGCTCGTTCTGAGTGGCGCAGGGGAGAGCGATGTCGCAGGGGACGCTCCAGATGCCCTGGCTGCCCTCGACGTACTTCGCGGTGGGAACATAGTCCACATAGGTCTTGATGCGGGCGCGCTTGATCTCCTTGATCTCCTTGATGATCTCAGCGTCGATGCCATTGTCGTCCACAATGTAGCCGTTGGAGTCGCTCATGGCAACAACCTTGCCGCCCAGAGCGGTGGCCTTCTCGTTGGCATAGGTGGCCACGTTGCCGGAACCGGAAATGACAACCCGGGCGCCCTCGA
Source organism: uncultured Oscillospiraceae bacterium (assembly GCA_947629775.1). GTDB lineage: Bacteria > Bacillota > Clostridia > Oscillospirales > Oscillospiraceae > Lawsonibacter. The sequence continues at coordinate 1,373 of CANRFA010000051.1, forward strand.
AGGACTTGCCGGCTGCCTTCAGCATCTCGTCGGTGAAGTAGCACAGACCATAGCCGGTAGCCTCGGTACGGGCCAGGGAGCCGCCGAAGGTCAGGCCCTTGCCGGTGAGCACGCCGCTGAACTCGTTGGCGATGCGCTTATACTGGCCGAACATGTAGCCGATCTCGCGGCCGCCCACGCCGATGTCGCCGGCGGGAACGTCGCAGTCAGCGCCCACATGACGATACAGCTCGGTCATGAAGCTCTGGCAGAAACGCATGACTTCGTTGCTGCTCTTGCCGTGAGGATCAAAGTCGGAACCGCCCTTGGCGCCGCCCATGGGCAGGCCGGTGAGGCTGTTCTTGAAGACCATCTCAAAGCCCAGGAACTTGATGATGGAGAGGTTGACGGTGGGGTGGAACCGCAGGCCGCCCTTGTAGGGGCCGATCGCAGAGTTGTACTGGATGCGGTAGCCGCGGTTCATCTGAACCTTGCCGTTGTCGTCGACCCAGGGCACCCGGAACTCGATGACGCGCTCGGGCTCAAGGATGCGCTCGACGATGCCGTTCTCCTGAAGTTCGGGACGCTGCTCCACGATGGGCTCGATGGACTCCAGAACTTCCAGAACGCTCTGGTGATACTCGGGCTCGTGGGGGTCGCGGGCAACGACCTTCGCATAGACTTCCTGCAGATAGGGATTTGTGATGGCCATGGATGGATTCTCCTTTTCCTTAATTCCTTTTCCTTCGCCCCTGTCGGGTGATGGCGGTATCCTACCATGGATCCGGAAAAAATGCAAGCCCCTCCCCGAAAACTTTCATGGGCTGTACGTTTTGACGAACTGTTTTTGCCGGGCAATCCTTCGTATTCCTCTCGCGGACACCCTGTTTCGGACGGTTTTCGGGCTCAAAACCTTCTTTTTTAAAGCCATTTCGCCCGGTCGCTTTTGATTTTTAAGTGGCCTCCCTCCCAATCTGCCCAAAAACAGGGAGGATTGGCCCCTTTCTCTTATGAATCCATCCAAACTTTCTCCGGCGGCAAAATTTTTCGTGACAGAAAAATTGCAGGATCGTTTGTGAAAGTTGCAGAATGCCCGGAGCAGGGAGGCGACCCCGCTTCCTTCAGCCGCGCACGCCCGTCCCGGGAGCCCCCTTCCCTGTCCGCCCCGGCCGCACTCAGAGCCGCAGCGTCCACTGCACCAGCAGCAGAAGGCCGAATCCCGGCAGGCCCAGCACCCCCAGGATCAGGGCGTTGACCACGTTGACCCCCAGGGTAAGACCCGCCGCCTGCCCCACCGCCAGAGCAAAAAGCCCCAGAACGGAGCGCAGGATCACGCCCAGCAGCATCTTCACCGCCTTGCGGAAGACCAGCAGGACAAACACCACGGCCAGCACAGCCAGAGTCCCGTAGAGCAGCCGCTCCGCCATCATCTCCGTTATCATCCCCGCCGACCCTCCAGCTCCTTCATCCGCCGCAGCAGGTAGTTGTACCGGGCATGCAGGGAATTGATCTCGTAGACGTAGGACTCGATCAGGTCCTGGTCCAGCGTGGTGTTGAATCCTCCGTAGGCCTGCTCCAGACTCACGCGGGTACTGGCCAGGGAGCGGGCCAGTTCCTGCCGCTCCTGCTCCCGGGCCGAGGAACCGCGGCGCAGGAAAAAGATCCGGGCCGGTTCTGCCATGGGGTTCGCTCCTTTCCGTTCGCGCTTTGCCATCAGTATATGGGGAGTATAGGCAGATATTCCCGGAGATAAACCGGAACACCGGCGGGGAGCGGAATTTCTTCGGCGGGAACCTGTCCCACCTTCCCCACGGCTTGGGCCCGCTCTCCTGGGGAGCGCATGGTCCCCTGCGCATCCCCAGGACCACACCTCCGCTGCGCCGGCCTGCGGGGACGCTTTGAGATCGAGCAAGGACAGGCTCCTGCCCGGCAGACGGCCACAGCCGCATAAGGTCTCCGGCCTGTCAGCATCTCTCCACGTGGCTGTCCTTCCTTGAGCCGGATAAACCGGACGCGGCGGGCAGTCCAGGCATTCCGTCCAGGAAATCGTCTGCCCCTCCGATGTCCGCCCGTGCATCTGACTGCCAGGCAGAGGCGCTCTTGCTTTGAATGCACCCTTTTCTGAAAGACACCTGAATGCGGTCTTCCAGCGCCGGTTTCCGGCCCCGTCCTGGTTTCTCTATCACTTCCTCCCGCTTTGCCCCCTCCGCTGCCGGGGTCCATCCGGCCCGCCTTCCCCGGATTCCCGGAATTTCTGTCTATATGGTTGACGGATGCTCTCATTTCATGGTAATATGTCCAGGAACGATATTTTTCTGTCTGGAGGTCTTTGCGATGGCAAAAGTCGCTGTGCTGGTCCCCTATCCCGAGATGTGCGAACTGATCCGTCCCCTCTTTGCCCGCTACGCCCACATCACCCCCATGTCCGTCGAATACCTGCAGGCCTCCGAAGTGGGCAACCGGGCCCACGCCCTGGAGGAGGACGGCTGCGAGGTGATCATCTCTCGAGGGCTGTATGCCCGCCTGGCCAAGCGCTCCGTACGTCTGCCGGTGGTGGAAATCAAAGTGACGGCTCAGGAACTGGGCATTCTGGTCCTGGAACTGCGGCGGCTTCTGAGCCTGGAGTGCCCCCGCATCGGGCTCATCGGGTTCAGCAATATGATCTGCGACACCTCCCAGTTCAACACGCTTTTCCGCATCGACCTCTTCCACTACATGGTCAGTACCGAGGAAGAACTGAGCGCTGCGGTGGATCGGGCCAGGGACGACGGCTGTCTGGCGGTCATCGGCGGAGACGTGGTCTGCGACCGGGCCGAAGAACTTGGGCTTCCCCACCGCTTCATTACCTCCGGCCAGGAAAGCCTGGCCAACGCCCTGGACATCGCGGAGGGGGTCTGCTACGCCATCGACCTGGAGAAAAGCAACCGGGCGGAAGTCGACACCATGCTGGACTACACCTTCACCGGCATCATACAGACGGACGCCAAGGGGACCGTCCTGCGGGCCAACCGCATGGTGCTTAACGTGCTAAACCGCGCCCAGAAGGACATCGTGGGCAGAAAGATTCTGGATGTCCTGCCCCAACTGGGCGAAAAGCTGCTGCACCAGGTCCTGGTGGACGGCCAGGAGGCCTACGCCTGCCTGGTCCCTGTGGAGAAACGGGAAATCATCGTGAACGTGGCTCCCATCCACATCGATGACTCCATCCGCGGTGCCATTCTCACCCTCCAGGAGGGTTCCCGCATCCGGGAGATGGGCAGCGAGCTGCAGCGGGAACTGTATCAGCGGGGATTCGTCGCCCGCTTCAACTTCGATACCTTCGGCCTCAAGGGAAAGACCGGAATGGCACTCATCGATCGGGCCCGGCTGCTGGCCCGCTACGACGCTCCCATCCTCCTGACCGGCGAGGTAGGAAGCGGCAAGAACGTCATCGCCCAGTGCATCCACAACGAGGGAAATACCCGGGGCAACGCCTTCATCTCCCTGGACTGCAAGGCCTACCAGGCGGACACCCTGGATACCCTGCTGTTCGGGAACCATACGACCCGCAAGGACACCCCTGCCTGCATGGCGGAACTGGCCCGGGACGGTACGCTCTACCTGCCTCACATCGAATTTCTGTCTTCCGAACTGCAGTTCAAGCTGCTCTCCCTGGTGCGGGGGAAGTTCACCCACAACGGCGCCAATCTGCCCGTAGCCACCCACATCCGCATCATCGCCTCCAGCGACGGCAACCTCATCCGCCACGTGGAGGAGGGCGAATTCCGCAGCGATCTCTACTATGCCCTCAATGTGTTCAGCCTGGACGTTCCGCCCCTGCGGCAGATGGGGGAGGACATCCTCACCTGGATTTTCTACTACCTGAACCATTTCCAGGAAAAATATCAGCGCTACGTGACCCTCACCCAGGGGGCCCAGGATCTGCTGCTGAACTACGAGTGGCCCGGCAACCTCAACCAGCTGGAGAGTCTCTGCCAGCGCATCGTTCTGCTGACCGAAAAGCGCAGCGTGGACGAGGTCTTCCTGCGTCGTCATCTGGAACAGATGGCACCCCGGCTCATGGAAGGGACCGGGCAGGTGGTGGTCTATCGGGACCAGCGGGCCGTTCAGATTGCGGAACTGCTCCAGAAACACAACGGAAACCGCCAGAAGGTAGCTCAGGAGCTGGGCATCAGCACCACTACGCTCTGGCGGCACATGAAGAAATACGGCATCGGGGACGACTTCACGGTCTGAGTCCCGGAGCCCGCACGGGACGCGCCCGGCCGCAGCCGGACGCGTCCCTTTTCCGTTTTCCGTCCATCAGGTAATGGGAGCGGGATTAAAGATGCACATGTCATTGTGGAAGCCGTACTGATCGCTGTAGGGCTCCCGGATGCCGCTGGCCACATCGAGGATGAAGTGGAAGATCTCCGTCCCCACGTCGGCAATGGTCTTCGTTCCCTCCGCCACGTCGCCGGCAGAGATGTCGATCATGTCGAACCAATGCTTCTTCATCTCGTTGCGGCTGCAGACCTTGATCACCGGGGCAATATCCAGCCCGTAGGGAGTACCCCGGCCGGTCATGAACACCTGCAGCCCGATGCCGCTGGCCACCTGGCTGGGTCCGCAGACAATGTCGCTGGCAGGCGTGGCGGCGTAGATGAGGCCGTGCTTTGTGGGCTTCTCCGCCGGAGACAGTACCTCTACGATGGGACTGGTCCCGCTCTTGGCAATGGAACCCATGGCCTTCTCCACGATGTTCGCCAGACCGCCCTTCTTGTTGCCCGGCGTGGGATTGGCGTCCCGATCCACGCCGCCGGCCTCCAGGTAGTCGTCGTACCACTTCATCTCGTGGGCCAGGCGGTCCCGGGTATGGGCGTCCGGACAGCGGGCCGCCAGCAGCTGCACACCGTCCCGGACCTCGGTCACTTCGCTGAACATCACCGTACCGCCACCCCGGACCAGCAGGTCTGCGGCATATCCGGCGCTGGGGTTGGCCGTAATCCCGGAGAAGGCGTCGCTCCCGCCGCACTGCATCCCGATCAGCAGGTCGCTGAGGGGCAGCTCTTCCCTGCGACGCCGGTTCAGCTTCTGCAGCTTCCGGTCCGCCATCTCCAGAATGGCGTTCATCATGGCGTCGTGGCCCGCCCAGTCCTGGAGCGTAAGCACATTCTCCGGCGTGATGTCCTCCGGAGGCAGCACCCGGTCATAGGTCAGCTTCTCGCAGCCCAGACCCACCACCATGATCTCGCCCCCGAAGTTGGGGTGGCGGATCACATTCGTGATGGCCCGGATGGGAATGGGCGCCAGCGGCGCGTTGATAGCCACGCCGCAGCCGTAGGGATGGGTCACCGCCACCACACCATCCACGTTGGGGTACTTCGGCAGCAGCTCCCGCCGGATGCGCTCCACCGCCACCTTGAGGACGCCGGCTGCGCACTGCACCGTGGTCACGATCCCCAGCAGGTTCCGGGTTCCGGCGGGGCCGGAGGCGTTCCGGTACCCCATCCAGGCAGTGCGATCCGGCATGGGCAGATCCTCCATGGGCACAAGATTGGTTCCGTACTCCAGGTTCTCGGTGGAAGGGCTCTCCGGCAGCGTCAGCATATGTTCGCTGATCCAGCTTCCCGCCGGGATATCCGCTTTCGCGTAACCCAGTACAACACCATAGCGTATGATCTCTCCTCCTGCGGGAATGTCCCGCAGGGCGATCTTGTGGGCCTGGGGAATGGGATCCCGGGCCGTGACCCCGTTTTCAATCACCGTTCCCGCCGGCATGTCGTGGACCGCCACGGCCACGTTGTCTTTTTCCTTGATCTGAATGGTGAGCGGACGTGTTCCAGTCACTGTTTTTCCTCCTTTCAGCTGTCCATACAGAAAGACGGGGCACAGTCCGATACCGTGTCCCGTCTCTCAGAACTTACAGGATAAGTCCCGCGATAAGAAGCTCTACGATGCCGACCGCAGACATGATAAGAGAAACTGCGGTCTTGCAGCGGATCTGATCTTTCAGCTCGGTCAGGCCGAACATACCGTTGAATACCCAGAATCCGCTGTCGTTGAAGTAGGAGAAGGAGATGGCACCGACGCAGCAGGAGAGGGCCATGAGAATGGGGCTCACGCTGAGCACACCCATCAGAGGGGCAGACAGGGAGGCGGCGGTGGTGATGGCCACTGTGGCGGAGCCGAGGGCAATCCGCATGAGGGCGGCAATGATGAAGGGAATCAGCACGGCGGGCAGCGGAGTGGCGGTGATCATCTCGCCCAGCGCGTTGCCGATGCCGGAAACCTTGATGATGTTACCCAGAGAGCCGCCGGCGCCAGTGATCAGCATGATGATGCCGGTGCTCTTGATGGCGTCGTCCATGACGGCCAGGACTTCCTTCTTGTCGTCCTTGCCCGCCAGACCGTAGATGGCAATCAGGGTGCCGATGCCGAGGGCTACGATGGGAGAGCCCAGCAGGGTGACAACCTGGTTTTCCAGGCCGATGAAGCCCAGGACGGTGTTGCTGAGGATCAGAACCAGGGGAATAATAATGGGAGCGATGGAGATGCCCAGAGGGGGAAGCTTCTTGGCGCCCAGCATGGCATCCAGCTGCTCCATGGACTTGATGTACTCCTCTTTGTAGGGCATGCGGTCAAATCCGCCGTGGTCGTTGGGGATCTGGTAGATCTTCTTGCCGATGAACTGGCAGTAGAAGACGATCACGATCAGCATGGGGATGGTGCAGATGGCGCCAGCCATGATCATGGTCCCCACATCCACTCCCAGCATGCTGGCGGCGGTCAGGGGGCCGGGCGTAGGAGGCACCATGCAGTGGGTCAGCTGCAGGCCGCAGGCCAGGGACAGAGCCAGTCCTACCACGGACTTGCCGGTCACCCGGGACATGGCCTTACACAGAGGGGCAAAGATTACGATGGCGGAGTCCGCGAACACGGGGATGGAGATGAACCAGCCGGTGATGGCCAGGGCCCATTCCTCTTTCTTCTTGCCGACGGCTTTGATAAAGGAGTAGGCCATCTGCTCGGCGGCGCCGGATTTCTCCAGAATACCTCCCATCATGACGCCAAGGCCGATGATGATGCCGGTACTCTTCAGGGTATCGCCGAAGCCGTTCTGCAGAGCGGTGATGATGCCGACCTTCGTGGTGCCATCCACGGTCACATCGCCGGGAAGCATGCCGCCGATGAGGCCGGTTACGATGGCGGCCAGGAGCAGAGCGATGAAGGTGTGGACTTTGGTCTTGCTGACCAGAACGATCATCAGGATGATGCCAACGGCCAGGCCAAGAAGCATTCTTGTGGATTCGTCCATATTTCGCATTCCTTTCTCTTTTGTTCTTCTCTCCGGGACTTCGCTGACATACAGCGAATCAGATACCGCTTCAGAAATCCGATTCCGCCCTCTCTCCAGATGGGCACTGTCTTTCAGCCCCTTCAGCTTAGCAGACTTCCAGCCCTCTCACAATGCGCAGAATGCCTGAAAAGAGATATCCGGTTTTGTGCGGTGGGACGGTTTTTCATTCTCTGCAAGAATGCAGTTCATTCCATTTCAAAGAAGCGAGCCCACCCTCTGCCGTCCTGCCCGGCACACCTTTCGCCCGGGTTTCGCCCCTTGCAATTTCATTTCATTTCACCAGGCATCTCTGATTCTGAAATTTTGGAGGAACCACCGATCCGACCCGAAAACTTTCGGCAGTTGTGCCAGTTGCCGGATGCTTTCACGGCTCCTATACTGAAAGCGCTTCAGGAATCCATTCCTCTTTCCGACACAACCACCCTCCCTTCCCGGGAGTTTGCATCCTGCACTGTGAATCCATACCGCTTGAAAAGGAGATTACGCTATGAAAATCGGTCTGATCGGCCTGGGTATCATGGGCAAGCCCATGGCAAAGAACATGCTGAAAGGCGGGTACACCGACCTACTGGTCAGCGATCTGAACAAAGCCGCTGTAGACGAGGTCGTGGCCGCCGGCGCGAAAGCCGCCAGCAACCGGGAAATCGGCGAAACCTGCGACGTGGTCCTGACCATGCTCCCCAACAGCCCCCACGTGAAGTCCGTCATGCTGGGCGAGACCGGCGTCGCCAGCTACATGAAACCCGGCGCGGTCTTCATCGACATGAGCTCCATTAACCCTGTCGCCTCCAAGGAGATCGCCGCAGAACTGGCAAAGAAGAACATTGAGATGCTGGACGCTCCCGTGTCCGGCGGCGAGCCCAAGGCCATCGACGGCACGCTGTCCTTTATGGTAGGCGGCAAGCAGGAAGTCTTTGATCAGTTCAAGCCTCTGCTGGAGACCATGGGCGCCTCCATCGTCCGCTGCGGCGAAGTGGGCGCGGGCAACACCACCAAGCTGGCCAATCAGATCGTAGTCGCCTGCAACATCCAGGCGGTCGCTGAGGCCTTCACCCTGGCCCAGAAGGCGGGCGTGGATCCTCAGCTGGTCTTCGAGGCCATCAAAGGCGGTCTGGCCGGCTCCACCGTCATGAACGCCAAGGGCCCCATGATGATCGAGGGCAACACGAAGCCCGGCTTCAAGATCGACCTGCATATCAAGGACCTGAACAACGCCCTGGACTGCGCCCACGCGGTCGGCGCTCCCGTTCCCATGACCGCCGCCGTACAGGAAATTCTCCAGTGGCTGCACAACGAGGGCTGCGGCCAGTGTGACCACAGCGCCATCGCGAAGTACTACGAGAAGCTGACCGGTATTGAGATCGGCCGCTGATTCCGGAAGAAGGGAGACCCATCCCCATGAATACCGACTTTATAAAAGGTGTAGTCGTCCCCATGATCACCCCCATCGACGCAGACGAGAAGATTGACGAGGTCAACTTCCGGAAGCAGATCGATTACCTGATCGAGGGCGGCATGCACGGCATCCTGCTCTTCGGCTCCAACGGCGAGTTCTACCAGATCGAAGAGGACGAGATGGAGCGCGGCCTGAAGATCGCCATGGACCAGGCGGCGGGCCGCCTGCCGGTCTACTTCGGCATCGGTGCCATCAACACGAAGAAGTGCGTCCGCCTGGCAAAGATGGCGGTGGCCAACGGCGCGGCCGCTGTCTCCATCCTGCAGCCCATGTTCATCCATCCCAACGAGACCGAGCTGTACCAGCACTTCCGCACCATCGCCGAGGCCATTCCGGATACCCCGGTCCTGATCTACAATAATCCGGGTCGTACCGGCTATGGCCTGACCGCTGCCCTCATCACCCGCCTGGCCCACGAGGTGGAGAACATCGTCGGCCTCAAGGATACCTCCGGCGACATGACCCTCACCGAGGAGTGTGTCCGCCTCAATCGGGACGTAAACTTCAAGGTCTTCGGCGGCAAGGACACCCTGCTCTACTGCAGCCTGTGCGTCGGCGGCGTGGGCGGCGTCTGCACGGCCGGCAACTTCATGCCGGAACTGATCGGCGCGGTCTATGAGAAGTTTGTGGCCGGCGATCCGGCCGGCTCTCTGGAGGCGCAGTTCAAGCTCAACCCGGTGCGCCTCTCCATGGATAAAGCCACCTTCCCCGTAGCGGCCAAGGATATGGCTATCCTGCGGGGCCTGGACGCGGGCGTTCCCTATCTGCCCACCCTTCCCACTCCGGCTCCGGTTCTGGAGAACATCCGGAAGTGCATGCACGAAGCGGATCTGATCTGATCCAATCACAGAAAGACGGAGGTATCCTGCGATGTCCATTCCTGTCATTACAAAAATGGAAATCTACCCCGTGGCCGGCCACGACTGCATGGAGCTCAATCTGTCCGGAGCCCATGCCCCGTACTTCACCCGCAACATCGTCATTCTCACCGACTCCTCCGGCAACGAGGGCGTCGGCGAGGTTCCCGGCGGGGAAAAGATCACCAAGGCTCTCCAGGATGTGCAGCATCTGGTGGTGGGCACCCGCATCGCCGACTACAAGGCCACCCTTAACGCCGTCCGCGCCTGGCTGAACGCCAACATCAAGGACGACGTCCGCGGCCTGCAGACCTTCGATCTGCGCACAGGTGTCCATGTGGTGACCGCCATCGAGGCTCCCCTGCTGGACCTGATGGGCAAGTTCCTGGATGTTCCCGCCGCCGCTCTCATGGGCGATGGCATTCAGCGCGACCGGGTCCGCTTCCTCAGCTACCTGTTCTATGTGGGCGACCGGAAGAAGACCGACCTGGAATACGAGGAAGAGCCCGATTCCGACTGCGACTGGTACCGTCTGCGCCACGAGGAGGCCATGACCCCCGAGGCCATTGTCGCTCTGGCGAAGGCGACCCATGAGAAGTACGGCTTCGAGGACTTCAAGCTCAAGGGCGGCGTTCTGGCCCCCAAGGAAGAGCTGAAGGCCGTGCAGGCCATCAAGGCCGCCTTCCCGGACGCCCGGGTGGATCTGGACCCCAACGGCTGCTGGAGTCTGAAGGAGGCCCTGGAGATCGGGCCCGAGCTGAAGAAGGTCCTCGCCTACTGCGAGGATCCCTGCGGCGCCGAGGACGGCTTCTCCGGCCGCGAAGTCATGGCAGAGTTCCGCAAAGCCACCATGATGCCCACCGCCACCAACATGATCAACACCGACTGGCGGCAGATGTGCCACACCATCGCCCTGCAGAGCGTGGATATCCCCCTGGCGGACCCCCACTTCTGGACCATGGAGGGCTCTGTCCGCGTGGGCCAGCTGTGCAACGACTTCGGCCTCATGTGGGGCTGCCACTCCAACAACCACTTCGATATCTCCCTGGCCATGGTCGTCCAGTGCGCCGCCGCCATCCCCGGCAAGATGAACGGCATCGACACCCACTGGATCTGGCAGGAAGGCCGGGAGCGTCTCACGAAGGAGCCCATGCAGATCGTGGACGGCTGCATTGACCTGCCGAAGAAGCCCGGCCTCGGCATCGAGGTGGACCGGGAGCAGGTCATGAAGGCCCACCAGCTGTACATGGACAAGTGCTACGGCAAGGGCGCCCGCAACGACGCCGTGGGCATGCAGTACCTGATCCCCGGCTGGAAGTTCGACAACAAGAAGCCCTGCATGGTGCGCTGATTTCTTCCCGTGGTCCCTCGCCCCGTCTGCGGCCCTGCCAGCTGCGGACGGCTGCGATGCTCGATAACCTTCTCTCCCCGAGGCCGGCAAGCGGATTCAGTTTGCCGGCCTCCCCTTTTCTGTGATATCATGCATTCGAAAGGAGAATGCCGTATGAACAAAACCCTTCGCGCCCATGCGGACCGGATCGTCTCCGCCAGTCTCCAGGCCGTTCTGCCCGACGAGGCCGTCCAGCGGGCTCTTCGCTCCTTCACCCCAGGCGCCGGAAAAACCCTGCTGGTCTCCACCGGCAAGGCCGCCTGGCAGATGGCGAAGGCGGCAGTGGAGGCTCTGGGCCATGTGGATGGCGGCGTGGTTGTTACCAAGTACGACCACGTGAAAGGCGAAATCCCCGGCGTGGTCTGCTGCGAGGCCGGGCATCCTGTCCCGGACGAAAACAGCTTCGCCGGCACGCAGAAGGCACTGGATCTGGTTTCCGGCCTGACCGCAGACGACAGCGTGCTCTTCCTGCTCTCCGGCGGTGGCAGCGCGCTTTTCGAAAAACCCCTGATCTCCGGGGAAGAACTGCAGGACATCACCCGCCAGCTCCTGGCCAGCGGGGCAGATATCGTGGAGATGAACACCATCCGCAAGCGGCTCTCCGGCGTCAAGGGCGGAAAGTTCGCCCAGGCCTGTGCCCCGGCAAAGGTCTTCAGTATCGTCCTCAGCGACATTCTGGGGGATCCCTTGGACATGATCGCCAGCGGCCCCGCCTGCCCGGACTCCAGCACCTGCGCCCAGGCGAAGGAAATTGCGGCGAAGTACCGGCTGACCCTCTCTCCCGCCGCCCGGGCCCTGCTGGGGGTGGAAACCCCCAAGGTACTGGACAACGTCACCACCCGGATCACCGGCTCTGTCCGGGAGCTGTGCGCGGCCGCCGCGAAGGAGTGCTCCGCACTGGGCTATGAACCGGTTCTCCTCACGGACCAGCTGGACTGCGTGGCCCGGGAGGCCGGACGCTTCCTGGCGGACATTCTGCGCACCCACGCCCTCTCCGGAAAGGCCATGGCCTTCCTGGCCGGCGGCGAGACCGTCGTTCAGCTCACCGGCAAGGGACTGGGAGGACGCAATCAGGAGCTGGCGCTGGCCGCGGCCCCCGGCATCGCCGGACTGGACGCCGCCGTCTTCTCCGTCGGCAGTGACGGGACGGATGGTCCCACGGACGCCGCCGGCGGCTACACGGACGGGGAAACCCTGGCCGCCCTCACGGAAAAAGGCATCGACGTCTTTTCCGTGCTGCAGAACAACGACGCCTATCACGCCCTCCAGGCGGTGGATGGCCTCCTCTTCACCGGTCCCACCGGGACCAATGTCAACGACGTCGCCGTCGCTCTCCTTCCCGCCCGGAACGGATGAACCCGGCGTTTCAGCCCGCCCGGCGACTGGACGGACTGTACTTCTCTCCCCTGCGCCAGATGCGAGGCCGGATGTCGGCGCTCTCCGCCGCGGGCCGCCCGGTAATCTCTTTCGCCGAGGACGAGCCGGACTTCCCTCTCCCCGAACCCATCCGGGAAGCTGCCCTTCGAGCCCTCCGGGAGGGCCGGAACCGTTGCGCCCCCAGCCGGGGAACCCGCCCGCTGCGGGAGGCAACCGCACTGCGGCTCCGGCGGACCATGGGAGTGGACTACGACCCGGAGGATGAAATCCTGATCACCACCGGGAACATGGAAGCCCTCCACGACGTCTTTCTGGCCTTCCTGAATCCCGGGGACGAGGTCATCGTCTTCACGCCCGCCCTTCCCCACTGGGAAAACCTGATCGCCCTGTGCGGTGGCATCCTGGTAGATGTTCCACTGGAAAGGTCCCGGGGCTTTCCGATTGACGTGGAGCAGACCCGCCGCCGCGTCACCTCCAGGACCCGGATGCTTCTGCTCAGCAATCCCTGCAACCCCACCGGCGCAGTCTGCCCGGAGGAGACCCTGGAGCAGCTGGCCGCCCTGGCGATGGAACATAACCTGCTGGTCCTCTCCGATGAGAGCTATGACGCTTTCGTCTGGGATGGAGTCCTCTGCCGTTCCATCGCCTCCTTCCCCGGCATGCGGGAGCGGACCATCGTCCTCAACAGTTTTTCCTTTTCCTTTGCCCTGGCAGACTGGCGGCTGAGCTTTCTGGCCATGACCACAGAACTCTGTTCCGCCGTTCGTAAGATCCATCAGTACAACACGGCCTGCGCTCCATCCTTTCTCCAGGACGCCCTGGCCCACACCCTGAACGCGCCGGAAACCCTGGCGGCCACGGAAGCCATGGTCCGGACCTTCGACGCCCGCCGCCGGCTGCTGATGGCCGGCCTCAGGCGGATGCCGGAACTGACCTGGACGGTTCCCACCGGCACCTTCTGCCTGCTCCTTGACGTCAGCGCAACCGGCCTGGACGGAGACGACTTCGCCAGCCGGCTGCTGGAAGAGTACCAGGTGGCCTGTATCCCCGGCAGCAAGCTGGTCGGGCGGTGCGACCGCTTCGTCCGCATCTCGTATGCGGTGGACGACGCTGCCATCCGGGAAGGGCTGGAGCGCATGGAGCGGTTCCGGGCTCTCTGACTGAAGGAGGACTTTTCCCCCTGCGCCCGGGCAGGAACTCACTTTTTCTTCTTTCCCTCCGGGAATACCCGCAATGAGAAACTGTCATTGGACAATCCGCGCGTTTTCCTGTAAAATAGGGCTGAGGGATGTTGCATTCCAGTCGCCGCTGCCCGGAAAGGCGGATTTTCCGGAGCGGGGCGGAATCTCCGCCCGCGGATGCGGGCAAAGTACGATAACAGACGAAAGCAGGGATTTTATGGCAAGAAAATTCAAGACCATGGACGGCAACAACGCCGCCGCGTATGTCAGCTACGCCTT
>CANRFA010000052.1 GCA_947629775.1 uncultured Oscillospiraceae bacterium
CAGGATGTAGTCCCGGGAGGAGTCGTAGAACCCGCTCCGGATGCCGCACTTGGACTGGAGGATCAGGGCGTCCCGGGAGATGGAAGGGTCGCCGCACAGCGCCTGGGCGAAGACCTCTTCGGCGCGGCCTCCGCCGTAGATGTCCGCGTGGTCAAAGTGGTTGACGCCGAGATCCAGAGCCGTATGGATGAGGCGGTTGACGTCGGCGGGGTCCATGGTATACCAGCGCATGCAGCCGGCGATGACTGCCGGAACGCGGACGGATGTGGAGCCTAAAGTGACCTGTTTCAAGGAAAATCCCTCATTTCTTTTCGTGGATGGAGGGGAGGCCTTCGGCCTCCGGGCGGACGGGCACGCCGTGGGCGGCCATATCCCGGCGCAGACGGGCGACGCTGCCCAGAAAGACGATGCCGTCCATGCCGATCTGCATGGCCCCGTCGATGTTGGCGGGGGAGTCGTCGACGAAGAGGCAGTCGGCGCTGTTCAGCCGGTGCTCCCGGCAGAACGTCTCGTAGATGTCCCGGTGGGGCTTGAGCATCTTCCAGTCCGCGGAGACCAGAACGCCGTCAAAGCAGTCGCAGGCGGGAAGGCGGTCAAAGTAGACGTGGAGTTTCACGCTGGCGTTGGAGAGCAGGTAGAGCCCGTAGCCCATGGCCTTCAGCTCCCGGATCAGGGCCTCTATGCCGGGGATGATGTCAAAAGGAGTGTGCCACCACCCGAAGAGCATCTTCCGGGCGGCGGGGTGGAGAAACTCCGGCAGGCGGGCGCAGACCGTGACGGCGGCCTCCTCCGCAGTGAGGACGCCCCGATCCATGGAAATCCACTCCATGTTTCCGAAGACCTCCCGGACGAAGGAGTCCACCCACTCCTCGGGGACTCCCTCCCGGACGGCCATCTCCCGGGGGGCGAAGCGGAGGAGGACGTTGCCCATATCGAAGACGATGTTCTGAATCATAAGACGGAGGATCCTTTCTTTTGAGCGCCGGTCCGGCGGACGCGGGTTTTCTTTGGACGGACAGGGTGTTCCTTCCGGGGAAGATACGGCAGAATGGAGAGACCGAAAGGAGGATGGCGACATGATCTACGCGACCGGAGATACCCACGGCGAGTTCAACCGCTTCACGAAGGCGAACTTTCCCGAGCGGGTGGGGATGACCAAGGAGGACTGCGTGCTCATCTGCGGAGACTTCGGGGGCGTGTGGGACGGAGGTAAACAGGACCGCTGGAATCTGGACTGGCTGGAGGACCTGCCCTTCACCGTGCTCTTCGTCAGCGGGAACCACGAGAACATCGATCTGCTGGAACAGTATCCCGTGGAGGAGTGGCGCGGCGGCAAGGTCCAGAGGATCCGTCCCCACGTGCTCCACCTGTGCCGGGGCCAGGTCTTCGAGCTGGAGGGGCGCACCTTCTTCACCATGGGAGGCGCCAGCAGCCACGACGCGACGGACGGCATTCTGGAGCCGGACGCCCCGGACTACCGCTCGCAGCTGAAGTGGATGCGCTGGCACAACGCCCGCTTCCGGGTGAACCACATCTCCTGGTGGGCCCGGGAACTGCCCGGGCCGGAGGAGTACGAGGAGGCGCGGCGCAATCTGGAGCGGGTGGGACACCGGGTGAACTTTGTGATCACCCACTGCGCGCCCACCAGCGTGCAGAACCTCCTGGGCGGGGAGTACGTTCCGGACGCCCTGACGGACTTTCTGGAGGAGGTCCGGCGGACCACCCGCTTTGACCACTGGCTCTTCGGGCACTACCACGACAACCGGAACCTGGACGACGGGTTTGTGCTGCTGTGGGAGCAGATGGTCCGGATCCGGTAGGGAGGGCCGGGGCGCGTCTCTGCGGTTCGGGGACAGACCGGCCCCCGAAGAGCGGGAGGCCGTCAGCCCCTATTATACGGGATTGCTTCCCCGGAAGGCAACCCCGTTTTCCGCCGGTTCAGGACGGCCGGAAACAGAAAAACACCCGCGCCGGCGGGCGCGGGTGTAAGGAAATCAGAGGAAGCGCTCAGGGAAAAAGGACCCGCTCGTCCGGGGGGAGTTTGAGCTGCTGGTCGCCCCAGGCGCGCATGGCCACCAGAACGGGCACCAGGGTGCGTCCCTTATCGGTGAGACCGTATTCCACCCGGGGCTGCCCCTGGGGATACTGGACCCGCCAGATGAGGTCGGCCTCGGTCAGGTCCTTGAGCGCGATGCTGAGCGTCTTATAGGAGATATGGTCAATGTAGCCCTTCAGTTCGTTGAAACGGACCGTTCCATACTCCATGAGGGCGAAGAGAACAGACAGTCTGTGGGCCCCGTGCAGCAGGGGCATGATCTGGCTGAATCCGCTGTCCTTCAGTTTCATGGATCGTATGCGGGATTCCTCCATGGGGAAACACTCCTTTGACTATGGAAACATGTGGAAAATTCGACGTTTGCACATCCTGTTCAATATATCGTAGAGCGGGAGCGGGAGTCAAGCGAGCATCCCGCCCAAAAGGGAAGGAGACCCTTCTGAAAAACTGGAAGAGTGACGGATTTCTGCGAAAGTCGTGTCAGATACTGGAGGTCATGGGGAGAAAAGGAGTCACAGAAACGAACTGGAGGGCGCCGGAAACCGGGTGCGGCGAAGGGCCGGCGAAACCGGAAAACGGCACACTTTCCTCTGGAAAGTGCGCTTTTTTGAGGGATTCTGTAGAAATCTGCAACTTTTCCGGCCTCTGGCATTCCCGCCCGGAGACCGGAAACCCGGACAGGAGGCGGGAGAAAGGAGAGAGATACCATGAGCCGAATCAGCAATATGCCGAACATCCGCTTTCCGCTGATCGTGGCGGTGCGGGAGCAGCTGGAGCAGCGGGCCGCCTGGCTGTACCTGCTGTGCGACGAGGCGGCGAAGAAGGGACTGCGGGCGGACGACTTCGCGCCCCAGGCCATCTGCCGCTGCGGGCTGGGACAGGGGAAGCACCTGATCCGCAAGGGAAAGACGAAGAGCCTCAAGGGACTGCGCAGGACGCTCTTTTCGAAGGCGGCCCAGTGGGTCTTCGAGATGAAGATCGAGCGCAGCACGGACGACGAGCTGGAGATCCGCTTCCACTACTGTCCCCTGGTGAAGGCCTGGCAGAAGTGCGGCTGCACGGACGAGGAGATCGGGCATCTGTGCGACATCGCCATGTGCGGGGACCGGGGCATCGGGGAGGCCTATGGCTGCCGGCTGGAGCTGAGCGCCGCCATCGCGAAGGGCGACCCCGAGTGCCATCTGCGCTACGTCAGGTCCTGAACGCGCGTCGGACGGGCCGGGATATCCCGCGGGGCCGGACCATGTCAGAAGAGCAGGGAAGAGAGGAAAACCGCCTGGGACCGGAGAGGGTCTCAGGCGGTTTTTCCGGCGGGGAGAGACAGCGGAGCCCGGGGCGGACGGCCGTCCTGGCTGGAACGGGGAGGAGGTTCAGGAAAAACCTTGCAGAGCAGGGGCAGATGTGGTAGAATGAGGGACCCGGAAGGGCGCGGCGGTTCCGGACTGTCCCGCGTCCTTCTCTACCATTCCAACAAGGAGGTATTCTGGATGTCGATCCATGAAATCAGCTTCCCCTCCGCCAACGGCAGGGATACGATAAAGGCCTGGTCCTACAGTCCGCTGGGCACCCCCAGGGGCATCATCCAGCTGGTCCACGGGTATGGAGAGCACTCCCGCCGGTACCTGCATATGATCGGAACCTTCCAGGCGGCCGGCTTTGTGGTCTATGCGGACGACCACCTGGGCCATGGCAAGACGGGAATCGACAACGGCAGTCTGGGCGATCCCCACTCCGGGGGCTTCATGACGTATCTGCAGGACGAGAAGACCCTCCACGATATCGCCGTGGGGGAGTACCCCGGCATTCCCTTCTGCATGTTCGGCCACAGCTGGGGCTCCATGCTGGCCCGGGCCTACGCGTCCCTCTACGGCCAGGACATCCGCGCCCTGATGCTCTGCGGGCTGTGCTCCCAGTGGAAGGGCTGCGAGGACGCCTATGAGAACGAGGAGTTCGCGGCGGCGGTGAAGGCGGATCCCTATCAGCCGGCCGGCGAGTGGTTTGCGAAGGTCTTCTCCGGCATGACGGACCGCATCGACCATCCCAACAGCCCCTCGGACTGGATTGCCAACAGCCCGGAGGTGGTGGCGGACCACGCGGGGGATCCCTTCAACACCTTCGATACCACCCTGGAGCTGCCCTGGGACTTCGTCCAGCTCTATCACTTCATCGAGAACCCGGAGTGGGCGGAGAAGGTGCCCTCCCGGATTCCCGTCTATCTGATCTCCGGCGATCAGGATCCCTGCGGAAACTACGGCGAGGGCCTGTACCATGTGGCGAATCTGCTGGCCCGCTCGGGGAATCCGGTGCGGGTGAAGGCCTATTCCGGCTACCGCCACGAGATCCACAACGAGCCGGAGCTGCGGGACGAGGTGGAGGCCGGTCTGGTGGAGTTCCTCAACGACGTCTTCACCCTGGGCCGCCGTCCCAACCGGGTGTTCCGCTCTCCCATTGTGTCCAGCCGGTGAGCGTCCGCGCTGCGGCATGAGCGAAAACAGAAAACAGGGCCGTCTGCCATCCCCGTCCGGGGACCGGCAGGCGGCCCTTTTCCGGCCCGGAGCGGAAAACGCCGCCCCGGCGAGCCGGGGCGGCGGAAGAATTATGTAGAGAGAGGAGAAGGATCAGGTGAAGCGCACGATGGCCACCAGACGATTCTTATAGTAGTTCTGGTTCATGTTGTTGATCTTCACGCCGCTCTTGGGGGTGGAGGCGTGCACAAAGTTGCCGTTGCCGATGTACAGGCAGGCGTGGCTGGCGCCCTTGCCGTGAGTGTCGTAGATCAGGACGTCGCCGGGCCGCACTTCGCTCCTCGAGACCTTGCGGCCGTTCTTCAGCTGGGCGGAGACGGTACGGCCGATGTCGATGCCGTACTGGCGATACAGGTAGGAGGTGAAGCCGGAGCAGTCAAAGCCCTTGGGGCTGCTGCCGCCATAGACGTAGGGATAACCTACGAAGGTCTTGGCCATGTTGGCGATCTTCTGGCCCAGAGAGGAGGAGGAACTGTCGCTGTCCGCGCTGGTGGCAGCGGTGGGCTCGTCGCACTTGACCGCGTAGTCGGAGCTGATGTAGCCCTTCTCAGTGCGATACCAGCCGTTCACGGTCTCCAGAACCTGGACCACGGAACCCTTGCTGAGGCTGCCGACCTTGGAGGTATCCGTGCCGGCGCCGGAGCGCACGTTGAGGGAGGAGGCGGTGGTGCGGACATAGAAGGGATCCTGAACGGTGGGCAGAGCTGCCGCGTCCGCGGAGGCTACGTCCAGATAGTCGCCGGAGACAAAGCCGGTCACGCCGTCGACGCTGATCTGATACCAGTTGTCCTCGGTCTTGCCCAGGAGCTCCACCTGCTTGCCGGAGCTCAGCTTGGTGATCACGCTGGCGCTGGTGCTTCCCTTCGAGCGGACGTTGAGGACGGAATTGCCCGCGTCAACCGTGCCGCTGGCCGCGAGGGCGGGGGTAAGGAGGGTGACGGCGGACAGTACAACGGCGGTGAGCCGGACAGCAGCTTTGCGGAAATACATTCGAAGGACTCCTCTCATAAATTCTGTAGTATATAGAAGCAGAAGCGGAGCGCGGCGAACGGGTCCCGGGGGCGGGAAATGTTGCGGTTCTGTTTCTGCTTTGTAATCTTATCGTCATAATTGTAACATTCCTGTAACCGTTTGTCAAACCCTGTTCGGGAGAAATATGCCAGTTTTCCGTTGTGAAAGCATACAAAATTTCGGGCTAAAACAAGATTTGCATTTGTACAAAATGACGGAAATAACGAAAAAAGTTGCAGAAACGGTCCGTTTTCCCCAAAAAGTGCCGGAAATCGAAAAGAGACCGTTCGCTGGAGATGGAAGCCTTTTACAAGGCAAAGGAGGCCGCAGGGGGAGACCCGGGTTCAGAGACCGGCAGAGAGAGGGGAAGCGGCGGGGAGAGGCCCAGAGGGGGAAGCGTTCGGCGGGCCGGTTTTTCCCGGCGGGGACCGGGCAGTCTGTGGAAGAGGAGACGCTTCCGGACCCGCCCTTGACAGGCGCATGGGAAGGTGCTAAGCTGACAGCAGCGCTGCTGCCGCCGGAAAGAGGGGCGGATTTCCTTTTTCCAGAAGTTAGCGGTTTCTAACCGGGCGACCCGGGGGAGCCGCCCGGAACGGGGAGGAATTCGGATGATGATCAACCGGAGGCTGATCGGCGTGGTGCCGGACAGCATGCGGTACATTGGAGGAAACGTGGCGCTGCAGTGGCTTTCCCTGCTGGCGAACATCGCCCTGACGACGGCGCTGGCCTGCTTTCTGCGGGACCTGTGCCTGGGGACCGCAGGCCAGGGAGAGCTGATGCGGACGGTTCTGGTGGCGGTGGCCGCTGCCGCAGTACGGTTTGTCTGTTCCCTGGGGTCAGCCGGCTGAGCTTTCTCTCCTCCAGAACGGTCAAGAAAGTTCTGCGGGAAAAGATCTATGAGAAGCTGCTGCGCCTGGGCGCGTCCTACCGGGAACAGGTGCAGACCTCGGCGGTGGTGCAGATGGCCGTGGAGGGCGTGGAGCAACTGGAGACCTACTTCGGGGCCTATCTGCCCCAGTTCTTCTACGCCATGCTGGCGCCCCTGACGCTCTTTGTGTATATCGCCCGCTTCAGCCTGCCCTCCGCGGTGGTGCTGCTGGTCTGCGTGCCCCTGATCCCGGTGTCCATCGCGGCGGTTCAGACCTGGGCGAAAAAGCTGCTGGGGAAGTACTGGGGGCAGTACACCGCCTTGGGCGATACCTTCCTGGAGAACCTGCAGGGGCTCACGACCCTGAAGATCTACCAGGCGGACGGGTTCAAGCACGAGGAGATGAACGAGCAGGCGGAGCGCTTCCGGAAAATCACCATGAAGGTGCTCACCATGCAGCTCAACTCGATCACGATCATGGACCTGATCGCCTATGGCGGAGCCGCGGCGGGCGTGATTCTCGCCTCGCTCCAGCCGCGCGCCGGACGGGTGGATGTGGCCGAGGCCCTCCTGATCATCCTGCTGGCGGCGGACTTCTTCCTGCCCATGCGGCAACTGGGGTCCTTCTTCCATGTGAGCATGAACGGCATGGCAGCCAGCGACCGCATCTTCGCCCTGCTGGACCTGCCGGAGCCGGAACAGAAGACGGCGTCCGTTCCCGAAGACTGCTCCATCCGGGTGGAGGGACTGTGCTTTGCCTACGAGCCGGAGCGGGAGGTTCTGAAGGACGTCTCCCTGGAGATTCCCACGGGCGGGTTTACGGCCGTGGCGGGGGAGAGCGGCTGCGGCAAGTCCACCCTGGCTTCCATCCTCATGGGCCGCTGCCGGAGCTACACGGGCTCCGTGACGCTTGGCGGGCTGGAGCTGCGGGAGATCTCCGAGGAGAGCCTGCTGAACTCCATCACGTACGTCAGCCACCAGAGCTATCTGTTCAAGGGCACGGTCCGGGACAACCTGCGGATGGGCCGGCCGGATGCCTCGGAGGAGGAGCTGTGGGCGGTTCTGGAGCGGGTGCGGCTGGCGCCCTTCCTGCGCCAGGAACAGGGGCTGGACACCCCGCTCCAGGAGCAGGGGGCCAATTTCTCGGGCGGGCAGCGGCAGCGGCTGGCCCTGGCCCGGGCTCTGCTCCATGACAGCCCCATCTATATCTTTGACGAGGCCACCTCCAACATCGACGTGGAGAGCGAAACCGACATCATGGCGGAGATTCACGCCCTGGCGAAGGAGAAGACGGTGCTGCTCATTTCCCACCGGCTGGCCAACGTGGCGGCGGCGGACCGGATCTACGTGCTGGAGGCCGGTCAGGTTGCCCAGGAGGGCACCCACGAGGACCTGGTGCGGCAGCCGGGGCCCTACGCCAGGCTGTGGACCGCCCAGCGGGAGCTGGAACTGTTCGGGAAGGAAGGGATGCCGGCATGAAACAGAGAAGCGGATTTACGGTGATGGCGAAGCTGGTGGGACTGGTGCGTCCCCTGGCGGGCTTCATGGCTCTGGCCATCACGATGGGACTCATCGGCAACCTCTGCGCCACCTTCATCACCATCTCAGGCGGCTGGGCCGTCCTCCACGTGCTGGAGCTGCCGGCGCCCCTGTCCCTGGGGTGGATCTTCGGGGCGGTGTGCCTCATGGCCCTGGTGCGGGGCGTGCTGCGCTACGCGGAGCAGGCCTGCAACCATTACATCGCCTTCCGGCTGCTGGCCCTGATCCGGGACCGGGTGTTCGGGGCGCTGCGGAAGCTGTGTCCGGCGAAACTGGAGGGACGGGACCGGGGCGACCTGATCGCCGTCATCACGGCGGACATCGAACTGCTGGAGGTCTTCTACGCCCACACCATCTCGCCGGCGGCCATCGCGCTGCTCTTCTGTACGGTCATGTGCCTCTTTCTGGCCTCCTTCCACCCCCTGCAGGCGCTGGTGGCTCTGGTCGCCTATCTGACAGTGGGAGTGGGCATCCCCCTGGTGGTTTCCCGCCTCAGCGGAGACGCGGGGCAGAAGTTCCGGGGCCAGTCCGGGGAACTGTCCGCCTTCGTGCTGGACAGCCTGCGGGGTCTGCCGGAAATTCAGCAGTACGGGCAGGGAAAGGCCCGGCTTGCGGAGATGAACCGGCGGACGGAGGTCCTCTCCGGCCAGGAGGAGCGGATGAAGCGCTCCGCGGGGCGCAACGGCGCATTGACCGGGGCCGTCATGCTTGCCTTTGACCTCATCATGCTGGCGGTCAGCGCCACGCTGTACTTCCAGGGGCAGGTGGCCTTCGAGGGCGTCCTGATCCCCGTGATCGCCCTCTTCTCCTCCTTCGGACCCTGCGCCGCCCTGGCGGGGCTTGGCAGCACGCTGCAGAACACCTTCGCCGCCGGCAACCGGGTGCTGGACATCCTGGAGGACACCCCGCTGGTGGAGGAGCGCGCCGGAGAGGCGGAGACCTCCTTTGCCGGAGCCGAGGTCCGGGACGTGACCTTCTCCTACGAAGGGGAGCCGGTGCTGGAGGATGTCTCCCTGACCATCCCCAAAGGAGAGGTGGTGGGAATCACCGGCCGCAGCGGCAGCGGCAAGTCCACCCTTCTGAAGCTGCTGATGCGCTTTTGGGATGTCCGGCAAGGAGAGGTGCGGATTTCCGGGCGGCAGATTGACCGGGTGAACACGGCGGACCTGCGGAACATGGAGAGCTTCGTCACCCAGGAGACCCACCTCTTCCGGGACAGCATCCGCGCCAACCTGAAGATCGCCCGGCTGGACGCCACCCAGGAGGAGATCGAAGAGGCCTGCCGCAAGGCCTCCGTCCACGACTTCATCCTCACGCTGTCCCAGGGCTACGACACGCCGGTGGGCGAACTGGGCGATACCCTCTCCGGCGGGGAGCGGCAGCGCCTGGGTCTGGCCCGGGCCTTCCTCCACGACGCCCCCCTGATGCTGCTGGACGAACCCACCAGCAACCTGGACAGCCTCAACGAGGCGGTGATTCTCCGTTCCCTCCACCAGGAGCGGGAGGGGAAGACCGTGGTGCTGGTGTCCCATCGGGCGTCCACAATGCGCATCGCGGACCGGGTGGTGTCCGTGGAGCGCGGCCGGATGAGCTGAAGCCATACTCTCAGTGAAAAGGCGCGTCGCCGCTCCGGGAGACCGGGTACGGCGGCGCGCTTTTCGACTTCCGGATACCGCTGCGGGCAGGACGGGAAGAAACCGGGGCGGGAAGAATCCGGTTTTGCGGCAACGTTTGTGCAATCTGCGCCGGATTGGCGGAGAAATCCGGGAAAAACCATACAAAAACGAAATTGTGAGGCTCGTCCCCGCTTCGCCCTTGCTTTTCCACGACGTTGCGGGTATAATGATGAAAATTTACGAGGGTGTCTTGACACCCGCCCACAACGAGGAGGAGTTCTTGGATGAAGGCCAAGACCAACCTGACCATGCTCTGCGACTTCTACGAGCTGACCATGGCGAACGGGTATTTTCAGACCGGTCTGAAGGATCGGATCTGCTATTTCGACGTGTTTTACCGCTCGGTTCCCGACAAGGCGGGCTTCGCCCTGTGCGCGGGACTGGCCCAGGTAGTGGATTACATTCAGAACCTGCGCTTTGACGAAGAGGATCTGGAGTACCTGCGTTCCAAGAACTGCTTCTCGGAGGAGTTCCTGTCCTACCTTGCGGAGTTCCGCTTCACGGGCGACATCTGGGCGGTGCCCGAGGGCACGCCTGTCTTCCCCAACGAGCCCATCATGATCGTGCGGGCCCCCGCCATCCAGGCCCAGTTCATCGAGACCTTCGTGCTGCTGTCCCTGAACCACCAGAGCCTGATCGCCACCAAGTCCAACCGCATCGTGCGGGCCGCCGAGGGCCGCCCCGTGGCGGAGTTCGGGTCCCGCCGGGCCCAGGGCGCGGACGGCGCTCTGCTGGGCGCCCGGGCCAGCTACATCGCCGGCTGCGGCGCCACCGCCTGCACCATGGCGGATCAGTGGTACGGCTCCCCCGCCACCGGCACCATGGCCCACTCCTGGGTGCAGATGTTCCCGGACGAGTACACCGCGTTTAAGACCTACTGCGAGATGTACCCCAACAACGCCACCCTGCTGGTGGATACCTATAACGTGCTGAAGTCCGGCGTACCCAACGCCATCCGGGCCTTCAAGGAGGTCCTGGCGCCCAAAGGGATCACCAAGTGCGGCATCCGCCTGGACAGCGGCGACCTGACCTACCTCTCCCGCCGGGCCCGCAAGATGCTGGACGAGGCCGGCCTCACGGAGTGCAAGATCTTCGCTTCCAACGCCCTGGACGAGTACATCATCCGCGACCTGGTCCGCCAGGGAGCCCGCATCGACTCCTTCGGCGTGGGCGAGCGGCTGATCACCTCCCGCTCTTCGCCCGTCTTCGGCGGCGTGTACAAGCTGGCCGCCATCGAGGAGGACGACGGCACCATCACCCCCAAGATCAAGATCAGCGAAAACGCGGCCAAGATCACCACGCCCCACTTCAAGAAGGTCTACCGTCTCTTCTCCAAGAGCACGGGCAAGGCCGAGGCGGATCTGATCTGCGTCCACGACGAGCAGTTCGACTTCACCCAGCCCATCGAGCTCTTTGACCCGGACGCCACCTGGAAGCGGAAGGTCTTCACGGACGTGGACGCGGTGGAACTGCTGATTCCCATCTTCAAGGACGGCGAACTGGTGTACAACGTGCCCACCATCCAGGCCAGCCGGGCCTACTGCCAGCGGCAGGTGGACTCTCTCTGGGACGAGGTCAAGCGCTTCGAGAACCCCCATAACTACTACGTGGACCTCTCTCAGAAGCTGTGGGACATCAAGCACGCCCTGCTGAACAGCCACGACCACGGCTGATTCTCCCTCATAACGCACAGGAGCGCATCCCGTTTCCGGGACGCGCTCCTTTTTTCATACGCCGGCGGTGGCCGGCTCTCCTTCCGGGTTGGGCTCCTCTTCGGGACTGGGTTCTTCGGCGGGGGAGGTCAGGACAGTCAGGGATTCGCGCTGCTTCTCCAGCAGGGAGGCGGCGGAGGTCAGTTCGTCCCTGGCCCGGCTGAGCTGCTCGTCCGCCTGGGACATGGCGGTCTTCATCCGGGAACAGAGGGAGGCGTACTGCTCGGAGGTCTCGGAGAGCCAGTCCGCCAGATTCTGCCGGACCGTCCGGTCCTCCTCCCGGGCAGCCTCGCGCAGGGCGTCCGTCTCGGCCTGGGTGCGGCTGCGCAGATCTTCGGCCTCCACCACCGCCCGCATCCGGGTGCGCTCCGCCTCCTGGGCGGTGCGGCTGCGCAGGTCCTCCACCTCCTGGCTGACCTGGGCCCGGAGAGCTTCCGCCTCTTCTTTGGACTGGTTCTCGATGAGTTGGGCCCGGCGGTGGGCCTCCATCTCGATGCCTACGGTGCGGGCCTTGACGATGGCGTAGGCGGTGGCTTCTGGCTCCATCCAGGCCACCTTTTCCCGCAGTTCCGCGTTTTCCTTCCGCAGGGTCTCCAGCTCGGAGCCCTGGCGGGCGGCCAGGTCCTGGGCTTCCCGCAGCTGGCCACGGACGCTCTCCAGTTCGTCGTGAGCGCTCTCCTCCATCTGGGAGAGACGGGTGGCAAGGCTCTGGTTGTCCTGGGTCAGCTGGGCGTTCTGGGCGCGCAGGTGGGAGAGCTCTTCGCTGAGACTGGAGAGAGTGGAGCGGGCGTCTTCCAGCTGGCGGGTCAGGTCCGCGATCTTTTCGGCGCTGTCCCGGGCGGAATCCTCCAGATAGTCCAGTACGTCCTGGCGGTTGAAGCCGCCGAAGGCGGCGGAACGGAACGGATAACTCATATACAGATCACCTCGTATGTGGCGTCCGGGCGGGGCGCACGGTTTTCATGTTCCGTCATTCTAGCACAGGGCAATGGAAAAGACAAACATTTTCTGTCGACAGCGTCCGGAGGAAGAAAAAGAAAAACCGACCGGAGCTTGCGCTCCGGCCGGAGAAAAGGCTTACATGGAGGCCTTGTCGATGACGTGGGCCTTAATGAGGTTGGTGGCGACGGCCTTGCCCAGAGGCACGCCGGCGGTGACGACGATGGTGTCGCCATCCTCCGCCACGCCCTCCTTGAGGGCGGTCTCCGCGGAGAGGGAGAAGATGCGGTCCGTGGAGTTGACCTCGCCGGTGAGGACGGGAATCACGCCCCAGCAGATGGCCATCTGCCGGCGGATCTTCTCGAACATGGTCATGGCGACCACCGGGCAGGCCGGGCGGAAGCGGGAGATCATGCGGGCGGTGTGGCCGGAGTTGGTGGCGGTGACGATGGCGCGGGCGCTCAGGTCCTTGGCGGTCAGGCAGCAGCTGTGGGTGATGGCGTCGTTGATGTTGCGCTCGGGCTCCAGATGATCGTCCCGGAACTTCTGCCAGAAATCGATGGCGCCCTCGGCCTCGGTGACGATGCTGTCCATGGAAGCCAGGGCCTCCAGGGGATATTTGCCGCTGGCGGTCTCGCCGGAGAGCATCACGCAGCTGGTGCCGTCGAAGACGGCGTTGGAGACGTCGGAGACCTCGGCGCGGGTGGGCCGGGGATTGCGCATCATGGAGTCCAGCATCTGGGTGGCGGTGATGACGGTCTTGCCCTTGTTCAGCGCCTTGCGGATCATGGACTTCTGGAGAATGGGGACCTTGGCGGCGGGGATCTCCACGCCCAGGTCGCCGCGGGCGACCATGATGCCGTCCGCCACATCCAGGATGGCGTCCAGGTTGTCCACGCCTTCCTGGTTTTCGATCTTGGCGATGATGCGGATCTTCTGGCCGCCGTACTTGCGGAGGACCTCGCGGATGGCGGTGACGTCGGAGGCCTGGCGGACAAAGGAGGCGGCCACGTAGTCGAAGTCGTGCTCGATGCCGAAGCGGATGTCCGAGATGTCCCGCTCCGTGAGGGAGGGCAGCTGGATATGGACGCCGGGGATGTTGATGGACTTGTTGGCGGAGAGGGTTCCGCCGTTGACGACGGAACAGACGATATCGTGGCCCTGGATCTCCTGGACCTGGATGGCGATCAGGCCGTCGTCGATGAGGATCTGCTGGCCGGGGCCAACCTCTTCGTGAAGATTGTCGTAGGTGACGGAGACGCGGGTCTTATCGCCCTCGATCTCGTCCGTGGTGAGGGTGAAGGTGTCGCCCGCCTCCAGCTCCACCGTTTTCGTGGAGAAGGTGCGGATGCGGATCTCGGGGCCCTTGGTATCCAGAATGGTGGCCACCGGGCGGCTCATGGAGTCGCGGACCGCGTAGAACATATTGAGACGAGCTTCGTGCTCGGGATGGGAGCCGTGGGAAAAGTTGAAGCGGGCGGCGTTCATACCGCCGCGGATCAGGGCGCGGATGATTTCGGGATCGTCGGACGCGGGACCCAGGGTGCAGATGATTTTTGTTTTCCTCAAGGGGCATTCCTCCCAGATGTATGAGTTTAAGCGGGGACCTCTGGGACAATTATACCGCTGCGGAGCCGGAAAAGCAACGGGGGATGGAAGATATGCAGAAACGGCATGCCACTTCTGTTACCGCTCCGGATGGAGGCCCGCCCGCTCCAGCCGCTCGCGCAGGACGGGCCCGACCAGGATGGCGGCCACCATCTTGAGGAGGTCAAAAGGAACGAAGGGAAAGACGCAGAGGAACAGAGCCGGGACCACTTCGGAGCCGGCCACAATACAGTACCAGGCGGTGCCGAAGGCGTAAGCGACGGCCGTGCCCAGGATCAGGCCCAGCAGCTGCAGGACCCGGTTGGGATGGCGCACGGCCAGTCCGGCGATGAGAGCCATGGGAAGAAAGCCGATGATGTAGCCGCCGGTGGGCCCGAACAGATGCCCGATGCCGCCCCGGAACCCGGAGAAGACGGGCAGTCCCGCCATGCCAAGGAGCATGTAGACCACGTAGGCCACGGTGCCCCGCTTCCAGCCCAGCAGGTAGAGGGCGAAGTAGATGGCAAGGTTCGTGAAGGAGACCGGCACAGGGCCGATGGGGATGGAGAAGGGCGCCAGGACACACATGACAGCCGCCATGACGGCGGTCATGGAGAGGGCGTAGATGCCGCTTCCGGATTTCACAGTCATAAGGAGACCTCCCTGATGAAGATTGGATACGGCCCGCGGGGCCCGAAGCGGGCGTGAGCAGCGGGTTGCGCGGCGGACGCAACTCCGGAACGGGGGGGGATCCCATCATGGAGGGACAGATCCATCCCCGTTGTAAACCACGGGCGACGATCAGTATACAATCTGACGGGATAATTGTCAACCTGAAAATTTTGCTGTTTACAAAGAGACCGCCAGAGGTTGATCAGCCCAATCCGATTTGTAATGATCTCTGAAAATAATACAGTTCGGATTCGACAGAGCAGCCTGTCCGGAGACAAAGAACAGGAGGGAGCGGAAATTCCGCTCCCTCCCGGGAAAACGTGGGGATATCAGGCCGCTGAGGCGGTATGTGCGGTGGGGATTACTCCTCGCTGTACATCTTCACCATGCGGGTGAGCTTCTCGTAGCGCTTCTTCGCGGTCTCCTCGTTGCGGG
>CANRFA010000053.1 GCA_947629775.1 uncultured Oscillospiraceae bacterium
CGGTTCGCTACACTTGGCGATAGCTACCCGTGACTGGACTCACCAGCTGGCAACAGGTGTCATGCCCGGCACACAAGGCAGCGGAACGGGAGCGCGTCCCGTCCCGCCGCCGGATTTCTTACAGATTTCTCAGCTTCCAGGCGATGTCGTTCCAGAAGAGCTCCTTCTTGAACTCCTCCAGGGTGGTATTGGCGTTGATGTGAACGCACTCGATCCCCATCATCTCCGCCCAGTCCTTCATGATCTGGGCATTGAGGGCGGTGGAGAGCACCGTGTGGTGGGCGCCGCCGGCGGAGATCCAGCACTTCACGCCCTCCAGCAGGGAGGGAGCGGGCTTCCACATGACCCGGGCCACCGGCAGGTTGGGCATATCCAGGATGGGTTTGATGACCTCGATGTCCTGGATGACGAGGCGCAGACGGCCGCCCATGTCGATGAGGCTCACCACGATGCCGGCTCCCGCCTTGCCCTCGAAGACCAGCCGGGCCGGGGGCTGACGGTCCCCGATGCCCAGGGGATGGACCTCGATCCGGGGCCGCTCCGCGGCGATGGAGGGGCAGACCTCCAGCATGTGGGCGCCCAGGGAGACCTCTTTGCCGGGTTCGAGGTCATACGTATAATCTTCCATGAAGAGAGTACCGCCCTCCAGACCGGCGGCCATGGCTTTCATGATGGCGGTCATGCCGGCCACCTTCCAGTCGCCTTCGCCGCCGTAGCCAATGCCGTCCGCCATCATGTTCTGGCTGGCAAGGCCGGGCAACTGCTCCATGCCGTAGAGGTCCTGGAAGTTGTTGATGAACGCCTGTGCGCCCTCCCGCTTCAGGATCTTCCGCATGGCCACCTCTTCCCTCGCCTGATAGCGCACGGTGGCGATGTCGTCGGTAGCCATGTCGTAGCGGTCCGCGTACTGGGCCATCTGGGCGTCGATCTCCTCCTCGGTGACGGCGTCCATGGTCTCCACCAGGTGTCCCACCGGCCAGTAGTCCACCTGCCAGCCCAGCTTGATATGGGTCTCTACCTTATCGCCCTCGGTGACGGCCACTTCCCGCATGTTGTCTCCGAAGCGGACGATCTTCAGCTCTTTCGAGAAGGCGCAGCCGATGGCGGCGCGCATCCAGCCCGCCAGCTCCTGCTGGAGAGCGGCGTCCTGCCAGTAGCCGGCGATGACCTTCCGGGGCAGGCGCATGCGGGCCCCGATGAACCCGTGCTCCCGGTCGCCGTGGGCGGCCTGGTTCAGGTTCATGAAGTCCATATCGATCTCCTCGTTGGGGATCTTCCGGTTATACTGGGTGGCCATATGGCACCAGGGCTTCTGCAGAAGACCGAGGCCGTGGATCCACATCTTGCTGGGCGAGAAGGTGTGGCACCAGGTGACCACGCCGGCGCAGGAATCGTCCATGTTGGCCTGCTTCATGATGGCGGTGATCTCCCCGTCCGTCTTGACGGTAGCCTTATACACCAGCCGCCAGGGCAGGATGCCTCCCGCGCTCATGGTCTCCGCCATCTCGGCGGCCCGGGCCGCGACGGTCTCCAGCACCTCAGGTCCATACAGGAACTGACTGCCGACGACGAACCAGAATTCTTTTTCCATGTCAGATGACCTCTTTTCTCACTCGCTCAGGTGGTCTATGGCGGCGCGCTGAATGGCCAGGCCCTCCACATACTGCTTCATGAAGGCGTTGAACCCGGCCACATCGGCGGGATCCGGCTCCAGGGTGGAGCCCGTCTGTCCGGCGAAGACCCGCTCCGCCAGGTAGTCCTCCAGGGACTGTCCCGCTTCCCGGTTGACCCGGTAGGCGGCCAGCAGGGCCATGCCCCAGGGTCCGCCCTCGCCGGCGGTCTTCATGACGGACACCGGCGCTCCGGCGGCGGCCGCCATGATCCGCTGCCCCGCTTCCGGGGTCTTAAAGAATCCGCCGTGGCCCATGAGGCGGTCCACCGTCACGTCTTCTCCTGCCAGAATATCCAGCCCGATCTTCAGCGTCGCCAGGGCGCCGTAGAGCTGGGAGCGCATGAAGCCGGCAAAGTCCAGCTTCGCGCCGGGGGTGCGGACCAGCAGGGGACGGCCGTCCGAGAGGCCGGCTACCGGCTCGCCGGAGAGGTAATTGTAGAGCAGGATGTTGCCTCCATCCTTCTCTCCCTCCAGGGCGGCCCGGAACATGGCGGTGTAGATGGCGTTCATGTCCGCCTTCTGTCCCAGGGCCTCCAGAAGTCCCCGGAACACCCCCGCCCAGGCGTTGATCTCGTTTGTACAGTTGTTGCAGTGAACCATGGCCACCGGGGCGCCGGTGGGGGTGGTCACCATGTCGATCTCCTCGTGAACCCGGGAGAGCGCCTTCTCCAGCACGATCATGGCGAACACCGAGGTGCCGGCGGAGACGTTGCCGGTGCGGACGGTCACCGCGTTGGTGGCGGTCATGCCGGTGCCCGCGTCTCCCTCCGGAGGCGCCAGGGGGCAGCCCGGCTCCAGAACCCCGGCGGGATCCAGGAGCCTGGCCCCTTCCGCCGTCAGGCTGCCGGCGTCCTCGCCGGCGGCCAGGACCCGGGGCAGCAGCTCTCCCAGCTTCCAGGGGAAGCCCAGGGGGGCCACCCGGGCGTCGTAGCGCTCCATCATGACGGCGTCGTAGTTTCCGGTGGCGCTGTCAATGGGGAACATGCCGGAGGCGTCCCCCACGCCCAGAACCTTCTGCCCTGTGAGCTTCCAGTGCACATAGCCCGCCAGAGTGGTGAGGAAGGCGATGTCCTTCACATGGGGCTCTCCGTTGAGAATGGCCTGGTGCAGGTGGGCGATGGACCAGCGCTGGGGAATGTTGAAGTTCAGCAGGGCGGTGAGCTCCGCCGCCGCGGGGCCTGTGACGGTGTTGCGCCAGGTGCGGAAGGGCACCAGCAGTTCCCCGTCGCGGTCAAAGGCCAGATAGCCGTGCATCATGGCGGAGACGCCCAGGGCCCGGAGCTGCTTGAGCTCCACCCCATACGTGGCGCGGACATCCGCGACAAGGCCGGCATAGGCCGTCTGCAGACCGGTCCACACGTCGTCCAGGGAGTAGGTCCACAGTTCGTTTTCGTAGCGGTTTTCCCAGGCGTAGTCGCCCGAGGCGATGGGCGCGTGATCCGGCCCGATGAGGACGGCCTTGATCCGGGTAGAGCCGAACTCGATGCCCAGAACCGCCTGGCCGGAGGCAATATATTCCTTGAGTTCCATGCTTCCTCCTTACTTCTTCCGCTCCTTGAGGAGGGCGAAGATGCTCTGCAGGACGATGAAGAAGCACAGCAGAGCGGCGGTGAGAATGTTGGGCCAGGAACTGGCCAGCTTGCCGTTGGTCTGCACGATGGCGGAAATGGTGCCGTTGATCAGCACGCCGAAGAGGGTGCCGATCACGTTGCCCACGCCGCCGGTCAGGAGGGTGCCGCCGATCACCGACGAAGCGATGGCCTGCATCTCCAGACCGGTCGCCTGGGATACGCTGGCGGACATGGTGTTCATGCAGTAACAGATGCCGCCGATGGAGGTGAGCACGGAGCAGAGCACGTAGGCCTTGAGCTGGGTCTTCTTCACGTTCAGACCCATCATGGCGGCCGACTGGGCGCTGCCGCCCACGGCGTACAGGGAACGGCCGAACTTCGTATAGCGGAGCATCAGGAAGATCACGACCAGCACCACAAGGGCGATCACCACGCCGGAACCGAAGTAGGGCATGATGACCACGCCTTTCCGGTTGGGCACTCCGCCGAAGGGCAGATAGATCCGGAAGCTGGACCAGTCATAGAAGGTCTGGTTAACATCGGCCGTAATGGAGAGCTGATCCGTAGAGATGACCGCCGTCATGCCACGGGCGAAGAACATGCCGGCCATGGAGACGATAAAGGGCTGGATCTCCAGGTAGCCCACGCAGAAGCCCTGGACCAGACCGAACACCAGGCCGATCGCCAGGACCAGCAGGCACATGACAGGAGCGCTCAGGTGCCAGTTGGACATGCCATAGGCGAGAAGCATGCAGTCCATGGCAACCAGAGAACCCACGGAGATATCGATGCCGCCGGTCAGCATCACGCAGGTCATGCCGCAGGCCACGCAGATGAGGCCGGCGTTGCTGCGCAGAATGTTCAGGAAGGTCTGCAGATTGGTAAAGCCCTTGCTGCCATAGGCCACGCAGCCGGCAGCGTAGAGGACTACGAACAGAGCGATGGTGATGAGCAGCAGCACGGTATTGCTGTTCATCTGTTTACGCTCCTTCAGCGTATTGGCGCTCTTGCTCATGCGTTAGCCACCCCCTTCGCGGACGCGGAAGCGTTTCTGGCGCTCAGCTTCTTGAACCAGGCTTTCACCGGAGGCGCCTGAATGGCCACAATCACAATGACAACGATGGCCTTGAACACGGGCGTCACGGCGGTGGAGATCTTCATATTGTACATCGTGGTGGTAATGGCCTGGATGGTGTAGGCGCCGATGATGGAGCCGGCCAGATTGAAGCGGCCGCCGCCCAGGCTGTTGCCGCCCAGGGCCACCGCCAGAATGGCGTCCAGCTCATAGTTGAGGCCGATGTTGTTGGAGTCGGCGCTGGTGATCCGGCTGGAAGCCACTACGCCGGCGATGGCGGCGCACACGCCGCACAGCAGGTAGCACAGGAAGATAATGCGCTTGGAGTTGAGGCCGGCGATCCGGCTGGCCTTCTTGTTGATGCCCACAGACTGAACGTAGAGGCCCATGGCGGAGAGTTTCAGCAGCAGAGCCACTGCGGCGATCACAATGGCCGCCACCAGAATGGGCGTGGGGAACATGCCGATGAAGCCGCCCAGAATGCCGAAGGTGTCGTTGCGGACATAGACGATCAGGTTATTGCACACCAGCAGACCGGTGGCCCGGGCGGCGGTCCACAGGATCAGCGTGGCGACCATGGGCTGGATGTTCAGGTAAGCCACGAGCGCGCCGTTGAAGGCTCCGCAGAGGGCGCCGATGGCGATGCCGCCCAGCACACCCACGATCAGGGGAGCGGCCAGCTCGGTGGCCTGGGGCGCGGCGGGGCCCGCCAGGATCACGCAGCATACGGAGGCGCACAGCGCCATGACAGAGCCTACGGAGATATCCGTTCCGGCGGAGGCCGACACCACCAGCGTCATGCCTACCGCCAGGATGGCGGTCTCGCTGCCCCGGTTGAGGATGTTGACCAGACGGCCGGACAGGTAGCCGTTGGTAATGCCGACCTTGAAGAATTCGTAGAAGTCGCTGCCCTGAGAGGCGTCGTAGATCATGTTGGCGCAGAGCACCAGGATCATACAGAATACGGGCAGGAACATCTTGTGGCTGGTAATCTTTTTCAGACTCATTCCTTCGCACCTCCCGCGATGGCGCTCATGACCCGCTCCTGGGTCAGCTCGCCGTCCAGTTCGCCCACCTTGGCGCCGTCGCGGAGAACCGCCATGCGGTTGCAGGTACGCAGCATCTCTTCAATCTCGGAGGAGATGAACATGACGCTCTTGCCCTCGCCGGCCAGCTGAATGATGAGCTTCTGGATTTCCGTCTTGGTTCCGATGTCGATGCCCCGGGTGGGCTCGTCGAGAATCAGGAAGTCCGGGTCCGTCGCCAGCCAGCGGCCCAGGATGGCCTTCTGCTGGTTGCCGCCGGACAGCTGAGAAATGGGGGTCTCCCGGCTGGCTGTCTTGATCTGCAGCACCTTGATGTACTCGTCCGCGATCTCTTCCTGCTTCGCCCGGGACATCTGTTTGAACATGCCCATGCGGGCCTGCAGAGCCAGAATGATATTCTCCCGGACGGACAGGTCGCCGATGATTCCTTCGGCCTTGCGGTCGTCCGGAAGCATGCCCATCCCCAGGTGGATGGCGTCGATGGGGTGGTTGATCTTCACTTCCTTGCCCTTCACCTTCAGCGTGCCGGTCTGCGCCTTATCGGCTCCGTAGATGGCCCGGGCCAGCTCGCTGCGTCCGGAACCCAGCAGGCCGGTCAGGCCGATGACCTCGCCCCGATGGAGCTCGATGTCGAAGGGCTTGATGGTGCCCTTGTGGCTCAGCCCCTTGGCGTCGATCACCATCTCGGCGTCGGCGTGGGAGGTAAAGCCCTCCGGCCTGATATCCGCCAGGTCGTCGAAGTCCTTGCCCATCATGGCCGCCACCAGTTTCACCCGGGGCAGGTCGGCGATGGGATACTCACCTACCAGGGTGCCGTTGCGCAGGACGGTAATGCGGTCGCAGACCGCGTAAACCTGCTCCAGAAAGTGGGTAACAAAGATGATGCCGACCCCCTGCTCCTTCAGAGAGGTCATCATCCGGAAGAGCTTCTCCACCTCGCTGTCGTCCAGAGAAGAGGTGGGCTCGTCCAGGATGAGCACCTTGCAGTTGGTATCCACCGCGCGGGCGATGGCGATCATCTGCTGGATGGCCAGAGAATAGTTCTCCAGGTTCTGGGTCACATCCACCCGGATATCCAGGCGCTTCGTCAGTTCGTCCGCCTTGCGGATCATGGTCCGCCGGTCGATGGTGTGGAAGGGGGTCATGGGCTCCCGTCCGATGAACAGGTTTTCCGCCACGCTCAGGTTCGGACAGAGGTTGACCTCCTGGTACACGGTGGAGATGCCCACGTTCTGAGCGTCCAGGGTGGAGTGATTTTTCACCTTGCCTTCCACGCCGTCCACATGAATTTCGCCGGCTTCAAAATCGTTGATGCCGGTGAGACACTTGATCAGGGTGGATTTTCCCGCGCCGTTCTCTCCCATGAGGGCGTGAATCTCTCCCTTGCGGAGGGTGAAGTCCACGTTGTCCAGGGCCTTGACGCCGGGGAAGGTCATGCAGATTCCCCGCATCGTCAAAACGACGTTGTCTTCCATCTTGCTCTCACCTCTTTCATAAAATAAGGGAGGTCCCCGGGAAACTCCGGGGGCCTCCCGTTTCTACAGGAATAATGACCCTTCGGTCAGATTGAGAGATCAGTAGGGACGGGCGTCCACTACGTCCTGGGTCACGTGAACCACAGGCTGCTCCTGCCCATTGACCGTGATGGAGGGGACATTGTCCTCCGCGGCGAACCAGGACTCAGTAACATAGATCTCGGTTTCGGGGGTGCCGCCGGACTCCAGGGTCTTGATGATCTCGTCGACCGTGGGAGCGGCCAGGGGGTTGCACTCGAAGTTGGCGTTCAGCTTGCCGTCGCAGACCATCTGAACATAGGGCTTGTTGGCGTCGAAGGACACGATGATGACGTCGCCGTCCACACCGTAGGAGACACCCGCGGTATCCATGGCGGTCATGGCGCCCTTGGCTTCGTTATCGTTCTGGCAGATGACCACGTTGAACTGGCCCTTGTAGCTCTGGCAGTAGGACTCCATGACCTCCTGTCCGCCGGCCTCGGTGAAGTCGCCGGTCTGGGAGTCGAGGATGGTCCAGCCCTCGCGGTCCGCGATCTCCTTGAAGCCATCGGTACGGCCGATGGTGGCGCCGGCGCCGGTGGAGCCCTCGATGACCAGGGCGTTGATCTCGGTGATGCCCTTCGCGGCGGCATAGGCCTTCAGCCACTCGCCGCAGGCCAGACCCTCGACCTTGAAGTCGGAGCCAACCCAGGCGTCATACTTGTCGGAGTCGGTGATGGTACGGTCAATGACGATGACGGGAATGCCGGCCTCTTCGCACTCGGTCAGCACGGCGTCCCAGCCGGTCTCCACGATGGGGTCAATGATGATGTAATCCATGCCCTGCTGGATGAAGTTACGGACAGCTTCCAGCTGCTTGGCGGAGTCGTTGTCGGCGTCCACGAAGGACAGCTCGTAGCCGTTCTCAGCGGAGAAAACCTCCTGCGCGGACTTGGTGGAAGCGGTACGCCAGTCGGACTCGTGGCCCACCTGGGCGAAGCCCACATGGATCAGGTCGCCGGAGGAAGCGGAGCTGCCACCGGTGGAAGCCGCGCCACTGGAGGCCGCGCCGGAGGAAGCAGCGCCGGAAGAAGCCGCGCCGCTGGAGGCCGCGCCGGAAGAAGCTGCGCCGCCGCCGGAGGAAGCCGCGCCGCCACCGCCGCCACCGCAGGCGGCCAGGGACAGAGTCATGGCCAGAGCAAGAGCCATCGCGAGGAGTTTTTTCATTTCGATATCCCCTTCAATGTTTATTTCCGTCTGGCGCCCTGGGGACGCCATCCAGATCTGACAAGACAAGATTACCAGCTTTCCCGGCGTTTGTCAATGTTTTTGTATTGAATTTGCATAACTTTGGTTGATTTAACAATACAAATCCAGGTTTCCGAACTGTGCAACTTTATCAGTTTTCCCGCTTTGTCCTGGAAAAGTTATGAAAAGTGCTGGTTATTGGCAATTTCCGTCCAATATATCGTTTCATAATTTGTATGGTTTTGGCCGTTTTCCCTCTCCTCCCGCCCGCCATTCTGCACAATCCGGACGGTCCCGCAACAGTTTTCAAAACGTTTATCTCTTTAATATTATATCTTCATCTGCTCTCCGTCCCCTGGACCAGTCAGCACGCCCTCCTCTTCCTCCACAGATTTGTCTTCTTTGAGAGATGGAAGAAAATTTGTACTGTCTCGGGGTTTGCCCTTGCAAACCACACTCCGCGTCGGTATAATAGCCCTGAATCAGACCGGGGAGGAGGGAGCGCCATGCCCCCCAAGTATCAGAAGATCGCGGAGGAACTGCGCATTCACATTCTGGACGGGAAATACCGGGGCGCCAGAAGCCTTCCCACGGAAGCGGCCCTCGTGGAAGAATATCAGGTCAGCCGGCAGACGGTGCGCAGCGCCCTGGCCGTGCTGGAACAGAGCGGCCTCATCGTGCGCCGCCAGGGCAGCGGCTCCTACATCCGGGAGACCTCCCCTCCGGAGGCCCCCGCCTCCACCCGCAGCGTGGCCGTAATCACCACCTATATCAGCGACTACATCTTCCCCAGCATCCTGCGGGAAGTGGAAACGGTTCTGGCCCGGCACGACTGTACGCCCACCCTCTATGCCACCCGGAATCAGGTATCCAACGAACGGAAGATCCTCTCCTCCCTTCTGGCCCTTCCGGTGGACGGCATCCTGGTGGAGGGCACCAAGACCGCCCTTCCCAACCCCAACCTGGATCTGTACGAACAGCTCCTGGAGCGGAAGGTCCCTCTGGTCTTCATGAACGGGAACTACCGGAACCTGAGTCAGGCCCTGTTTGTCCTGGACGACAACATCGGCGGCGGCCGCATGCTCGTCAACTATCTCCACGGGAAAGGCCATCGCTCCATCGCCGGCATCTTCAAAAGCGACGACATCCAGGGGCACTACCGCTACGCCGGCTACGCCGAGGCTCTGCGGGATCTGGGGCTTCCCATGGAGGACCGGCAGGTCCTCTGGTACAACACGGAGGACCGGCCGAAGTTCGAGACGGACCAGCTGACGCCGGAGGCCGCCCGGGCCCTGGAGGGCTGCACGGCAGTGGTCTGCTACAACGACGAGGTGGCCTGCTTCCTGATCCGGCAGCTGATGGAGCGCAAGGTGTCGATCCCGAAGGATATGGCGGTGGTCAGCTTCGATAACAGCCAGTACAGCGATCTCTCCCCCATCCGCGTCACCTCCCTCTCCCATGGAGAGAACAACGTGGGCCGCCTGTCCGCCGAGCTGCTGATCCGCCTCATGCAGGGCAGCCCCTGCCGCTCCGAACTGGTTCCCTGGGAGCTGGTGGAAAAGGAGAGCAGCTGATCCCGGCCCCGGCCGGTTTCTCTGCGGAAACGGGGGCCGCCTGGGATAAGCCCATCCCGCTCTTCCGGATGAGTTCCGGGTATTCCTGTTCGTATTTTATCCTCAGATATTACAATCTGTATTCATCCGATCCCGGCGGACTGTCTGCGCATCAGCAGGCGGTCCGCTGTTTTCTTTGCGGAGGATCTGGAGCACAACGGTCCACGGCAGGAATGTACATTCCCATTCCGCCGGATTCCCGCGGGGATCCGTTTTCGTAATATTTATAAATTATATTACGATTTGTATTCAGTTTTCTGAAAAACAGGGGTGGTCTGGCGGAGACGGCCGCTCTCCGGACCGTCTCCCCGGGACGGACCGGGGGATCGACTGCTGTTTTCCTGGAGGATCCCGCTCCTCTGGGCGTCATCCGGCCCGGCTGTCCGGTGGAAATCCCGGATTATATCGTATCGTATTTTTTCTGATTTTAATACTGTTTGTATTCAATTGGGCGCAAAAAAGGCGGACCGCCTGCCCGGAGGCAGACAGCCCGCCCTCTCTGGTGAAAGGAAGGGATCAGCGGGGAAGGACCAGGTCGCCCTCTTTGATCCAGCCGATCTTCCGCAGCGCTTCGCAGAAGATCCAGGAAAGGATGGCGGGGAGGATGAAGCAGATCAGCGCCATGCCCAGCCAGTCAAAGGCGCCGGGAGCCAGGGCCACCGCGCCCCGGGCCACCGCCTCTTCGCTGGGAGCCAGCCAGCCGGTCCACACCCCGATGGGACCGCAGAGACCGCAGGTGCCCATGCCGGAGTTGATGGGGGCGCCGTTCATCTGCAGACCGAAGACGCAGGTGGCGATGGGGCCTGTAATGGCGGACGCCAGGGTAGCCGGAATCCAGATGCGGGGGTTGCGCACAATATTGGGCATCTGCAGCATGGAGGTGCCCAGTCCCTGGGAGACGAGACCGCCCCAGCGGTTCTCCTTAAAGGACATGACGGCGAATCCCACCATCTGCGCGCAGCAGCCGGCCACGGCGGCCCCGCCCGCCAGACCGGTCAGGCCCAGCACGGAGCAGATGGCGGCGGAGGAGATGGGGAGCGTCAGGGCGATGCCCACCAGTACGGAGACGGCGATGCCCATCCAGAAGGGCTGCAGCTTGGTGGCGTTGTCGATGATCAGGCCGAAGGCGCTGGCCACCTGCCCGATGGGAGGCGCGATGAGCTTGGCGAGGGCCACGCCGATGAGAATCGTCACGCCCGGGGTCACCAGGATATCGATCTTCGTCTCCTTGGAGACCATCTTGCCGCACTCGGCCGCCACAATGGCGATGATCAGCACGGCCAGCGGTCCGCCCGCGCCGCCTTCCGCGTTGGCGGCCCAGCCGACGGCGGCCAGGGAGTAGAGCACCATGGGATCCGCCTTCAGGGCGTAACCGATGGCGACCGCCATCGCCGGTCCGCTGACCGCCATGGCGTAGGTGCCGATGTCTGT
The DNA here is from genome assembly GCA_947629775.1 of uncultured Oscillospiraceae bacterium. Classification (GTDB taxonomy): domain Bacteria; phylum Bacillota; class Clostridia; order Oscillospirales; family Oscillospiraceae; genus Lawsonibacter. The sequence goes on from CANRFA010000053.1 coordinate 11,150, forward strand.
CAGGTACTGAATGCCCAGCTGTCCGCCCAGCGTCTTGATGATGGTGCCGATGAGCAGGGAGCAGAACAGGCCCTGGGCCATGGCGCCAAGGGCGTCGATGCCGTAGCGCCGGGCGGAAATCTCAATGTTTTTCCGCTGAAAGAAGGTTTGTTTTTTGTCCATAGTTCGGATGCCTCGTTTGCAGAGAAGTGTCTTGACACGTGTAAATAACATTGTAGCGGATTTTCTCCCCCTGTCAATTGTCATTTCTGCCGTGCTTTTCCCCTTCCGACCCCCGCTCTCTTGCCAGATTGCTGCCCCGGGCCCTGATTTCTCCCAGGAACCGGAAAAAAGCGGTCCCCCGCCCGAAGGCAGAGGACCGCGAATCGGTCCGCTCAGGTGTCGCCCTTGCGCCGGCGATACAGCCACACTGCGAGAACCGCGCCGGCGATCATTACCAGAATGCCGGCAAGCAGGAAGAGGCTGCCCACCCCGGAGATGAAGTTCGTCATCCCGGAGGCAGCGCCCGTAAAGGGAGTGGAGAAGCCGGAGATTCCTCCTGTTCCTCCTGCGATCAGCTGACCCTGGTCATTGTACAGGCCCGGAGGAATGTCGCCCTCAAAGAGCACGGAACCGCCTCCCATGAGCGAGACGGTATTCCGGAAAGCGCCCGTCATCCCCAGGACCAGGGCCCCGAACACCGTCATGCCCAGCCCGGACAGGGCGACATAGACCCCCGCCAGCCAGCCGAAGCGGCGTACGAGCGGCCGCAGAAAGCGGACCACACGCTCCGCGCTGTCCGGTTCCTCCTGCTCCGGGGACGGCGGCTTCTCCTCTTCGAGGCGGAAATCCCCTTCGGTTCCGTCTTCGCCGCTGTCCTTCCCGGATGGCGGTTCCTCCGGCGCCTCATCGCTGACCAGTTCGTCCACCGTCACCCCGAAGGTCCGGGCCAGCAGCACCAGCCGGTCGATCTCCGGCACGGCGGCCCCCGTCTCCCACTTGCTCACCGCCTGGCGGCTCACCCCCACCCGGGAGGCCAGTTCCTCCTGGGAAAGGCGGGCCCGCCTGCGGTAGTAGAGAATCTTCTCGTCGAGCTTCATGTCCGTCTCCTTTCCGGCCGCGTCCGGCCCTGCAGATGCCTTCAGTTTACCCGCAGAGCGGTTGCAGGTCTACCAGCCGGGGCTGGAACTTCCGCAACCGGTGGTTGCGAAGGGCAAAAAGGGCCGGAAAAAGACAGACTTTCTACTCCTCCACCAGGAACCCCCGCTCCCGCAGACTGTTCTTCACCCGGAAGAAGGCCGTCTCGTCGGGGCAGATCAGGGTGTGCAGATGGATGCCGTCGGTGAGCATGCAGAGGGGGTTGGCGCCCCGGCTGCGGGCGATGAACTCCTGCACCTCGTAGCGGCTGGTCAGATCCAGAGAACCCGTCAGCTGCCCGTAGACCGGGTGATCCACGATCACGTTCTCCACCGTGCAGCCCTGGTCCACGATCAGGTTCAGCTCCTCCTCCATGTCCTCCTCCCGATGGAAGCAGGCCACGGTATACCGGAGCAGATGCTCTCTCCCGGGCATCATGTATCCCCTCGCCGTGGAGATCACGCCATGGCCGGCGGCCCGCAGAAGAGCCACGTCCCCCACGATCACCTGCCGGGTGACCCCCATCTCCGCAGCCAGAACGGTGGCCTTGACCGGCATCCCGCTCTCCTCCAGCCGCTCCAGGATCGCCTCCCGGCGTCGCGCAGCATTCATGCTCTGTTTCCCCTTTCCCGGATGAACCTCTCCCGGCAGTATAGCACACAAATCCGGACGCCGCAAGCGGCCGCCGCGGAGGGTTTCCGCCGCGGGCCGGACGGGAACTCCACGACCAGAGCACCCGCAGACATCGACGGCCTCCACGCGCCGGGAGCTGTCCAACACCGCCCCGCGGCATGAAGAAAGGCCGCGGCACCTAAGTGTCGCGGCCCAGTTGAAAGGCGTCTTTTTATAACTCCCGCTCTGGCCGTGTGAGCCAATTAAAACCTGCACAAAAAGGGCAGGTGGGTTGCCTCCACAACGCTTTTCTGCTTCCAACGTCCAGCTGACCTCAAGAGGGGCCGGGAGGCCTGCAGACCACGCCGTGAGGGGGGCATCCCGTTTAAAAGATGTGGGTTTAAAAGAACTCATCACGCACCGAGCAGGAAGAACACCTTACAAGGCAGGCTTATTCGTCCTCGCCGTCTTCCGCTTCCTCCAGGCGCTCCATGAACAGGTCATAGACCGCATCCGCTTCCGCCTCGTCATCCACGGTACACAGCAGGTCTTCTCCGTCCTCCGTACAGAGCCGGAGAATTACAAAACCACAGTCTTCGCTGTCCTCCCTGACCGGCTCGCCATCAATGGCCAGCGGCCACAGGAGTCTGTATTCGTTTCCCTTATACTCCAGGGAATCAAGCAGTTCCAGCTCCAGCTCAAGACCGTCGTCGTCGGTCAGGGTCAGGACATCCGAACCGTAGTCTTCGCTCATCCGAACACCTCCCGCGATTCACTGCCCCATATTGTACCCGCTCCGAGGAGAAAAAGCAAGAGGAAAACCATGTAAATTTTTCTGGCGCAGGTTTTTTCGTTTGCCCCGGATTCCAGGGACTTCTCCCCCGAAAGAGGCCAGAATCAGAGCGGATCGCCATTTTTCATCCCGGAACCGCTGTCAAAGGATTTTCCCCTTCGGGGACCCTTCCGACATGGTTCGGGCCGGTCAGCCCTTTGAGCTCCATCCGGGGCCGGAGGCGAGGAAAAGGCCGCCCGCGGAGCGGACGGCCTTCTTTTCCCTTACCAGCACTTGACCATGTCGCTGTAGAAGCGGTCCAGCTCCTCTTTCGTGGAGAAGTTGGCCAGATACATCATGTTGCCCATGGCGTCCGCCAGCGCGTCCGGGATGCGCTCCACCATCTTCAGGTAGGGGCCGTACATCTCCAGGATCTGCTCGTGGCTGTACACGAAGTTCTTGCCGTCCCGCCGGCCGGCGTAGGCACAGTAGGCGTGCTCCCCGATGGGCTTGGTGGAGCGGTCGAAGGCGATCATGTCCGCCCAGATCTTGTAGACGTCTGTGGAGCGGGCGAAGTTGAGCATATCCGGGGTGAAGCCGCCGCTGGGCCGCATGTTGACTTCCAGGGCCACCACGTCGCCCTTCTTCCCCAGACCCGCCTGGTCCTGGGTGAGCCGGAAAAACTCGAAGTGGATGAAGCGGCTCTTTACGCCGAAGCTCTTCACCGCCGCCCGGCCGGCCCGGCGGGTATCCTCGGGCAGGTCCTTGACGATATAGTAGAGGGAGTTGTCGTTCTCGTTGACGATATCCATGATGGACATCGGGGTCACGTTGCCGGCCTCGAACATGGGTTCGCCGTGGGAGTCGATGATGGCGTCGTAGGAGTTGACCTCGGCGTTGACGAACTCCTCCATGATATAGAGGACGTTCGGGTCCTTCGTGGCCAGGAAGTAGCGAAGCTCGTCGTCGCTGGAGAGCTTGTAGGTGTGGGAGGCGCCCACGCCGTTGTCCGGCTTCACCACCACGGGGTAGCCGGCCTCGGCGATGAAGGCCAGGCAGCCGGCCTCGTCGTCCACCAGGTGGTAGCGGGCCGTGGGGATCCCCACCCGCTGATAGTACTCCTTCATTTTGGACTTGAACTTGATGCGGGGCATGTCCTCCACCTGGAAGCCGGTGGTGATGTGGAAGTCGGTGCGCAGCTGGGCGTCCCGCTCCAGCCAGTACTCGTTGTTGGACTCCAGCCAGTCGATGCGGCC
>CANRFA010000054.1 GCA_947629775.1 uncultured Oscillospiraceae bacterium
ACCTTTGCCTGACGGGCGATCTGCGCGGCCAGGGCGGCGTGGGGCAGACCGGAGCCGGAGAAGATGGGCAGCTTCTGGCCGCGGACCAGGGTGTTCAGGCCGTCGATGGTGGAGATGCCCGTCTGAATGAACTCGTTGGGGTAGTTGCGGGCGGCGGGATTCATGGCCAGGCCGTTGATGTCCCGGTACTCCTCCGCCAGGATGGCGGGGCCGCCGTCGATGGGGTTGCCCATGCCGTTGAACACGCGGCCCAGCATGTCGCCGGAGACCGCCAGCTGCTGGGGATGGCCCAGGAAGCGGATCTTGGAGTTGGCCAGGTTGATGCCGGCGGAGGACTCGAACAGCTGCACCACGGCGGAGTCGCCGTTGACCTCCAGCACCTTGCAGCGCCGGATGCTGCCGTCCGTGAGCTCGATTTCCGCCAGCTCATCGTAGGTGACCCCCTGGACCCGGTTGACCACCATCAGGGGGCCGGAGATCTCCTGGATCGTTCTGTATTCGCGAATCACAGCGCTTCCTCTCCCTTCTCGGCGATGGCCGCGATTTCGGATTCCATCTGGGTGACGATCGCGGCGTAGACGTCTTTGTACTGATCGGCGGGAACGGACTTGGCGCGGCCGATCTGCTCCCGGACGGGGATGTTGAACAGGGCGTCCAGAGCCCCGCCCCGCTCGGAGGCGGCGCGGCACTGATCCTCGTAGCGGCGGATCATGGCCAGCATCCGGGCCTGGCGGTCATACTCGGAGTAGGAGTCGATATCCACGAAGGAGTTCTGCTGCAGGAAGTCCTCGCGGATCATCTTGGCGATCTCCAGGGTGATCTGGTCCCGGGCAGACAGGGAGTCCTTGCCGACCAGCTGCACGATCTCGTTGAGGTTGGCCTCCTCCTGCAGGGTGGACATGGCCCACTCCCGGTTGATCAGGAAGTCCTTGCCCAGGTTCTCGTCGTACCAGGGCTTCAGGGAGTCCAGGTACAGGGAGTAGGAGTTCAGCCAGTTGATGGCGGGGAAGTGGCGGCGATAGGCCAGGGAGGCGTCCAGAGCCCAGAACACCTTGACAATCCGCATGGTGGCCTGGGAGACGGGCTCGGAGAGGTCGCCGCCCGGAGGGGAGACCGCGCCCACGGCGGTCAGGGAGCCCCGGCGGTCCGCGTCGGAGCCCAGGCAGGAGACGGAGCCGGCCCGCTCGTAGAACTGGGCCAGACGGGAGGACAGGTAGGCGGGGTAGCCTTCCTCGCCGGGCATCTCTTCCAGACGGCCGGACATCTCGCGCAGAGCCTCGGCCCAGCGGGAGGTGGAGTCGGCGATGACGGCCACGGCGTAGCCCATGTCGCGGAAGTACTCGGCGATGGTGATGCCGGTGTAGATGGAGGCCTCGCGGGCCGCCACGGGCATATCGGAGGTGTTGGCGATCAGCACGGTCCGCTTCATCAGGGTTTCGCCCGTCCGGGGGTCCACCAGTTCGGGGAACTCGCGCAGAACGTCGGTCATCTCGTTGCCGCGCTCGCCGCAGCCGATGTAGACCACCAGGTCCACGTCGGACCACTTGGCGAGGGCGTGCTGCATGACGGTCTTGCCGGAACCGAAGGGGCCGGGGATGGCGGCGGTGCCGCCCTTGGCCACGGGGAAGAAGCTGTCCACGATCCGCTGACCGGACTGCAGGGGGATGACGGGAGGATACTTGTGCTTATAGGGACGGCCCACGCGCACGGGCCATTTCTGCATCATGGGGAGCTCCACCCGGGAGCCGTCTTCCTTCTCCAGGACCGCGACGGTCTCGGTGACGGTGTAGGAGCCGCCCTTGATGGAGACGATGGTGCCCTTCAGAAGGGGCGGAATCATGATCTTGTGGAGAATGGAGGGGGTCTCCTGGACGGTGCCGATGATGTCGCCGCCCACGACCCGGGTGCCGGGTTTCACGGTGGGCACGAAGTCCCACTTCTTATCCCGGTCAAGGGCGGGCACTTCCACGCCGCGGGGCAGGTTGTTGCCCTTGACCTTCTTCATGATCTCTTCCAGGGGACGCTGGATTCCGTCGTAGATGTTTTCCACCAGACCGGGACCCAGTTCCACGGACAGAGGGGAACCGGTGGTGACCACGTCGGCGCCGGGGCCCAGGCCGGAGGTCTCCTCGTAGACCTGGATGGAGGCGGAGCCGCCGGTCATGGTGAGGATCTCACCGATCAGGCGCTGCTCGCCCACACGGACCACGTCGGCCATGTTGGCCTCTTCCATTCCGGTGGCGACCACCAGCGGGCCGGAGACCTTGACGATCTTACCCATAGGCTGAACCTTCTTTCGAACGATTTCTGGTATGGAACGCGGGGGATCAGAGAATGTCGGCGCCTACGGCCCGTTCGACCGCGGTCTTGACATTCGCCATGCCGATGCCCAGAGAGCCCTCCTTGCCGGGAATCAGAATCACGGCGGGGGTAAGGGAGTCCTTGTACCGGGCGATATCCCCCGGAATCTGGGCGGCCAGCTGTTCAGTCATATAAATTATGGCGTAATTTTCCTTTGCCATGTGGTGCAGGGCGGCGCGGCCCTCCTCCGCGGAGGAGACCGGGCAGACTTCCAGGCCCAGGGCCTTGAAGCCCAGGACGCTGTCCATGTCGCCCATGACGGCAATTTTGTACATTTCCCGCGCCCCCTTTACACGTAGGTATCCCGGAGCCGCTGGCGGATGGTATCTCCGTCCAGACCCGCCGCCCGGCCGGCAAAGATGGTGCGGATGGCGGTCAGCTCGTTCTCTTTGGCGTACAGGTAGCCCACCACCGCCTGCTCCCCGAAGGGGATCCGGCGGGAGGCGGCCAGATAGGCGGTCAGCGCGTTGTCGCACTCCCTCTCGAATGCGGTGAGGGCGCCGCTGCCGGGCTGGGTCAGCCGGGCCCCGGCTTCCGCCGCCTTGCCCAGGGGGCCGCTGCGGAACACGTCGCCCAGGGCCTCTCCGTGGGCGGCGGCGATGGTCTGCTCGGAGACGTTGCCCCCGGGCAGAAGGGCCTGACGGAGGAAATCGGTCTCCCGGCCCATGCGGGCCACCCGCACGGCGGTGCGAAGGTTGGCAACGTCCACCGCCAGGCGCACGTAGCCCTGGAGGTACGCGCTGTCCAGATCCTTCGCCAGCTGCGCCATCTCCTGATAGCAGGTGCGGTCCAGAATGAGATCCGCCAGCTGGGGATCCCGGGTCTCTGCCAGGGTGGACTGAGCGGCCGCGATGCCGCGGCGGAAGGTCTCGGAGCAGTCCCGCAGGTCTTCCCGGTGCCAGGCCTCCAGCAGTTTCTCCGGGGCGTAGCGGCCGCCCGGCATCAGCAGACGCTGGGGGTCCGTACCCACGACCTGGGCCTTGATCAGGGTTTTGGCGTTGTGATAGTCGTATTTCAGCTGGAACAGTTCCACCAGCCGGGGTTCGGGGGAGGCGGACGCCATGTCCCGGAAGACCTCCGCTCTGGCCTGGGCCAGCACGGCGTCCAGGTTTCCCCCTTCGGGGTAGCCGCACTCGGTGAGCACCTTCATGGCGTCTCCGGTGTCCCGGGCCTCGATCATGCGATCCATCCGGTCCCGGTTGAGAAGGCGGGTCTCCATGGCCCGGATCCGGGCGGAGACGGACAGATAATCAGTATCTTTACGATGGGACAAGGTACCCCTCCTCCCTAATTCTCAAACAGAGTCCTGGCAACAGAGAGCTCCAGCTTCTCCCGCTGGAGACGGACCAGAGTTTCAAAGGCGCAGTTGACCTCCACATCGCCGTCCGTCATGATGAAGCCGCCCTGGATCTTCCGGGTCTCTCCCGCCAGCGTCAGCGCGCCGGGGAGGCCCTTCTTCTGCAGCGCGGCGTTGGCGGCCAGAACCACCTGCTTGCCGATGCGGTTGCGGTCTTTCTGGGAGAAGACCAGCTGCTCCTTTCCGGTGGAGCAGGCCTCCAGGGCCAGATCGGTCAGCAGGGAGACATACTGCTTCTCCGGCATGGTGCACAGCTTGCGCAGGGCCAGGTCGAAGGCTTCGCCCAGCACTTCCTGCTTGGCGGCCAGGGTCAGCTTCCGCGTCTCCATCTGGGAGGCGGACTGCAGCCGCTCCAGACGCTCCGCGGCGGCCTTTTTGCCCCGGGCCAGGGTATCCGCAGTCTCCCGGTCCGCCTGAGCCTGCGCGTCAGCCATGATCTGCGCGACCTTCGCGTCGGTTTCGGCGGTCAGGCGGTCGATTTCCTCCTGGGCGTCCTGGGAAATCCGGGCCGTGATCTTTTCAATTCCGTTCATGTGTCTTAACCCCTTCCTTCGGGATTACAGCCACAGGAGCATCAGCATGGAAGCCAGCAGGGACAGAATGGCGTAGAACTCGACAATACCGCAGAGGATGAGGCCCTTGGACCAGTCGTCGGGCTTCTTGGCGAGGATGTTGATGGAGCCGGCAGCGACGCGGCCCTGGGCGATGGCTGACAGCAGGCCGCCCAGCGCCATGGGCATGCAGGCTACGAAGTACTGCATTCCTTCCGTGACGGTGAGGTCCACATTGCCGCTCATCATGCCGATGCGGATCAGGCAGAAGAACCACACGACCAGGCCGTACAGACCCTGGGTGCCGGGGAGCAGCTGCAGAACCATGACTTTACCGGACTTGGAGGGATCTTCGGACAGAAGGCCGGCACCGGCTTCGCCGGCGATGCCGGTGCCCTTGGCGGAACCGACACAGCTGAGACCGACCGCGAGACCAGAGCCCAAGAGGGCGAGAGCGAGACCGCCAATGTTTTCCAGGAACATAATGATTTCCTCCTTCTATTCTTTGACGATGGTTACGAATTTGGGGCTGATGCCCAGGGGACGGAAGGGCTTGCCGCCGTCCTCGTAGAAGCGGCCGAAGTACTCCAGGCACTGCAGACGCATGTCGTGCACGAAGCAGCCCAGAATGTTCAGCGCGAAGTTCAGCACGTTGCCGATGAGGGAGATGACGAAGAAGCCGATCACATTGCCGGTGATGGCGCCCAGGGTGTTGAACACCTGAGCGATGACCGCGCCGGCCAGCATCAGGGCCATCAGACGGGAGTAGGAGAGAATGTCGCTGAAGTAGCCCGTGATGTTGTTATACAGGGAACCGAAGAGGCCCATGAAGGTGCCGACGACGATTTTGACCGGCCCGCCGCCCTCCTGGACGGCGCCGTAGACCTTGCCCGCCACCAGCAGGATGCCGCCGGCGATCAGGACGAGAGGCGTGACGCCCACAATGGCGATCACCGCGCCGATCAGAATGATGTACCAGGTGATCTCCTCGAAGACCGCGTCCAGGGCGTTGCCGTCCCGGAACTTCTTCCAGACGCTGACGGCCATGCCGGTGAAGATCTGAATGACGCCCAGAATCAGGGAGCCGATCAGGACCATGAGCGCGTCGTCCAGCGGGGAGAACAGAGCGGGAAGGGCGAAGGTGCTGTCGGGGTTCAGCATGGTGACCAGCTGGGGGATCATATCCCCGAAGAAGCCGCCGGTAAGGGCCCCGAAGATGAAGGTGCTGAAGCCGCACAGTCCCAGCAGGGGGAACATGTTGCGGGTGGTAGGACCGGTGGGCCGGGCCTTTCTGATTACGATCAGGGCGATCAGCATCATGACGATGCCGTAGCCCATGTCCGCCATCATCATTCCATAGAAGAAAATGAAGAAGGGGGCCATCAGGGGGTTGGGATCCACCGACCCGTAGGCCGGCAGAGAGTACATGTCCGTTACCATGCTCAGAGGCCGGGTGAAGAAGTTGTTCTTCAGCGTGACCGGCACCTTGGGGTAGTCCTCCGGCGCGGGGTCGGAGGTCTCGTACGCGCAGGGGTAGGGAGAGAGCGCCTGCTGGACCTGGGGCCACTGGTCGGCGGGAACCCAGCCTTCCAGGAAGAAGGCCCGTTCCGTATCCAGGGTGCGGCCCCGGTTCTCGGCCAGTTCGGCCTCGGCGCCGGCCTTATCCACCAGCAGCCGGATGCCCGGGGTGGCGGCGCCCATGCCGGAGAGCTTCTGCTCCAGGGCGTTCAGTTCCTTCTCCAGTTCCTGGTTCTTCCGGTCCAGAGCCGCGGAATTCTCCGCCGCCGTGCCGTGCCACTCCCGCAGGTTGGAGCGGGACCAGCCCAGGTCCTTGAGGGCCTCCAGGGCCGCCTCGGCCTGGCTGTTGTGACAGACCAGCAGACAGTACCGGAACTCCCGGCCCGCGGAGGCCTCCGTCAGCTGGGACAGCTCGCCCGTCTTCTGCAGGGCGCTCTCCGCGTCGGCGATGGTCACGCCGGCGGGAAGGGTGCCGAACTGGACGGTGACCTGATCCGTGGAGGGCGTATCCAGGGGCAGATCCAGGGACTGCCAGGGGGCCAGGGCCTCCTTCTGGGAGGCGATCTTGACCGTCTCCGCCCGGATGGCGCTGATCCGCCGCTGGGCGGCGTTGATTTCCTCCACCGCGCTCCGGGCTTTCTCCGCGGAGGCGGGGTCGAAGAGCTGACGGACCGTCGCTCCCGGCTTCGGCTCAAGCAGGCCGGATTTCAGGGGGGCATAGTGATTGAGAACTTCCAGAGCCTTCTCCGCCTCGGACTCCTCTTCCCGGGCGGCGGCCAGACCCGTGGACTCGGACCGGACCAGGGAGGCCCAGTCGGGGTCGTCGGCGGCCGAGGAGGGTTCGTCAATCTCCACGCAGCCCATGCGCTGGAGGAGCGTGAGCAGTTCCTCCCGGTCGCGGCTCATGGCCGCGAGCCGCAGGCGCTTCATTTTGACGATAGCCATCAGCGATTCACGACCCTTTCTACGATCAATTGGGCTGCCTGTTCCAGACGGTTCCGGGCGGAGCGTTTCATCTCCTCGCCCTGCCTGGCCGCCTGTTCCAGGACCTTCTGTCCAAGCCGGCCGGCTTCCGCCTCCGCCTGCGCCATCATGCTGCGCACGTCGGCGTCCGCCTTGGCTCGGGCGCCATCCAGCAACCGCTGGGCATCCCGCTGGGCGGCCAGAATGCGCTGCTTGCTTTCGGCCGCCGCGGCGTCTCTGCGGCGCTTCGCCTCCTGTTCGGTTCGGGTCACCTGTTCGATGGCCTTCACTGCCATAGCTCTCACCACCTTTTGTCTTCAATCTCGCTGGGGTTACAGGGATGCTACGGTACATTTTAGTGGAATCCGGAGTGGAATGCAAGTACTTTTTTTGGAGATGTTGCCATACAAAGACAAATGCATGGCATCCGGGGGCGGGAAAACAGCCGGTATCACGTTAAACCGGGAACGTTTCGGGCTCCATTCGCAATTTCGGACAGGTATTACGCAATTTCAGACGCCGCGGGTCTCAGAATCGGGAAGAAATGGATTAAAATTCCAGTTATGGAACAGAGAAAGCGGCCGCCCCTTCGGGGGGGGCGGCCGCGGGAATGCGGAGAATCATCCGGCTTCGGGAACGCTCAGGGAGGCCTGGCCGCCGGTGGCGTCGGTCTCCAGGGCGGGAACGATTTCCACGAGGCGGGTGGACACATCGGTGATGCCGGCGGTGGCGACCTGCTCGGCGATCTCCGGGGTCAGCCCGTCCCGCTCGATCCAGATGCGGTCCATGCGGCTTTCCAGCAGGCCGTTTGTGATGCCGCTGTTGACCACCTCTCCGGTGATGAAGCCGCGGGTGACCCGGATGGCGATCTTCGTGCCATAGGGGGCGATGGCGGCCTTGATCTGGTCGATGAGGGCCTCCACGGTCTGGTTGTAGGTGCCGTTCTTGTAGGAGTCGGACTTCGTGATGCGGTTCAGATTGCCGGCGTAGGGGAAGTTGCAGTTCTCCAGCACGATCTCGTCAAAGCCCATCTCGGCCAGCTCGGAGCACAGCCCGACGATGTAGGTCCGGGCGGCCTCGCTGTCCGGGCTCATCCAGCGCAGCTTCAGTTCGTCCCGCCAGTTGCCGCCCTTGACCCGGGTGGCCATGGTGTTTATATAGTAGGGGACGGAGTTATCCCGGAAGCAGCACAGACGGGCGATGGTGTAGGTATCTCCCTGGCACCAGGTCCGGAGGGTGTCGTTGATGGAGGCGTTGTCGGCGTTGACCCTGGCCCGGGAGGCGGCCTCCTGGCCGGAGACCCAGCCCAGTTTGCCCTCCTGGTCCTTCATCTCCAGAATGAGGGCGTTGGCGCCATAGGAGGAGAGCAGCTGGCCGGCGGTGCCGTCCGCTACGGAGGAGATCGGCAGCTGCAGCGCGGCGACGCGGGCGCTCTCGGGCGCGGCGGGCTGCTCGGAAGAAGCGGAACCGGAGGCGGACGGATCCTGGGAAGCGGAGGCGGAGCCGGGAGGGCCGATCTCCACGCTGATGTCGCCGGGATCCAGGGAGGAACCGGCGGAGCCGCTGGACTCCCCGGGAGACCAGGGCCAGTTCACCCGTACGCCGCCGTCCGTGAAGACCAGGTAGCGCTGGCCGAAGAAGAGGCCGGCGACGACCAGAACCACACAGATGGCCAGCAGAATGGCGATTACCTTCAGAACATCGTGCAGCGTGTTGCGGCCGCGGTAGCCGCCGTAACTGTTCCGATAGCGGGACATGATCCGTCACCATCTCCATATCCGTAGTAGGGGGAAACCCCGAAGTGTGAGTATATCAGAATTCCGGCCGCCTGGCAACCGGTTTTTTCGGAGGGCGGGCGGTTTTACAGGGTCAGTCCGCCGTCCGCCCGCAGGATCTGACCGGTGAGAAAGGAGGCCTGGGGCCCGGCCAGAAAGACGATGGCCCGGGCGGCGTCCTCCGGGGCGCCCACCCGCTGCAGGGGAGTCTCTTCCGCCAGGGCGGCCAGATCCTCCGGAGAGAGGTGGGCGTTCATGTCCGTGTCGATGACGCCGGGCGCCACGCAGTTGACCCGGATCCGGGAGGGGCCCAGTTCCTTCGCCAGGGCCTTTGTCAGCCCGATGACCCCCGCCTTGGCGGCGGAGTAGGCCGTCTCGCAGGAGCCGCCCGTCACTCCCCACATGGAGGAGACCGTGACGATGCTGCCCTGCCGGCGGCGCACCATGCCGGGCACGGCCGCACGGATGGGGTAGAAGACGCCGCTGAGGTTCACGGAGAGCATCCGCTCCCACTCTTCGTCCGTGGTGTCCGTGATCAGCTGCTGGGGAAGAGCCTGGCCGGCGTTGCACACCAGGCAGTCCAGGGGACCGTGCTCCCGCTCCGCCCGCTCCACCAGTCCGGCGGCCTGGCGGGAGTTCGAGACGTCCGCCTGGAAGGCCTCGGCCCGGGCGCCCAGCGTCCGCAGGGATTCCACCAGAGCGCGGGCGCGCGCCTCGCTTTGCAGGAAGTTGACGCTCACCCGCCAGCCCTCTTCCGCGAAGAGGCGGGCGGCGGCGGCCCCGATGCCCCGGGAGGCGCCGGTGATCAGAACGTGGCGGGCCATCAGAGGCTGGCGGGGAAATTCCCCAGGATCCGCAGAGTAGCCGCAGAGCGGGACAGGTCCGCCAGCGCGGTCTCCATGCCGGGGGCGTTGAGCCGCCCGGTGAACTCCAGGAAGAAGAGGTACTCCCACTTCCGGCCGGGCATGGGGCGGGACTCCAGCTTCACCAGGTTCAGGTTGTGGAGCATGCAGACCGTCAGGAAGCGGTTCAGACTGCCCACTTCGTGGGGCAGGGAGACCAGAGCGGAGATCTTGTCCGCCCCGGGCCGCAGTTCCATGACGGGGGAGACCACCACGAAGCGGGTGGTGTTGTCCGTGTTGTGGTTGGTGCCCCGGTGGAGAATCTCCAGTCCGTAGAGCTCCGCCGCCCGCTCCGAGCAGATGGCGGCCTTCGTGATGTCTCCGGTCTGGGCCACGTAGCGGGCGCTGCCGGCGGTGTCTCCCAGGGGAACCTGCTTCCACGTGGGGTGAGCGGCCAGAAAGCGGTCGGACTGGAAGAGCCCCTGCTCGTGGGAGTAGACGTGGGTGATGGTCTCCAGGGTGGCGCCTTTGGGCGCCATGAGGCAGTGCTCCACCCGGACGGTATCCTCGCCCACAATATAATGTTCGTATTCGGTCATGAGCTCATACACCTGGCGGATGGCGCCGGTGGAGCTGTTTTCAATGGGAAGGACGGCGTAGTCCGCGTCCCCCCGGCGGACGGCCTCGAAGACGTCCCGGAACTGCTCCAGGCCCCGGCAGCTGGCCTCGGGTCCGAAGAAGGTGAGGGTGGCCACTTCACTGTAAGCGCCGGGTTCGCCCTGGTAGACGACCCGGGGACAGGGAACAGGCTGGCGGGCGGCGGCCATGGCGGCCTGACAGCGCTGGAACCCGCTGCCCGGTTCCCGGGCGCTGGCGCCGGCCACTTCCAGACGGCGGTGGAGCAGGTCCCGCAGCTGGATATCCAGGGCCTCCAGCTCGACGGTGCGTTCTTGTTCGGTCAGCATGGTGAATCTCCTCCAGAGGTTCGGGTAAGCCCCGGGTCCGGGAAGGAAAGCCGGATCCGGGAGGGGCGCGGAAGGGAGGTTTCCGGGCGGGCCCCGGTTCGCGAGTCATTGTACTCGCTTTGCAGGCCGCTTGCAAGTGCCTTTTCGGGAAAATCCACCCGGTTTTTCCGGCTCATAAAGGTTCGGTTAAATTTGCCCGTTTCGCCTTGATTTTTGCAACATGGTCCGTATAATGGGCATCATGCGGACCCTGCGATGTTTCCTGCCGGGCTTCCGCCTTCCTTCAGACTGTAAGGAGGTCCTCATCTTTGAAGGAACTGCTTTTCGTTTATAATCCGACCGCCGGCAAGGGCCTGGCGGGCAAGGAACTGGCTCCCGTTCTGGACGTCTTCACCAAGGCGGGCTGGCTGGTCACGGCTTACCCCACCCAGAGCAAGGGGGACGCTACCCGGGCGGTCCGGGAACTGGGAGGGCACTTCGAGCGGGTGGTCTGCGCCGGAGGCGACGGCACCCTCAGCGAGGTGGTGTCCGGCCTCATGGAACTGGAGAGCCCGCCGGTTCTGGGCTACATCCCCCTGGGCTCCACGAACGACTCCGCCGCCACGCTGGACCTGCCCCATGTGCCCAGACAGGCCGCCGCGGTGGCGGCGGGCGAGGGCGTGCCCCGGCCCTTCGACATCGGACGCCTCAACGGCAGACCCTTTGTCTATGTGGCGGCCTTCGGGGCCTTCACCCAGGTGGCCTACGACACCCCCCAGGATCTGAAGAACACGCTGGGGCACCTGGCCTATCTGCTGACCGGGGTGGCTTCCCTGCCGGCCATCGCCCCCTACCACCTGAAGGTGGAGTACGACGGCAACGTCATCGAGGACGACTTCTTCTTCGGCATGGTGGGCAATACGCTCTCCGTGGGCGGCTTCCGGGTTCCCCGCAACGAGAACGTGGTGCTGGACGACGGGCTGTTCGAGGTGGACCTGATCCGCAAGCCCGTCAGCCTGCTGGACGTATCGGACGGCTTCCAGACCCTGCTGGAGCAGAACTCGCCCAGCGCCGGAGCCCGGGTGCACTTCCAGGCCTCCCGTCTGGTCTTTACCGGGGACAAGCCTCTGCCCTGGACCATCGACGGGGAGTTCGGCGGGAAGAAAGAGGTCAACATCGTGGAGAACTGCAGGCGTGCCCTGACCATTGTCTGCGGGAAATAAGACGGAGCGGCGCGGGCGGAGAGTCCGGCCGCTTTTTTCTTTCTCCGGGAGAAACCGGCGGACTTTCCCGGCGAACGGTTGCGTGACGGGTCGGAATGTGTTAATATAGCGGTCAAACGTCAACGCAGAGGAGGATCCGCCCCATGAAGCCCGAAATGGAGACATTTGAGGCCAATCCCATCATCGCCGCCGTCAAGGACGAGCAGCAGCTGGAGACCGCGCTGCGCACGGACTGCGACATCGTGTTCCTGCTGTTCGGCTCCGTCTGCAGCATCTGCTCCCTGGTGGAGCGGGTGAAGGCCGCCGGAAAGATGGCCTTCGTTCACCTGGACCTCACCCAGGGCCTGGCCGCCCGGGAGGTATCCGCCGACTTTGTCCGGGACTACGCCCACGCCGACGGGGTCATCAGCACCCGCCCTCAGCTGGTGCGGCGGGCCCGGGATCTGGGCCTTATGACCGTGCTGCGGGTGTTCCTGGTGGACTCCATTTCCCTGGACAGCCTGCGTCGGGAGATCGACGCCTGCGGGCCGGACCTCATCGAACTGATGCCCGGGCTGATGCCGAAGGTGATCCGCCGGGTCTGCGCCTCCACCTCCGTGCCGGTCATCACCGGCGGACTCATTTCGGACAAGGAGGACGTGATGGCGGCCCTCTCCGCGGGGGCCATGTGCGTCTCCACCACCTGCGAGGCCCTGTGGATGGATCCATGAGGGAGCGGGATTCGGCGAAGTGCACAGAATTCAGCCCCTGAGCGGGCGTAAAATTCGACTTGCATCCGGCCCGGAAATCTGCTACACTGAGCACACCGAGACGGTTGCGAGATGAGTGTGACGACTGCCAGGACCCCCTGGTATCGTTGCGCTCATTTTCTTTTTTTGTACTGTACCCTGCGGGGAAAACTGACAAAGGAGCGTATCGGAACATGGAAACGAGACCCTATGTATCCTGGGGCCTGATGAACAGCTTCATGATCGACGTGTTCAAGGCCTACGGCGTGCCGGAGGAGGACGCGAAGATCTGCGCGGACGTTCTGCTCGAATCTGACCGCCGCGGCATCGAGAGCCACGGCTGCAACCGTTTCAAACCCATCTACCTGGACCGTATCGCCAACGGCACGCTGCTGCCCGTGACGAAGATCGACATCCTCAAGGAGACCCCCACCACCGTCGTCATGGACGCCAACAACGGCATGGGCATGGTGGCCAGCTACCACATGATGGAGAAGCTGATCGAGAAGGCCCGCACCTATGGCATGGCCGGCGGAACCATCTGCAACTCCACCCACTACGGCATCGCCGGGTACTGGACTGCCATGGCGGAGAAGGCCGGCATGATCGGCATCAGCGGCACCAACGCCCGCCCCTCCGTGGCTCCCACCTTCGGCGTGGAGCCCATGATGGGCACCAACCCCTTCACCTTTACCATGCCCACCGACGAGGAGTTCCCCTTCAACTTCGACTGCGCCACCTCCATCGTGCAGAACGGCAAGATCGAGTTCTATGAGCGCATGGGCAAGCCAACCCCCGCCGGCCTGGTGGTGACGGAGGACGGCGGCACCATGACGGACTCCGGCCAGATTCTGAAGGACATGCGCGCCGGCAAGTGCGCCCTGCTGTCCCTGGGCGGCCTGGGCGAGGAGACCGGCGGCTACAAGGGCTACGGCTTCACCACCATCGTGGAGATCCTGGCCTCCGCGCTGGCCGGCGGCCCCTTCATGAAGGAGCTGAGCGGGAAGAACCCCGACGGCAGCAATAAGATGTATCGGCTGGGCCACTTCTTCTTCGTCATCAACCCCGAGTTCTTCATGGGGCTGGATACCTTTAAGAAGACGGCCGGCGACATCTGCCGCGGCCTGCGCGCCTCCGAGAAGGCCCCCGGCCAGGAGCGCATCTACACCGCCGGCGAGAAGGAACACATGGCCTGGGAGGACCGGAAGGATAAGGGCGTGCCCGTGGGCGAGTCCATCCAGAAGGAACTCGTCGGGTTGCGCGATCAGCTGAATCTGCCCTATCACTTCCCCTTCGAGGACTGAGCAGGGCGGTTACGGGCCGAGGGGCCCTCATTATAAAGCGACCCTCGTCATATTAAGGAGGAACCATCATCATGGATTACGCAAAGGAATCTCTTCGCCTGCACCAGGAGTGGAAGGGCAAGATCGAGGTTGTGGCTACCGTCCCCGCCGACAGCAAGGACGCCCTGTCCCTGGCCTATACCCCCGGCGTGGCACAGCCCTGCCTGGAGATCCAGAAGGACCCCAGCAAGAGCTATGAGCTGACCCGTCGCCACAACCTGTGCGCCGTCATCACGGACGGCACCGCCGTTCTGGGTCTGGGCGACATCGGCCCCGAGGCCGGCATGCCCGTCATGGAGGGCAAGTGCGTGCTCTTCAAGAGCTTCGGCGACGTGGACGCCTTCCCTCTGTGCATCAAGAGCAAGGACGTCGACACCATCGTCAACACCATCTACCTGCTCTCCGGTTCCTTTGGCGGCATCAACCTGGAGGACATCGCCGCTCCCCGCTGCTTCGAGATCGAGCGCAAGCTGAAGGAGAAGTGCGACATCCCCATCTTCCATGACGACCAGCACGGCACCGCCATCATCACTCTGGCCGGCCTGACCAACGCCCTCAAGGTGGTCGGCAAGAAGAAGGAGGACGTGAAGGTGGTTACCTCCGGCGCCGGCGCCGCCGCCATCTCCATCGTCAAGCTGCTGCTGTCCGCCGGATTCAAAAACGTCACCATGTGCGACCGCAAGGGCGCTATCTACGAGGGCCGGGAGGGCCTGAACTGGATCAAGGCCGAGATGGCCCAGGTCACCAACCGGTCGAAGAAGGCCGGCTCCCTGGCCGATATGCTTGTCGGGGCCGACGTGTTCATCGGCGTGTCCGCCCCCGGCACCGTCACCACCGAGATGGTGAAGACCATGAACAAGGACGCCATCGTCTTCGCCTGCGCCAACCCCACCCCCGAGATCTTCCCCGACGACGCCAAGGCCGGCGGCGCCCGCGTGGTCTCCACCGGACGCAGCGACTTCCCCAACCAGATCAACAACGTTCTGGCCTTCCCCGGCGTGTTCCGCGGCACCTTCGACGTGCGGGCCAGCGACATCAACGAGGAGATGAAGATGGCCGCC
>CANRFA010000055.1 GCA_947629775.1 uncultured Oscillospiraceae bacterium
TAGCAGACTCCACTGTTAACTCGGGCGGAATTCATCCCCCGGACAAGTCCGGGGGTCTTCTTCCGCCGACATAATAAAATCACCAACACCCTGGTGGCCTCGGACCTGCACTTCGCCTGCACCTACGAAGACGCCACCCCCAACGTGAAGGCCCCCACCTCCATCACCATCCTGGGCCACACCTTCCCCGTTCTGGAGAGCGCATGGTCCATGACGGAACAGTTCTCCGTGGGCCAGCACGTGTGCCTGCTGCTGACGGCGGACGGCCGGGTGGCCGGCATGACCGGCACCGGAACAGACGGACTGCGCTCCAACGCCATGGGGTATCTGGATGAGAAGAGCGCCTCTCTGTTTCTCCCCAACGGCGATTCGATTGAGCTGACCGGCAAGGTCTTCGGCAATGCGGAAGAGCGGATGAACCGCCTGGTGACCCTCTCCTCCGGCTCCCGGGGATCCCTCTCCGCCTCCCGGATTCAGGCCCGCTCTCCTGCGGATCCCTTCCGCATCCCGGAGATGACGCTGGGCAAATACACGGTGGCCGCCGGGGTTCGCGTCTGGGAACAGGTGCGCACCGGGGTCATGGTGGAGGTCCCGCTGGATACCCTGGACATGGAGGTCATCCCGCCCGGGCAGATCTCGGCTTATCACCTGAACAGCTCCAACATGGTGGATTACCTCGTGCTCCAGGACACCACCGGCGACGCCTACGAGTATGGCGTCCTCTACGCCCGCTCGGAAGAAGTCGTGGACGACCCCGGGAACGAGGCAGAAGGAATTCCACCCACCATGAAAACCCTGACGTACTGGAGCCTCAACAATGGCACCATCGGGTCCGTGGAGTTCTCCCACCTCTACTACTACGGGGGCCGCAGCGGGGACTTCTGCGGTCTGGTGCGGACAAAGAACCGGGACGGGGACTGGCGGTTCCTGACCATGATCGAGCTGACCGCTGTGGAGCATGTCTCCCCCACGGACTTCTTCCAGAAGGGTGACATCGACTATGTGAAGGCCGGCGGCCGCACCTACATGATCTCCAAAGATGTGGAGTGCTGCCGGGACGTGGGTGAGCGGAAGCTCAACTGGTTCACCCAGGAGACCGGCGCCGAGCGCCTGGCCGCCTGTCTGGCCTTCTCTAACGACTTTACCATCCAGGTGGATCCCATCGGGCGCAAGGTCCGCATTATCCAGGCCAACCGCTTCTGAGTTCCCCTGCCCGTTCGCATGGAATCTCCGGGAGCTGTCTTCTTTCCGGAAACCAGCCCCGGCCCCGCAGATTACGCCGGTTCCCGCGAACTCCGCCCTCCGCAACAAAAACGAAGGCCGCCTCCCGAAACAGGGGGGCGGCCTTCGGCGCTCTAATACAGACGGTCCAGAATCCCGACGATGTCTCCCATGATCCCCTCGGCGCAGGGGCACAGCAGCCTCGCGCCCCAGTCCCGCACCTCCTGGGCGCAGTCCGAAGGAGCGAAGGGAATGGGGGAGAGTTCCAGCATGGCGATGTCGTTCTGATTGTCCCCGGCGCAGTACATGTGCCCCGGGGCGATCCCCAGGCGCCGGGCCAGCCGGGTCGCCATGCCGCCCTTGCTGCTGCCCTTCGCCGTCAGCTCCAGATAGAAGTGGTTGGAGAAGATGGCCTCGTAGCGGTCCCCGTACAGTTCCAGGAAGCGCCGCCGGGCCCGCAGGCCCACCGGACGGATCTCCTGGAGAATGGCCTTGGTCCAGGGCCGGGGCATTTCCCGGATGGGGGCCACGGTATAGGTGGTCCCCACCTTCTTCATGTGGGCGTCCGTGATGAAGTTGGGGTGCCAGACGTAGATATCCTCCCCGTAGTAGGCCTCCATGGCTACCGTGGGAAACTCCTCCAGAAAGGCCTCCAGGTCCTCCGGCGCCGTATCCGGCAGATACGTCTGCTCCAGCATCCGGTTCTCCTGAAAGTCGTAGAGGGCAGAGCCGTTGGAGAGGATCACCGGGGCGTTGATGGGCACCAGATCCACATAGGGGGCAAAGGTCCGGTGGGCCCGTCCGGTGGCCACCGTAAAGAGGCCGCCCTCCGCCTCGAACCGCTCCAGGGCCCGCAGATTGCGCTCGGGCACGTATTTATCCGCCGTATAGAGGGTATCGTCAAAGTCGCTGACCAGCAGCAGCCCTTCGAATTTCCCCATGGCAGCCTCCTTCCGGCTCAGAACAGGCCGGAGATGACTCCGTTTTCGTCCACGTCGATCTTCTCGGCGGCGGGCACCTTCGGCAGTCCGGGCATGGTCATGATGTCTCCCGTCAGGGCCACGATGAAGCCGGCGCCGGCGGAGACCTTCAGGTTGCGCACCGTGACCTCGAAGCCCTTGGGCGCTCCCAGCAGGGCCGGGTCGTCCGAGAAGGAGTACTGGGTCTTCGCCATGCAGATGGGCAGGCCGCCGAAGCCCAGGTCCGTCAGCTGCTTCATCTGCTTGCGGGCGCCGGGGGTGAGAATCACGCCATCGCCGTGATAGACCTTCTTCACGATGGCGTTGAGCTTGTCCTCGATGGAGTCCTCCAGGTCGTAGGCGAAACGGAAGTCGTTGGGCTGGTCGCACAGGCGCACCACTTCCTTCGCCAGGGCCACGCCGCCTTCGCCGCCCTTCGCCCACACTTCCGAGAGCGCCACGTTGACGCCCAGCTCGTTGCACTTCTCCTCCACCAGATCCAGTTCCGCCTTTGTATCCGTGGGGAAGGCGTTGATCGCCACCACGCAGGGCAGACCGTAGACGTTGCGGATGTTGTTCACGTGCTGCAGCAGGTTGGGCAGTCCCTTCTCCAGGGCCTCCAGGTTCTCGTGGTTGAGCTCGGCCTTGGGCACGCCGCCGTGGTACTTGAGGGCGCGGACGGTGGCGACCACCACTACGGCGGAGGGGTGGAGCCCCGCCATGCGGCACTTGATGTCCAGGAACTTCTCGGCGCCCAGGTCCGCGGCGAAGCCGGCCTCGGTCACCACATAATCCCCCAGCTTGAGGGCCATGCGGGTGGCGGTGACAGAGTTGCAGCCGTGGGCGATGTTGGCGAAGGGACCGCCGTGAATGAATGCGGGGGTTCCCTCCAGGGTCTGCACCAGGTTGGGCTTGAGGGCGTCCTTCAGGAGAGCCGCCATGGCGCCCTGGGCCTTCAGGTCCGCCGCGGTCACGGGAGCGCCGGCATAGGTGTAGCCCACGATGATGCGGGCCAGGCGGGCCTTCAGATCGTTGATGTCGCTGGCCAGGCACAGCACGGCCATGATCTCGGAGGCCACGGTGATCTCGAAGCCGTCCTCTCGGGGCACGCCCTGCATCTTTCCGCCCAGGCCGTCCACGATGTGGCGCAGCTGGCGGTCGTTCATATCCACCGCCCGCTTCCAGGTGATCTGCTTGGGGTCGATCCCCAGGGCGTTGCCCTGCTGGATGTGGTTGTCCAGCATGGCCGCCAGCAGGTTGTTCGCCGCTCCGATGGCGTGGAAGTCGCCGGTAAAGTGGAGGTTGATATCTTCCATGGGCACCACCTGGGCGTATCCGCCGCCGGCGGCGCCTCCCTTGATGCCGAACACGGGCCCCAGGGAGGGCTCCCGCAGGGCCACGATGGAGTTGACCCCGATCTTCCGCAGACCGTCCGCCAGTCCCACGGAGGTGGTGGTCTTGCCCTCGCCGGCGGGGGTGGGGGTGATCGCCGTCACGAGGATCAGCTTTCCGTCCGGCGCATCGGTCTCCCGCAGCATCCGGTAGTCCACCTTGGCCTTCCAGTTGCCGTACAGCTCCAGGTACCTGGCATCCACGCCGGCCACCTGCGCGATCTCCGTGATGGGACGGGGGGTATGGGCCTGCGCGATCTCAATATCGGATTTGTGAACCATAATACAGCCTCCTTCGGATGTCCGCCGCCCTGGGCGGCTGCCTGTCGCGTTCCGTGTGTCCCCGGCATTATATTGCAAAGCGCCCCGTTTGTACAGCCTTTTTTCCGGGTCTTTTCCCCCTTCCGCTTTGATTTCTTTCGTCCGCTCCTCTCCGGACCTTCCGGAAGCAAAGACCTCCTTCCGCTCCGCCCTTTCCTGCCCCGTACTTTATCACACTGCTGCATCGCTCTGTCGATGAACCGATGAACCGATCCATGGATCAGTTAAAATCTTCCATGCTTTCCAGACGGGCCCCTTTGCGCTCTGTCCGAAAATATAGTATACTGGTTTCGGAAGGCCCGGGCGGCCGGCAGACCGCCCCGCCGCCAGAGCAGGCGAAAGGAGCGTTTTTTATGGAAAACCCGAAGGATCTGAAGCGAATTGTACTGGACGGGCACAGTCTGACCCTGGAAAGCTTTCTCGCGGTGGCCCGGTACGGGGCGAAGGTCAGTCTGGCCCCCTCCGCCCTGGAAGCCATGAAGCGCTCCCGGGCTCTGGCGGAGAAGATCGGGGCGGAGCGCCGGGTGGCCTACGGCATCACCACCGGTTTTGGCGACTTCGCCACCGTGGCCGTCCCGGAGGAGATGAGCGCCACCCTCTCCACCAACCTCATTCTCAGCCACTGCACCGGCACCGGGGATCCCTACCCCGAGGAGGCCGTGCGGGGCATGATGCTGCTGCGGGCCAACGCCCTCTGCGTGGGCATCAGCGGAGTACGCCCCCTGCTGGTGGAGATGCTGGTCGAAATGCTCAACAAGGGGGTCACCCCTGTAGTCCCGGAAAAGGGCTCCCTGGGCGCCTCCGGCGACCTGGCTCCCCTCTCCCACATGGGCCTCGTGCTTCTGGGCCGGGGCGAAGCCACTTATAAAGGCGAAAAACTCTCCGGCGCCGAGGCCATGGCCCGGGCCGGCATCGCCACGGTCCCCACCCTCGTCAGCAAGGAGGGACTTGGCATCACCAACGGCACCTGCGCCATGACCAGCGTGGGAGCCCTTCATCTCTACGACACCCTCCAGGCCGCCCAGCTGGCGGACCTGATCGGCTCTCTGAGCCTCACCGCCCTCACCGGGCAGCTGGACGCCTTCCAGGAGCGCATGCACACCGCCCGGGGCCAGAAGGGGCAGATCCAGGTGGCCCGCAACCTGCGGATGCTGACGGAAGGCAGCGAAATCGTCCGCCGCAGCCAGGGCGACCGGGTGCAGGACGCCTACGCCCTGCGCTGCATGCCCCAGGTCCACGGCGCCGTGCGGGACGCCCTGGAGTTCATCGCCGCCAAGGTATCCATCGAGCTCAACGCCGTCACGGACAATCCCCTCATGTTCCTGGAGGACGAGGCGGTCATCTCCGGCGGCAACTTCCACGGGGAACCCATGGCCCTCCCCTTCGACTTCCTGGGCATCGCCTGCGCGGAGCTGGGAAGCATCTCCGAGCGGCGCATCGAGCGCATGGTGAACGCCGCCCTCTCCAACGGCCTGACCCCCTTCCTCACCACGGAGGGCGGGGTCAACAGCGGCTTCATGATCGTCCAGTACACCGCCGCCTCCATGGTCTCGGAGAACAAGGTGCTCGCCCATCCCGCCTGCGTGGACTCCATCCCCTCCTCCGCCAACCAGGAGGACTTCGTCTCCATGGGCACCACCGCCGCCCGCAAGGCCGGAGACATTCTGGAGAACACCCTCTCCGTTCTGGCCTACGAGCTGCTCACCGCCTGCCAGGCGGTGGATATCCGCCGCCGCAAGGGCACCCACGGCAGCGGACTCTCCCCCGTCCACGAGGCGATCTTCGCCCGGGTGCGGGAGAAAGTGGCCTTCTACGACCGGGACCGGGAGATCTGGCCGGACATCCGGGAGGTGGAGAAGATGGTCCGCAGCGGAGAGCTGCTGGACATCGCCCACGAACTGCTGCCCACGTTCCGCTGAGCGCCTCCCCGTCTTCCCACCGCCCCGGATCCGTGCTATAATGAGGAGAGCCGGCCGGCGCCGGGATGTTCCCCGGCGGCCTGTCCGCTCTCTTCAAAACCTGGGATCCGGTCCCGGAAAGGAGACTTGCCCTTATGCCGCGAATCGACCCGCAGCGGGACGCCGCTCTGGATGAGCTCTTCGAGGCGGTTCTCTGCCTTCAGAACCTGGAGGAGTGCCGCTCCTTCTTCGGCGACCTGTTCACGATCCAGGAGCTGCGCAGCTTCACCAGCCGCCTGCAGGTGGCCAAACTCCTCTTCCAGGGGGAAACCTACCAGACGGTGCGCAGCCACGTACCGGTCAGCAGCTCCACCATCACCCGCATCAGTACGGAGCTTCAGTTCGGCTCCGGCGGCTACCGCACGGTGCTCACCCGCCTTCTGGAAAAGGAGAAGGAGGCGGAGGGAACCCCGCCCGAGTCCCCGTCCGAATCCTGAAAACAGCAGCCGTCCCGGAAACCCGGAACGGCTGCTGTGTTTTCTTCTTTATGGAAGCGCTCAGCCCTTGAGGCTCTCCGCCCAGGCGGCGTACTTCGCCACCTTGGCGTCCGCGGCCTCCTTGGAGTCGCCGCTGGTGAGGATGTAAACCTTGACCTTGGGCTCGGTGCCGGAGGGACGGACGATGAGGCTGGTGGCGTCCGCCATCTCGTAGCGCAGCACGTTGGAGCCGGACAGTTCCATGGTGCTCTTCGCGCCGGTGTCCGTATCCACCACGGAGCCGTCCTTGTAGTCCTTCTGCTGGAGGACCTTCACGCCCTGGATCTCCGTGGGCGGATTCTCCCGCAGATCGCTCATCAGCTGCGCCATCTTCTTCAGGCCGTCCAGGCCGGGCATGACCAGGTTCATGGTCTTCTCGGCGTAGAAGCCGTACTTGCGGAACAGCGCCTGGAGGGCGTCATAGAGGGTCATTCCCTGGGAGGCGTACCAGGCGGCCATCTCGGTCATGGCGACGGCGGCGGTGACGGCGTCCTTGTCCCGCACGAAGCTGCCCAGCATGTAGCCGTAGGACTCCTCGAAGGACATGATGACGTTGCCTTCGCCGCTGCTCTCCAGCTGATCCTTCTTCTGGGCCAGGAACTTGAAGCCGGTGAAGGTGTCGTAGCACTTCAGGCCGTTGACCTCGCAGACCTTGCGGGCCATCTCGGTGGAGACCAGGCTCTTGAGGGCTACGGGGTTGGCGGGCATGGTGCCGGTGCGCTTCTTGGCGCCGATCTCATAGTCCAGCAGCAGCACGCCGGTCTGGTTGCCGGTGAGCACCTTGTACTCGCCGTCGCCGGTGCGGACCATGAGGCCCACGCGGTCCGCGTCGGGATCCGAACCCAGGATGAAGTCGGCGCCGTTGGCCTTCGCCAGATCCACCGCCAGGTAGAAGCCCTCGGGGTTCTCCGGATTGGGAGAGACTACGGTGGGGAAGTTGCCGTCGATCACCATCTGCTCGGGCACGCAGATGACGTGCTTCATGCCGGCCCGCTTCAGGGCCTCGGGGATCAGCTTGTAGCCTGTGCCGTGGAAGGGCGTATAGACCATCTTGAAGGTGTCCGCCATTTCGTCGATGGCGGCCTGGTCGCTGATCTGGGAGAGGGCGTGGGCCAGGAACTTCTCGTCGGTCTCGGAGCCCATGAGGACGATTTTACCCTCGGCGACCGCCTGGTCGTAGTCCATGGTCTTCACGCAGGCGAACACGTCCATCTCCTTCATCATGCGGGAGACCTCGTCGGCGTGCTCGGGCGGCAGCTGGGCGCCGTCCTCCCAGTAGACCTTATAGCCGTTGTATTCCTTGGGGTTGTGGCTGGCCGTGATGTTGATGCCGGCGATGCAGCCGTACTCGCGGATGGCGAAGGACAGCTCCGGCGTGGGACGCAGGGATTCAAACAGCCGCACATGAATGCCGTTGGCCGCCATGACGCAGGCGGACTCCCGGGCGAAGGTCTGGGAGTTGTTCCGGCAGTCGAAGCAGATGGCCACGCCCCGGGCCGCCGCCTCCGGACCCTCGTTGAGGATCAGCTGGGCAAAGGCCTGGGTGGTGTGGCGGACCACATGGACGTTCATCCGGTACAGACCGGTGCTCATGGTGCCCCGCAGTCCGGCCGTGCCGAACTCCAGCTGGGAGAAGAACCGGGATTCGATCTCCTTCTCGTCGCCGGCGATCCCCTTCAGTTCCGCCTTCTCCGCTTCGGACAGAGCCGGGCTGGCCAGCCAGGCCTCATATGCGTCACGATAGGACATGATTGCATTACCTCCAGTTTCGTCTTATGGAAAGACAGGGGCATTCTCCCCTTTTCCGTCTTTCTTCATTATACCATCTCAGGGGGCTGATTACCAGCCCCTTTTCCCGCTGCCATAACCTTTTCTTCTGACTCTGGCAACAGGGCCGCCATGTCCGCCGGCAGAGGGGCGTCAAATTCCAGCTCCGCGCCGGTCACGGGATGACGCAGAGACAGATGGGCGGAGTGAAGGGCGGGACGGGCAATGAGCTCCGGTTCCTCCCGGCCGTAGAGAAAGTCCCCCGTCAGGGGACAGCCCAGAGAGGCCATGTGCACCCGGATCTGGTGGGTGCGGCCGGTGTCCAGTTCCAGCCGCAGCAGGGAGCGTCCCCCGCCGCTCCACAGGGTCTCGTAGCGGGTGCGGGCCGGCTTTCCGTCCGGGCGGATCTCCTGTTCCACCAGGGAACCGGGCTTCGGGCCCAGAGGGGCATCTACGACGCCCCGGAGTGGCTCCGGGGTCCCCTCGCAGACGGCCAGGTAAATGCGCCGGAAGGAGTCCGTGTGCAGCTGTCTCTTGAGGATCTCCTGGGCGTGGGCGTGGCGGGCCACCACCAGCAACCCGGAGGTGCCCCGGTCCAGGCGGTGCACCGGGTGGAAGTCCCCCTCCTGCCCGGTGCGGTCATAGTAATCCAGCAGGAAGTTGCCCAGGGTATCCAGGTAGTGTCCCGGCCCCGGATGGACGGACACCCCGGGGGCCTTGTTCAGCACCAGCAGATCCGCGTCCTCATAGAGGATGTCCAGGGGCCCGGGGGCGGGGACGATGCCGCTGCGGCGCTCCGCGTCCGTCAGACGCACGGAAAGCAGCTGCCCCGCCCGGGGCCGATAGTCCGTGCGGATCCGCTGCCCGTCCGCCAGGATCCCGTCTTCGATCCACTTCACCCGGCGGATGACGGAGGAGCTGAGGGAGAACCAGCGCTTCAGCAGGACCTCTGTGCGCATGCCCTCCTCCTCCGGGGCCACCCGCCGCTCCAGCCGGCGGATCACCGGGTGCGGGCCATCCAGACCCGGATAAGAAGGAAAAAGACCGTATGGAACGCCACCACCCCGGCGAGCACTTTCGCCGCCAGGTGGCTGAAGGGCAGCACCACAAAGGAGAGTACCCCCGCGCCAACGATGGTCGCCGTCCCGGCCAGCTGAAGGGCGCTCCGGTTGATGTCCCGCTCCCGCTCGTCCGTCTCCCGGATCCGGACCTTCCGCCTTCCCTCCGGATGGCGCAGCAGCCAGATTCCTTTCAGAAGCACTCCCAGCCCGACGGCCGCGAGTCCCTCGGCTCCTCCCAGGTAATACCCCGCCATGTAATCCGGCATACGCTCCCGGAAGAACATCCAGCACAGTATTCCCGCCAGGCCGGCCACCAGCAGGGCGGCCCCCACCCAAAGCCGGACGCGAAGGCCGTCCTCCCAGTCCTTTTTTCCTCCTCGTAACCATTTGCACAGCATGATTGTCATACCTCCCTTTCCAATCTGCTTCCATGCGAAGCAGCGGGCGCTCCCCCAGGCCGTTCTCTGAACATCTGCCCTGCAGCCGAAGCGGCTTCCCCGCCCAGGCGTTCCTCCTCGCCCTTCCAGCACCGCAGCCTGCCGGGCTGCCGCTCCGCGTCCCGCTCCCGCCGCGGCTCGGATCCTTCTGCCTGATTCGGCGCCATTCGCGCATATCCTACATTCTGCGGTCCAGGATCCGATACGCCAGGGTTCCCGCCGCCCACTGGAACACAACGAGGGAAAACACCAGTCCGAGCACCCATACCTCCACGTGGAGCAGGGCGAGCAGAAACCCGATCCCGATCAGGGAAACCGTCATGATCTGGCAGGCGACATGGCCCGCTTTCATGCGCAGGAACTGCTGCCTCTCATCCATGCTGCTGATATGGGCCTCCCGCATCCTCTTCTCATACAGGGCCTGCCGCCTGGGATTCCGCCAGTACGCCGTGCGGATCATCCGCCGGATCGCCTGGAACACAAAGCCGCCCCCTGTCGCGGCAAGCAGCATGGACCACCAGCCCCACCGGGTGATCAGGCCGATGGCGATCAGAAGAATCCCGATTCCCAGCTCGATCCCATAAGAGCCTTTGTCGTTCTTGGTTGTCCTCCTTCACATGGATAATCTCTCTCATCCCCGCCCGGGGAATCTCCCGTCCTGCGTTCCCGAAAGAAACCACGGCACAACGCCTCCGCAGGTCCGGCCATAGCCAGGATGACCCTCAGCCGCAACCGGTGGAGCGCTGGCCTCCCGCTCCCGCCTCAGATTCTCTGCGGAATCCCATCCGCTCAGCAGGGCTGCAGGGCCTCCCCGCCCGGTCCGGTTTCAGGTTCCCGCCTCCGCTTCGCCTCTCTCCGGGGTTTCTCCTCCCTTCGGGCCGGAGCGGCCGACTCCGCTTCCTCCTCCTCGAACAGGAAGACCTCCTCGATGGTCAGCCCGAAGTACCGGGCCAGCCGGTACGCCAGCAGCAGCGACGCGTTGTAGCGCCCGTTCTCCAGCGAGATGATGGTCTGCCGGGTGACCTCCAGCGCCTCCGCCAGCTCCGCCTGGGAGAGCTTCCGTTCCCGGCGCAGGGCGGCGATCCGGTTTTTCATGGCCACACCTCCTCTCCAAGGATGTAAAGTTTCCTTGACATCGGAGAGTATAGCACCGCCGGGCGGGGATGTCAAGCATGCTTTACATTTTTTCGCTCCGCCGCCCCGGAGGGCAAAAAAGGCCCCCTCCGAAGAGGGGGTCTGCAGGAAGCGGAAGGAAATCCTGCATGGAGCGGGATCCCGCCGGGATGTTCAGGGGTTCTGGGCCGCGTACGTCCGGGAGGCGCGGATGAACTCCCGGAACAGGGGGTGGGCCCGGTTGGGACGGGACTTCAGCTCCGGGTGGAACTGGACGCCCACAAACCAGGGGTGCTCCGGAATCTCTATGATCTCCACCAGCCGTCCGTCCGGGGAGAGCCCCGCCAGCTTCATGCCGGCCCGGGTGAGATCCTCCCGGAAGTCGTTGTTGAACTCGTAGCGGTGGCGGTGGCGCTCAGCGATCTCCAGGGAGCCGTAGGCCGCCTGGGTGAAGGTCCCTTCCGCCACCTTGCAGGGGTAGGAACCCAGGCGCATGGTTCCGCCCTTGGCGGTGATCCCCCGCTGGTCCGGCATGAGGTCGATGACCGGGTGACGGGTATAGGCGTTGAACTCGCTGGAGTGGGCGTCCTCCCAGCCGCAAATGTGGCGGGCGTACTCGATGACCGCCATCTGCATGCCGAGGCAGATGCCAAGGAACGGCACGTTGTGTTCCCGGGCGTAGCGCACGGCGGAGATCTTGCCCTCGATGCCCCGGTCCCCGAAACCTCCGGGCACCAGCACGCCGGCGGCTCCCGCCAGCAGCTCCGCCGCGTTTTCGTCCGTCACGGTCTCGCTGTCCACCCAGCGGATCTGCACCTTGACCCCGTTTTCGATGCCGCCGTGGGTCAGGGCCTCCGCCACGGAGAGATAGGCGTCGTGGAGCGCCACGTACTTGCCCACCAGGGCGATCTCCACCTCGCCGGTGGGATTCTTCGCCTTCCAGACCATGGTGGCCCACTCGGTGAGGTCCGGCATATGGCAGATGAGCCCTAAGCGGCGGACCACCACGTCCGCCAGGCCCTCCCGCTCCAGCATCAGGGGCACCTCGTAGAGCAGGTCCGCCGTCAGGTTGGGGATGGCGTGGTCCCGGGGGATGTTGCAGAAGAGGGAAATCTTGTCCAGAATGTCCTGGGGGATGGGGTAGTCGCTGCGGCACATGATCACGTCCGGCTGGATGCCCAGGCTCAGCAGCTCCTTGGCGGAGTGCTGGGTGGGCTTGCTCTTCAGCTCTCCCGTGCCGGGGATGGAAACGATCAGGGAGACGTGAATGAACATTACGTTGTGGCGTCCCCGCTCCGCCGCCACCTGGCGGATGGACTCCAGGAAGGGCTGGGACTCGATGTCGCCCACGGTGCCCCCGATCTCCACGATGGCCACGTCCGTATCCGGCGTATCCAGGGAATAGATGTTGCGCTTGATCTCGTTCGTGATGTGGGGGATGATCTGTACGGTTCCCCCCAGGAAGTCCCCCGCCCGCTCCCGGTTGAGGACGTTCCAGTAGACCTTGCCGGAGGAGACCGAGGAGTTGAAGGTCAGATTCTCGTCAATGAAACGTTCGTAGTGGCCCAGGTCCAGGTCGGTCTCGGCCCCGTCGTCCGTCACGAAGACCTCTCCGTGCTGATAGGGCGACATGGTGCCCGGGTCCACGTTCAGGTAGGGGTCCAGCTTCTGGACTCTGACCCGCAGCCCGCGCTGCTTCAGAAGCCGGCCCAGCGAGGCCGCGGTGATGCCCTTGCCAAGGCCGGACACCACGCCGCCGGTGACGAATATGTATTTGACCGCCATGCGTATCCCTCCGTGAAAATGCAGGTTCCGGTACGGAAAATTTCATGCCATTGTACCCTGCGAGTCCTTGCGCGTCAAGAAATTTCCTATCGTCAGAGTGCACAAAGAGAGGAGCTCCGGCCGTCATCCGTCCGGAGCCCCTCTTCCTTACAGATACCGCCGCATCTCCTGGCCCATCCGCTCCTCCAGCCCGATCAGCCGGCGGCAGACGTTCTGCGCGTCTTCATCCGCGGCAGCGTACTCGTTCAGGTAGCGGTTCAGGGATTTGACCCCCATATCGCACCCGTCCGTAATGAGATCCGCCACGGAGCGGTCCGAGGGCGTCCAGCCCATCTTCATGGTGGTCTTCATCCACGACATGCCCTTGGCCACGGGGTTGGGGTCCTTCCCCTCCTCGTGACAGCGGCCCAGCAGGTTCTGCACCTCGCTGCCCAGGGCCTCGTGCTCCTTGCGGCTGCGGCGCAGATACTCCCGCAGCTCCCTGTCCTTCACGTACCCTTCCACGTCGTCGATGGAGGCGACCCCCATCTTGACGCCGGCGTCGCACTCCTTCAGAAGCCGGACGGTGTCCTCCTGTTCCATACCTTTCCCTCCTCGCAGAGATATGGAGGCAGTATGCCCCGGAGATCCCGACCCTATTCCTCCCCGCCTTTGAGTCCCATGGCGTCCATGGCGTGGCGCAGATGGATCGCCATGGCGTGCTCCGCGCCCTCTCCGTCCCGCCGCTCCAGGAACTCCAGCAGCAGGGCGTGGTCCCGCAGCGTCATGGCCGCCAGTTCCTCCCGGTGGCCGCCGTCCCCGATGGCCGTATCCACCGCCTGGGAGATCACCGGCAGCAGGCGCAGCATGTACTCGTTGTGGGCCGCCCGCACGATGGCGGCGTGAAAGGCCCGGTCCGCCTCGGAGCGGTCCTCGCCCTCCCGAATGCAGCGCTCCACCTCGGCCCCCTGGCGGAGGATCTCCTCCATATCCTCCTTCGTGGCCCGGCGGCAGGCCAGCGCCGCCACCTTCGGCTCGAAGATCGCCCGCAGCTCGAAGAGATCCCGCAGCTTTCCCCGCACCTGGTCTAAGCCGACAAAGCTCAGATCCCGGTCCTCCCAGCAGGCCACGAAGGTCCCCAGGCCCCGCCGGACCTCCAGCACCCCCTGGGCCGCCAGGGCGCCCAGGGCCTCCCGCAGGGTCGCCCGGCTCACCTTCAGCTCCCGGGCCAGCTCCACTTCGTTGGGCAGCTTCTCCCCCGGCGCCAGGGTCTTTTCCACCACGACCCGCCGGTAGAGTTCCTCCGTGGTGCGCCGCGTCAGCGTCTGTCGTTCCTTCGCCATACCGTCCTCCTGGTTCCGCCCGCAGAAAATTCTGCCCTGGGCCATATTTGTTCTTGACAAGCTCCCTCCTATCCTATAGTATATTGTCAGACAACGCAAGAGTAATCTGACAACTTGCTGCAAATTTTTTCAGGAGGTCTCCGCCATGCGTTCCGATGTTGTCAAGAAAGGCATCCCCGCCGCTCCCAACCGCTCCCTGCTCTACGCCCTGGGCTACACGAAGGAGGAACTGGAGCGTCCCCTGATCGGGGTCGTCAGTTCCTACAACGAGGTCGTCCCCGGCCACATGAACCTGGATAAGATCGCCGACGCCGTCAAGGCCGGTATCCGCGCCGCCGGCGGCACCCCCGTCATGTTCCCCGCCATCGCCGTCTGCGACGGCATCGCCATGGGCCACGTGGGCATGAAGTACTCCCTGGTGACCCGCGATCTGATCGCCGACTCCACCGAGGCCATGGCCATCGCCCACCAGTTCGACGGCCTGGTCATGATCCCCAACTGCGACAAGAACGTCCCCGGTCTGCTGATGGCGGCCGCCCGCATCAACGTCCCCACCATCTTCGTCTCCGGTGGCCCCATGCTGGCGGGCACCCTCCAGGACGGCCGCCGCACCTGCCTGAGCCACATGTTCGAGGCCGTGGGCGCCTACTACGCCGGCAAGCTGGACGAGGCCGGCGTGGAGGAATATGAAAACA
>CANRFA010000056.1 GCA_947629775.1 uncultured Oscillospiraceae bacterium
TTTCGCTCATTTCCGTTCAAAAAGTGAAATTGGAAGCGAACTGGAAAATCCACCAAGTTATTATTTTACGCTTCCTTACCTGACCCACCTCTTCCAGGAGCGGCTCCATACGACTCCCAAGGCTTATATCCAGGAGCGCCGGCTCTCAGAGGCCGCCCGCCTGCTGCGCACTACCAGCCTGAGCGTTCAGGAGATCGGGGAGCGGATCGGGTACCCGAATCCCTTTTCTTTCTCCCGGAGCTTCAAGGAACGGTACGACGTCAGCCCCAAGCTCTACCGAAACCGGAATTCCGGGATCAACTCCCCCGATCCCGTGGACGTAGAGGATGAAAACTCCAGCCCGGACGCCAAAGCTGCCGACGCTGTCCCCGGAGCCTCCTCTGAATAACGGACCGAAGGCTCCCTGACAGACTGGGTCCTCTCTGACACCAGACACACGCTGCACGGATCCCGTGCGAAGCGGTCCGGGCAGCGTCTGAGCCCTGCAGCGTGTACCTGCAGACTTCCCACCTTTCAAACGCTTTCTGAACATCTGTATTTTCACATATCTTTATGCGTTAAGAAACCCCCAGGGCGGTTGCCCCGGGGGTTATTTTCTGTCATTCGCAGTTCAGTCAGGAGAGAATCCTTATTTCTTTGCACAGAAGGGGGATTCCGCATTTTCACTGATCTGTCAAGTTTAATGGGAGGATAACCTTCCAACAGGGTTGCTGTTGCTCAAACGCGAGATCCGTTTTCCCGTGACAGGAAAGAGTGGACGCCACGTTATCACACGGAATCAGTGCTCAACAGGAGTGGTAGCCTTCCAATAATCCTGGACGTTCCTGGCCAGAGTCGCACGATCGGCAGCACCGGCCAGGTACTCCTGCATACGGGCACCAACGCGGGTGATGTGGTCGGCAGGATCGTAGTCATAGTTGGGAATCAGGTTGCCGGAATCGACATAGGTCTTCACGGAAGCGCCCAGCTCGTTGTTGCAGGGGATGGTGTTGCTCTTGAAGGGGGAAACCATGCTGCAGGTCTCGGAAACCAGAGTTTTACCCTCGTCAGACTCTACCAGCCATCTCAGCCAATCCAGAGCGGCCTGACGCTGCTCGTCGGTTGTGTACTCGCTGTTGTCCACATAGAAGAACTTGGAACCGCCGCCGACCAGCTTGCCGGAGAAGCCTTCGTCCAGGTTCTGAGGTACGGGCATGATTCCGATGTTGCCGGTGAAGTCATAGTCGATGATGTCGTTGATTTCCCAGTTGCCGCCGAACTGGAAAGCAACCTCGCCCTCGGAGAAGGCCTGGTGGACCTGGTCGTCTTCGACAGCGATGGGGCTGTCCCCGAACTTGTTGTACTTCATCAGAACATCAAAGGTGTCCATCAGGGAGTTGAAGCGGGCATCGCTCATCAGATCGGCAGTGCCGTCATACAGGGACTGAACAAAGCCTTCCACGTCCGCTCTCTCTTCGTACACCTGGTTGAAGTAGTGGGCAGCCAGGGACCAGTCGGGCTTCAGGATGGCGGTGGGCTTCTCCATGCCGGCGGCAACCAGACAATCGCAGTAAGCGGTGAAGTCATCCAGGGTCTTGATGGAAGCGGGGTCAAAATCCTCGCCCAGGGTGTTCTTGATGGCGGCAGCGTTGTACAGGATGCCGCGTGCCTCGATGCAGACAGGGAAGCCAACAACCTTGCCGTCTACAGCAATCTCAAAATCGGTGTCGTCTACCCAGCTCTCGCCGCTCATGTCATAGCCATAAATAGCACCTTCCGCATAGACGTCCTTGGCATCGACCATGTTCAGCGTGTAGGGATCGCCGGAAGCATACTTGGTGGAAAGGTGGGCGGAAACAGTATCATTGGAGATGTAAAACTCAATATGAACGCCAGTTTCTTCTTCATACTTTTCAGCGGATTCCTGCAGGAATTCGGTGATTTCTGACTTCGTATTGAATACGGTGATGGTTACCTTACCATCTCCGCTTCCTCCGTTTCCGCCACCGGAAGCCGCAGAACCACCGGTGGAACCGCCGGCGCTGGTGCCGCCACCGCCGCCGCAGCCCGTGAGAGCCGTTACGGTGAGAGCGGCTGCTGCCAGAAGAGCAGTCAGTTTTTTCGCTTTCATTTGAAATCCTCCCAGTTTGTTTTTTATTTTTTCGGGTTTCCCCGGAAAAACCATTGTTCAGTTCCGGAACAGAGTGCATCCGATCCGGCGGTAGTAGCTTATCGCACGATCCACATCCTCCGTTGTCAGTCCGAAAGCTTCCGCCAGGCAGCTCCGGCAATAGAAACGGGTGGTTCCGCGATTGATGAGGCGGCGGGTGATGGCCACTTCATCCGAAGTCAGGGCGGCCCGGCAGCCGCAGCAGAGGTCAGCCATGGAGCGCCTCCATTCTGCACCGGAACAGCCGGCAGGCGTGGCCGGGAACCTTCAGCCGCAGGTAGTCCCGCAGGCCCTCCCGGGTTTCGCCGGTGAACACATCCTCGGCCCGTACGACCATACCGCTGTGGTACGGAATGCCCAGGTCCGAGAAGATGCAGATCACATCCTGCTCCGTCTCGAAGAGGTTGCAGAACGCCAGGACGAAGGATCCGTCCGAGAGCAGCTTCAGGAAGACCTGCAGCTGGTCTCTGATGGCCCGCAGGGGTTCGATGGCATCTCCGCGCTCCTCCTCCGGCACCGGTACGTTGACCTCCCGGCTGCCCAGCAGCAGCGGGGGCCGGCACTCCGGGTCCTGGTTGATGGCCAGCAGCGCCGGGTTCTGTACCATCTCTTTCATGGCGGCGGGCATCTTCCGCAGGTCCGCCCCCAGGAAGAGGGGCGTTCCGGCCAGGCACCAGAGGGCGAACTGCATCCGGTACTCTTCGTCCGTGCACGGTCTTCCGATCGCCACATTGCCCTGGGCGCCCATGCCGACGGTCAGCATGTCGATGTCGTTGAAGCAGAAGGGACCGGAAGCGTTGAAGTGACTCACTTGACCCTGGAAGTTCCGCAGGAAGGACTGGTAGTTGTCAAAGATATCCCCCGTGGAGCGGTACATGTGCGCCCCGATGGACCGCATCCAGTTCCAGGATTCGTCCGTCCCCCAGTTGCAGGCGGAGAAGAGGATCTCCCGTCCGCTGGCGCGCAGCGCCATGCTCATGGTCAGGTAGCGGTTCTTCCCGTTGGCGTTCTCCGGGAAGTTGCAGAAGTCGTACTTGAGGAAGTCCACGCCCCAGGAAGCGAAGAGCCGGGCGTCCTCGTACTCGTGGTCGTAGCTGGAGGGGTAGCCGGCGCAGGTGAAGATCCCCGCGCAGGAGTAGATCCCCAGCTTCAGGCCCCGGGCGTGGACCGCATCCGCCAGTCCCCGGATCCCGTGGGGAAACTTCGCCGGGTCCGGCACCAGGTTTCCGGAGGCATCCCGTTCCTTCAGCGCCCATCCGTCATCGAGGACGATGTAGCGGTAGCCTTTGTCCCGGTAGCCTTCCCGGACCATCACATCCGCCATCTCCAGGACAAGGTCCTCGCTGATATCCGTCCCGAAGGTGTTCCAGGTGTTCCAGCCCATAGGGGGCAGCTGAGCAATCATTTTGCTGCACGTCCTCTCTGTTTGATGGCCTTATCCTACGCTTTCCACCCCGCCTCTTCCATAGCAATATCTGTCGGAAACATTACATTTTGTTCTTCCCTGAAATTCCCACTTTCCTCTCCTTTCTCTGCCGGCTTCCCATCCCGCTCGAAAACGTGTTGAAAATCGCAGTTTTCAGCCTGTTTCCGCCCAAAATCCACCCGTTTTTCTGTTCCTACGTCCGCAACCTCTGTTGGTCCAGGCAGGAGCAATATTGCAAAATGACTTCAGGAGAGCTTTTCACCCCCCTATCTTTTTCTTCTGATGCCCCCTCCTGGAGGCTCCGGCAACGCATCTCCAGCCTCCAACAGCCTTGGCTGCCGGCATTCCATCCGCCAGACCACTACTGTCGTCCCCTATCCACTCCTTCCCCGGCAGATGACCTGCCCTTCTGCCGGCCCGTGCCTCATCCCCCGCTTATTGTCACGGACTTCCGCCGGCAGTTTCTCTGGCCGTCTCGCAACTGTATCAGTCACTGGCTGGCTATGCCTGCGCCCGCCCGTCACAGGCATAGCAGCGTCACGATTCCGTGTCTCTTCCCTTTCGGCCCGGCCGGACTGGCCCTGGATCCCCCGAAAGCTCCTCCGGCCATGAAAAGAGCGGCCCCTGGAAGCCTCCTGCCTCCGGGAACCGCCCGTCTGTTCTGTCTTACTTTACTTCCGCCTCAGGGGCCCTGCGCACCACCAGCCAGTACCGGTCCTCGGTCAATGGCACCTCCCGGATTCCCTTCTTCAGGTTGAACCCGTAGTTCTGGCTCACGATCTCAATCTGCCCCCGGTCCTCCAGGATTCCGGTCTGGTCCGTAAACTCCAGCACAGATCCCACGCGGGTGGCCAGGTCATACCCGTACGATCCCCGGCCGTCACGGGTCCCGCATTCGTAGTCGTAACTGCCGGGCATCTCCAGGACGGCGGTCAGTTCCACGCTGCTCTCCGCGGGGATGGTGACCTCCGCCATCAGGAAGAAGACGCGCTCCATTCCGTAACTGCCGGGGGAGAAGGATCCCTCCTCATACCGGAGGCCAAACTCCAGGCCGTCCAGGAAGAGGTCATAATAGAGATCAAAGGGCATCCCACGCTCTCCAACCGCCGGCGGCACCTTATACGCATATTCTTCTTCCGCCAGTTCCCGCAGAATCTCCTCCGCGGCTGCCTCCCGGCGCTCCACGGAGATCTCCGCTTCCACGGTCTGCCACTCCTCCCCGACCCGTGCCTGGCACTCCACCTCCAGGTCCTGGATGTCATCCCCCAGAACCAGAAGCGGGACGGGGCTGATGCCTCTTATCTCCATCGTGCCGCTCTCCGGGTCCAGACTGCGGGAGTTGCTCCCGAGGGTCCAGACAGCGGTCTGATCCTGGTTCACCCGGAACCGGAGATTCAGCTGCGGCTTCTGGCTGGACTCCTCCGGCATTTCCGGCTCACTGTCCAGGGAGACGGTGTAGAGAAAAGCTGTCCCGGAGGGCTCCGGCCGGAACTCCAGGGCACCGCTCAGATAACTGCCGTCCCGCAGAAGCTCCTCGTAATCATCCCAGGAGTCCAGGAGATAAAGCCCGAAGTTCTCCAGCCTGCCGTCGTCCGGGTCTTCCTCCGGCAGAGCGGCGGAAACCCGGCCAAAGCGGACCTCCGGATCCAGCAGCTGCCCATCCAGCGTAAGGGAGGGCAGTCCGGTGTCCGCCAGATCATCCAGGGAACTGATGAAGGGATAGAGAACCGTCACGGTCTGGTCCTCCCCGGACGTGTTATGGAGACGGTTCGTATCCTGTACCAGAATGGAGCTGGAGGTCTCCCACTCGCCGCCATCCGGGTACTGCTCTCTGAGGGACTCCAGGACGCGCTGCCGGCCCTCCTCTGTCTGGAAGGTCCGCTCAGAAAGCATGTCTTCTACGCTCTTCCAGGTCGGAACCCAGGGCTGGAAGTCCAGGGTCACCTCCCGCTGGGCCGTGATGGCGTCGTTGGCTTCCGCCAGAGTCAGGGGAAGGACGGGACCCGCATAATTCATGTAGGAGAGGGGCTCCCGGTTTACGTTGACGCCGAGTCCTCCGCCTCCCCCGACGCCCGGCAGAGGGATCCTGCCGGTCAGGACGCCGGCGCCCAGGATCACCAGCGCCAGGCAGGCCGCCAGGGCCGCGAACCGCTTCCAGCCGCCCTTCTTCTTCCGGGGGGCGGTCTCCTCTTCTTCGGCTTCTTCCACCCACTGCTCCCGGATGCCCCCTACATCCCGCAGCAGCCGTTCGCTCCGCTCGCTCATACCGTAATCCCCTCCTTCTCCAGGTGCCGGCGCAGGCTCCCGCGCAGGCGGTGCAGTTTCTGGGACAGGGCGTTGCGCTTCATGCCCCGCCGCAGAGCGAGGTCCTCCAGGGCGTCCCCGTACCAGTAGCGGCGCACGAAGAGGATCCGATCCTCCCGGGGCAGAGTCTCCAGCCAGCGGTCTATGGCGGCCGCCGTCTCCTTCCCCTCCACCGCCTCTTCCGCGCTGGGCATCCGGGGAAGGCCGGGGCAGCATTCCTCCAGTTCCAGGGCCAACGTCTCCAGGCCGCTCCCCCGGAAGGCCGCCCGGCGGGAGCGCCAGCGGTCTATGGCCAGGTTGCGGACAATCTTCTTCAGGTAGCCCTTCAGGGACTCCGGCCTTTTGGGCGGGATGGTCTCCCAGAGCCGGTGAAGAGCGTCGTTCAGGCACTCCTCCCCGTCCTCCACGCTGCCCAGCAGGCCGGCGGCCAGCTGCTGGCAGGCGCCGCCGTACTTCTCCTGGGTGGCGGACACCGCGGCGGGATCCCGCGCCCAGTACAGGGAAACAATGGCTGCATCTTCCACGGGGCAAACCTCCTTTCGTCCGGGCTTTCACTATTGTACACGGGAAAAACGGCTCCCGCTTACGGCAGACCAAAAGATTTTTTCTTCTCCCGCACATCCCGCCCTCCAGATCCGTTATACTGAACGAGAGCGCGGGAAGGGAGGCGGCAGCCGTGGCGCTGGATATCGAAGAACAGTACGACCGGATCTACCGCTACTGCTGGTTCCGCCTGCGGGACCGGCACCGGGCGGAGGACATCACCCAGGAGACCTTTCTGCGCTGGCTGGCCAGCGACACCTGGCGGGATACGGGGCAGACGCTGCAGTACCTCTACACGATCGCGAGGAATCTGTGCGTGGACGAGAGCCGAAAACCGGCCGTGGATCCCCTGCCGGAGGACCTGCCGGCGGAGGAGAGCGACCCGCTGCTGTCCATCGCCCTGCGCCATGAGCTGGAGCGCCTGTCCCCGGAGGACCGGGAGCTGGTGCTGCTGCGGGTGGTGAACGAGGTGCCCGTGGGAGTTCTGTGCAGACTGTATGGCGTGAGCCGCTTCGCCCTGTACCGGCGGTTACGGGGCATCCTGAAGGGCCTGCGCCAGCGATTGGAGGGATAATCCGTGGAGAAAAAGCTGTATGAGACCCTGAAAGGGGCCTTCCACGCCCCGCCGCCGGAGCGGAAGGCGGCCTTTCTGCGAACCCACCGCCGCCGGGAGCTGAGCAGCGCGGAACTGCTCCTGAGCCAGGCCGGATACGTCCGCTGGTGGACCTGGGCGCTCTCCGCCGCGCTGTTCGTGATTCTTCTGCTGCTGGCGGCGGGACGGGAACCGGAGAGGGTGTGGATCTCCGCCGCCCTGACGCCCCTGCTGGCATTGATCGCCATCGCGGAGTGGGGCCGCTCCCGCCGGTACGGCATGGAGGAGCTGGAGCTGTGCTGCCGGATGCCCACCGGCGCCGTCCTGCTGGCCCGCATGGCCTCCGTGGGACTGCTCCACCTGGCGCTGCTGGCCGTGTTTACTCCCATGCTTGCCGCGAAGGGCGAAGCGGGAATTCTGCGGGCGGGAATCTACCTTCTCACCCCCTATCTCCTGACCGCCAGTCTGGGAATGGAGCTGTCCCGCCGGATCCGGGGCCAGGAGGGGCTGCTGGTCTGCACCGCCGCCGCGGTGCTGGTGTGCGTCCTGGGGGTGTGGGCTCTGGGAACCCGCCGGTCCCTCTACCAGCCGGAGTACCTGCCCCTGTGGCAGATCGCGCTGGTTCTGACGCTGGGGGCGTCCGCGTGGGAGACCGTCCAATGTGTGAAAGGAACGGAGGAACTGCAATGGAGCTGATCGTACGGGGACTGACGAAACAATATAAGGATAAGACGGCGGTGGACGGGGTCTCCCTGCGCCTGACGGAGGGCATCAACGGACTGCTGGGGGCCAACGGCGCCGGCAAGACCACCCTCATGCGGATGCTGTGCGGGGTGCTGAAACCCACGGCGGGGACCATCTCCCTGGACGGGGTGGATGTGTCCAGCGAAGACTACCGGGCGGTGCTGGGCTATCTGCCCCAGGAGTTCGGGTACTATCCGGACTTCAGCGGCATGGACTTCCTGCTCTACCTGGCGGCCCTCAAGGGGCTCTCCCGTTCCCATGCGAAGCGCAAGGCGGCGGAGCTGCTGGAACTGACCGGCCTGGCGCATGTGGGGAAGAAGAAGATAAAGACCTGGTCCGGCGGCATGAAGCAGAGACTGGGTATCGCGCAGGCGCTCCTGAACGATCCCCGGCTGCTGGTGGTGGACGAACCCACGGCGGGGCTGGACCCCAAGGAGCGGGTGCGGTTTCGCAACCTGCTGGCGGAGCTGGGCCGGGATACCATCGTGCTGCTGTCCACTCACATCGTCTCCGATGTGGAGCACATCGCGGACCACATGCTGATGATGGCGGACGGCCATATCATTCTGGACGAGCCCTGGGACCGGAACCGGACGGACCTGGAGGAGCTCTACCTCAAGGAGTTTGGGGGAGAGGAGGAATGAAGACCCTCCGGACCCTCTACAGATACGAACTCCGCAAGCTCCTGTCCCGCAGGCCGGCGTGGATCGTGGCGATCCTCCTGGCCGCCATTACCATCCACACGGCGCTCCCCTCCCATGGCGCCGGCTCCACCTTCTCCGTAACGGACCGGTCCGGCCAGACCGTGGAGCGCGTCCTGTCCGGGGCGGAACAGCGGGCCGCGCTGGCCGAGGGGGAGCGGCGCATCTCCGGGCAGCCCATGGACGAGGCCTTTTTCCGGAACCTGCGGGCGGCCTGCGCGGGGAACGGCCAGTACGAGCTCCGGGAGCACTGGGACCAGGTGTGCTGGTTCTACCTCGTGGATAACAGCTATCTCGGTCCGTACTCGCTGCTCGCATACGAATGGAACCTGGATCCCGCGACCACCACGGCGGAGCAGTTCTACCAGGCCAGACAGGAGACGATCCGGGCTCAGATGGGCCCTCTCTCCCCTGACGAACAGTCCTTCTGGACGGACATGGAGGCCAAAGTGGAAAAGCCGTTTGTCTACCGCTATGGCGGCTGGTACCCCGAGTTCCTCCACAATGTCTACGGCCTCTCCAGCCTGCTGCCGCTGCTGGCGGCGGTCTGCCTCTGCGGGGTCTTTTCCGATGAGCGCCGGGTCCGCACCGAGTCTCTGCTCTTCTCCTGCCGGCAAAGCCGCCTGCCCCTCTTTCTGGCGAAGCTGCTGGCCGGCCTGACCTGCGCCCTGGCGGCCTCCCTTGGAATCCTCGCCTTCTGCGTCCTTCCCCTGGTATTTTCCCATGGCGCGGAGGGATTCCAGGCCCCGCTCCAGTTGTGGGAATCCGCCAGCTCCCTTCCTCTGACCGTGGGGCGGGCGGTTCTCCTTATGATGGGGCTGCTGGTCCTCTACGCCCTGGCCTGCGGCGCCCTCTCCATGTTGCTCTCCGTGGCCACGAAGAACACCCTGGCCGCCCTTCTGGGTCCCGTCCTCCTGATGATCCTCCAGGCGCGGCTGGGGCTCCCCGGACAGGCGGCGGAGTACCTGCCCAATCAGCTGTTCAACGGAACCGCCGTCTTCCGCAGCTTCCAGCTGGTCTCCTTCCCGGGGACCTTTCTGACCGTCCTGCAGGTTGCCCCGGTTCTGTACGCGGTCCTGGGCGCCGGCCTGCTGGCGCTCTGCTGGCTGTGCTGGCGGCGATGGGCGGTGCAGGGGTAACGCCGAAAGGCAAACGGACGGGTCTGTCCCGCCGGCGGGACCCCGGAAAGGAGCCGGAAGGCCCCGGAGACACTTACAGGAGTCTGGAGGTAAGAAGAATGAAAAACCTGGGAACGCTCTATGGCTATGAGCTGAAAAAACTGCTGAAGCGGCCGCTGACATGGATCGTGGCCTTTCTGATGATGGCCTTTGCCGCCTATGCGGCGCTGGGACTGCGGGGCAATCTGGGATACCGGCTCTCGTCCGGGCCGGATCCCGATTCCACGGTCTTCATCCAGGAGGACGTCTGGAACGCCCGGATGCGGGAGGGCGCGCGGACCCTCAACGGGCAGAGGATGGACGATGCCTTCTTCCAGGCCATGGGGGAGAACCTGCCGGATCTGAGCGGGGACGATCTGATGCTCTGGTTCTATCGCGAAGACCCCACCTGGTACCACATGTACCGGATGGTCTCCGGGATGGGAGCAGAGACAGACATTACGGCGGAGCAGTTCTACCGGGCCCGGCGGGAGCTCCTGGAGACCCGGTGGGAGAACCTGGGCCTGAACGAGGGGGAAAAAGAGTACTGGCGGGCCATGGAAGAGCGGATCGAAGAGCCCTACACCTATGAATACCCCTGGAACGGCGCCAGCCTCAACGGCTTTTTTACCACCCAGTATTCCCTGATCGTCCCCCTGGCGCTGGCTGCGGCCGTCTGCCTGTGCCCGCTCTTCTCCGAGGAGGCGGTCCGGAAGGTGGATCCCCTGCTCTTTGCCAGCCGGGCCTGCCGTCTGCCGCTGTACCTGGCGAAAGTTCTGGCCGGAATCACGGGCGCCCTCCTGATGGCCGCCCTGGTTCTGGGCGCTCATACGGCCGCTTATCTGCTTGCCTTCGGCGTGGAGGGTCTCTCCGCCCCGATCCAGATGATGGACCTTGCCTGCAGCCTGCCTGTCAGCATTGGCGAGGCCGTTCTCTACATGCTTCTGATGACCGCCATGTACACCCTCGCCTGCGGCGCCCTCTCCGCTCTGCTGTCCGCTCTGACCCGCCGGTCCGCCGCCGCCCTGATTCTGCCGGCGATTGGGATGTTCGCCCTGACCCAGTCCCGCCTGACGGCCCCCTGGCTGCCCCACAACCTGATCTCTCAGGAGTGGATCCAGGTGGCGGGGCTCTTCCGGGTCCCCGGCAGGTATTGGAACATCTTCCAGGTGGCCATGGGGCTCTATCCGCTGATCTCGCTGGTCCTGTTCGCCCTGTGCTGGCTTTGCTGGCGGCGGTGGGCGGTGAAAGGATGAAGACCAGAGGGACGTAGACGGGCCGGTTGACTGGCTGGTGAAAACAGAACGGCACACGCCCGGACAGACGCACATGTTTGCGGACGAACGGAGAAAGGGATATTGCCGGACGGAATCAAGGTATCCCGGGTTCCTCAACAGCGTGCCCAGCCTCTCCGCTCTTCTCCTCCCTGCCGTCGCGGTACATGGGCGACTGGGTATACACACACGTTCCCCGATGAAGGGGTGGCTGCCCATGATGGGAGGAGCCTGTCTGTGCTCCGACTTCCGTCTTCCGGCTGGCCCTCTCTACCTTATAATGCCGCTCTGCGTGCGGAGGCACCCGGTTCGCTCTCCCGCTCCTGCAGCCGCTGGGCTGAGCTGTCCCGCTCCATATCTCCAACGGGCCTGGCACTCCCGCCTCGGAAGCAGACGGAGTGCTTCGGCAGCCCTTCCAAGGGGAACCCTCTGTCGTTCCCGCTCCCTGTGATCCACAGCCTGAACCGTCCCGCTCCAGGAACCGGCTGATCCCCTGGCCACGCTTCCGGGGACAAATGTACCGGGCGACGCCTTCTTCTCCCTTCCTGGGGAGCGGGAGACGCTGTCCGGTTTTTCGCTATCCTGGCACTTTGAACCGGTTTTCCACGTACCGGGGTATTGTTCACGCCACCCCCACAGCATCCCCGGACCTGGCCCTTCTGAAAAAGTCCCCGCCGTTTTCACTTTCTTCTTGACAAGTAAACTTGGCATGGGTTAGAATGTGCCAAGTAAACTTGGCAAAGGAGGTGCGGCTATGGAGCGGGAAGAGATTCTGG
This sequence comes from uncultured Oscillospiraceae bacterium, assembly GCA_947629775.1. Taxonomy (GTDB): domain Bacteria; phylum Bacillota; class Clostridia; order Oscillospirales; family Oscillospiraceae; genus Lawsonibacter. Next base: position 11,667 of record CANRFA010000056.1, read on the forward strand.
AGCGCAGCCGCAGGGAGAACGGGCACCGGGACCTGGCGGAGCTGGAGGTCTGCGTGGCCGCGGGGAACATCGCCGGACGGGTCGGGTGCACGGTGTGCTGCCTGCTCAGTCTGCTGTCCCTGCGGCTGGCTGGCACCATACTCTTCAGCCCGTGGGTAATCTGCTTTTCCATCCATGTAGTAAGCTTGCGCTCCTACCCAAACCGGACGGGCACCTCTCGATGCATCCGGCTTTCCGCATACTCATCTTCCTTTAGGTCAATTTATCAGCATGTATACGTTTGTGACAATCAGGGCACACGATCAGTGTCTTTCTTCTGATTTCCAGCATTTTCTTTTCCCAGTCAGTTTCGCCTTTGAGTTCCTTTAGTTTCTTTACCTGGTGGATTTCCGGCTCCGTTGTATACTCCCCACATAATTCACACCTGCGCTTTTTGATTCTGGTGACTATGCTATTGGCTCTCACATACTTTTTATATGCCGGCATCACTTCCACCTGTTCAATCCACGGAGTCTTGGATTGGAAAGGCTTCATTTTGCACTCAAACGGCCCATCAAATATAAACATCTTCTTGGGTCCCTTTTTTGTCTCGTATTCCACACAGAACTTTCCTTTATAGAAGTATCGATCCTTAATTTTATTAACTGTAGTTCTGTATTTAGATGCGAAGGTTTTAAACATACTATACTTCATGTAGCTTGCGAAATTGCCTAATGTACTGGCATTGCGCGCTAACGAATAGTAATTATATAGCCCTCGAATCTCTGCGTTGTATTTCATAAGTATTACTATGTCGTCACATCTGTAAAGATCTGTGCGGCCCATTATACGCCAGTGTTCCTTCTCTGTGATTTTATCCTTGATCACCCGTATGACACCGTATTGCCTCATCTTGGACTCCCAAGCTTCATGTGGCACTAATAGCTGAACTATTCCGTTAGGCTTCTTTCCCTTGTGAATTCCTCTTTTTGTTCCTTGGTCTGTCCATGAGGTTGTGATGTCGTATCCCAGGAACCTCGCTTTGTCATGTGAGTAAGTTATCAGGGTCTTCTCTAGCGATAGGGTCAACCCCAATTCCTCTTTGAGAAATTCCGCTATATCCCTGACAATATTCCTGGCATCTTCCTTGCTACCAATGATTCCTATTATGAAATCGTCTGCATATCGAGTATACTGCAGTCCTTTGAACTCCGGATCGCCTGGCACGGTTTTAGGCATTGTCCTCAGTTTGCTTCTTAGTTGCCTGATTTCCTTCGCTCGCCTGTCCCGTTCTTCGCTGTCTACCTCTTCCCAGTCTTTTTTGTACCTTCTTCTTAAATCCTCTATCTGATGTCCGATTTTCGTGTATTCGGAGTTCCTGTTTCTTTTTTCGCTATTGTTTGCTGTAAATTTCGCCTTCAGTATCTCAATATGTTTGTCAAGCTCATTCAGGTATACATTAGCAAGTATCGGGCTAAACCCCGATCCTTGGGCAATACCACTATATGTGTGATGGTATTCCCAGTTTTCCATATAACCCGCCTTGAGGAACTTGCATATCAACCCGATAAAGGCCTCATCTGCAATTCTCTTGCGTAGTATGTTTATAAGTATGGTGTGATCAAAGGAATCGAAGCACGCTTGAATATCACCTTCAATAAACCACTTTACTCCGGAAAAGGTCTTACTGATTTCTTTGAGCGCTGTGTGACAACTTCTTTGTGGTCTGAATCCGTGTGAGTTATCTGAAAATGTTGATTCATATATGCTTTCTAAGATTAATCGTATTACTTCCTGCACTAGCTTGTCATCAGCTGCTGATATGCCCAGTGGTCTTTTCTTTGTGCTGTTTTTCTTCTCGATATATTCTCTGCGCGCAGGTGAAGGTTGGTATGAGCTGTCTTTCAGCGAATCAATGATTCTCTGTATCCTGGTTTCGCTCAGTCCGTCCAGTGTGTCACCATTGATTCCTGGAGTCATACTGCCTTTGTTGGCGTATATGTTACGGTATGCTAATAAGTAGAATTCGGGGTTGTACAAGTTTCTATAGAGACGTAAGAACTTGTACTCCGGATTCTCCGCTTGCTTATTCAGAATTTTCAATACTTCGATCGGACTTCTCATGCCTCCGCATATCCTCTCTTCGTATTTCTGAGTACACTGCATCCCTTCGCCATGTGGGCGGGTTTCCCGCATCCTCTTTACGGCTTTCCCTGTCAGTTCAGGGTCCTCAGACTAATATGGATGCTCTGTAACCATGCCGTCCAGCTTGCGCCGTACGGTTTAGGCAATCCACGGTAGCTTGTGGTATTCAGCTGTGCATTGTCGGTTGGTCTTTTCGTCGTTTAACACTCCTCGTGATTGCCGTACGGAGGGTACTGCGCTTCCGTGGACCACAATACCACTTCAGCCTCCGCACCACACGTTTGCAGTTCCTTTCGTGTGGGGGCGTTCTAATCCCTAGCTCCGACTGGACTGCAAGCAGTTTAGCTTTCAACCTCATATGCACTTCATCTCTCCTGCAACTACCTTATTGAACTTTATCTTAGTTGCATTAGTCTCCGAATATCCGAAGATATTCCTTGACACGGCATGCTACACTCCCCGTCAGGATTTCCCCCTCCGGATAAGCCGCGAGATGGTAGGGGTGAATATACCTCCTTTCATCAGATTCCCTTTTTCTTCATCCCTCCTTCAGGTTCAGATAGTACCTTTTCCCCTAATACTTGCTGGGAGTAAATTTACGCACACGCCCTAACGTGCGCAC
>CANRFA010000057.1 GCA_947629775.1 uncultured Oscillospiraceae bacterium
CACGCCCGTAAAGAGCACTAGAACCTGAATCGAGCGAGTCTGCCAATTCCACCACTCGCGCGTCTGGCAGGTGCGCCTCTCGTTCAGCGCGAGTGCAATACTACCACAGGGATCGCCACCTGTCAACAGGTTTTTCAAAAAAATTTTTCTGCGCCTGCGCCCCTTCAGGACCGTCCTCCCCTCCCCCGCAGAAGGCGCCTGAGAAGAGACCGGCAGGGCTCCAGCAGGACGAGGGTCAGGACAAAGTTCCCTCCGGCGTGGGCCAGGTCGAAGGGGATGCCGCTGACCCACCAGCTGAGGGCGGCGGCCCAGCCGCCGGTCAGCCAGTAGACAGGCGCGCAGAGGGCCCCGAACCCCAGTCCATACGCCCCGGCCAGAACCGCCCAGCCCAGGCGGGACTCCATCCGCCGCAGCGCCATCGCCAGCGCCACCAGCAGGGGCCAGATGTAGAGATAGCAGGCGGACCAGAGCCCAAAGCCCCAGATCAGGTACTCCATCCCCACGTAGACCGCCACCGGATAGAGGGCCTTCCACCCCAGAACCGCCGTATAGGCCAGAACCAGCAGGGTCACCGGTTCGATGTTCGGGAGCCACGCCATCGCCAGCTTCAGCACAAAGGCCACAGCCCCCAGCAGGGCGCAGAGCACCAGCTCGTAGGTGGTGGGCAGACGGTCAGACGCCATCGTACCCCACCGTCAGAGTCAGCTCGAAGTGATCCCCGGGGGCAATGGGCGTGGAGTCCGCGCCGGTGTCCACCCGCTCTCCATCCTTCGTGATCTTCCACCACTCCTGGGCGGCTTCGTCGGCGGTCTCGCCGTCCGCGGTCTGGATGTAGAGCCCGTATGCGCTCTGGTTGTCCACGACCACTTCGTTCTCCACCAGCGCGGGTCCCAGGTACTCTGCCTCGGTTGTCATCTCGAAGGTCCGGGTACTGCCGTCTCCATGAACCACTTCCACGGTAAGGCTCTTCTCCCCCGCCGTGCCGGCAGGCGTCAGGGTACGCCAGAGCAGGAACATCCCCAGAGCCACCACGAGAAGAACCGCAGCTGCGATCCAGCCTTTTTTCTTCATGTCGCATCCCTCCTGGAAATCTGTCCCAGCATACCATACGATGCCACTTCCTGTCAAATGGAAAAACTCCGACGCCCGGACGGTTCTCCCCGTCTTCGCTGCGCTTGACAGGTTTTCCGATTTGGCATACACTGAACCCAAGGAATTCCGGAAGGAGGTCCCCGCCTTGGAGATTCGCACCCTTCGCTACTTCCTCGCCGTCGCCCGGGAGGAAAACATGACCCGGGCGGCCCAGCTGCTCCACGTCACCCAGCCCACCCTCTCCAAACAGCTCAGGGCGCTGGAGGAGGAACTGGGAAAGAAGCTCTTCCTGCGCCACAGCTTCAGCATCGAACTCACAGACGAGGGGGTGCTGCTTCGCAAGCGGGCAGAAGATCTGGTGCGGATGGCTGACAAGATCACCGCCGAGTTTCTGGGACTGGATGACCTCACCAGCGGAGACCTCTATCTTGGCCTGGCCGAGTCCTGGCAGATCCGCTATCTGGCCCGGGAGATCGCCCGCTTCCGAACCGTCTGTCCCGGCCTGCGTTACCATATCACCAGCAGGGACACGGAGCAGGTGACGGAAAAACTGGACCGGGGCGTCATCGACTTCGCCGTGCTGGCGGAGGAGCCGGACGCCGCCCGCTGCAGCGCCATCCGCTTTCCGGAGCCGGATGTCTGGGGTCTGGTCTTTCCGGCGGAGGATCCCCTGGCGGAAAAGGCGGAGATCCGGGTGGAGGATCTCATCGGGCGGCCTCTCTTCTGCTCGGAACAGAGCTGGTACCGGGACATTCCCCGCTGGTGTGGAGGACGCATGGATGAACTGCGCCTGGAAGGGTCCTTCCGGCTGTCCTACAACGGCTCCATCTTCGCCCGGGAGGGGCTGGGCTACCTGCTCACCTTCGATCGCCTCATCGACACCAGCCCGGGCAGCGGTCTGGTCTTCCGCCCCCTTCAGCCCCGGCTGGAGACGGAAATCTGGTTTGTCTGGAAGAAGTACCCGGTTTTCACGCCCCTGGCGGAGCGCTTCCTGAACCAGGTGCGTGACGCCTTCACCCATCCTGAAGAAATCGAGGAACCGACATGACCCGCATTCTCATCATCGACGACGACATCCACATCGGCAATCTGCTGGAGGATCTTCTGACCCGGGAGGGCTACCAGGTCTTCCGGGCCTACTCGGGAACGGAAGCCCTGCTGGTGCTCGCCACCGCCCGTCCGGATCTGGTCCTGCTGGACCTGATGCTTCCCGGCCTCTCCGGAGAGGAAGTACTCCCCCGCCTGAAGGGCATTCCCACGATCGTTCTCAGCGCCCGGGCCGATGTGGACAGCAAGGTCGCTCTTCTGCTGGGCGGAGCAGCGGATTATGTGACCAAGCCCTTTGACAGCCGGGAACTGCTGGCCCGCATCGCCGTGGCTCTGCGCAGGGGCGCCGCCCCGGAAGACCGCTCCCTGGCCTGGGAGAACCTCCGTCTCCATCCGGACGCCCGTCAGGTCTTTGTGGAGGACCGGGAGGTACGCCTCACCCGCACGGAGTACGCCATTCTCCGCGCCCTGCTCTCCAATCCCACCCAGGTGATTCCCAAGTCCCTGCTTCTGGACCGTCTCAGCGAAGACACGCCGGACTGTACGGAACAGTCCCTGAAGATGCATGTGAGCAATCTGCGCCGCAAGCTGCGGGAGGCCGGCTGCCGGGATCCCATCGTGGCGGTCTGGGGCATCGGGTTCCGGCTTCGGGACCAGGAGGAGCAGCGGAGTTCTTCCGGCTTTACCGTATCTTGACCCTCTCCCTGACCGTTCTCTTTACCGTTTCCCTCTACAATGGGACCATCCAATCCATATTGAGGAGGTTCCCGCATGGAATACGTTCTCACTGTCCGGGATCTGACAAAGCGCTATGGCCGCTTCACCGCCCTGAACGGTCTCAGCATGTCGGTCCCCAAAGGAGCCATCTACGGGCTCGTGGGGCGCAATGGCGCCGGCAAGACCACCCTCATCCGGGTCGTCTGCGGCCTGCAGGCTCCCACCTCCGGCACCTACGCCCTCTACGGTCTGGACCGGAAGGCCCGCAACATCTCCCGCTCCCGCCGCCGCATGGGCGCCGTAGTGGAAACGCCCTCCTTCTATCCGGATATGACCGCCGAGGACAACCTGCGCCAGCAGTACATGGTCCTGGGCCTGCCTTCCTATGAAGGAATCCCGGACCTGCTGCGACTGGTGGGACTGGAGAACACCGGCCGCAAGAAGGCACGCAACTTCTCCCTGGGCATGAAGCAGCGGCTGGGCATCGCCGTGGCCCTGGCGGGGGATCCGGACTTTCTGGTGCTGGACGAACCGGTGAACGGACTGGATCCCCAGGGCATTATCGAGATCCGGGAACTGATTCTCAAGCTGAACCGGGAGAGGCAGATCACGGTCCTCATCTCCAGCCACATCCTGGACGAGCTCTCCCGCCTCGCCACCCATTACGGCTTCGTGGACAGCGGCCGCATGCTGAAGGAACTGAGCGCCGAAGAGCTGGACGCCGCCTGCCGCAAGTGCATGCGCCTCACGGTCTCCAGCGTCAGCGCCCTGTCCCGGGTGCTGGACGCCATGGGGGTCGAGTATCAGGTTCTCTCGGAACAGCAGGCGGACGTCTTCGCCCGTCTCAACATCTCCCGGCTGACCCTGGCTCTGGCGAAGGAGGGCTGCGAGGTTCTCTCCCTGGAGGAGCGGGACGAAAGTCTGGAGAGCTTCTACGTCAATCTGGTGGGAGATAGCCGTCATGGCTGAACTCTTTGCGGCTGGCATACGTCGCATGCTGCGCTGTCTCCCGTTCCGGCTGGCCTGTCTCTTCCACGTTCTGTTCCCCGCCCTGTCTGTTTTCTCCAGCTGGTGGCATAAAACTCATTCCGATGCCGTCGAGTTCCTGGACGACCCCTTCTTCTCTTTTGTCCTCCCGCTGGGGATCGTGTTGGCGCTGGTCTGCGCTCTCTTTCTGGGGGAAGAATTCGCCTCTGGCGCGGTGCGCAACCGCCTCATCGCCGGGCACTCCCGAAAAGCGGTCTGTCTCAGTCTGCTCTTCACCGGCTGCGCCGCCGCTCTGATCTTCTGCGCGCTCTCCTTTCTCACCGGTCTCCTGCTGGGCCTTCCCCTGCTGGATGGCTTCCGGACAGGGCCGGATACGCTGGTCCTGTACGGCCTTGGCGTCCTGTTGCTCTCTCAGGTCTACGCGGCGCTTTTTACCCTGCCGGCCCTGCTGACGGACCGCCGGACGGGCTGCGCCGTGGCCTCCCTGCTGCTGGCCCTGGCTCTGCTGACGGCGGGCGGCTCTCTGAACGAACGGCTCCACGCCAACCCAAGCTTTCCCTTGTCAATCGATACAATGGACGGCTCCACAATCCATATGGTACAGTCCAATCCCGAATACATACCGGAGGGCCCTCCACGTCAGGCGGCTCAGCTGCTCTATGCCCTTTTGCCCGGGGGCCAGGCCGTGCAGTACGCCTGGCTGCAGGTGGAACGCCCCGGCATGCTCCTGGCGTGTGATCTCGTTCTGTTTCCCGCTCTGGCCGCCGCCGGGGTATACCTGTTCGGGCATCGGGATCTGAAGTAGGAGGAGCGCTGCGACAATCCGATCTGATCCGAGACGGTCCGTTTCTCCTCCATATTCTCCACCGAATGCAGAGAAACATCATTCCCACATGAGACCGACCCGCTTCTTCCCGGCCGGAACCGTCGTTTCGCCTGGAATCTCTACGGATGCTGCAACGAGGTCCTTTCCGCCTTCCAGTCCGCTTCTCCGCCCACCGGGATCTGAACCGCGTCCCCCATCCTGCTCCGGAAAGGGAGGAACCGTCCCCATGCTTCTGCTCGTATACCTTCTCCTGCTGGTCTCTGTTGTGATTCTGGCCCTCAGACTCCATACGCTGCACCGTGCTCTGGACGAAATGGGCCTTGACCTGGAAGATCGTCTGCAGACGGACACCAACGTCCTGCTCTCCCTCTCCACCCGGGACCGTCACGCCCGGCAGCTGGCCGTTATTCTGAACCGGCAACTGCGCGCTCTGCGCGCCGAGCGTCGGCGCTATCAGAGCGGAGACCGGGAACTGCGGGACGCGGTCACCAGCATTTCCCACGACCTGCGCACTCCCCTCACCGCCATGCGGGGATGTCTGGACCTGCTGGAGCGGGAGGAGAAATCCGAATCCGTGGAGCGCTACCTGGCTCTGATGGACAATCGGGTCCGGGCCATGACCTCCCTGACCGAAGAGCTGTTCCGCTACTCCGTGATCCTATCCACCGGGGAGGAACTGCGCTTTGAGGATGTGGACCTGAAAGCGGTGCTGGAGGAGAGCGTGGCCGGCCTCTATGGCGCTCTCACCCGGCAGGGCATCACCCCGGAGATCCAGATGCCGGAGGGGCCGGTGATCCGCCGGCTGGACCGGGGATCCCTGGGACGGATCTATGGAAACATCCTCTCCAACGCCCTCAAGTACAGCGCAGGGGACCTCTCCATCACCCTTCTGCCGGAGGGAGAGATCTCTTTCTCCAACCGCGCTCCCGGCCTGGATCCGGTGCAGGTGGAGCGTCTCTTTGATCGCTTCTACACGGTGGAAGCCGCCCGCCGCTCCACCGGTCTGGGACTGTCTATCGCCCGTACCCTGACGGAACGCATGGGCGGCACCATCCAGGCTCTCCTGGCGGACCACCGTCTTACCATCCTCGTCCGTTTTCCCGCATCATCCTCCTGACCAAAGCAGGGAGCGCCAGCAGCGCCCCCTGCTGTTCGTCTGTCCGCGGCCCCCCGACACCACAACTCCGCCCGCCCCTCCTTCTGAATCTTTTTCAGGGTTCCGGAAAAAGATGTTGCATTCTTCCTCTTTTGGGATATAATGGAGACGCAGGTACTGTCCGGGACGCATTTCCTGTACGCTCCGGCTCTCCCAGGAGCCCCCGTAACCGGAGCAGGCGGCGTTGGTGTGCAAGGCGCCGCCGGAGGGCGTCCCCCCTGCAGACAGAGAAAGGAGAGAAACATGCAGAAAACCACCACCCCGGACTGCAGTATGGAGAACATCTTCCGCCTGGACGGGCAGGTTCCCATGGCGAAGGCCATTCCCTTCGGGCTGCAGCATATCCTTGCCATGTTCGTGGCCAATCTGACTCCGATCACCATGATCGGGGCCGCGGGCGGACTCTCCCAGGGAGAGATCGCCATTCTCCTGCAGAACGCCATGTTTGTGGCGGGCATCGCCACCCTGATTCAGCTCTACCCCGTATGGAAGATCGGGTCCCGGCTGCCGGTCGTCATGGGCGTCAGCTTCACCTTCGTTTCCGTTCTGAGCATGGTGGCGTCCAACTACGGCTACCCCACGCTGGTGGGAGCCGTGCTGATCGGCGGCATCTTCGAGGGCACCCTCGGTCTTCTGGCCCGCTACTGGCGGAAGATCATCACTCCCATCGTGGCCGCTACCGTGGTGACCGCCATCGGCCTGTCCCTCTTCACCGTAGGCACCCGCTCCTTCGGCGGCGGATACAACGAGGACTTCGGCTCCGCTCAGAACCTGCTGCTGGGTACCATTACCCTGGCGGTCTGCCTGCTGTGGAACGCCCTCTCCAAGGGCTACCTGAAGCAGCTCTCCGTGCTGGCTGGCCTGCTGGTGGGCTACATCATCGCGATCTTCATGGGAAAGGTGGACCTCACCGCCATCATGAGCGGCGGCCTCGTCGCCCTGCCTCACCTGCTGCCCTACACGCCGCAGTTCCATCCGGGCGCCATACTCTCGGTGTGTATCATCTTCCTGGTCTCCGCGGCGGAAACCATAGGCGACACCTCCGCCCTGGTGGCCGGCGGCCTTAACCGCAAGATCACCGGCGAGGAGATCTCCGGTTCCCTGGCCTGCGACGGCTACGGATCCGCCATCTCCTCCCTCTTCGGCTGCCCGCCGGTGACTTCCTTCTCCCAGAACGTAGGTCTCGTCGCCATGACAAAGGTTGTCAATCGGTTCACCATCATGACCGGCGCCGCCTGCATGATCCTGGCCGGCCTGCTGCCGCCTATCGGCAACTTCTTCGCCTCCCTGCCGGACTCCGTCCTGGGCGGATGCACGATCATGATGTTCGGCACCATCGTCACCTCCGGCATGCAGATGATCGCGGAGGCCGGATTCACCCAGCGCAACATCGTCATCGCCTCCCTCTCCCTGGCCATCGGCGTAGGCTTCACCTCCACCACGGAGGTGGAAATCTGGAACATCTTCCCGGAGATTGTGCGCACGGTCTTCGCGGAGAACGTGGTCGCGGTGGTCTTCGTCGTAGCCATCATCCTCAGCCTGGTGCTGCCGAAGAACATGGAAGTCGTCCGGGACAGCGCTCCCAAGGACTGACCCGCACGACGGAGTTCACGGCCTCCTTCCCCACCGGGTTCCGGGGGAATGCGCTCGACACCCTCCGGACTCCCCTGGTATGCCCTGTCCTGTAATCCGTATCAAAAAAGCGGAGCGGTCCGGCCTTTCAGTCGAATCGCTCCGCATTCCAGATCGGACGGATATCAGGTTCTCAATGATCCCGGGCATTCCGAAGGAAGGCCCCTTTTCTTTCCGGGACAGAGGTCAGGAGGGAGAGAACCGCCCTCGAATGCCGGTACTGTGGGCAACCGAACCACCGTAAGGGAGATCAGGACGGACTCTGAGGGACTCTCTCCAGCGGATCCACATTATTTTCCCGATAGTATTCCGCCCCCAGGAACCCGTTCACAACCCGGGCGTCCTCCTCGGACAGAGTATCCGTAATCCCGTCTTCCTTCAAATACAGTCCCTGCGTATGAAGCAGAGGCGTTACGTCGCGAACGGAGCGGGAAAGTTCCATGAAGCCAGGTCCTTTCCAGCCACACAGGTCAAACACCCTGGTCATCAGGAAACAGGGAGAAAAATCTCCGCCATCTCCTGTAAAGTCGTTCTGCAGAACCGCTTTCGCAGCGGAGTTTGCCCAGATGATATAGGGCGTGGAATAGTATTCGCGGAAGCCCTGCTCGGTCGACATGTCGAAGAGGCTGCCCAGCTCGGCATAGGCCGAGTTCCCGTTGCCGGCCCAGGGCTTGTGGTCTCCGAAGAGCACCAGCACAACCGGCTCCTCCATCTCTTCCAGACCGGCGGCCAGGCCGGTCATGGCCTCCACCGTATAGGACACGCCCTTCAGGTAGTTGTTAAAGATGTTGCAGCTCTGCTCCGACATCCCCGTCCCGGCGGGGGTCAGGAAGGCGGTACCGCCGGTTTTGGCGCTGTCATAGGGACCGTGATTCTGGTAGGACACGGAGAAGGAGAAGCAGGGGCCTTCCTTCACCCGCGCCTTCAGTTGCTTCAGGAGCTCGTCGGCGAGAAGGGGATCCGAATAATAGATCGCTCCCACCGGATCCACAAGCTCCCCGTAATGGTTTTCCGTGAACCAGTATTCGTCAAAGCCCAGCCACGCGTTGACGTTCTGCCGGTTGTAAAACCAGCCATACCCCGGATGGCTGCCAAAGGTCTGGTACCCCTGTTCCTTCAGGTACCACACATAGGAGTCCGTGTTCCGGCGGAATTCGTCGTGGGCGGAGTACCCCGTCAGAAATCCCCACTCGGTATCCACGGTGCCGCCGGCAAAGATGTTGGTCAGCAGATCGCCGGATACGGACTGCTCCTCCAGCGCGTGCCAGGGGGCGTAGACCTGTGTCACCGTTTCCTGGTCCTTCAGCAGGGGCAGATCCGTGAGATCGCAGAACGCCTCCAGCATCACGCCAAGAACGGATACCTTCCGTTCCTCGGGAATGTCCGCGTCCTCATACTGCCCCAGCAGCGCCGCCGCTTCCTCCTCGTTGTACCCTTCCGGGGGAGAGGGAAACATATCCCGCGAACTGTACAGGAACGGGTAAAGGCATCCTTTGGACACGAATACCTCCACGTCCGACCAGGGGTTGATCAGCTCCGGGTTGTCCGCCCGCTTGTAAACATCCGTTCTCGTAAACAGAAGCGGCACGGAGGCCGCAGTAAGCCCCAGGAAAACCGCTGTTCCAAGCAGGCGGGGCTTCCATCCCCGCACCTTTCTGCCGATCAGGAGCGCCGCGATCAGGGTGCCGGCCAGAAGGCACCCCAAGGCAAGCCAGACCAGCCAGTTCAGATCCAGGGTATATCCGCCTACAATGTTTCCCGCTTCCGCGGCCAGCCGCAGGTCCACCGCCAGCAGAGGGTCCGAGCGCAGGCGAATCTTATAGTAGTTGACCAGGGCAATCCCGATGGACGGAAGGAAACTGCCCAGGAAGGCGGACCAGGCGCGCCCCGTGATAAAGTAGAACAGCCAGATCAGCAGAACCGGAGGAAGAAGGTTCAAAACGAGAATAAGAGGCTTATGGAAATAGGAGAAAAACAACGCCTCGTTCGCAAGATCCGGATAGGATTCAGATGCGAAGAGCAGCGCCAGAATCCCCACACAGATACCCAGGAGAGTGAGAGAAAACGTCAGCCACACTCCCTGCGCCACGGGGTGTTCCTTCTCCGCTCCCCGGGGCACGCGCATGATACGCAGCAGCTTCTTCCACGTCTTCATGATGAACTCTCCTTTGAGCTTATGGTTCCGTTGTACAGCAGAACAGACACAGGCACGCAGTCCGCTCCGCATATGGGAAGAAAGGCTGGAGTCCACTGCCACATCCAAAGGGGATCCGGATGGAACCGGTTCTCCCGGAAACGGTCGTTTCCCGCCCTGTCTTCGGTTCCCCGCATTCTACCGCATCGCCTGGACTTCCGTCAACCCGGTTTCGGAATTCTTCAGACTTCTGACAGAATTTTTAAGCGGGCCTTCATCGCATCTTCAGAATTGTCCGGCGGGGAACGCCCCGTCGCGCTCCCTACGCCTTTCGGCGCTTCTCGAACTCCTTCTGGAAAGCGGACAGGTCCTGGTGGCGCAGGGCCAGCTCCAGCAGCCGGGGCAGCATCTCCGGACTGCAGGCAAAGCAGGGGATCCCCAGGCCCGCCACCTTCCGGGCCATCTCCGCGTCGTAATACGGGCGGCCGGCGTCCGAGATCGCCAGCAGGCAGGCCACCGTCACGCCGGACTGCTTCATCTCCTCCAGCCGGCGCAGCAGCGCCGCCCGGTTCCCCCCTTCCTCCAGATCCGTGATCAGAAAGAGGAGCGTCTTCCGGGGGTTCTCCACGAACTGCTGGCAGTAGGCCACCGAGCGGTTGATGTCCGTCCCGCCTCCCAGCTGAAACCCGAAAATCAGGTCCACCGGGTCCGCGCAGCGGTCCGTCAGATCCACCACATTGGTATCAAAAGCCACCACCCGGGTCTTCAGAGAGGCCATGCTGGCCAGAATGGAGGCGAGGACCCCCGAGTAGAGGACGGACTCTCCCATGGAGCCGCTCTGATCCACATCCAGGATCACGGTCCAGCGGCTGGCGCCCGTCTGGCTGGAGCGCTCGAAGAACCAGAAGTGTTCCGGCAGGATGGTCTTCCGCTCGGGGTCGTAATGCTTCAGGTTGGAGCGGATGGTGCGCCGGTAATCCAGCGCCGTGGCGGAGGGAATGGGCGAATGGGCCCGGCGGTTGATGGCCGCCGTCACCGCCCGGCGCACGTCCTGCTCCAGCATGCGGTTGATGTCCTCCACAATCCGCCGGATGAAGCGCCGCACGCTTTCCCGGCTGCGCTGCGGCACCTGCTCCTTGAGCAGAAGGATGGTGGCCGCCAGATTCCGATCCGGTTCCAGACTGTCCAGCAGCTCCGGCTCCAGAAGCATCTGCTTCAGGCCACAGCGGGTGATGGCGTCTCCCTGGATGACCTTCACCAGGTCCTGGGAAAAGAGAGTCCGCACATCCCCCAGCCAGCGGGAGATCCGGGGCGTGGAAGGTCCCCGTCCCGCTCCGCCGCTTCCGGTTCCGGAACCGAATCCGCCTTCCTCCGAGCGGCTGTAGATGGCCGCCAGGGCCTGGTCCATCAGGGCGTCCTCCCCGTCCAGGGCCTTGCCGCCCATCTGCCCGAAGCGTTCCTGGCTCTCGGAGCCGAGAATCAGGCGCCAGCGGCGCATTCTTGTCACATCGTCCACAACCGCACCCCCTAAAAGTCCCCGAAGTCGAAGTCCGCCAGCTCCGCCAGCAGATCCCCGTCCAGGGCCGCGTTCAGCTGCTCGCTGACCAGCTGCGGATGGATTCCCCAGATCTCTCCCAGGTTCTCCGCGATGGCGTCCTTCTCTCCCGCCGTAAAGTCCGCGAACGCCCGGCGCAGAAACACCAGCGAGCGCTTGAACTCCTCCTCGTCCAGCCCGTCCAGATAGGCGGACAGACTGCTCCACAGGGAGAGGCGGGCGATAAGGGCGTACCGGTTCTTCTGCGCCAGCCCCTCGAACCAGCCGGCACCCAGATCCGCCGGCACCCCGGGGGACAGCCGACGGCGCACCTCCAGATCCAGAGCCTCCTCGTCCATCTGCCCCCGCTCCAGAAGAACGGCGGTGGCGTAACCGGAAAGTTTCGGGTTGAGGTCGTCCCGCTGGGACATCTGCCGCAGCGTTTCCGTCCAGAGGGCGCTGTCCAGAAAGTCGTGGGCCAGAGCGGCCGTATTGAGACGCTCCGTGGCCAGCTGAACCCGCTTCGCCCCCTCGTCGTCACAGACACAGGCGCCGGGCAGAATCAGGCAGCAGCGCAGGAAGATCTGCTCCAGAATGGGCTTCAGCGGTTCCGGATCCAGCTGCCGCAGGCCCCCGTACTGGAGGATCAGGCTCAGCCTTTGGGCGACAGCCGCCAGATCGTCCAGAGAGGCCGCGTCTACCGCCATGGCCTGCAGACCCGCGGTGGCGTATCGGACCGCCTCTCCCAGGCCACAGGAAAAGGCGTCCTCCAGCACGGCGGCGACCTCTCCCATTCCGGCGGCACGCTCCACCCGCTCCTTCAGAACGGAGCCGGCGGCCTGCTGAACCGTGTCGCCCCGCAGGGCGCCCTCCACCAGCGCGATCTCAGCTTCCGGCGTCCAGCACAGAACCCAGTGCTCCGCCCAGGTGGCGTTTTCCTGCCGGGTGTCCTGTACCTGGGCAAAGGAGACGTCCAGCACCCGCAGCCGGTGGAGAAAGAAGGAGCGGTTGAGATCCAGAAAGGCGGACTTCCGGCTTTTGACCGCCCGGTTTTCCCGCAGATCCAGCGACAGGTCCTGGGCCACCGCGCTGCGAAAGCGCTCCAGGCGCAGGTCCTTCATCTGGCGGTAGAAGTCCTCCTGGATGCTGGTCCGGCTCACGCCCTCGGGCAGGGAGCCGATGGCCGTTCCGATCTCCGCCGCCGCCACGCCCCGGCTTACTACAGCCAGGTTGCCGCCGCCCAGACAGGTGATGGCGGCGTCCCGCAGATCCCGCAGAGCGGGCAGCGCGCCGCCCCGCAGGACGGCCAGTTCCCGACTCAGTCGGACTCCCTCGATCACTTCTGCAGAAGAGACCGGACTTCCTTCTTCCCGCAGCTGGCGGGCCACCCGGGCCAGATAGGCCCTGGCGTGCCAGAGGGGATCGTCCCGGTTCATTCCCTCCCACAGCAGCGCGTAATAGGCCGGAGCCCGGTTGCCGGCTCCATAGCCGGAGCGGCTGGAGAGGCGGTAGAAGGAGTAGGGCATGAGGGTGTGGTCCGCGTCCACCCGAGGCAGACGCTTTTTCTCCCGGTCCGTCATGGGACTGGCGCTCTTCAGGCCCTCCACGTGGAAGGCGCCGGTCACCACCACCAGACGCTCCGGAGGGATTCCTTCCCGCAGAACGTCGTCAATGCAGCGGCGCATCCAGGACTCCCGCAGCACCGTCTCCGGCCAGTCTTCGCCCTGGCCGGCCGTCAGTTCCCGCAGCCGGGCCCCGAACGCCGCGGCGCCCTGGCGGTAGGCGTCCTCCGCCATCGCGTGCTCCAGCGTCCGCTCCCAGAAGACCTCGTGGCCGTCCTCGCCCGCCTGTTCCTCCAGAGCGGCCCAGACAGCCTCGGGCCCCTGCGGCTCCTCCCGGTTTTCTTCCTCCGCCCTGCCCTCTCTCCGCTCCAGAAGCGCCAGAAAGACGCTGGAAGGAAGGTCCATGAACTGACAGGGAACCCCGTGCTCCTTCGCCCACAGCGCCGCCTGGTACTCCGGCGAGTACTCCGCCAGCGGATACAGGAGGGAACGGACCGGGGGACGGCGGGTATAGGCCAGGATGGCCACCGGCGGCACGGTCTGCGCCGCGGTCAGGTCCTTCAGTTCGCTCTCCAGATCCGAAGGTCCTTCCACCAGAATCCGCAGCGGCTGCACCTGGTCCAGCAGACGCCGCAGCTGGAAAGCTCCCGCAGGGGAGAGATGGCGCACTCCGAACCAGACAGGCTCACTCATGGGTTCAGCTCCCGGCAGGCCTCGTAGAGCGGCGCCCAGTCCCCGCCCCGGCGGCGCATGATGTTCTCCAGATACTCCTTCCAGGCCACGGAGTCCTTCTCCTCGTCCCGGATCACGGCCCCCTGGAGGCCGGCCGCCAAGTCCGGCTCCGCGATGGTTCCGTTGCCGAAACTGCCCGCCAGCGCCATGGACCCCGCCAGAAGGGAGATGGCCTCCGCGGAGGAGAGCACCCCGGAGGGACTCTTCAGCTTCTGGGAGCGGTTCAGGGTCTGTCCGGACCGCAGCTCCCGGAAGATGGTGCACACCTTCCGCACCACATCCTCCGCCGGCAGCCGGGCGTTCAGATCCAGCCCGGAGGCCAGCTGCTCCACCCGGGTGCGGACGATGTCCATCTCCTGCTCCAGCGTGGCGGGCGTGGGCAGCACCACGATGTTGAAGCGCCGTTTGAGGGCGGCGGACATCTCGTTGACGCCCCGATCCCGGGTGTTGGCGGTGGCGATGACCGAGAAGCCCTTCTTCGCCGGCACCTCCAGGTTGAGCTCCGGCACGCTGACGCGCTTCTCCGAGAGGATGGAGATGAGGGCGTCCTGCACCTCGCTGGCGCAGCGGGAGATCTCCTCAAAGCGGGCGATGGTCCCCGTCTCCATGGCCCGGAAGATGGGGCTCTTCAGCATGGCCTCCGGAGAGGGCCCCTGGGCGATGAGCATGGCGTAGTTCCAGGAGTAGCGGATCTGCTCCTCCGTTGTGCCCGCGGTCCCCTGAATCACCCGGGTGGAGTCCCCGTTGATGGCGGCACACAGATGTTCGCTGAGCCAGCTCTTGGCGGTGCCCGGCTCCCCGATGAGCAGCAGGGCCCGGT
>CANRFA010000058.1 GCA_947629775.1 uncultured Oscillospiraceae bacterium
GAGTTCAACTGGGGCGTCCCCGCCATGCAGACCATCACCGGCCAGGCCAAATTCCCCGTCCTCTGCGCCAACATCCTCGATAAGGACGGAAAGCCCGTCACCGGCAAGAGCTGGACCATCGTGGAGAAGGGCGGCGTGAAGATCGCCATCATCGGCGTGGATACCCCCTTCGTTCCCACCTGGGACGGCGGCAAGGCCGGCATCGACGAGTGCCAGTACCTTGACCCCGATAAGGCCGTCGCGGACGCCATCAAGGAGATCGGCGATCAGGCGGACATCATCATGGTCTCCGCCCACATGGGAGTTGACTCCGAGTTCAAGCCCGGTGTGGATCACGACTCCGGCACGATGATCATTGAAAACAACCCCGAAGTGGATATTCTCCAGCTGGGCCATGCCCACACCACCGTCAACACCGAGATCAACGGCGTGCCGGTCGGCGCCGTGAAGAACCTCTGCAAGGAGATCGCCCGCTGGGATCTGACCCTGAATGACAAGAAGGAAATCGTGGACTGCAAGGTCTCCGTCGTCTCCATGAAGGACGTGGAGCCCAGCCAGGAAATCCGCGACCTCCCCATCGTGAAGGAGGCCCAGGAGAAGACCATTCAGTTTGTTTCCGGTAACGTGCTCGGCTCCACCACCGCGAAGTTCCAGCCGGAAGACGAAGTGAAGGGCATCGCCTCCGGCCGCATCATGGATACCGCCGTCATGGACCTGATCAACAAGGTGCAGATGGAGAAGGCCGGCGCCGACGTCTCCGCCGCCGCCCTCTTCAAGGCCACCAGCGACCTGCCGGAAGGCACCATCCTCTACAATAACATCTTCGACATCTACAAGTTCGACAACACCCTGTACCGGGTCAACGTCACCGGCGCAGAGCTGAAGACGTATATGGAGTGGGCCGCAGAGTGTTACAACCAATGGCTGCCTGGCGATGTGACCATCTCCTTTAATCCTGCCAAGCCCGACTATCTCCACGATATCTTCGCCGGCGTCAACTATGAGGTGGATCTGAGCCAGCCCGCCGGCTCCCGTATCAAGAATGTCACCTTCAAGGGCGAACCTCTGAAGGACGACCAGGTTCTGAAGCTGGCGGTCAACAACTACCGCTATTCCTCCACCGTGGACGCCATGGTAGCCGCCGACGCCGACTGGCAGTCCTCCGAGTCCGTCCGCGACATGCTGGTGGCCTACTTCGCCGAGCACTCCCCGGTCGCTCCGGAAGTGGATAACAACTGGAAGATCACCGGCGTGGACCTGCAGCTCGACAACCCCGAGCGGGCCGAGATCATCGCGAAGATCAACGCCGGCGAGATGGAGACGCCTCTCAACAAGAGCATTCACATTGACAACAAGGTATCCGTCTCCGCCGCAACCCTCACCGATGGCAACGGCAAGATCTACTACCGTCTGCGCGACGTGGCCTTCGCTCTGAAGGACACTGACTATAAGTTCGCTCTGGAGTGGAACAACGGCGTGGTGATCGCCAAGGGCGGCAACTACACCGCAGACGCTCTGGAAGCCCCCACGGAGGGCACCCCGGTGGCGGACACCATCGGCATCACCGTCGGCGACGCCAAAATTGACACCGCCGCTCTGCTGCTGAACGGCAACTACTATGTCTCCGCGGAAGGCCTGACCGGCCTGATGGGAACCGCCTTCGCCGACTTCAACTCCCTGCTGATCGCCGGCTGAGTTCCCTCTTCCATCCGGATTGCATTATAACCCCAGGCGGGCCGTCTCTTCGGAGGCGGCCCGCCCTGGTGCGCACGCAGGGGATCACTGCCCCCTTACGTGTCAGGATCTGCCTGCTTCCGGGTGAAGCAGTAAAAAGCCGGAGAACGGAACTTCGTCTCCTGCATCAGGTTCTCCCTGGAGATTCCCACATAGCCATCTGCAAATGAGACCAGATCCCGCCTGTATGGTTTCTCATATTTCTCCCTGGAGTACGAAGGGTCCGCAATCCACACGGATCCCTCTCCTGCCCTGACAGCCAGAACGAAGTGCCCGCCATCCGACAGGGCACCATTTACCCGCCCCACATGAACGATGGCCGCACCGCCATGGTCCAGGCAATCCTCCAGGATCCGGATGTCATCTCCGGCGGTAAGCTCCAGTCCATAGCGCTCTGCCACTGCGGGCGCCAGTCTCCTCATATCCGTTCCAAAGTGGTTCGCGCCGCTCTCCATGGAAAGCTGAATGCACGCTTCCAGGGAAAGCATCTCTCCGGCGAGCACATCGGCCAGCATGCAGACACAGCACAATCCGCAGCCTGCCTTTGCAATGCTGGGGTAAGGCGGCTTCAGTTCTGCATCCTCTTCCATCGTGGTGGGGTAGAGCAGAGATTCATAGTTCAACTGGTTAATCAGTTTCATACAGCACCTCTCCAGGTTGTTTGAAGTGTATGTTTTTGCATACACTTTGCATAATGATTCATTCCACGTATTCTCACTGTACCGTTCGGATTCTCAGGGCGGAAAATGGCAGAATATTCCGTCCGCAAATTTTTCTCCGCCTTTCCCTTGCACAGGGTTTGTGGATGTGTTACAATAGAGGAACAAAGTAAGGCCGGAATGGCAATCCCGGCCATGGAAGCAGAAGCAGGCAGTCATGTAAACTCTGGCTCCCATTATGCACAGAGCGTATCGCAAGACACCACCCTGACAGATACAGCGACTTCCTGTTTTGCATTCCTGACCTGCTTCAACCGGTCCTGCGGTCCTGCCCGTCGGACTGCAGCCGCCCTGGCACGTCCTTCCTTTTCGAAAGCGGAACTGCTCGCGAAATCTGGACAGGCAAACAGTTCTCCTTTTCTCCGAACGCACGGTACCCGGGAACGCAGAACCACTGTTTGCCGTTTTGCAAATCACAGATGTTTGATCCTACACAATTTTGGGGAGTTGAAAGCATGGGAGTCTCAATCAGGAATCAGGAAGATGACCCACAGCAAGCCAGCACACTTTTTTCCAGTCTGAACGAAAAGGCCGATCTGGTCTTTAAGTTTGTCACTCTGTACAATGACTACATGTCAGAGAAGCATGACTATGGGACCGGGCAACTGATTAACATGGTAGAGGTCCATACCCTCACCGCAATTGAGGAGAATCCCGGTATCACCATTACGGAACTCGCCGGCCTGTGGAACCGTACCAGCAGCGCGCTGTCCCAGACAGCCACAAAACTGGAAAAGAAGGGATATATTGTCCGGATTAAGTCCCCGGACAATGCGCGCAATAACCAACTGTTTGTTACGGAGTCCGGAAGGGAACTGAGCCTTGCACACAAGGCCTACGATGTGGAGAATGTTACGGGAACCTTAAACGAATTGCTGGAAACGTGCTCTGTGAATGAGGTAGCGGATTTCTTTAAGGTGATCACCAGCTATATTCATCTTCTGGAGGATCCTCCGCTTCCCACGGATAACAGGTAAAAGAGCGGCTGGAAACAGCCGCTCTTTTCCTGTTAAGACTGAGGTTTGATTGCGCCAGACTCAATTTCCCTGTGGAAATGACAGGCTACAAAGTGACCGGGTTTGGCCTCTTCCAGCTTTGGATTCTCTTTAAAGCAACGCTCCTGCGCATAGATACAGCGGCTGCAGAAACGGCATTTGTCTCCCGGATCAATGGGGGAAGAAATCTCTCCCCGAAGCAGAATACGGTTCGTCTTCTGATTGGGTTTTGGACGCGGGATCGCAGAAAGAAGCGCTTTTGTATAGGGGTGGAGCTGATCACGGAACAGTTCTCTGGAGGCGCACTTCTCCACCATCTGTCCCAGATACATCACGCCGATATCATTCGAGATGTGCTTCACAACTGACAGATCGTGTGTGATGAAAATATACGTCAGCTTGCGTTCCTCCTGAAGATCCTGCATCAGATTCAGGATCTGGGCCTGGATCGATACATCCAGGGCGGATACAGGCTCGTCACATACGATGAACCTGGGATTCAGCGCCAGGGCCCTGGCGATGCCAATCCGCTGTCTGCGTCCTCCATCCAGTTCGTGAGGGTACGTGTTGAACAGGCGGGCCGCCAGACCCACTGTATCCATAAGCTTCCCGATTTCACGGGTGTACTCTCTGGAAGATGAGCAGGTTCTGTAGATACGCAGGGGTTCGCCAATGATTTCGCTTACAGTCATGCGCGGATTGATGGAAGAGTAAGGATCCTGAAAGATCATCTGCATGTCTTTCCGCAGTTCCTTCAGGGTACGGCGATCCGGTCGGGAAATATCTTTCCCGTCAAAGAGAATGGTCCCCGCAGTCGGTTCCAGCAGGTGCAGCACCACCCGTCCCATGGTGGATTTCCCGCATCCGGATTCGCCAACAATCCCAAGGGTTTTTCCTTCCTCCAGCGTGAAGTTGATATCATCCACAGCGTGAAGAAGCCCCTTTGGTGTAGGGAAGTATTTTTTCAGTCCGCTGACTTGCAGCAATGCTCCCATCATCTCACCTCTTCCGTCTTCTCAACCAGAACGCATCTCACCTGATGTCCCGGCGTAACTTCGGTCAGGTCAGGTTTCCTGTGTCTGCAGGCCTCCGTGCAGTGGGGACAGCGCGGGCTGAAGGAGCAGCCCTCCGGCAGATTCGTGGGGTCCGGCATCAGCCCCGCTATGGGATGAAGCCGGTCCGTTTCCTCGTCCAGATCCGGTATGGAGCCAAACAGCCCGACCGTATAGGGATGAAGGGCATGCTCGTAAATATCGGACAGGTCCCCGTACTCCACAATTTCGCCCGCATACATGATGGCAACTTTGTTACAGACCTGTGCCACGACCCCCAGGTCATGGGTAATCAGGATCATGGAGGTGTTGAACTGCTTTCGCAGATTGATCATCAGTTCCAGCACCTGAGCCTGAATGGTCACATCCAGAGCAGTCGTGGGCTCATCTGCAATCAGCAACCGGGGACTGCAGGCGAGCGCGATGGCAATGACCACACGCTGCTTCATTCCGCCGGAAAACTGATGGGGATAATCTCCATACCGCTCTCCACTGATCCCAACCATTTCCAGCATCTTCTGGGCCCGCACCGCTGCCTCGGCCCGTGACACCCGGTCATGAAGCCGTATCACCTCGGCAATCTGGTCCCCGACCGTCATGACAGGGTTCAGAGAAGTCATGGGATCCTGAAAGATCATGGAAACTTCCCGTCCGCGCATCTTCCGCAGTTCCGCTTTGGAGCGCTTCAGTACATCTTTCCCTTCAAACAGGATCTCACCGCTCACAATCTTCCCGGGTGGATTCGGAACAAGGTTCATGATACTGAGGGCTGTGGTAGTCTTGCCCGCACCGGTCTCGCCCACAAGGCCCAGAGTCTCCCCTGTCTTCAGATCGAAGGAGAGACTGTTGACTGCTTTCACAATGCTTCTGTCCTTGACGTAGTGGACAGACAAATCCCGGATCGATAAAATCAGGTCATCCATACTCGGCCTCCTATGTCTTCAGGCGTGGATCGAGGGCATCCCGCAGACCATCTCCAAACAGGTTCAGCCCAAAGATGACCATGGCCAGGGCCAGCCCGGGGAACGTGACCATCCACCAGGCCCTCCGGATAAACGTACGTCCGGCGGACAGCATGGCGCCCCATTCGGCCGATGGCGGTTGAACACCCAGACCGATGAAACTCAGCGAGGACGCCTCCAGAATTGCCTTGGCAACGCCCATGGTAACCTGAACGATGATGGGAGCCAGGCAGTTGGGCAGGATATGGTGCATGATGATATGGAAATCCGAGGCGCCTGTTGAGCGGGCCGCTTCCACATATTCCTGCTCTTTAACGGAGAGAATGGAGGCCTTGACAATGCGCGCGTACGAAGGAACTGCAGCAATTGCCACAGCGATAATCACATTTCGAATGCTGTTCCCAAGGGCAGCCACAATGGAGATGCCAAGCAGCGTACTCGGAATGGCCATCATGATATCGATCAGACGCATCAGAATATTATCGACCTTCCCTCCGTAGAAACCGGCAAGGGAACCGACTATAATACCAATGAGTGCAGACAGGGTCGCGGTAGCCAGTCCGATAATCAGGGAGATCCGACTTCCATAGAGGATACGGCTGAAAATGTCCCTTCCATAATCGTCCGTCCCGAATAGATGGCCCGGTGAAAACGGAGGAGCAAACTGGGAAAGAAGGTCCTGATAGTCCTCACCGTATGGAGCGAGAACATCCGCAAAGATAGCCATAAACAGCAGCACAATAAGCAGGGCCATCCCAATCAGGGCCAGAGGATTCTTCCGCAGACCTCTCCAGGTCTGCATCAGAATTCCTTCCTTTTTATAAACGCTGTAGTCAATCTCCTGTTCAAGCATATAGGATACGTTCTTCTCAGCCATATATCAAGTCTCCTTTTCCTCTGTCTCGGGGGACTTTTTCTTCTTTGACGAACCCTTATACTGGGATTTGATTCTCGGATCGACAAATGCATAGAGAATATCGACCAGCAGATTTACGATGGAGAAGCCGAGGGCGATAAACAGAACGCCGCCCTGCACCATGGGATAATTCTTCCCCTTTATGGCATCCACCATCAGTTTGCCAATTCCGGGGATGGAAAAAATCGACTCGGCTAAAATAGCGCCACCCAGCATGCCTCCGAAGGAAATACCGACCACCGTAATAATGGGAATCAGGGCATTGCGCAGAGCATGCCGGATCACAATAACAATTTCTTTCTGCCCCTTGGCGCGGGCAGTTGTAATATAATCCTGCCGTATGACTTCCAGCATGGCCGAACGGGTCTGCCGCATAATAGTAGCACTGGAGGCCATACCCACTGTAAGGGTAGGAAGAACCCAGCTGAGCGGGGTATCAAATCCGGACGGCGGGAATATCTTCCAGTGAACGGCAAACAGAATAATCAGCATCAGGCCTGTCCAGAAGTTCGGCATGGATACTCCTGTGAGGGCAAAAACAGTAGCGCATTTATCGAAAATGGAGTACTGTTTTACTGCGGAGATCACGCCGGTTACCACACCTACAATGGTCGCAAACCCTACGCTCAAAACCGCCAGAATTACAGTTGCGGGCAAATGGGCTACGAGCTCAGTTGTCACAGACTGTTTGGTGGTATATGACTTTCCGAAGTCAAAATGCAAAACAATATTCTTCACATAGTTCACGTACTGAATCAGGAAAGGCTTGTCAAGTCCCAGTTCTTCTTCCAGCGCCTGGATATTCTCCTCCGTTGCATCCATACCAAGCATGTACTCTGCAGGACTGCCTGGTGTGAAGTACAGAAGGCTGAAAATAATAAAGGAGACGCCCAGCAGAACGGGAATCAGAGCAATAACGCGTTTGATAACAAATTTGATCATAGTCACACCTCATTGCGGGATTGGTTCTGGAAGCGCCCTGTATTGTCTCGGATTCCTGCCTCCCGGGGCGGGGATCATGAAAAACACAGAAGCATACTCTGACTCAAACAGCAGACCGGTTACGGACGCGCAATAATCTCGTCTACAATCTTCTCCATGTACTCCAGGGATGCTTCGGTCATCTCTTTACCGATCTCCCAGGTGGCCTTGCGGGCATCGCCCAGCGCGCCATTGAGGGATGCATCGTTCTTCCAGCTCCATGCGCCGCCGCCTTTGACAAAGGAATCCCGGGTCAACATGCTGTCCTGCAGGATACCTGGAACACGCTCCTCCCGTACAACCTCAGGGCACAGATACAGAGCAGAACTGGTTTCCACCTCGCAGGCGTGTCCGATCAGCTTGGGCAGACCGGTCAACCCGCCCAGGGAAATCTCGGATCCCACTGCGGACCAGTAGGCATCCACACCGTGCAGCTGCTTCAGGTTGATGACCGCCCCTTCCAACGCAGGGAAGTTTCCTCCATGGGCATTCAGGAACAGGATCTTCTTAATGCCGTGCTTTGCGATGGAAACCCCGATGTCCTCCAGAAGATTCATCATGGTCTCAACCCGCAGCGTAACCGTCCCCGGGAAGTCCATGTGATGGAGGGACAGACCATACGTCACACAGGGAAATACCACGACCTTATTCCCGCAGCGCTCTGCCAGCCTCTCCGCATAGGCGGAGGCCCGGGCCGCGTCGGTAATGAATGTTGTGTTGGGACCGTGCTGTTCGCAGGAGCCCACCGGAACCAGGGCCACTTTGATGTGCTCCAGCTCGGCAGCCAGTTCAGGCCATGTCAGCTCTCCCATTACCAGTTTTGCCATAATACAGACACTCCTTGCTGTATAAAGATTTAACGGGCGACGCAGAGCAGGGCCTGAGGTCGCTGCTCTGCGCCGCAGCGCGAAAAGGACTGGTTACTCAGTCACTACAACTCCTGCGAAGGAGGGAATATCGCCGGGATCGCAATAGAAGTTTTGTACTTTGTCCGTGATGACGTAGCTGACGGTCTTGTTCGCTACCCCAATCATATAGTACTGGTTGTAGATATAGTCCTGCAACTCCGCGTAGACCTGGGCACGCTCTGTGGTGTCATAGGTGGATGCCCCTTTGTCCAGCAGTTCGTCGATCTTCCTGTCATTGGGACGGAAGAAGCCATCGCTGCGGGTATCAAAGTCCGCCAGGGCGTGACCGGGGTCGCCGGTGGAGTAGGATGCAGACATAACGGCAATCTGGTTGTCTCCACGGCGGCCAGAGGCAATAACCTCTGAGGTAGAGGCGGTGGTGATCTCCGCTGTCACACCGATCTCTTTCCACATGTTCTGGGCGATTGTGCCGATGCTCTGCTGCTCATTTCCGTCGGGCAGGCACAGTTTCAGGGTCAGACCATCCGGGTATCCGGCTTCCGCCAGAAGTTCCCTGGCCTTTTCCACATTGTATTCATGGGTTCCCTGGGACTCATAGGCAAAGATCGTGGCGGGCATGACGCTCTCAGCCGGGGAAGCATAGGAACCATAGACAGCAGGCACCATGGTATTCAGATCCAGCGCAAGGGACAGAGCCTGGCGGATCCGGACATCGCTGAGGACCTCATCATCCATGGAGAAGACGATATAGGACATACCATAGCTGTCGCCGGTAACAACCTCAAGACCTTCCGTTTCGGCCAGGCGGTCCAGGTCATTCGTATCGGGATCCAGAACGATATCCGCATTGCCGGCCTCAATTTCAAGCGCACGGTTAGCAGTTTCGGTAATAAACTTCAGGGTAAGCGTGCTGTAAGCAGGCTTCTCGCCCCAGTAATTGTCGTTGCGCTTCAGAGTAATGCTGGTACCGGTGGACCAGCTGTCAAACATAAACGGACCGGTGCCCACAGGAGCGCGGCCAAAGGCATCGTCGCCCATCTCTTCTACCGCACGCTTGCAGACAATGCCGCCGCGGGTGGAAGTCAGATAGTTGTACACAGCGGCATAAGGGGTCTTAGTCGCAACGTCAACGGTCAGATCATCCACAGCTTTGGTGTTCTCCGCATCGAATGCAGCAAAGATCGCAGCGCTGGAGGGCAATTCCGTAGCGCGCTGAATCGTAAAGGCAACATCCTCAGCCGTGAGCTTGTCCCCGTTGTGGAAGTAGACGTTATCGCGCAGTTTGAAGCGGATGGTGCAGTCATCAATCTGCTCCCAACTCTCCGCCAGGCAGGGAACGATGTTGCCATCCTGGTCCTTGGCCACCAGGGTCTCAAAAATCTGAACCTGTACGGTCATGGCCACCAGTTCCGTATTTCCGTGAGGGTCGATGTTGGAGGGTTCCGCTTTGAGGATCGCTACGACTTCATCCTTCGCAGAGCCAGTGGAACCCTGGCTGGAGGCGGAGAACTGGTCGCTGGAGCTGCCGGAGCTGCCAGAACTGCCGGAGGATCCGGAAGACCCGGACCCGCCGCCGCAACTGGTCATCAGCGAGAGAGACAGTGCAAGCGCGAGTACCAGTGCAAGTACACTTTTGCTTTTCATTTTTTGACCTCTTTTCTGTTGTGTGTTATAACCAGTGGGCTTTATCCCACAAGGTCAACGTTTGTCCGAGGCCCTGCTTCATGGCCTCTTCGTAGAGGGTATAGCCCCAGGTAACATCTTCGGCCGGCAGTCCGCCGGAAATGAAGATGATCCGGTCCCCCTCCGACTCGCGGGCGGGCTTTTTCCCCACAACCACATCACTCAGACTCACGATTCCGTCTTTATTTGCTTTGCCCTCCTCCAGCAGTCGGAACATCTGATAGCTGGGGGCCCAGGTACGGGTGCTCTCAATTCCATCGGGATGCATCTGGCCCTCGTGATACCAGAGCTCATGCATGGGCCAGTAGTCGAAGACCACCCGGTTCTCAATCCAGCACTCCTCGGACAACTCGGCGTGGCCGGTGGCAGTAAACAGGCATCCGGGCTTCAGCCAGTTCCGGTCAATCACCACGGGAACCGGTCCGGCAGCTGCCACACTGATCACATCGGAATCCACCACAGCATCCTTCAGACTGT
This sequence comes from uncultured Oscillospiraceae bacterium, assembly GCA_947629775.1. GTDB lineage: Bacteria > Bacillota > Clostridia > Oscillospirales > Oscillospiraceae > Lawsonibacter. The sequence continues at coordinate 10,389 of CANRFA010000058.1, forward strand.
CCGTGATGATCATCTCTACCTCAAATTCCTTCGAAAGCTCCTCCGCAAACTTCTCCGCGCTGGCACGGACAATGTCATTGAGGTACATCCGCTTTACGTTGGGCATGTTCACAAGGATGCCTCGTGCACAGGCCCGGCTGATCACGCCGCATCCGATCACGCCGACGGACTCCGCGTCTTTCCTGGCCAGGTACTTGGTCGCTACACCAGGCACACATCCGGTCCGCATGGCGCTGAGCAGGTTGGCGGACATGATGGCCAGAGGTTCCCCAGTTACAGCATCGTTCAGGCAGACGAGCAGGATGGAGCGGGGAAGGCCCCGTTCTCTGGGATTTGTCACATTGGAGCCATACCACTTCACGCCACAGCAGTTGTACCGGCCACCCACATAGGCAGGCATTGCCATATAGCGGCGGTCAGGACCCGCCAGAGGCATATTGGGGAAGGGAGATTCTTTCGGATACCACAGCATACAGCCATGGTCGCTCTGGTTGTACCCGCCCATGACGAAATCTCCGTTGCCCAGGAGATGGAATGTGTCATCCATCACTTCTGTGCAGCGTCTCGTGTCCAGTACACCGGCCTGAATCATATCCGGCTCAGACAGGAACCTGAACTCCACTTTCTTACGGTCCATTGGATTTCTACCTCCTTAACGGTCAGCTGTGACTGGAAAAAGCGGATGCAATCCGTTCCAGTCCCGTAGTTAAGTATGCCCTTGGTGTGGCAATGTTCAGACGCATGAACTGGTCATAGCCCTCTCCGTATTCTTCCCCCGGATTCAGGGCAACCCTGGCCTCCTCTACCATCTTCCGGTTGATTTCTTCCCCGCACAACCCGAGCCCGGAGAAATCCAGCCACATCAGATAGGTGCTCTCCGGCACATAGGCCCGGACTGCCGGCAGTTTTTCCGCCAGGAAATCCACGGTGAAGCGCGCATTCTGCTCCAGGTACCGGTTCAGCTCATCCACCCAGGCAGCGCCGTTTTCATAGGCGGCAACCGTAGCCTCACAGGCAAACACGTTGATGTAGAGATGCATCTTGTGGGCCCAGGCGGAGATTTTCTCCCGGTACGCTTCATCCGGGATCACCATGTAAGAGGACTTCAGACCGGCAATGTTAAAGGTCTTGCTGGGCGCCGTCATCAGGACCGCATGGGGATCCACATGGAGAATCGGGATGTGGCGGTGCCCCGGGTAGACAATGTCTGCGTGGATTTCATCGGAAACCAGCGCTACCTCATACTTCCGGCACAGTCTGCTGGCCTCTTCCAGTTCCTCCCTGCTCCAGATACGTCCCGTGGGGTTCTGGGGGCTGCAGAGGATAAAAAGCTTTACGCCCTCTGCCATCTTCCGCTCCATGTCTTCAAAATCCATCTCATACCGGCCGTTCCGCTCCACCAGGGGGGAGAGCACCAGGTGGCGGTCCAGGGACCTGACGGTATCAAAGAACGGGGTATAGACCGGTGGATTGATCAGAACTTTATCCTGCTCCCTGGTCAGTGCGAGAAGGCACAGGGACAGGGCGGTCACAACACCGGGGACAGGCAAAACCGTCTCCTTTGCAATCTCCAGTCCATGCCGGTTCCGGTTCCAGTTGATCAGACTGTTGTAGTACCGGTCCCCTGCGATGGTATACCCAAACGTCTGGTCCATGGTCGCCCGGGAGCGGATCGCCTGAACGATCTCCGGGAGAACCGGAAAGTCCGAGTCCGCAACCCAGAAGGGCATCAGATCGTCACGTCCATAGTCTCTTGCCAGAGCGTCCCACTTCGTGCAGTCCGTGTTCTTCCGCTGTAACAGTGTGTCAAAATCGTACATAATCTACTCTCCTGCGCTTTTTCTTTTCTTAAGTTGCTTAACTATTAAGCCGCTTAAGTGTTTTTGTAGCCTGTACGGTCGATGCTGCAGATGCTTCTGCAGGGAACACTTCCCCCTGAAACGGGAGCCGAATGCCCGCAGGACAATCCCAGCCTCCCCATCCTCTGCCATGCCTGGGTACAGTCTCAGACTGTCCGGCACATACGGATGGTTCCCGGAGATCAGGGCACCGGCACCACCAGAAAGCAGACACCTGCTGCAGTGTCCGGTAACAGACAAAGCAGACCTGCGGCCGGACCCGGTTCTCAGAGGCTGTGGACCGCTCTGCGGTCCGGTCTTCCTCTTTCATTAAGGTGCTTAATAGTTAAGTACCTTAGGTGTTCCTGTGACCATATATTACTGAACCCGTGGGGTTTTTGCAAGCACTTTCTGTGGGTAAAATCCACCAAAGTTAGGGCATGCTTTCTGCCCTGTTTTCGTCATACTACACAAGACCAGCCGGCCGCGGGCCATTTCGCCCCGGCAACCGGACCGTTTCCATCTGGATGGAATCTCCATCCGGTCAGCCGGCATCCCCGCTGCTGGCAAAATCAGACAGGGACAGCCGCTTTCTGCACCCGGCATACGAACGGGAGGGAGCGGAAACTCCGCTCCCTCCCGGGAAAAACGTGGGTATATCAGGCCGCTGAGGCGGTATGTGCGGGGAGGATTACTCCTCGCTGTACATCTTCACCATGCGGGTGAGCTTCTCGTAGCGCTTCTTCGCGGTCTCCTCGTTGCGGGCGAACAGCTCCTTGGCGCGCTCGGGGAAGGAGCGGGTCAGGGAGGAGTAGCGGGCCTCGTTCATCAGGAACTCCTGATAGCCGCCGGCGGGCGCCTTGGAGTCGAGGATGAAGGGGTTCTTGCCCTCCTTCTTGAGGTCGGGGTTGAAGCGGAACAGGTTCCAGTAGCCGCACTCGACCGCCTTCTTCATCTCGGTCTGGCAGTTGGCCATGCCGCCCTTGATGGAGTGCATCTCGCAGGGGGCGTAGCCGATCACCAGGGACGGGCCGTGATAGGCCTCGGCCTCGGAGATGGCCTTCAGGGTCTGGTTGGGATTGGCGCCCATGGAGACCTGAGCCACGTAGACGTAGCCGTAGGTCATGGCGATCTCGGCGAGGGACTTCTTGGCCATCTCCTTGCCGGCCGCGGCGAACTGCGCCACCTGGCCGATGTTGGAGGCCTTGGAAGCCTGGCCGCCGGTGTTGGAGTAGACCTCGGTATCGAAGACGAAGACGTTGACATCCTCGCCGGAGGCCAGGACGTGGTCCACGCCGCCGAAGCCGATGTCGTAGGCCCAGCCGTCGCCGCCGAAGATCCACACGGACTTCTTGTTCAGGTAGTCCTTCTCGGCCAGGATCTCGGCCACGAGCTTGCAGGCGTCGCAGTCGCAGAACTCCTTGCCGGCCGCCTTCAGCTCCTTGCCGTGAGCGGAAAGCTGCTCGTTGGGCAGAGCGATGAGCTCATCCACGGTGCAGATGCTGGCCTGGAGCGCGGCGATGTAGGCCTTGGAAGCGGCGCCGTTGGTCTTGCCGTCTTCCATGGTGTCCAGCCACTTCTGAGCGGCTTCCTTGAGCTCGGGACGGGCCCAGGGCACGGCGATCAGAGCCTCGGTCTTCGCCTTCAGGCGGTTGCGGATGGACTTCTGGCCCAGATACATGCCCAGGCCGTGCTCGGCGTTGTCCTCGAACAGGGAGTTGGCCCAGGCGGGACCCTTACCCTCGGCGTTGGCCGCGTAGGGAGAGGTGGCGGCGGGACCGCCCCAGATGGAGGAGCAGCCGGTGGCGTTGGAGACATACATCCGCTCGCCGAA
>CANRFA010000059.1 GCA_947629775.1 uncultured Oscillospiraceae bacterium
CACGTGCAGCAGGGCATCATCGCCGGCTGCGCCGGCGGCAACTACACCAACGTGGTGGAGGCCGCCAACCTCCTGCGAGGAAAGAGCTGCGGCGACGGCGAGTTCTCCCTCTCCGTGTATCCCTCCTCCCAGCCGGTGTTCATCAACCTCACCCGCCAGGGCTACATCGCGGACCTGATGGAGGCGGGCGCCGTCATCCGCACCGCCTTCTGCGGTCCCTGCTTCGGCGCCGGCGACACCCCCTGCAACAACGGCCTCTCCATCCGCCACACCACCCGCAACTTCCCCAACCGCGAAGGCTCCAAGCCCGGCAACGCCCAGATGAGCGCTGTCGCCCTCATGGACGCCCGCTCCATCGCCGCCACAGCGGCCAACGGCGGCGTTCTCACCAGCGCCGAGGCCTTTGATACCTGGGGCGACGTGCCCGCTTACTCCTTCGATCCCACCGTCTACAACCGCCGGGTCTATCAGGGCTTCCGCAAGGCCACCGGCGAGGAACTGGTCTACGGCCCCAATATCAAGGACTGGCCGAAGATGAGCCCCCTGACGGACAACATCCTCCTGCGGGTCTGCTCCAAGATCCTGGATCCCGTCACCACCACGGACGAGCTGATCCCCTCCGGCGAGACCTCCTCCTACCGGTCCAATCCTCTCGGCCTGGCCGAGTTCACCCTCAGCCGCCGGGATCCCGGCTACGTGGGCCGCAGCAAGGCAGTCGACCGCCTGGAGAAGGCCCGCACCGCCGGCGGAGATGTGCTCGCGGAAGAGCCCGCCCTGACCGCCGTCTTTGAGACGATCCGTACCCTGCCCGGCCAGGAGAACGTAGAGCCCGGGGAGACGGAGATCGGGTCCATGGTCTACGCCATCAAGCCCGGCGACGGTTCCGCTCGGGAACAGGCCGCCTCCTGCCAGCGGGTGATTGGCGGTCTGGCCAACATCACGAAGGAATACGCCACCAAGCGTTACCGCTCCAACGTGATGAACTGGGGTATGATTCCCTTCCAGATGAGCGAGGACGCCTCCTTCGAGGTGGGCGACTGGATCTACGTACCCGGCATCCGGGAAGCTCTCGACGGAGACCTGAAGGACATTCCCGCCTATGTGATCCGCGGCGGCTCCGCGGAGGAGATCCACCTCTACGTGGCGGACATGACCCCCGACGAGCGGAAGATCGTCAAGGCCGGCTGCCTCATCAACTACAACCGCGCCCGCAAGGGACTGTAACCGCATTCCATACCCTCCTTCTATCAGGGACCGGACCGGAGCATCACGCCCCGGGCCGGTCCCGTCTGCTTCTCCGGGAGCAAGTCGATGAATGGGAATGAAACCCGGAATCCAATCTCAGAAACTCCCATTCCGGGCAGACAGGATCCTCGGAACGACAGAAAAAGCGCCCGGGTTCTTCCTGGTGGGAGCCCGGACGCTCTTCTCTTACCTGGTCTGCCGCTTGTGCATCAGCTGGCGGGGGTTATCCCGCAGCATCCTCCCAAGCTCTTCCTCCGTGATGCCTTCCCTTGCCAGAAGCTGCGCGTACCGGGCCAGACCTTCGTCGAAGAAAGGAGATCGCATCTGGCCGAAGTCCGTGGTGAGAATCACGTGTTCGGCGCCCACAACCCGGATCTGACGGGCAACTTCCCGGATGGGAGTATAGCCGTAGTGGGTGGTGTAGAGGCTGTGCTCCACCATGGCTCCCAGCTTCACCGCCTCCCGCTGCTGCGCATCCGTGTAGGCGTCGCCCGGGTTATCCGCGTGGGTGAGCACGCAGCGGCATCCCAGTTCTCCGCAGGCCCGTACCACTTCCATCCCCTCCCGGGGATCCAGGTGGCCGGTTCCCACCACCATGTCCCAACGGTTCGCCACCTCCAGCACCGCCCTTGCCTCAGGCAGCAGGTTATTATCCTCGTCGCAGGCCGTCAGCATGGCCTTCAGTTCCTCCGGGCTGCCGTTGAACCCATGGCCCAACACCCAGGAGCGGGAATCCATGGTTGGAAACCAGACAAACTGGCCGCCCGCCCGGGCGCAGCGTTCCACCGCGTCGGGGTTCAGCCCGCCGGTCCAGCGGTTGAGGACAATGGCCCCCGCCACGTCCAGGTCCGGAAACAGGGCCCGGATGCGCGCCGCCCGCTCCGCCGTATCCGCATGGTGATGCTTCAGCACGCATCCCGCCATACCGGCGTCGCGCATCCGCTGCGCCGCCTCTTCATCGGTACAGCGACGGGGAACGGAATCCGGCGCCGTATGAATGTGGAGATCATAGGCTCCTTTCAGAATATCCATGACGTTCTCCTTTCCAATCACGGTCACTGAAACTGCTTCTTCTTAACGCCGGAAGATCTTTTTCCGTCAGCCCGCTCCCGACGGATGCGCTGCTCTGCCATCAGTTCTGCCCGAAATGCTGCAAAGCTTCTCAGAAGGTGACGTCCCGGTAGACCATTTCGCCGTCCTTCAGGGTCAGGACCGGCTGATACACGGTGCTGCCGGTATGCAGATGCTGGATGGCGGACCCATAGGGCCGGTCTCCGAACACATTCTCCCGCTCCACGGGACGGAACACCGCCACATCGGCGGCGTGACCGGGGGTAAGGGACCCGACCTCACCCAGCATGTTCATGTGCCGGGCGGGGGCTACGGTTGCCAGTTCGATGGCTTTCCCGAAGGGAATCCCAAGCTCGGTGTATTTGGACAGCTGCATCGCCATGTTGAAGGCGGTGGGACGCAGGTGCATACTCAGCTTGGTGAGATCGCTGGCCAGAATGTCCGGCAGGAAGCCCTCCCGGATGGCGGGCACCGCCACGTCCAGACCGAAATGGGCTCTGGCGTCCGCCGCCTCGAAGAGCACGCCCCGCTCCTGGGCCTTCCAGACACAGTCCTTCACCCGTCCGTCTTCCAGAATCGTGGAGCCCTGGTTCATGTACATATGCGTCATGATATCGCCCGGCCGCAGGATCTCCAGCAGTTCGCTCATCTCGCCCGGCGGATTCGTGCAGTGGACCATGACGGTCACGCCCAGCTTCTCCGCGAGGGCGACCGCGGCCCGCAGCGGCTGATAACCCAGTTCCTTCACGATGGGGGCGCTGGTACGCAGCTTGAGGCCCACCAGTTCTCCTTCATACCGGTCCAGGCAATCCCGGATAGCGCCCTCGTTCCAGTGCGCGGGATTCACATCCTCCAGTGTAGGCAGGCTGGCAAGGCCGGTCGAACACACGTTGAGACAGGCCTTGATGCGCAGCTTGGACAGCTGGATAAAGGGGCGGTACATGGCGTAGGTGGCACAGCCCGAACTCCCGGCGTCCACGGCTGTGGTCACGCCGGAGGCGAAGCATACCGCCTCGGCGGGCAGCCCGATCCCCGCCAGAGGATACATGTGGCAGTGGTGGTCCACCAGACCCGGCGTCACAAAGCAGCTGGTGGCGTCGATCACATTATCCGCGGTCTGCTCCGGCGGAACTTCCGCCAGAATGCGCCCGTCCTGCACCGCCAGGTCCTTTACCTGGTCGACGCCGTTCAGAGGATCAATGACATGACCGTTTTTCAGCAGCAGCATGAGTTTCCCTCCCATATGGCCGCCTCACGGAGTGGCGGCTCTCATTATAACAGATCTTTCGGATAAAGTCCCGGACATTAAGTCGGCCCCCGCCGAAGCGGGGGCCTTTGTTGAGGAAATGAAAAGAGGAGTACGGGGAATCAGAAATCGAACATGCCGGCCGGCGTCGTATCCGGCTTCTTCACGTCGTCGTAGGTCTGCGCGGTGGCATAGTCGATATCGTGGATGGGCCAGGTGGGCTCCTTCCCCTCGTAGACTTCCTGCACGCCCATGGCGGCGAAGTAGGAAGCGCGGTGAGCGGCCTCCACGGTGTTGCCGCCGATGTGTGGATAGATGATCACATTGTCCAGCTGCAGCAGGGGGAAATCCGGTGAAACGGGCTCCTGCTTGATGGCATCCAGACCAGCGCCGGCGATGGTGCCGTTTTTGCAGGCCTCGTAGAGGGCGTCCTCATCCACGCAACCGCCCCGGGCCGTATTGATCAGGAAAGCGGTGGGCTTCATCATGGCCAGAGTCTTCGCGTTGACAATGTGGTGGGACACGGGCGTGTTGGGGCAGTGGACGGAGACATAGTCGCTCTCCTTGAAGATCCGGTCCAGATCCCGAACCACTTCCACGCCATCCGGGAAGTCCGCGGCGGGCTTGAAGGGGTCGTAGGCAAGGACGTTCATCTCCATGGCCAGCGCCCGCTTCGCCAGACGGCTGCCGATGTTGCCGCAGCCGATTATGCCGACGGTCTTGCCGTTCAGGGTGTTCTTGCGGACCTTGAGCTTGGCCTTGTAGAAATCGGTGACCCAGGTCTTGTGCAGCACGGTCACGTTGCGGGAGCACTCCAGCATCAGCATGAGGGCGGTCTCCGCGACGGAGGTGCTGTTGGCGACGGGGGCATATAGAGCCTGCACGCCGTTGTCGTGGCAGGCCTTCACATCCAGGACGTCAAAGCCGGCGCCGTGGCGGACGATGACCTTCAGGTTGGGATTGGACTCGATGACTTCCCGGGTGATGGGAGTGATCCGCACGATCATGGCGTCCGGCTGGTACTCCTTCATGTCCGCCAGCACGTCTTCCGTCTCAAAACCGCGGCCCATGATGATCTCGTGGCCGGCGTCCTCCAGGAGCTTGCGGCCCTCTTCCATGATCTCCTGCGGCAGTAATATCTTCCAGCCCATGATCAATACCTCCATTTATATGGTATATTATATATTTTGTGATAAAGGACACGCAGGACGGCCGCCTCGCAGAGGCCGCCCTGCGGCTCAGATCGGGAAGGGATCAGCCTTCCTCCTCGGAAGTGTCGAAGTCCTCGCCCTTGGCCTGGGCGGCCTTCTTCTCCTTCAGGTTTCCACGGACGGTGACGGTGCAGAAGATGACCGCGACCACCAGGAAGATCAGGGAGATGGGACGGGTGACGAAGATGGTCCAGCTGCCATGGCTGGCCTGAAGGGCCTGGCGCAGATTCTCCTCGAACATGGAGCCCAGAATGAAGCCGATGATCAGAGGAGTGCTGGGGATCTTGAAGATCTTGAAGAACAAGCCCAGCAGAGCGAAGAACAGCACGCACTGCACGTCAAAGACGCGGCTGGCGCTGGAGTAGGCGCCCACGCAGCACATGACCATGATGATGGGCAGCAGGATATGCTTGGGAATGTCCAGCAGCTTGGCGAAGATGGGGAGGCCAAGGCGCTCGAAGATGAGCATGAACACGCTGGCGACGATCAGGGCAAAGTAGATGCCGTAGACATACTCGCCGGATTTGTCAAAGATCAGGGGACCGGGGTTGATACCGTGGACCAGCAGGCCGCCCAGGAAGACGGCGGCGACGGTGTTGCCTGGAATGCCCATGCAGAGCAGGGGAACCAGGGAGCCGCCGATGCAGGCGTTGTTGGCAGTCTCGGAAGCGATGACACCATCGATGATACCGGTGCCGAACTTCTCCGGATACTTGGAGCGGCTCTTCTCGGCGGTGTACGCCATGAGGCCGGCGGTGGAACCGCCGATGCCGGGCAGGATGCCGATGCCGATGCCGATCAGGGAGGAGATAATGGCATTGGGAATCTGCTGAATAAATTCCTTCATGCTGACCCCGTAGCCCTTGAGGTGATACTTCTTCTTGGCGAACTTGTCCGCCAGGGTCTTGCGGCCGAATCCGGCCATGATGATATCCGTCACAGCGAAGACGCCGATCAGGAGCACGGTGATATCCAGGCCGGCCATCAGCTGGTAGTTGCCAAAGGTGTAGCGGACCTGGGCGTCGATGGGAGCCATGCCGATCATGGAGAGCGCCAGGCCGATGAGGCCGGCGATCAGACCGTTGAGCATGTCCTTGCCGGACAGGGCGGCAATGATGGTAAGGGAGAAGACGGCGACGGCGAAGTAATCCGCAGCGCCGAAGAGCAGGCAGACCTTGGCCAGCAGGGGGCTGACAAACGCCAGAGCCACAATGCCGATGACGGAGCCTATGAAGGAGTAGAGAATGCCGACGCCCAAAGCGCGTCCGGCTTCACCTTTCTCCGCCATAGGTCCGCCGTCAAACACGGTGGAGATGGAGGACGGGGTGCCGGGGATCTTCAGCAGGATGGCGGAAATCAGACCGCCGGAGATACCGCCCATGTACAGGCCGATCAGAAGGGCGATACCCTGGGTGGGCTCCATATTAAAGGTAAGGGGCAGGAACAGAACCACCGCCATGGTGGCGGACAGACCGGGAACGGAACCGAAGATAATGCCCAGGACGGTACCGAACCAGATCAGCACCAGACAAATGGGGTTAAATACATTGGCAAGCGCAGTTGCGATCATGTTTCATTCCCCTCCTCTCAGAATCCCCAGAGGCCTACGGGCAGAGGCATCTTAATGGCAAATGCGAACAGGGCGTCCACCGCAATGGGAAGCGCGACGGCGATGATGGCGAAGAGGACCGGCTTGCGGTTCTCGGAGTTGCTCAGCAGCATCATCTGCACGAAAAGATAGACAATGCTGGAAATGATGAAGCCCACTTTTTCAAAGATCATCATGTAGGCCAGCATGAGAAGGACCGTGGCTATGCCGCCGAACCAGTCGCCCAGCGGGGGAACTTTCTTGTTGATGGTGGGGTCCTTGCTGATCAGGGTGAGGATCAGCTTGGCCCCGGCTACGATGATAATGCAGATGGCGATGAACGTCGGGACGTACCCGGAACCCACGTCGCTCTCGATCTTGCGGGGGATATCCCGGGCCATCACGAACATGCCCACTCCAACGACCAGCATCACGATGGAGCAGACCAGATCGCGCACTTTGTTCGTCATAGTTTTCCCTCCTGTATGATCAGCGGGTGCCCGCACCCGATCGATGCGGGCACCCGCTCCTCTACTCTTCTTCTCTTATCGGGCTTGGGTCCGGATTATCCGGCCAGGCCTTCCTTCAGGGATTCCACTTCCGCGGGATCCTCGGTGTTCATGGTAGCGGCGTCACGATACAGGGGCTGTGCGAAATAGGTAGCCAGAACCTCGGCGTAGGACTCGTCCTCTTCCACGATCTCCTTGCAGGTGGCGGCGAGCTTGTCGATGATGGCCTGATCGGTGCCCTTGGGGAACTTGATCTCGTACTTCTTGGCGGTGACAACCTTATCATAGCCCTGCTCCACGAAGGTGGGGAAGTCGATGCCTTCCACGGGCTCGTCGGACATGATGCCCAGGCAGACCAGGTCGCCCTTCTCGATGTAGTCCTTCACGTTCATGTAGTTGGCAGCCAGGATGTCAACCTGTCCGCCCAGCATGGCGGCCATACGGTCACCGGCGGAGGTGCCTACGTCAATGTTATCAAACTCAACGCCGGCCTGCTTCTCCAGCATGGTGCCGACATACTCGGTGGTGGAACCGAACACAGTGGAGTAACGGACGGTGCCGGGGTTAGCCTTGGCTTCCGCGAGCATCTCTTCCAGGTTGGTCCAGCCGTGGCTGTACTGGCCGTACTCGCCGTCCTTGGCGACGCAGACAAGCGCGTAGGTCTGGTCAATGGCAACGGTGCAGCAGTTGGCGAAATCATCCGTGTAACTGAAGTCCACGGAGCCGATGGCTTCCTGCACGAGGGAGGCGCCGGTGTGGTTGAAGAGAAGGGTCATGCCGTCGGGCTTGCGGTTGAGAACGTCCATGGCAGCCACGATGCCGGAGCCGCCTTCGGTATTGGTCACAACCCAGGTGCCGCCGATCTTCTTGCCCACGCGGTCAAACAGCTGACGGCAGTAGGTGTCGGTGTCGCCGCCGGCGCCATAGGGCAGGATGACGGTGATGGTGCCGTTGGGCCAGTTCACATCGGAAGCGCCGCCGCTGGCTGCTCCGCCGCTCGCCGCGCCGCCGCCGCTGGCCGCTCCGCCAGAGGACTTGCTGGCGCTGCCGCCGCCACCGCAGGCAGCCAGGGAGAGACACATGGCCAGGGCCAGGATCCCGGTGATGATCTTCTTCATTTTCATTTTCATTTCCTCCTTGAATAATCCGTTGCCGGGCAGCGGATGGTCGGTTTCGACCGCCTTCCCTGCGGTCTGCCGTTCGACAGGCTGTTCTCTGACTGTTTGATGGTCACAGTATAGTGCATCCCCATCCATAAATCAAACAGTGAATATTTGTGATTTCCACAAAGAAAATTTGTTAGTGGGGTGCAAACCCGGCGCGGACCCGCTTCCGAAGCCGTACCGGTCCGTTCGGCTCAATCCTGCCAGGCGCCGTCGATGATCTCGTAGCCCTTCTCGGCCAGAGACTTCTCGACCCAGGCCCTGTTGGCGGTGCCGTTCTTGGCAGCGGCCAGCTTCTTCTCGTCGGCGGCCTGGAACTTCTTGGCGTCCTCCAGAATCTGGGGAGCGTCCTTGGGCGGGATGACGATGATTCCATCGGGGTCGGCGAGGATGATGTCGCCGGGGTTCACGGTGATGCCGCCGCAGGCGATGGGGACGTTAATCTCGCCGGGGCCTTCCTTATAAGGACCGCCGGGGGTGGTGCCGGTGCAGTAGACGGGGAAGTCCCACTTGCCGATCTCGTCGATGTCGCGGATGGGGCCGTCCAGAATGATGCCCGCGATCTTCTTGGTGTAGCGCAGGTAGGCCATCATGACCTCTCCCATCAGCGCGCGGGTGTCGTCCTCCTCGTTGGAGACCACCAGAACGTCGCCTTCGCCGCAGAAGTTCAGCGCGGCGTGGAGGGTCAGATTATCGCCGGCGCGGCACTTGACGGTGTAGGCGGGGCCGACCATCATCTGCGCCTTGGGGCTGCTGACCAGGTGGATCCGGGGGTTCATGGCGCAGCTGCGGTTCATGCAGTCCGCCGTGTTGGAGGCGGGGATGGTTTTGAACTGCTCCATGATCTCGGGATCCGGCATCCTGCGCTGCAGGTAGATTCTCTTTCCGACTGCCATAGGTAAGACTTCCTTTCATCATTTCCCTGGGCTTTTTTTGGAAAGCCCCTTGCCTTTTGACTGACGCCAGTATAATATAGGGGCATCCACAAATCAAACAGTGAATAATTGTGAAGTCAACAAAGAAACTTTGTGAGGAGGGGCGCGCATGGACATCATCAGCCTCTACTACTTCCAGGAGGTCGCCCGGGACCTCCACATCACCCGCACGGCAAACCGCCTCTACATCTCCCAGCAGACCCTGAGCAACCACATTCTCCGTCTGGAGAAGCAGTTCGGGGCCCAGCTGCTCAACCGCAAGCCATCCCTGTCCCTGACCTACGCCGGAGAGTTTGTCCTGGCCTTTGCGGATGTTGTGCTGAAGGAGCAGACCAACCTGACGGACATTCTCTCGGACATTGAAAAGAACGAACGGGGCGTGATCCGCTTCGGAGCCAGCACCATGCGGATGAACACCATCGCCGCCATCTTCCCGGCCTTCTCCGCCCGCTACCCGAACGTGGAGCTGCGGCTGACCAGCGTCATCTCCCAGGGGCTGGAACCCCTGGTCTCCAGCGGAGAGCTGGACTTCGCCATCGTGGTCCAGGACAAGAGCGACCCGGACCTCCTCCAGGAACCCCTCATGGAGGACCGGATCTACCTGTGCGTGGCGGACCCGCTGCTGCGCCGCTTCTACCCGGAGGAGGCGGACAGCATCCGGGAGCGCTCTCTCCAGGGCGCCCGTCTGCGGGACTTCGCCCGCCTCCCCTTCTGCATCTTCACCAACAGCATGGGCCGACTGATCCATCGCTGCTTCGAGGAGGAGAATGTGACCCCCATCACCCGGCTCACCACCTCCCATACCCAGATCTGCACCACCATCGGGTTTCAGGGATCCATGGCCTTCTTCGCCACCCAGGCCAACCTGACGGGCCGCCGAAGCGAAATTCCCCGGAACCTGGACATCTTTCCCCTCCACGACCAGGGCAGTCCCATGTTTCTGCAGGTCTCCCTCCTGCGCCACCGACGGCGCTACCTGACCCACTTCTCCAAGTACTTCCTGGAGCTGCTCTCCGGATACTGCGCCGATACGGAGGACGAGCCCATGTCCCGTCTGGCCCCTGTCGAGGAGCCCGAATGATCCCCTGAAAAGTGGAAAAGCCCGGCCCATCCGCCCCGAAGGGAGGACAGGCCGGGCCAGAATCGGTCCGAATATCCGGGTTGAGACTTCAGAAAAGCACGATGCCAGGAAGAAAACGTCCAGAAGCGGCCCGCCCGCTCAGGCCAGACGCTCCCCGGACGGGCCGGTGCCTGGCTGAATCTTACCTGCTGCCATAACGGTTTCTCCTTTCTCAGTTCAGCATGCCGCGGACCCAGTTCTCCAGTTCCTTCCCGGAGACGCGGGTCAGCATCTTTCCCTCCACCAGCACGGTCGTGGGAGAGACGGAGCCTTTCAGGCCCGCCAGCGTATTCCCCATTCCGCTGCTGCCGGAGGTTGCAAAGAAGACAATTTTCTTTCCGGAGAAGTCAGCGCTCTCCAGAAACGTGTTGATGATCGTGGGGGCCACGTACCACCAGATGGGGAACCCCAGGAAGATGGTATCGTACGGACTCACGTCCGCCGCCGGACCGGCCATCGCCGGGCGGCTGTTCTTATCTTTCATCTCGATGGAACTGCGGGACGAGCGGTCCATCCAGTTCAGGTCCGCCTTCGTGTAGGGAACGGCGGGCCGGATCTCGTAGAGATCTTCTCCGGCGGCCTTCGCCACCTTCTCCGCCACCTTCTTCGTCGTCCCGGTGGCGCTGAAATATGCGACCAGCACTTTGCCCATAGTCGTACCTCCTCGTTTTCTTCTGTCTGCCCGCCTTGCGGCCCTGTCCGCCCACAGCATCTCCCGGAAGCAAGCTGCGGGGTCGTCTGGAAGCGGCGAGGCGGCGCTGTCATCTGATCTGTCCTGATCATACCAGATCCGGCAAGCTACGTCAAACGGATTGAGATGCGCTGGCGTGTTCCCGGATCTGGTGCTATACTCTGCTTACCCGGCGCCCTTCTGACGCCGACTGACAAGGAGGAACGCCATGTCCGGTATTTACGACGCCGCCGACTTCTTTCATGCCTATGCTGAAATGTCCCGCAGCCAGGAAGGACTGGCAGCCGCCGGCGAATGGCCGCAGATGCGCCTTCTTCTGCCTTCTCTGGCGGGAGCTTCTGTTCTGGATCTGGGCTGCGGATACGGCTGGCACTGCCGCTACGCTGCGGAGCAGGGGGCCGCTCACGTTCTGGGACTGGATGCCAGCCTGCGGATGCTGGAGGAGGCCAGATTCCGTACGCAAAGCGATACGGTCCACTACCGTCTGTGCCCGCTGGAGGACTATGAATACCCGGAGGCAACCTGGGATCTGGTTCTCTCCAATCTGGTGCTGCACTATGTGGCGGACCTGACTCCCATCTGGGGTAATGTCTTTCGTACCCTGAAGCCAGGCGGCGTCTTCCTCTTCAACATCGAACACCCGATATTCACGGCCGGCATCAACCAGGACTGGCTCTACAGTCTAGACGGCACTCCCTCCTGCTGGCCCATCGACCGTTACTTCTGTCCCGGCCCCAGGGAGACCCGCTTTCTGGACCATATCGTCCGCAAGCAGCACCACACCCTGACTCAGATTCTCATGGGCCTTCTGCGCTGCGGCTTCCGACTGGAGGCTGTTGAGGAGGTCCGTCCCCCGGAAGAATGGCTGAACCAGCCTGGCATGCGAGACGAGCTGCGCCGCCCCATGATGCTCCTGGTCCGGGCCTGCAGGCCGAAGATCACCTGAACGACAGCGCGGGCACCGGAACTCCGGTGCCCGCTTCTGTTTTCTCCGATCAGCCCTGTACGTACTCAAAGAGGCGGAGCATGGTTATGATCCCCTGCTCCCGGGTATACGGCTGGTTCGGCTCAAAGGTTCCCTTGTCCGTTCCTTTGATGATACCGGAGCCGCAGGCCAGACGGACATATTCCACCGCCCAGCTGCTGATGGCCGTGCTGTCGCTGAAGTTGAGACTGCCCGCTGGCATCTTCTTTCCCGCCTGTTCGGACAGGAGAGCGAGCAGCTTGGCCGCCTGCTCCCGATTCAGGGCGCCATTGGGATCAAACTTACCGTCTCCGGTCCCGTTGACCACGCCCAGGGAGGCCAGCTTTTCCACGTTGGCATCGCTTGTGTCCGAGAACTTCGTGCGTCCGGCGATTTCCTTACCAGTTACGGTCTCGTAAAGCTTCACGCCGAGGGCGCAGAACTCGGCCCGGGTGATGGTCTTCGTATAGCCGGACATGAGAGAAGACGGAACCAGCCCCAGGGAGGACGCCCGGTTCACATCCGCAGTGGCCCAGCTGCTGGGCATCTCGGGAACGGCTCCCACTTTGCCGTTTACGATGCCATAGGAGATCTTCTGCCCATTGCTGAAGGAAACGGTCAGGGTGTGGGTGCCGGTCAGAACCTGATTGCGATCCAGAGACACGGTATAGGGATAGCTGCTGCCGGTCCCCACCGTCTGGCCATCCAGGGTCCAGGTGGCGGTCAGCTTCGTGGGGGAATATGTGTAGGCGTGGAAGACCACGTTCCCCTCCGGCGTGGCGTTCAGGTCCGGGCTGTCCGACAGAGCCGTCAGGTAGCGGCCCGTACCCTTCCAGTCGTCCCGATAGACCCCGACCGCCTTTACGGCGGAGCGGATGGCAGATGTTACCGTCGCATTGTTATAGAAGGTGTAGTCGGTAACTCCATTGGGAGAAGGATAATCCGACGTGATGATGCACTTCACCTGGGGGTACACCATGGGCAGGAAGGCGTACGCCTTCTGGATGCGCTCCGCGGCCCAGGCGCTCAGGTCCTTACCGCCGTCCTTACTGGGCGAACCGCCTTCCGTAATCATGACCGGACGGTTGTGCAGCTTCGCCAGGTTCACGATCTGCTGCACGTTCAGCATGGGATCCCCGTAGACGTCGCCCCGTCCCCGGAACATGTCCTCGGAACCGTCTCCATAGCTCTGCAGATAGTACAGGGATGCCCCGATCCAGTCCACGTAGCTGTCTCCCGGGTAGAAACTGTCCATATCCACCTTATATGCGGAGGAGAAGTTGGGAGAGAAGACCAGAGCCACATTGGGCGCCACCGCCCTGGCGAGGTCCGCGATGTGCCGGTAAGCGGCAATGAAGTTCTGCGGCGTCACGGCATTGTTCCAGACGTTCATCTCCCCGCCAATGCGCAGGAAGACCGGATGGCTCATGGTGCCCAGATACTGGAAGGTCTCCCGCAGCTTCGCGTCATAGACCCCCGCCAGGACATCTGATACGTCTCCGCCCTCGCGATCGAAGTTGAGATAGACGATGAAAGCGTGCTGCCCGTCCGCCAGGGCCACACCGTAAAGATAACTCCAGTACTCCAGACTGTAGTCTCCAAGCAGCTCTTTCAAAGTGTAGTAATGCCCCATGATGGACTCGTTCGCCGCCTCATCTCCGTTGATCAGGCCGAAGTTGCCGTTTGCAAGGGTGCCGCCCAGGCTGGTACGTCCGTAAAGAACGCCGCCCTGGGGTTCGTACTTCGCCCCGTAAGCGGGATAGCTCTTTCCGGGCGCGGTGGTAACCGCCCAGATCTCCGTATGGGACGAAAGGTCCTTATACACGCTGTCAATTGTGGTCGTACTCTCGTCGGCCAGAGCGCCCACAGGCAAAACGCCCAGGAGCAGCAGCATGGTTAGGACCAGGGCCAGCGCTCTTCTTCCGTGCTGTTTCATTCTCTCTTCTTCCTTTCTGTGTCATCTACTGAGGGATGACAGTCTGTTTGAATCCGGACCGTTCCGGCTGTCGGCTTCCGGCTGCCCGGCCTTTCCTCTGCCCCGGAAGCGGGTTCTCTCCTCCCTCCTTTCTCCGTTTTCATCCTCTTTGCCGGGGCTCCTCCTCTCTGAAAGGGGCAACGGATCCGGATGAGGATTCCAGCTGGATGGCCGCAAGCGGCTGAGATTATGGAAAAAGGACGATTCCCGTGGAACCGTCCTTTTGTGTGGTGCGCGAGGCGGGACTTGAACCCGCACGCCCGTAAAGAGCACTAGAACCTGAATCTAGCG
>CANRFA010000060.1 GCA_947629775.1 uncultured Oscillospiraceae bacterium
ACCTTCGGGTACGAGCTGGACCTGCGGGAGCTGCCGGCGGAGGCGAAGGAGCAGGTAAAGGAGCAGATCCGGCTCTATAAAGAGCTCTGGTATCTGCCGGCCCAGGGGGACTACCGGCGCCTCAGCAGCGCTTTCTCTCCGGAGCCCTGGACCGCCTGGGCCCATCTCTCCGAAGACCGCCGGGAGGCCCTCGTGTGTCTGGTGAGCGGGGTGGTCCACGCCGCGGCCCCCTTCCGCACCCTGAAGATTCCCGGCCTGCTGCCCGAGGCCCGCTACCGGGTCAACGGAGGCGACGAGGTCTACACCGGCGCCCAGCTTCTGGAGGTGGGCTATCCGCTGCCCATGTTCTGGGGAGACTGGCAGCCGCTGCGGCTGCGCCTGAAGGCCGAATAAGAGACAGACTTCGCGGGCGCCACCCACAGCCGGGTGACGCCCGCTGTCCTGCTTCCGGCCGGCGGAAGATTCAGTTCTCCATGTGCCGGCCCAGAAAGGCCGCGATGGACTGGGCCAGTTTGTACTCCACCTCGCCGCATTCGTTCTCCGGACCCTGGCCCACGAAGAGCACGCAGCCCATGACGTCCCCCTCGGAGAGGATGGGGGCGGCGATGGAGAGGTAGAAGCGGTCGTCGCCGGAGGCGAGGGGAATGCGCTCCTCGCCGTTGTGGTGCTGGTAGACCTGGCGGGACTCCATGATGGACTCCAGTTCCGGGGAGATGGTCCGGTCCAGCAGCTCCCGGCGGGGCACCCCCGCCACGGCGATGCAGGAGTCCCGGTCCGCGATCACGGCGATGCGTCCGGTGGTGCGGTTCAGGGTTTCGCACAGCTGGGAGGCGAACTCGGCCAGTCCGTCCATCAGGGAATATTTGCGGAAGATGACCCCTCCGTCCTTGTCCGTGTAGATTTCCAGGGGGTCTCCCTCCCGGATGCGCATGGTCCGGCGGATCTCCTTGGGGATCACGATCCGTCCGAGATCGTCGATCCTGCGCACAATGCCCGTAGCTTTCATATCAGAATCCCTCCCGTGGAAGTTTTTCGGGAAACGGTTCTTAGTATCCGCAGGGAAAGGAAGGATATGCGAAAGGGAGAGTTGGGTTTGTCTTCCAGCGGGAACATCCGCCCCGGTTCTTCGTCTGAACAGGGCGGGGAGCTTCCCGACCGGCGGTCGAAGATGGAAGAAAAAGGCGGAAGGAGAAGGGCGTTCTGTCCATCGAAGGGGCCGGAAACGAAAAAAAGAGGGGCGGGGACTTTTCATCCGGCCGGGCGCGTGATATAATCTCCTGTCTGCCGCGTCGTCCCCGACGCGGCGCCTTACCGGAAGAGAGAGGAGCCTGAAGCATGTCTGAACGCTATGACGTGGCCATTCTGGGCTGTGGCGAGGCCGGCATCTTCGCCACCTACGAACTGACCCATCTGCGCCCCGACCTGAATGTTCTGGTCCTGGACCAGGGACCGGATATCTACCACCGCAGCTGCCCCATTGTCGCCGGACGGACCCGGGAATGCATCCACTGCCCCGTCTGCCATACCATGTGCGGATTCGGGGGCGCGGGCGCCTTTTCCGACGGCAAATTCAACTTCACCACCCAGTTCGGCGGCTGGCTGACGGATTTTGTGGATCCCAGGGTGGTCATGGAGCTCATCGACTACGTGGATTCCATCAACGTCCTCCACGGCGCCACCACGGAGGTCTTTTCCACCTCCTCCCCGGAGGCGAAGGCCTTAGAGCGGCAGGCTCTGGCCTACGACCTTCACCTGCTGCAGGCCCGCTGCAAACATCTGGGGACCGAGAATAATCTGCGCATTCTGACCAATATCTATGAGGGGCTCAAGGAGCGGGCGGAGTTCCGCTTCAACACGGCGGTGTCCACTATCGGCAAGGCGGACGATGGCTACCGCCTGACCCTGGCGAAGGGCGGCGAAGTGGAGTGCCGCTGGCTGATCGCCGCTCCCGGACGCTCCGGCGCCGAGTGGTTCTCCAAGCAGTGCCAGGCCCTGGGGCTGGATCTGCTGAACAACCAGGTGGATATCGGGGTGCGGGTGGAGCTGCCCGCCACCGTCTTCGAGCACATCACGAACGTGGTCTACGAGTCCAAGCTGGTCTACCGCTCCAAGCGCTACGGGGACCAGGTGCGCACCTTCTGCATGAATCCCTACGGGCACGTGGTCATGGAGAGCGTGGAGGGCATCAACACGGTCAACGGCCACTCCTACGCGGATCCCTCCCTGCGCTCGGAGAACACGAACTTCGCGCTGCTGGTGAGCAACCGCTTCACCCAGCCCTTCAACGAGCCCTACCGCTACGGCAAGCACGTGGCGTCCCTGTCCAACATGCTGGCCGGCGGGATCCTGGTGCAGCGCTTCGGGGACCTGGTGGGCGGTCGGCGCACCAACGACCACCGCATGAGCAAGTCCTTCGTCCGGCCCACTCTGACGGCCGCCGTCCCCGGCGACCTCTCCCTGGCTCTGCCCAAACGCCAGCTGGACGACATCATCGAGATGATCTATCAGCTGGACAAGATCGCCCCCGGCACCGCCAACTACGATACCCTGCTCTACGGCGCGGAGGTCAAGTTCTACTCCGCCCGGCTGAAGCTGTCTTCCGAGCTGGAGACCGCCCTGCCCGGCTTCTTCGCCGCGGGGGACGGCGCGGGCGTGACCCGCGGTCTCGCCCAGGCGGGCGCCTCCGGCGTACAGGCGGCCCGGGCCATCGTCCGCCGGCTGGACAGGTGATATAACAGAGCGTAATCAGTCCCCGATAATTTCCCGGAACCGCCCCTGTATTTCAGGGAAAGTTTCCACTTTTTCCACCGGGTTATCCACCGATTAATACGGAGCGTATTCACTCCGGATTCCGAGAGGAGGGCGTCATGTTTCCCGGGAACGACACCATCGCGGCACTCTCCACGCCTCGGGGACCGGGGGCCATCGGCATCCTGCGCCTGTCCGGCCCGGAGGCCATCGACGTGGCGGAGCGCTGCTTCCACCCGGCGGACCGCCGCGCTCTGCGGTCTCACGCCTCCCGCTCCCTGGTCTACGGGACTCTGCTGGACCGGGAGGGCGCGGCCATCGACAAGGTGCTGTGCACCTTCAGTCCCGGTCCCGGCAGCTACACGGGGGAGGACACCGCCGAGCTTCACTGCCACGGATCTCCCGCCGTGCTCGCCCTGGGGCTGGAGGCCCTCTTCGCCGCCGGCGCCCGCCAGGCGGGACCGGGCGAGTTCACCCGCCGGGCCTTTCTCAATGGGAAGATGGATCTCACCCAGGCGGAGGCGGTGGGCGATCTGCTGGAGGCGGACAGCCGGGAAGGGGTCCGCAACGCGGCGGGTCAGCTCTCCGGCGCCCTCTCGGGGCGCATCGGGGAGATCTACGACGCCCTTACGGATGTGATGGCCCACTTCCATGCGGTGCTGGACTATCCGGACGAGGATATCGACCCCTTCCGCCTGGATACCCTGCTGGAGATTCTTCAGACCCAGGAGCAGGCGCTGGACCGGCTGCTGGCCAGCTGCCGCCGGGGCCGCCAGCTGACGGGAGGCATTTCCTGCGCCATCGTGGGCCGGCCCAACGCCGGCAAGTCCTCCCTGCTCAACGCCCTGGCGGGCTACGAGCGGGCCATCGTCACGGACATTCCCGGCACCACCCGGGATACCGTGGAGGCGCGGGTGGAACTGGACGGTCTGCCCTTCCGGCTGGTGGATACCGCCGGCCTGCGGGAGGCCCGGGATCCCATCGAGCGCCTGGGCACCCGCCGCAGCCAGGAGGCCATGGAGCAGGCGGACCTCATTCTCACGGTCTGGGACTCCTCCGTCCCCGTGGAGGAGGAGGACCGGGAGCTGCTGCGCAGGGCCATGGCTCTGGCCCCCGTGATTCTGGTGTGGTCCAAGGAGGATCTGACCGGAGAGGGCGGGCCGGACCTGGGCTTTCTGGACGCTCCGCCCCCGGTGGTTCCCCTCAGCGCCCGCACCGGCGAGGGCCTGGAGGAACTGGAGAAGCGGGCCGCCTCCTTCTTCCGGCAGGGGGAGACCCCCGGCTACGGCCAGGTGCTGACCAGCCAGCGCCAGGAGGAAGCCGCCGCCCGCGCCCGGGAGAGCGTCCGCCGGGCCCGGGAGGCTCTGGACGCCGGGATGACCCCCGACGCCCTTCTGACCGACGTGGAGGAGGCCCTGTCCGCTCTGGGGGAGCTGACGGGCCGGCACGTGTCGGAAGACGTGACAGCTCGTATATTTGCCCGGTTTTGCGTGGGAAAATGAGCCGGTTCCTGTGATTTTTCCAGTTGCAAAACCCATGTCCGTCTGTTAGAATAGGAAAGCTGTCTGAAACCCCAGCCGTTTACGCGGCATACAGTCCCGGGCCGGCGAGTGCCCGGTATGAGGAGAGATCGAAATCACCATGGATAACAAACAGAGAGAAGAGCGCCGCCGTCAGGAGGACAGAGATCTGAACCGGGGCCTTCTGTGGGTCGCCGGGGCCGTCGTGTTCGAGTGTCTGCTGATCCTGATCAACCGCTACTATATCAACCCCTACTTCTCGGAGGTCAACACGGCCATCGCCGTCATGAACGCTCTGAAGGTGCTGCGGATCGCCGGCGCGGTTGTGGGCCTGGCGGGTCTGGTCCTGGGACTGGTGCGGCTGCGCCAGGCAAAGTCGGTCACTCTGCCCGTTGTCGTTTCGCTGGCCTGTCTGGTTGCCGCTCTGTGCAGCCACGTGGTGCTTCAGTACAATAAGGAAGGCATCCAGATGCTCTTCCTCCTGATCCCCGCCTTCGCCGGTCTGGCGCTGGTCTATTACCTCTATCAGCGGGAGTTCTTCCTGGCCGCCGTCGCCAGCGGCGCCGCGGCCATCGGCCTCTGGTTCAAGCTCTACGGCGGCATGATCGAGATGGTGATCTGCGTGCTGGTGATCATCGCCACGGGGGCCCTCGCCCTGACGCTCCAGAAGACGGACGGCAAGCTGAAGATGGGAGCGAAGACCGTGCAGGTTCTGGCCCCCCGGGATTCCTCCCGCATGATCCTCATCAGCTGCGCCGTGGGCATCATCGCTCTGGGCCTTGGCTTCCTGGGGAACGTGGGCTACTACCTGGTCTTCGGGATGGCGGCCTGGATCTTCGCTCTGCTGGTCTATTACACTGTCAAGCTGATGTAAGAGCCCCGGCGGGAGGGAAAGTCCATGAAGATCATTGACGCCCATCTGCATATCTTTCCGCCGGACGCGCACACCAACGCCATGGCGGCGAAGGTGGGCCACGAGAACAGCGTGGAGCACCTGCGGAAGGTCTACGGGGAACTGGGCTACGTCCACGGCGTGGTCATGGGGAACCGCTCCCTGGACCCGGAGGCCCACGACTATCCGCCGGACCTGTTCCACTACTGCGTGGGACTGGACAGCTTCCTGATGGATCGGGGACGGCGGGTGATTCCGGATCTGGCGGAGAAGGTGGAGGCCAACCTGAAGCGGGAGAACTGCTGCGGGGTGAAGCTCTACCCGGGCTACAACCGGATCTGGCTGACGGACCCCATGTACGAGCCGGTCTACGAGCTGGCCGCCCGCTACGACAAGCCGGTGGCGGTCCACATGGGACTGACCGCCTTTCCGGGGGCCTCCCTGAAGTACTGCCACCCCATGGCCCTGGACGAGGCGGCAGCGGACCATCGCCACACCCGCTTCGTCATGTGCCACTTCGGGTATCCGTTTTTCGAGACCTCCTGCGCCGTGCTGGAGAAGAACCCCAACGTGGCGGTGGATCTCTCCGGGCTGCTGGAGGGTCCCCTGGACCTGCCCCGCTTCCTGTGCGAGCAGCAGGACCATCTGGGCGGCATGCGCACCTGGCTGAACAGTATTCTCAAGTGGGACGACGTGATGTACGGCACGGACTGGCCCATCGTCAACCTGGGCAACTACGTGAAGTTCATGCAGTGGCTGATCCCGGAGAAGCACTGGGAGAAGGTCTTCTTCGCCAACGCCAACCGCATTTACGGCCTCGGCCTGCAATAAAAATCCATCATCCCCCTGCCTTCCGGCGGGGGGATGTTCCCGTTCCCGGGGGATTTCGGCCGGGAAAAAGGGGGCGCCGCGGGGCGAATTCCTTCTTGACAGAATTCCGTCCATCCGCTATACTGTGGGGCAACAGGCGAGGAAGGGAAGAGTACGCCTCTTCCCGGGGTTCAGAGAGGCGCTGGCTGGTGAAAAGCGTCCCCCGGCGAGGCGGAAGGTGGCCCCGGAGCTCCGTCCCGGAACAGCAGTAGGGGACGGCGGGTTCTCCCGTTAGCGAGACAACGAGCGTCCCTCCGGCAGGGAGGGAAATTCAGGTGGTACCGCGGATTGCTTCAATTCGCCCTGAGTCCAGGACTTGGGGCGGATTTTGTTTTGCCCCGAAAGGAGAACGATCATGATGAAAGAACTTCCCAAGGTTTACGAACCCCAGGAGGCGGAGGGCCGCATCTACGAGCGGTGGGAGAAGGCCGGCTGCTTCCGGGGCCAGCGCATTCAGGGCCGCAAGCCCTTCACCATCGTCATGCCCCCGCCCAACGTGACGGGCCAGCTGCACATGGGACACGCCATGGACTGCACCCTGCAGGACATCCTCATCCGCTTCAAGCGCATGCAGGGCTACGCCGCCCTCTGGGTCCCTGGGATCGACCACGCCGGCATCGCCACCCAGATCAAGGTGGAGGAGGAGCTGCGGGTCAACGAGGGCCTCAGCCGCCACGACCTGGGCCGGGAGAAATTCCTGGAGCGGGTCTGGGCCTGGAAGCAGAAGTACGGAGACCGCATCGTGGCCCAGCAGAAGAAGATGGGCATCTCCTGCGACTGGGAGCGCTCCCGCTTCACCATGGACGAGGGCTGCTCGAAGGCCGTGCGGGAGGTCTTTGTCTCCCTGTACGAGAAGGGCCTGATCTATAAGGGCAGCCGCATCGTCAACTGGTGCCCCCACTGCGTCACCGCCCTCAGCGACGCCGAGGTCGAGTATCTGGACAAGCCCGGCCACCTGTGGCACATCCGCTACCCCCTGACGGACGGCTCCGGCTGGCTCACCGTGGCCACCACCCGTCCCGAGACCATGCTGGGCGACACCGGCGTGGCGGTGAACCCGGAGGACGAGCGCTATACGGACATCGTGGGCAAGACCTGCATCCTGCCCCTGGTGGGCCGGGAGATGCCCATCGTGGCGGACTCCTACGTGGAGAAGGACTTCGGCACCGGCTGCGTGAAGATGACCCCCGCCCACGACCCCAACGACTTCGAGGTGGGCCTGCGCCACAACCTGGAGACCATCCGCGTGCTGGACGACAACGGCAAGGTCGTGGAGGGCTACGGCCGCTACTCCGGCATGGACCGCTACGAGGCCCGCAAGGCCATCGTGGAGGATCTGGAGCAGCAGGGCTACCTGGTAAAGGTGGAGCCCTATCAGCACAACGTGGGCACCTGCTACCGCTGCCACAACGACGTGGAGCCCATCATCTCCGCCCAGTGGTTCGTGAAGATGGAGCCCCTGGCAAAGGAGGCCCTGCGGGTGGTGAACGAGGGGGAGACCCGCTTCGTTCCGGAGCGCTTCGCAAAGACCTACACGAACTGGATGGAGAACATCCACGACTGGTGCATCTCCCGCCAGCTCTGGTGGGGCCATCAGATTCCGGTCTGGTACTGCGCGGACTGCGGCCACATGACGGTCAGCCGGGAGGACGCCTGCCAGTGCGAGAAGTGCGGCTCGAAGAACATCGAACGGGATCCGGACGTGCTGGACACCTGGTTCTCCTCCGCGCTGTGGCCCTTCTCCACTCTGGGCTGGCCGGATGAGACCGAGGATCTGAAGTACTTCTATCCCACGGACGTGCTGGTCACCGGCTATGACATCATCTTCTTCTGGGTGGCGCGGATGATCTTCTCCGCCTGCGAGCACACGAAGAAGCCGCCCTTCCACACCGTGCTCATCCACGGCCTGGTGCGGGACGGTCTGGGGCGCAAGATGTCCAAGTCCCTGGGCAACGGCATCGACCCCCTGGAGATCGCCGAGAAGTACGGCGCCGACGCTCTGCGCTTCAACCTGGTCACCGGCAACTCCCCCGGCAACGACATGCGCTTCTACACCGAGCGCTGCGAGGCCATGCGCAACTTCGCCAACAAGCTCTGGAACGCCAGCCGCTTCCTGATGATGAACCTCACCATCGAGAAGTGCGAGCTGCCGGAGCAGACCACCCGGGAGGACCGGTGGATCCTCTCCCGCCTCAACCGCTGCGTGGCGGAAGTGACGGAGAACATGGAGAAGTACGAGCTGGGTGTGGCCGCCCAGAAGATCTACGACTTCCTCTGGGACGACTACTGCGACTGGTATATCGAGCTCACCAAGGCCCGCCTGCAGGGGGACGACCCCGCGGCCCGGGAGCAGGCCCAGCAGGTGCTGTGCTACGTCCTGACGGACATGCTCAAGCTCCTCCATCCCTTCATGCCCTTCATCACCGAGGAGATCTGGCAGGCGCTGCCCCACGCCCCCGAGGTGCCCGAGGACTCCTTCCTCATGCTCCAGAACTGGCCCGAGTGGCACGCGGAGCTGGACTATCCGGAGGCGGAGGCCAGCATGGAGCGGGTGAAGGATGTCATCAAGGCCATCCGCGCCCGCCGCTCCGCCCTTAACGTGCCGCCCTCCCGGAAGGCCGCCGTCACGATTGTGACCAGCTTCCCGGACGAGTTCGGGGAGGGCTACCTGTATCGGCTGATGTACGCTTCCTCCCTGGAGGTGCGCACCGCCGAGCCGGAGAGCACCGCCGGCCTCGTCTGCGATGTGACCCATACCGCCCGGATCTACATGCCGCTGGCGGAGCTGGTGGACCTGGAGAAGGAGAAGGCCCGGATGCAGAAGGATCTGAAGAAGAACAGCGCCGAGCTGACGAAGCTCAACGCCAAGCTGCGCAATCCCGGCTTCCTCAACAAGGCCCCCGCCCAGGTGGTCAAGGCCGAGCAGGAGCGGGCCGCGAAGCTCACCGAACTGGTGGTGAAGCTGGAGGCCCAGCTGAAAGACCTGTAAGAGCGCCCCGGATTCCGGAGCGAAACGAAGAGGGGAGAAGACCCGTAACGGGCCTTCTCCCCTCGGTTTATTTTTCCCGATAAACTTCCGTGATCTTCCGGAGGTACCCCTTCAGCTCGTCCACGACGCTCTGCGGAGAGAGAACCTGCACCTGGTCCCCGAAGCTGAACAGCCACCCGAAGAAGGGCGGGCTGATCGCCACCTCGAAGGTGAAGGTAAAGTGGTCCGGCCCGTCCGGGATCAGGATGACCTGTTCGCCCACCCGGTCCAGTACCACGCCGGCCAGGTCATTGGGAAAGCGCAGCTGAACGGAGCGGATCTCGCCTCCGTACATGTTGAAGAGGTGGTTCGTATACTGGGGGATGTCCTGGTCGCGGAAGGCGTCCTTTCCGTCCCGGGGTCCCTCCCCCAGCTCCAGATCCGTCATCCGGTCCACCCGGTAGTGCTTGAGCTTCGCCGCGAGCGGGTCGTAGGCGACCAGGTAGTAGTTTTCGTGGAACCAGGTCATGGCGAAGGGGCTGACAGAGAACCAGTTCCCCTTGTGGCGCATGACCCGCCGCCTCTGAAGGTCATACGTGAAGTAGTGGAAGCGGATCTTCCGGTCCTTCTCAATGGCCTCGTAGATCCGGTCCACGTTGTCGTAGATGCTCTCGTTGCTGGAGCGGACCCGGTTGGAGAGAAAGACCTGGCGGTTGAGGAACTGTCCCTGGTGCACGCTGCACAGGGACTCCAGCTTGGAGATCAGGTCCTCGGCCTTGTTCTTTGTAATGAAGCGGGAGACCTGGACGCTGTCCACCAGCAGCTTCACTTCCGGCACCTCGAATTTCCGCATGCTGACGCAGTACTCCGTCCTGGGTCCCGTGCGTTTCTGCACCACGTCCAGCCCCACGGCCTGGAGGAATTCCAGATCCCCGTAGAGGGTCTTGCGGTTGGGGTGCATGCCGAAGGTACGCAGATACTTCTGCATGTCCGGCAGGGTGGCCGGATGGGTGTCGTCCGTCCGTTCGAGCAGGAACTGGGCCAGGCGGACCAGACGCATCCGGGAATTAATCTCCGCGCCCATAGAGGAACAATCTCCTTTCCGTTGTGATAGACACGCACGCCGGCTGCATATTTCCCGAAGGCGGGTGTTCCGGCGCGCTGTTGACTCCCGAGTCCTCTGAAGAGGGAACCGCCGCCAGGGGCGGCTTTGCGCAGTGCCCCATCGGATCTGGTGCGATCCGGTGGGGCGGTTGACTGTGTATGGGATGGCGTTATACGGCGTGATGGAAGATCCGGTTCTGCGGCGGAACGGCCGGCGTACTGGCTCCCCGGGGCACCTGCTCCAGACCTTCCCGCAGAAGTTCCAGCCGGACGTCTATGCCGTTCAGGAGACTGAGGGCCTCGGCCTCCGGGAGGAGGGGCGTCACGGCGGCCCCCTCTTCCGGCTTACCGGGGTGGGAGAGAATCAGGTGCTGGAGAAGCTCGGACTTCTCCGGAGGAATGTCCAGTTCCCGGGCGGCGGCCGCTACCTCCCGGGCGCCCATAACCGGGGGACCCAGCAGTTCCCCGGCCAGAGTGCTCTCCTGGCCCTGGTCGGGCTCCGAGAGAGGGGAAATGCGGAACGCCCGGGCCCTGGCGAAATCGTGGAGCAGGGCGCCCGCCAGCAGCAGATCCCGGTTCAGGAAGGGGTACAGCTCGCAGGCGAAGTCCGCCAGGCGCAGCGTATTGCGGGTGTGCATCAGCAGGCCGCACCGGAAGCAGTGGTGGGGCGCGCCGGCGAGGGGGACCGTGCGGAACTGCTCCTCGTGGCGCTGAAGCAGGAGGGAGGCCAGCCGGCGGTAGTCCGGATCCCGGATGGACCCGATCGCCTTCCTTACCTCCTGGAAGCAGGCCTCCACGTCGATGGGCGCGGAGGAAACCAGGGCGGAAAGATCCACCTGGTCCCCGGGGCGGGCGGGCCGCAGGTGTTTGAGCACGAGCTGCGGGGCGCCCCGGAACAGCTCGGCGTGGCCCTGGGCGAACACGATCTGCGGGGCCGTCTGCTGGGGGTCCGGGCCGCTGTATTCCCACAGGACGGCGTTCAGGGAGCCGCTCGCGTCCCGCAGGACGAAGGAGAAGAACCGGCGTCCCCTGCGGTCGCGGTGGAGCTTGAGACTGGCGAGAATGCAGAAGCCACGGAACGGATCGCCCGGCGTAAGGTCGGCGAGGTGTCCGGTTTGCACCATCTCAGCGCCCTCCTTCCCTCAGGGGTTGCAGCGCTTGCAGGGCTCGTAGCCCATGGCGATGACCTCGTCCCGGGTTCCGGTAAAGTCTTTCCGGTTGGAGGACTTCATCTGTTTGACGCTGCTGCAGGACGGTTCGTGGAACTTCTTCGTGTTGGTGTTGAGGACATAGGTTTCCCCTTCCGGCTCCGGCTCGGGTTCCGGTTCCTGCACTGGAGTGGAGGGTTCCGGAGCGGTGACCGGGACGGAGGGAGCGGGAGAACCCGTGGAACCCCCGTTGGAGCCGCCTGTGGAAGCGCCGGAATTGCCGCCGGTAGAACTGCCGGAAGACGGCTGGGAAGCGGCGCCGCTTCCGCCGGAGGAGAGGGCGCTGTCGCCGGTGGCGTAGTCGATGGTGATGCCGGGCTGGACGTTGTAGGCGAAGACGCAGAAGCACACGCCGTCGCCCTGGTCCTCCATGGACCAGCCCTCCATGAGGACGCCCCGGGCTACGAGGTCGTCGCCGTCAAAGACGGGGGTCACCCGGTAGGCCACATGGTTGCCGGTCTCCTTTACGTAGTCCGCAGTCAGGTTCTCAAAGGGCAGCATGCCCTCGATGTTCAGATAGCGGGTGCCGGTGATGAGGTTGCGGGTGTTGGCGTTTTCCGCGGAGAGCTGGTAGCCGATCAGGTGGCAGCGGTTGTAGAGGTACTTGCCGTCCACGTTGTCGTAGCGGACGGTGTGCCAGCCGGTGGGCTTCACCTGCCCGATGCTTCCCCGCTCCTCCGTGGGCATGATGTCCTGCCCCACGCAGGCGTAGGCGGTTCCGCAGCGGCCCAGACTGTCCAGCTCGCTGTAGTCCTCCACGGAGACGGGCTGCAGACCGGAGACGCTGAAGTAGGGCGTATTGTTGTGGATGGCCACATAGGCGTTGCCCGAGTACGCGGGAACGTCCGAGAGCCGGAAGGTGTCGCCCCCTGCAGGAGGCGCGGCCTGGGCGACGGGCGTGGAAGGTGTCTGAGTCTGGCCGGATGCCGGCGTCTGCGTCTGGCCGGAGGCGGGGGCCTGCCCGGAGGAGCCTGCTGTGGTTCCGGTGCCGGATGAGGCGGGCACGGAGACGTCCGGAGAAGAAGCCGCGCCGGAGGAAGCGCTTCCGGCGGAAGAGACGTCAGAGGAAGAGGCGTCCGAAGAAGCGGAGCCGTCAGAGATATCCCCGAAGCCCGGCCCCCGCTCCCCGCTGGCGGAACTGGAGATGGACCCGGAGACAGAGCCGGACCCGGAGCCGGCGGGAGCGCCGCAGCCGGCCAGCAGGGACAGAACCAGCAGCAGGGTCAGAAAGGAAGCGGCGATACGATTCACTTCTGATACACCTCCACCGTGATTTTATCGTGGGAATAGCCGGGGAACTCCCAGGTTTCGACCATATTCCACCCGTGGTCCGCCAGAGGTATGCCCAGGAAGGTGTCTCCGGGGTAAGAGCGGTTCCAGCGGAAGAGGATCAGTTTCTCGATGCGCTCCTCCCAGGGAGCGGGGCTGCCGGTTTCCCAGAAGCAGTACTCGCCGGGGCCGGCCTGCTCCGGCGCATCCTCCAGAATCCGCAGGCGGTACTGGTCATCCGGAGGGAACTGGCGGGCGGTATAGGGACTGACCAGCAGGGGGGCGTCCTCCACCAGACGCAGCATCTCCGCCCGGACCACACGGTCCTGGCTCTGGCGGCGGTGGTTGAAGAGCATCCCGTCCCGGTCGTCGACACATACCATCAGAATCATGAATCAGACCTCCTTGCGTGTGATAGGTCCATTCTAGCGAAAGAGGTGTCCAAAAAAACGGACACCAAGGAATCTTAACGGTTTCTTAATGCCCGGCCTCCTGGGCCGGGCGCCGGCGGGAACGGCGGAGAGAGCGGTGGGCCTGCCGGGCGGGGAATTCCCTCGAAACCGCAGAACGTCAGGGCTCCGGGAGCGGA
>CANRFA010000061.1 GCA_947629775.1 uncultured Oscillospiraceae bacterium
TTGACGAAGTTCCAGCACTCCTCGGCGTTCTCCAGGGTCAGGGGCTTCTCATAGCCGAAGAACTGCCGCAGCTCCAGATTGCACCAGTGGTACATGGGGTTGCCGATGGCCATTTCCAGGCTCTCCACGAACTTCAGGAACCGCTCGTACGCGGGCTTCGAGCCGGTCACATACTCCTCCGGAACCCCGTTTGAGCGCATCAAACGCCACTTGTAGTGGTCCCCGAAGTACGTGCCGTCCGGATTTTCGCCGCCCAGCCAGACCTCAACCAGGTTGTCGAAGCGGCGATCCTCCCAGATCTCCCGGGGGGAAATGTGGCAGTGGTAGTCCACCAGGGGCATGTGCTCCGCATAGTCGTGGAACAGATGCCTGGCGGTCTCTGTCTCCAGCAGAAAGTCCTTATCCATGAATGCCTTCATGATCTGTCTCGCCTCCTGTTTTCTGTAAGCGGGCACCCGGACCCCGAAGACGGCTGCAACGCGGGAAGCCCGGTCTGTGTACACAGGTGCCTCCGTCCCCGCCGGGATCCGACCCGGCTCTATGATACCGCCTATGAATTACAATGTATATAGCGTATTTTGATCAAAACATGGTAATTCCTGCTTTGCTTTCTGGCCGAAGGACGGTGTCTCTTTCCCGCCGGACCCTGATCCCGAACCCACAACGCCCCGGATTTCCTTGACTCCCTTCCGATTCCCGTGTAATATACGGATACAGGGATCTCTTCGGAAGGGGGCGGTTGGATTGCCGGAACAGATCCAGCCCTATGAATGCCGGCAGACCATGCAAAGCAGGACCTTTGAGATCTTCCACTACCAGGCTTCCCGCCTGGATGACGTTTCTCTGCATCACCACGACTTTTTTGAACTGTATTATTTTCTCCGCGGCGATGTGGAGTACGCCATCGAAGGAGTCCAGTACCGTCTGAAGAAGGGGGACCTGCTCCTGATCAGTCCCCGGGAACTCCACCAGGCCCGCATTCTCCCCTCGACGGATCCCTATGAGCGATATGTTCTGTGGCTGGATCCACTCTGGCTGCGAAGCCTCTCCACGCCGGACACGGATCTGACGGCCTGCTTTGACCGCGCCCGCCCGGGACACACCAACCGCATTTCCACAGCGGGAAGCCGGCTCTCCACGGCGCGGGACATTCTCGCCAGCCTGGTTCAGGAATCGTACGGCGGCGAATTCGGATCCGACCTGGCCTCTGTCAGCCTGATTCTGCAGCTGATGGTGGAGGTAAACCGCATGGCCCGCGCGGTTTCCCCCGATCCGGAGCGGGGCCCGATCTCTTCTCCGCTGGTCAGTCAGGTGCTCTCCTGCATCGGGATGCACTACGGAGAACCCCTTACCCTGGACGGCCTGGCCGCCCGCTTCCATGTAAGCCGCTCCCATCTCTCCCGGGAGTTTCAACGGATGGTCGGTACCAGCGTGTACCGCTACATTCTTCTGCGCCGCCTGAACGAAGCCAGGCTGCTTCTGCGGGAGGGAGTTCCGGCCACCGAAGTCTCCACCCGGTGCGGATTTCAGGACTACGGAAACTTCTTCCGGGCTTTCCGGGGCCGATATGGCATGGGGCCCCGCCAGTACACGGGACTGGTCCGCAAAAGCCGCGCCACACCACAGCAAATGAACAGGAGCTGAACGATCCGCCATGAGCACCATAACACAGTCGGAGCGGCGCCCGACCGGAACCAACGCCCGGGAGACCGCCTATCAGATCATCCGCAACCGGATTATCTATCTGGATTACAAGCCGGGAACCCCCCTCAGCGACAGGATTCTTGCAGAGCAGCTTCAGATGAGCCGCACGCCGGTCCGGGAGGCCCTGATCCTCCTCAGCACGTCCAACATGGTGGTGTTCAAGCCCCAGTCCGGCACCTTCGTCACCCCGATTGACATGGAGCGGGTCGAGGTGGAGCAGTTTGCCCGCTTCGCTCAGGAGAAAGAGGTGATCTCCCGCGTCTGCGCATCCCGTTCCGCTTCCCTGGAGCAGAACTACCGGGAGAATCTCCGGTTTTACCGCTTCTACCTTACGGAGTATACCAGCCAGCCGGATCGGGAAAAACGGCTTCTGGAACTGGACAATGCATTTCATCGTATCCCCTTCCATGCGACCGGGCTGGATGCCAGCTTCACCCATATGATGGAGTCTGTCCAGCACATGGAGCGCTTCCGCTCTCTGAGCCTGACCGTGACCATGGAGGACCACGTATACGACGACCACCAGGCCCTCGCCGAAGCGGTTGTGGCGGGAAATCTCCCGGAGGCCATGCGGGTCCTGGAGGTCCACATGTACCGCTACCGGAATCATGTCGCGATCCTCCGCGAGAAGTTCCCTGAATATTTCAGCTCCAACCCTTCCTGATACGACGCCATGGATGCGGACCTGCCGGACCGTGCCCATGGCGTTTGTGCATTCTGTCAGATTTCTCCAGGAAATTCGTCGCATTTTCGTCGTTTTTCCTGATTGCTTTTCCTCTTGCCCTGTACTAATATATTAATATATCAATTTGCTTTCTCCCTCGCGCAGCATGGGAGCAGCCTCCCATCTGACCGCGCCTGGGACCATTCCGGATTCAGCAAGGAGGTTTTCACATGCCAATGCAAATGGGATGGCGCTGGTATGGCGAAGGAAACGACCGGATCACCCTTTCCATGATCCGTCAGATTCCCGGCATCACCAGCATCGTGTGGGCCCTGCACGACAAGCTCCCCGGCGAGATCTGGCAGCCGGAGGAGATCGCCGCTGTCCAGAAGCAGCTGGAGCCCTATGGGTTCAACATGGACGTGGTGGAAAGCGTCAACGTCCACGACGACATCAAGATCGGGCTGCCCACCCGGGATCAGTACATCGAAAACTACATCCAGACCATCCGCAACCTGGCTCCCTTCGGCGTCAAAGTCATCTGCTACAACTTCATGCCCATCTTCGACTGGACCCGCAGCGATCTCTTCCATCCGGTCGGGGACGGTTCCACCGCTCTGTACTATCAGAAGGACATGATTCAGGACGACTACAACGCCATGGCGGAGTACATCATGTCCTTCACGGAGAAGTACAACATGACCTTCCCCGGCTGGGAACCGGAACGCATGGCGAAACTGGACGAGCTGTTCAAAGCCTACGCTCCCGTCACCAAGGAAAAGCTGTGGGAGAACCTGAAGTACTTCCTGGAGGCCCTGATGCCGGTCTGCCGGGAGTGCGACATCAAAATGGCGATTCACATGGACGATCCCCCGTGGGATATCTTCGGCCTGCCCCGCCTGCTGACCAGCGCGGAAGCCATCGACCGCTTCCTGGACATGGTGGACGACCCGTATAACTGCCTGACCCTCTGCTCCGGCAGTCTCAACGCGGATCCCCGCAACAATGTGGCGGACATCGTCCGCAAGCACTGCGACCGCATCGCCTTCGCCCACATCCGCAATGTGAAGCACTTCCCCAACGGCGACTTCAGCGAGGCCGCTCACCGGGACTGCTGCGGCGACACCGGCATTCTGGACATCCTGAAGGCCTACCACGACTGCGGATTCGAGGGCTACATCCGCCCCGACCACGGCCGTCACCTGTGGGACGAGGGTCCCGGCACCGTCCGTCCCGGCTATGGTCTCTACGACCGGGCTCTCGGCGTCATGTACATGCTGGGCGTCTGGGACATGCTGGACAAGCTGGACCAGGAAAAGGCGTAAGAGGAGGCAAGCACACATGAAACTGACCGATATCCGAAGCGGCGCTCCCATCGCCCCGGAGTGGAAGGAAAAGGGCTATCAGCTGCCCGCATTCGATCTGGATGCTGTGCGCCGGAACACCCATGACAATCCCACCTGGATCCACTTTGGCGCCGGCAACATCTTCCGCGCCTTCCCCGCCGCCGTTCTCCAGCAGACGCTGGACTCCGGCCGCTATGACCGGGGCGTCATCGTGGCGGAAGGCTTCGATTACGAGATCATCGACAAGGCCTACCGCCCCTACGACAACATGAGCCTGCTGGTGCTCCTGAAGTCCGATGGCTCCATCGAAAAGCGGGTGGTTGCGTCCGTCACGGAGAGCCTCAAGGCGGATCCGCAGTTCGGCGAAGACTGGGCCCGGCTGGCGGAGATCTTCCGCGCCCCCTCCCTGCAGATGATCAGCTTTACCATCACGGAGAAGGGCTACGCAGTCTCTCCCGCAGATCTGGAACGGGGCATGAATCCTCAGCTCATCATGGGCAAGGTAACCGCCCTTCTGTTCGAACGTTTCCAGGCGGGAGCCATGCCCGTCACCGTACAGAGCATGGACAACTGCTCCCACAATGGGGACAAGGTGAAAGCGGCCGTTCTGGCCTATGCGCAGGCCTGGGAGAAGGCCGGCCTCGTGCCCGAAGCCTTCGTGGCCTGGCTGCAGGACGAGAACAGCGTCACCTTCCCCTGGTCCATGATCGACAAGATCACCCCCCGTCCGGACGCCACCGTGCAGAACATGCTGGCCGAGGATGGCTTTGAGGACAACGAGACCATCATCACCGACCGCCACACCTACACCGCTCCCTTTGTCAACGCGGAGGAAACCGAGTACCTGGTCATCGAAGACCGGTACACCAACGGCCGTCCTCCTCTGGAACAGGGCGGCGTGATGTTCGCCGACCGCGAGACCGTGGACAAGGTAGAGAAGATGAAGGTCTGTACCTGTCTGAATCCTCTCCACACCGCCATGTCCATCTACGGCTGCATGCTGGGCTACACCCTCATCTCCGCCGAGATGAAAGACGAGGACATCTGCGGCCTGATCAACAAGATCGGCTACATCGAGGCCATGCCCGTGGTCGTGGATCCCGGCGTCCTGAAGCCGGCGGACTTCATCGCTGCCGTGCTGACCAAACGGTTCCCCAACCCCTTCATGCCGGATGCGCCCCAGCGCATCGCCACGGACACTTCCCAGAAGCTCCCCATCCGCTTCGGCGAGACCATTAAGGCCTACCTGGCCCGCGGTCTCAACACGGATGATCTGGTGCTCATCCCTCTGGTTCTGGCCGGCTACGCCCGGTACCTCAAGGGCATTGACGACACCGGCGCTCCCTTCACCCCCTCCCCGGATCCCCTGCTGGCCGAACTGCAGGCCATCGTGTCGCCCCTGGAAGTCCGGGAGGGCGCCCAGGACATGGGTTGCCTCAAGGCTCTGTACAGCCGCGCCGATGTCTTCGGCCTGGATCTGTACGCCGCAGGCCTGGGCGAGCGCATCGAGGCCATGGCGGCCGAGCTCTTCGCCGGTCCCGGCGCGGTGCGCAGGACCCTCCACAAATACGTTTCCGCACGCTGATCCCTCTTTCCTTACCGGCAGGGCACAGACTCCAGGCAGCCTGTGCCCTGCCCTACGTTCATACCCGCAGCTGTTTTTCATGGCGGCTGCTGTCCAAAGCGCTCTGACTGAAAGGAGGCGAAACACCAGTGCCACGGATCGCTGTAGCCGATCCCCTCTCCTCCCGTAGAAGCCAGCTTCAGAACTGCTTCCAGGAGTACATCCGCCAGACCGGCACAGATATTGCCCTGGAGTTCTTCGACCACGCAGACAGGCTGCTTCTGGACTATGCCCCCCTCTACGATGTTGTGTTCCTCGCGCTTG
This sequence comes from uncultured Oscillospiraceae bacterium, assembly GCA_947629775.1. GTDB lineage: Bacteria > Bacillota > Clostridia > Oscillospirales > Oscillospiraceae > Lawsonibacter. Next base: position 5,603 of record CANRFA010000061.1, read on the forward strand.
GCCGTCCGGAGATGGACGGCATGCGGGCCGCGAAACGCCTGCGCAGTCTGGATCCAGACGTGGTTCTGGTGTTTGTCACAAACCTGGAGCGCTATGCCATCCAGGGATATCAGGTAAACGCCCTGGATTTTCTCCTCAGCCCCTTTACATACAGCACATTTCACTATAAACTGGACCGGGCCCTGAGCCGGGCGGCCATGCAGACCGCCTCCTGCATCTATCTGCAGACGCAGGAGGGCCTCCGCCGACTGAACATACGGGATATCCTCTATGTGGAAACCCGTAACCGGATGGTCTACTACCACACCACCTCCGGAGAAATTCCCCTGCGCAGCACGATGAAGGAAGAATGCCGCAGGCTGGAAGATTATCCCTTTGCCAAGTGCAACCAATGCTATCTTGTCAATCTCCAGCACGTGAACGATGTGAACAACGATATTGTCACGGTCGCCGGCAACAGACTGGAAATCAGCCGCCGCACCCGGAAAGGTTTTCTGGACGCGGTCATTTCATATATAGGAGGGAAATAAGATGAATCTGCTGCGCGCCCTTCTGCAGGCGCTGGCTTTCTGCGGCGCCGGCGTGGTCTACATACTGCCCCTCCGCAAGCGCCCCAACTGGCCGGTCTGGATCCCGGTTGCCATGGTCCTGCTTCTTTTATGTCAGGGCCATCCTGACTCCGTCTCCTGGCTTCTCCTCTCCTGCCCTCTGCTCTATGGTTCCCTGCTTTTAATGGTCACCCGCAGTACCAGAATGTCCCTGGCCGGCGCCTGTTACTGCACCATCTGGAGCATTCTCACCGGAGAGATCCTTCTGGAAATCTGGAAAGGGGTATGGCTGCTCCTGCTTCCGGAAACCTGTCCGACCGCGACAACAGCTCTGGTTTGCCTGGTGATCGAAGCTGTTTTCTGCGCTTCCATCGGCGCGACTCTGGCCCGCTGGATGCCGCAGAAAGATGTCTACCAGATCGGACCCAGACAACTGGGCAGCGCCTTCCTGTTGGGATTGCTGTTCATGGCTGCCGCCTGTCTGCTGGAACAGCAGGAAAACACCATCGGATCCGCTCTTCTCATCTTCTTCTGCCAGTTCTACTGTGTTTCTCTGCTCTATGTCCAGACGGAACTGTTCAAGAAAAGCCGGATGCAGAAGGATCTCAATGCCTTGAACTTTCTCTATGACCGGGAGCAACAACAGTACGCCACCGCCAAACGGAATGTGGCCATTGTAAACCGGAAATGTACCCAGCTGGAGCATCAGATCAACGCCATGCAGCAATACCTGCCGGAGGAGATGCGGGACACCCGCTCTGAGATCGTGAACGAGGCCCTGCGCTACTGCGATGTCATGGTGCGAAGCGGAAACGACGCCCTGGATATCGTGCTTACGGAGAAGAAACTGCTGGCAGACCACCATGGAGTGGAGATCGACTGCGTAGCAGACGGGTCTCTTCTGAACTTCATGGAACCGGTGGATATCTACGCCCTTTTTTCCTGCGCTCTGGACAATGCCATAGAATCGGTGAAGAAGTACCCTGAAAACAGCACCATGCTGATTGACATTCTCGTCCACAGCGCCCAGAACTTCGTGGTGATCCGCATCGCCTCCAATCTCCAGAACACCTCCGAGAATACGGTCCATAAGCGCTGGTCCGGCCTTCGGGGCTACGGCCTGGAAATGGTCCGCATGACGGTGGAAAAGTACCGGGGCATGCTCTCGGTGGAATCGGACCGGCAATCCGTCACTCTCAAGATTCTCATTCCTCCCGCAGCTTCCTGAAGCGGAACGCCCCGGAGTTTGTGCACTCTGCACAAATTCCGGGGCCTGTTTTTGACACCCAAAGACCGAAAATACACGGGTCCTTACCGCTTTTCCAGAATGATTGAAATCGGCTCTCTCCTTCCTTATAATGGTGTCCAGGCAGGAAATCGGGCCGTTTCAGCCCGTTTTCCGGTGAAAAAGTCACGAATTCGCAACCTTATGAAGGGGGTGAGAGCCGTCATCTCCCGGTCCAGACTCCCGGCAGGTGCCTGCCCGGCACCGTAAAGAAAGAAGGACAATAAAATGAGACAGACTATCCTGCTGAATGACTCCTGGCAATTCACTTACCACGACGGCAGCGTGCAGACGGTCAGCATTCCTCACACCTGGAACAATATCGATGGCCAGGACGGAGGAAATGACTACTGGCGGGGCACCTGCCACTATCAGAAGACCTTCCCGAAGCCCTCCTTTGACCCCGCCACTCAGCGGGTGTACCTGGAATTCCGGGGCGTAAACGCCTCAGCTGCCGTCACGCTGAATGGAAACCAGGTCATGACCCATGATGGTGGCTATTCCACGTTTCGCGCAGACATAACGGACTCTCTCAGGGAAACGAACACTCTTTCCGTGGCGGCAGACAACAGCATGAACGACCGGGTGTATCCCCAGAAGGCGGACTTTACCTTTTATGGGGGCATCTACCGCGACGTTCTGCTGGTGATCGTCAACCGGACCCACTTCGATATGGACTACTGGGGCGGACCCGGTCTTAAGATCACACCGGTGGTGGATGGCAAAAACGGCAAAATCCAGGTAGAGACCTTCCACAACGCCGGAGCGAGCGGAGTGGTTGCCGTCACGCTTCTGGATGCCGAGGGAAAGGCTGTCGCCCAGGGAAAGGGGACCGACATCACTCTGACCATCCCCAACGTCCACCTCTGGGACGGAATCGAGGATCCGTACCTGTATACCTGCCGGGCGGAGCTGTCTGTCAACGGGAAAAAGACCGATGAGGTCACTTCCACCTTCGGCGTCCGCTCTTTCCATGTGGACCCGAAGCAGGGCTTCTTCCTCAACGGCCGCAGCTATCCGCTCCATGGCGTCAGCCGCCACCAGGACTGGAAGGGGATCGGCAACGCCCTGACCCGGGAACACCATGACACGGACATGGCCCTCATCCGGGAGATGGGAGTCAACACCATCCGCCTGGCTCACTACCAGCACGATCAGTACTTCTACGACCTCTGTGATAAATACGGCATGATCGTCTGGGCGGAGATCCCCTACATCTCCGAGCATATGCCAAACGGCCGGGAGAACACCCTCTCCCAGATGCAGGAACTCATCGTGCAGAACTACAATCACCCCTGCATCGTAACCTGGGGAATCTCCAACGAAATCACCATCTCCACGAAGGACAAGGCGGACATGCTGGACAACCATCATGTGCTCAACGATATGGTGCACAAGATGGATCCCACCCGTCCCACCACCCTGGCCTGCTACGCCATGTGCGGCCCCTTCAACAAAGTGGCCCACATCACGGACCTGGTGAGCTGGAACCTGTATCTCGGCTGGTATGTGCCCGGTCTCTTTCTCAACGACCTGTGGATCGACTTCTTCCACTGGAAGTACCCCAACCGTCCCCTGGGCTACTCCGAGTACGGCTGCGAGGCCATGACCAACCTCCACTCCTCCACGCCAAAGCGGGAAGACCAGACGGAGGAGTACCAGTGCGTCTACCACGAATACCTGCTGAAATGCTTTGACAAGCGTCCCTTCATGTGGGCCACCCACGTCTGGAACATGTTCGATTTCGCGGCGGACGCCCGGGATCAGGGCGGCGAGCCCGGCATGAACCACAAGGGGCTGGTCACCTTTGACCGGAAGATAAAGAAGGACAGCTTCTACCTCTACAAGGCCTGGTGGACGAAGGACCCCTTCGTACACATCTGCTCCAAGCGCTATGTGGACAGGGCGGAAGCTACCACCACGGTCAAGGTCTATTCCACCTGCAAAAAGGTCGGTCTCTACGCCAACGGAAAACTGGTACAGGAGCAGACCGGCGATAAAATCTTCACCTTCCAGGTTCCCCTCAGCGGCACCGTGAAACTGGAAGCCGTCTCCGGCGACTGCCGGGACGAAGCCGTCATCCGCCATGTGGATCAGCCCAACCCGGACTACATCCTCAAGAAGGGCGAGGGCAAGGGCAAAAACTGGGTCTGATCCCAAAGCACCCGATCGCTGCAGATTTCGTATTGCCTTGGCGAAATTCTGCGCAACAAAACACAGAATGGAGGAAGAATAATGCAGAAGAAACCGAAAACCGTTCTCTGGACGGTCCTGACCGTACTCACTGCGATTCTGACCATCGTTGGCATCGTAGGCAACATCGTCGCTGGCATGTACGCCACTACGATCAACGTAGCCCTGAACACCGACACGTTCAGGATCAAAAACCAGACCGACGATATGCGGTTCAGCAGCGACTTTGCCAGCAAGGACGCACTGGCCGACTACGACAAAAGGATGGGCATCGCCGTTGAGGCGGAAGGCGCCACCCTGCTGAAGAACGACAACAACGCTCTGCCTCTGGCCGAGGGCGCCAAAGTCTCCCTCTTTGCCCGCGGCAGCGTGGATCTGGTCTACGGCGGCACCGGATCCGGCGCAGTCGACACCAGTTCCGCCCCCACCCTCAAGGACGCCCTGACCGACTACGGCATCGAGGTCAACGGCACCCTGTGGGACTGGTACGCCGGCAACAACTACACACGGCAGACCCCCTCCAGCATCTCCGACAACCTGACTGCCAATACCCAGTATGGCGTCAACGAGGCCCCCTGGTCCGAGGTTGAAACCGCCGGTGGCTCCTCCTTTGCTGAGTACGGCGATGCCGCCATCGTGGTCTTCTCCCGCTCCGGCGGCGAGGGCGCGGACCTGCCCGCCGGGGACATCGGAGCGCCTCAGGTCTACACCAACGACAAGGGAGCGCAGGTCAACTACAGCACCGGCGCCGACGAGGGGAACGGCGGCAACTATCTGGCGCTCTCCACCGAGGAAAAGGATCTTCTGGCCGGACTGAAGGCTCTGAAAGATGCCGGCACCTTCCAGCGCATCATTGTCCTGCTCAACACCTCCAACGCGCTGGAGCTGGACTTCCTGAATCCCGACATCTGCGGCGTGGATTACGGCATCGACTCCTGCATGTGGATCGGCGATGTGGGCCAGTGGGGCGCAGAAGCCATCGGCCAGCTGCTCTCCGGCACTGTAGCGCCTTCCGGCTCTCTGGTGGATACCTTCCTGTATGACAACCTCGCCTCCCCCGCCATCCACAACTTCTACTCTCAGCCCTACACCAACCTGAGCGACTACGACCTGCAGGCGCAGGACAGCCCCGATGTTCAGGGCATGTACACCGTCTACCAGGAGAACATCTACCTGGGCTACCGCTATTTCGAGACCCGGTATGAGGACAAGGTCCTGGGCCAGGGCAATCCCGGCAGCTATGACTACGCCTCCACCGTGGCCTATCCCTTCGGATACGGCATGAGCTACACCACCTTCGATCTCAGCGACTTCAGCTTCAAAGACAACGGGGATTCCTTCGACGTCAGCGTCAAGGTGACCAACACCGGCGATACCGCCGCCAAGAAGACGGTCCAGGTCTACTTCCAGTCCCCCTACACCGACTATGACCGTCAGAACAAGGTGGAAAAGGCCTCCGTGGAACTGTGCGGCTTCACCAAGACCGCCACACTGGAGCCCGGCGCTTCCCAGACCGTCACGGTCAATGTCCCGAAAACCGAGCTGCGTTCCTATGACGCGTTCGGGGCCAAAACCTACATCATGGATGCCGGCAATTACTACTTCACTGTGGCAAACGGCGCACACGAGGCTCTGAACAACATCCTGGCCGCCAAGGGCTATACGACTGCCAATGGCATGACCGCTGACGGCAATGCCGCCATGACCGGCACCTTTACCCAGGCCAGCCTGGATACCGACATCTTCTCTGTCTCCGCTGCCACCGGCAACTCCATCACCAACCTGTTTGACCAGGCGGATCCCAACACCAGCGGCTACTTCGACTCTGAGGTCGTCTTCCTCAGCCGTACTGACTGGGAAGGCACTTATCCTTCCAAGCCCCAGGAGCTGGCCATGACAGACCGGCTTGCAGAGGAGCTGAAATTCATCCGTTACTCCGCCGCCTCCTATGATGGAACCGCACTGGAAACCTACGGCACCACGCTCGATGCCAAAAACGGCATCAACCTGGCAGAAATGATCGGAAAACCCTATGATGATGCGAACTGGTACAAACTTCTGGACCAGCTGACCTTCGATGAGATGTCCAATATCATCACCCTGGGCTTCCACAACACCGCCATGGCGCGTTCCATCAACAAGAACGCCACCCACGATGAGAACGGTCCTCAGGGCCTGACCACCAGTCTGACCGGCGGCGGGTCCGCTACCTGCTACACCTCTGAGGACATCATGGCCGCCACCATGAATGTGGAACTGATCGCCGACCTCGGCCGCTGCATCGGCGAGGACTGCCTGAACTACAACCCCGTACACTCCGGCCTCTATGGCCCCGGCATCAACATGCATCGGACCGCCTACTCCGGCCGTAACTTCGAGTACTACAGCGAGGATCCCTTCGTCTCCGGAACCATCTGCGCTGCCGAGTGCGCCGGCATTCAGTCCAAGGGCGTCTATGTCTACCTGAAGCACGTAGCCCTGAACGACTCTGAGTCCAGCCGTCGCGGCGTCAACACCTGGCTGACCGAGCAGAGCGCCCGCGAGATCTACCTGGAAGTTGCCGACAAGGCCATCACCATGCAGGATGAGGTCACCTTCTCCGACCTCGACGGCGCTTCCCACACCATTCCCGAAGGCATCGGCGGAGCCTGGTGCGTCATGTCCGGCTTCAACCGTTGGGGCGCCTACTGGTGCGGCGAGTACCGCGAGCTGCAGACCGACTACCTGCGCGGCGAACTCGGCATGCGCGGCATGAGCATCACCGACTTCTCCGGCTCCAGCCAGTACATGGATACTTCCGATGCTCTGCTGGCCGGCTCCGACATCTGGGACTCCCCCATGCCCATGATCCACACCTCCTATGTAAACGCCAACTTCCCCTCGGACAACAACATGATCGCCGAGATGAAGGAAGCCATGCATAACATCCTGTACACCGTTGTGAACTCCAACGCCATGAACGGCTGGGGCCCGGACACCGCGATCGTGGACGCCACACCCTGGTGGCAGATGGCCATCTATGCCGTAATCGCCGTAGGCGCTGTGGGCTGCGTTGCCAGCGTGGTCATGCTGGTCCGGAGCAGGAAACTGAAAAAGAAGTAATCACAGGCCAGATTTTCCGTTTCATGCGGCTCCCCGCTCCAAACGGGGCGGGGAGCACCATATAAGATCCCGAGAGGTGAATGCAAAATGAGTCAGACTCCCGCTCCAACCGCCACCAACCGGGCCAAAATGTACCAGCTGGTGCTGTTTCCCCTGAACAACGGCGCGACCAACGTCTATTTCGTCCTCATTCTGTCCTATGTCGCTCAGTTCGGCTCCAGCATTCTGAAGCTGGGCATGTTCGCCTCCATCATGGTCACCGCCATGCGGGTGTGCGACGCCATAACGGACCCCATCATCGG
>CANRFA010000062.1 GCA_947629775.1 uncultured Oscillospiraceae bacterium
CCGGGGCCTCCCCCTTGATGCGGCAGGCGTTGTAGAAGCGGTGGAAGTCGCCGGCGAGGGCGATCAGGTAGCGGTTGATGCGGCTGGGGTCGTACTCCCGGGCCGCCTGGGACAGCTCCTTGGGGTACTGGGCCAGGGACTTCACCAGAGCCAGTTCCTCGGGGGTGGTCAGAAGGGCGGCGTTCACCGCGGCGGCGGGGGCCACCGTGGCGCCCTCCTCCGCCAGACGGGCCACCAGGGAGCAGATCCGGGCGTGGGCGTACTGGACGTAGTAGACCGGGTTTTCGCTGTCCTGCCGGACCGCCAGATCCAGATCGAAGTCCAGAGGCGTGGTGGCGGAGCGGGAGTTGAAGAAGTAGCGGGCGGCGTCCACGGTGATTTCGTCCAGCAGGTCGTGCAGGGCGATGGCGTTGCCGGTGCGCTTGGACATGCGGACGGGCTTGCCCTCCTTCATCAGGTTCACCAGCTGCATGAGCACGATCACCAGGCGGTGAGAGCCGTCCAGGCCCAGGCCGTCCAGGGCGGCCTGCAGGCGCGCCACGTGTCCGTGGTGGTCCGCGCCCCAGACATTGATGACCTTATCGAAGCCCCGCTTCTCGAACTTGTTGCGGTGATAGGCGATATCGGCGGCGAAGTAGGTGTAGAAGCCGTTGCCCCGGCGCAGGACGTCGTCCTTGAGGCTCAGCTTGTCCACCTGCTTCTGGCTCTTGCCCTCCGCCAGGTACTTCTGGCGGAGCAGGCCGGTGGTATCCAGCCAGAGGGCGCCGTCCTTCTCGTAGGTCCAGCCCTTCTCCGTCAGGAGGCCCACGGTTTCGGCCACATAGCCGCTCTCGTGGAGGGAGGACTCCAGGAACCACTCGTCGTAGGAGATGCCGTATTTGAGCAGATCCTCCTTCATGCGGGGGATGTTGACGGAGAGACCGAAGGACGCCATGGACTCCTCCCAGGCCTCCTGGGCGGTGTCCCCGGGGAAGGCGGTTCCCTCCTCCCTGCATTTACGCAGGAAGGCGTTGGCCAGTTCCCGGATATCAAAGCCCTGGTAGCCGCTCTCGGGGAAGGGGTAGAGGGCGCCGCCCAGTTCCTGCTGGACGCAGCGGACGTAGACGGAGGCGGCGAAGAGGGAAGGATTCTCCTCGGCCAGGGGGGCGTGGATGCTCTCTCCGAAGGCGAGGATGGCTTCTTTCCAGGCCGTCTCGTCCGTGTCCCCGGGGAAGGGGATCTCCTCGGGGGGTTCCAGACCGGCGGCGCGGGCCTTCTCCCGCTCCTCCTCCCGGACGTGGATGAGGAAGGCGTTGGCCAGGGCGCGCAGACCGTCGTCCGCGCACAGCTCCGCCGGGAAGGGGACCTTCTCTTCCGCCAGGGTCTGCTGCATGGCGCGGGCGTAGATGGAGGAGGAGAACTTGTGGATCTGGTTGCCGGCGTCGTTGACGTAGAATTCCTTCCAGGCGTCCCAGCCGGTACGGGCGAGGACGTTGGCCAGGGTGTCGCCGAGCACGCCGCCCCGGGCGTTGCCCATGTGCATGGGGCCGGTGGGGTTGGCGGAGACGAACTCCACCATCACCTTGCGGTGGCCGCCCTCGTCGGAGGCGCCGTAGGCGGCTCCCTCCTCCTCGACGGTGCGCAGGACCTCCGCGAACCAGCGGGGACCGAGGGTAAAATTGAGAAAGCCGGGGCCGGCGATCTCCACCCGGCTGAAGTAGCTGTCCTCCAGCTGCAGGTGGTCCGCGATGGCCTGGGCGATGACTCTGGGACTGGCGTGAAGGGCCCTGGCTCCCGCCATGGCGAAGGTGGAGGCGAAGTCGCCGTTGCTCACGTCCTTGGGGATATCCACCCCGCCCCGGACCTGGGCGCCGGCGGGCAGAACGCCGTCCGCCGCCGCGCGCTCGTAGGCGGCCTGTACCAGGTCCGCCACCTGCCGGCGGGCGTTTTCGATCAGGTTGCTCATGATAATCTGACTCCTCTTTGCGTGGAAAGTCTGCCCCGCCGGAGCGGGGCAGACCTGGGATGTGGAAAGGATGCGAAGGGGTTACTGCAGAAGATGGAAGCGGGACGGATCTTCCACCTCCAGCACCTGCCGGGGCTCCAGGCGGTACCGGCTGTCCGGCTCCCGGACGCTGATGCGGAAAAAGTTACGCCCGGTGAGGGTGTAGTCCACCTCGACGTCGTAGTCGAGCTCGATGTCCCCGCCCTGGTCGTCAAAGCGGGTGGTGAGGCGGCTGGTGCGCACCCCGATGGGCAGGTCGCCCGTGGGGGTTCCAAGGATGGAGAGGTGCCGCCTTCCGGCCTCGAAGATCATTTCCGTGTTGACTTCGCCCCTGCGGCTCATGGCGACCTGGTGATCCCGGATCTGAATGGTGGTCGTGGTGCTGCTGATACCGGTCACCCCGCTCTCCCGGTAGGTCAGGGTGTAGCCGGAGGAAGAGCTGGTCAGCTGGCCGGCCGTGATCAGATCGACAGGATCGGGGTCCGCGTCGGGGTACTCCTGAATCCCGCGGATGGAGATGAGCACACTTTTTTCCATGAACTCCTCCAGGAATGGTTGAAATGGCGCCCTTCCGGGCACGGGCAGCGTCAGTATACACGATTTGACCCCCCGTGTAAAGGGGGGCCGGAAAAAACCTGCGCGGAAAAAAAGAGGGGATCGGGAGCCCGAAGGCCCCGATTCCCTCTTAAAATCTCAGCGGAAATAGACCAGCTCGTTCGCCGGCGGCTGGGCCGGGAGGATATCCTCGGCCACGAGAACCACGCCGGGACCGTCATAGGCGGGGTTGTTTTCGTCCAGGCGGATGGTGGCCGTGAGGCGCACCCAGGATTTGCTGGGCAGCTTCTTCTGCAGCCCGGTCTGGACCAGGTATCCGAAGGGACGGATGTCCGCCTCGCAGCAGGTCATGGCCCTGCGGATGCCCACGAACTCGCTGGGGGGCAGTTTGCTGCCGTTGCGGACCTGAACCAGGAGAGAAACCCGCCGGTTTTCGTAGCGCTCCGGATGGTCCTGGACGTCCACGAACCAGATGGCGAAGTCCTCGTCTTCCACCACGATGGGATCTGTCTCCAGGGAGTAGGGGAGAATCTCCTCCACCTGGAACTCCTCGCCCTGATCGTCCTCGAACACCACCTGGCACATCTTGTTGATGGCCCGCAGGGTCCGCTTCCAGCCGGGCATGGGCATCTCTTCCGTGCAGCGGTTGAAAATCACCAGGTCGGCGTCGGAGATCATATCCAGCGCCATGCTCATCAGGTTGTTGTTCTTGGAGTACATCTCGAAGGTGGAGCCGTCCACCATGTCGATTTCCTGATAGAGCCCCCAGTTTCTGGGCAGCCTCAGATCCCGCAGGATCTGCATGGGCCACATGCCGTTGTACTCCATCAGCACCCGCTCGGGGGAGTAGCGGCGGTCCAGATCCTCCAGAAGGCGGGTGCCCTGCAGGGCGGCCTCCCCGTCGGCGGGGCCCTCCCCGGCGGGCCTGTTGCACAGCAGGCTCTGATCCTCGATGGGGATCACCACCACGTTGCGCTCTTTCAGGAACTCGGGGTCGAACTCCACTTCGCCGTCTTCGCACAGGAGAAGGAGCGTGCGCTCGCCGTCGTTGAAGTAGTCCATGTTCAGGGTTTCCTTCAGCAGAGTGGTCTTGCCGCTGTCCAGGAAGCCGGTGATCAGATAGATGGGAATGCGGGGGTCCATAACGTTACCTCCCTCTCCTCATCTCAGGCCAGAAGGAAGAGGTGCTCCAGTTCCTCCTCGTCCAGCTCGGACCCGATCACGCACAGGCGGCCGGTGTAGTCCGCGGGACCCCGGCGCACTTCGTACTCGCCGGGCACCAGATCGAAGTGGAGCCAGGTGCCGTCGTCCGCGCAGGGGACCATGCCCTTGGCCCGCAGAACGGTGCCCTGGCCGAGGCCCATGGAGAGCTCGGAGAGGATGTCCCGGATCTCCTCCTCGGAGTACTTGCGGGCGGTCTCGCGGCCCCAGGAGATGAAGATCTCGTCGGCGTCGTGGTCGTCGCAGTCGCACTCCTCGCCATCGTGGTGATGGTGATGATGGTGTTCGTGCTCGTGCTCCTCCTCGTGGTCGTGATCGTGATGGTGGTGCTCGTGTTCGTCCTCGTCGTGGTCCTCGTGGTCGTGATCCTCATGATCATGGTCGTGATGATGCTCGTGATCATGATCGTGATGGTGGTGATGATGGTGATGGTGGTGGTTGTGCCCGTCGTCGTCCTTGTGGGTCTCCTCGATTTCGGCCATCAGCTCGGCGGCCAGGGACTTGCCGCCCTCCATGGTGGAGAGGATCAGCTCGCCGGAGAGCTGGTCCCAGGGGGTGGTGAGGATGGCGGCCTTGGGGTTCTTCTCCCGCAGCAGGGCCACGGCGGTCTCCAGCTTCTTCTGGCCCACGGTCTGGGTCCGGGAGAGGAGGATGGCGGAGGCGTGTTCCACCTGGTCGTTGAAGAACTCGCCGAAGTTCTTCATATAGATCTTCGCCTTGGTGGCGTCCACGACGGTGACGAAGCTGTTCAGGTGGAGGTCCGGGGCTTCCTTCTGAACCCGCTCCACGGCGGCGACCACGTCGGAGAGCTTGCCGACGCCCGAGGGCTCGATCACGATGCGGTCCGGGGCGTAGTCCGCCAGGACCTTCTTCAGCGCCTCGCCGAAGTCGCCCACCAGGGAGCAGCAGATGCAGCCGGAGTTCATCTCGGTGATCTGCACGCCGGCGTCCTTCAGGAAACCGCCGTCGATGCCGATCTCCCCGAACTCGTTCTCAATGAGCACCACCTGCTGGCCCTGGAAGGCCTCCTGCAGGAGCTTCTTGATGAGGGTCGTCTTGCCGGCGCCCAGGAAGCCCGAGATAATGTCAATTTTGGTCATAACGCATCAATCCTTTCCGAAAATCAGAAGCGTAGAACTCCCCGCGCGGGCGGGGGATGGAAAGCGGACCGGAAGAGGGCGCGGGCCCTCTTCCGGCCCACACAGGCACGAAGGGATCAGAATTCGCCCCAGAACAGGCCGGTGACATCCATCAGATCATAGATGAGACCGGCGGAGACGGCGCGGCTGGCGTTGGCGGAGGGGTCGTCCAGATTGAGCTCCATTCCCAGCTCGGTGAGCAGGCGGGCGGAGGTCTGGGCCCAGGCGGGCCAGGCGCTGTAAGAGGCGGCCTCGTCGGCGGGCATCTCCTCGCTGGCCAGCTCAAAGCCATCCATGGAGAGCCAGGCGGCGGCGGAAGCCAGGGCCTTGACCGCCTCCTGTCCGGTGACGGGATCGTCCGGGCGGAAGGTGCCATCGCCGCAGCCGTTCACAAAGCCGCGGCTGTACATGGCGGAGACGGCGCCGGCGTACCAGGCGTCGGCGGGGACGTCGGAGAAGGGCGTGCCGCTCTCCGCGGCGGGCATATCCAGCGCGTTGGCGAGCATCTGGCAGAACTGGGCCCGGGTCACGTTGGCGTTCGGCTGGAAGGTGCCGTCGTCGCCGCCCTGGACCAGGCCGTAGACGGCCAGGGTGCGGATCTTATCGGCCTGGGCGACGCCGTCCAGGTCCGGGAAGCCATAGCGGGAGGTGAAGGGAACCTTCAGCTGGGCGGCCAGCTCCTCGGCGGTGTAGGAGGGAGAGCTGTCCCAGGTGGAGCCGGTGCCGAGGGTCAGCCTGACCGTCGGGGGAATGGACTCCAGCAGTTCCGTAAAGGCGGCCTGGTTCTCTTCCTTTTGGGCTTCGGCCAGGTCGATATAGAAGGTGAAGCCGCCAAGTTCCAGACGGATGTGGTCCTTGGGGGTGGCGGGCGCGGGAGCCGTCAGCAGCATGGCGGCGGCGGGTGTGTTCTCCACGGAGATCAGCAGGGTAGGCAGCACGCCCACCACATGGTTTGTGGTGCCGTTCGCGGAGAAGAAGCGGTCCATGGTGATCTTGAAGGCGTCGCCGTGGAAGAGAGAGGGAAGATTGCCCTCCTCCAGCACGGTCTGGGCGGTGCCCTTACCGAAGGTCCGCTGGCCGATGCCGATGCCAAACCCGTAGTCCCGGGCGTCGCCGGCGAACATCTCGGCGCCGCTGGCGGAGTACTCGCTGGTGAGAACGATCACGGGCTTATCCGTCAGGTCCGGGCAGACGGCGGTGGTGTAGTGGTACTGGTACTCGCCGTTGGCGTCCCGCAGATAGATCATGGTCAGGTTGCCGCCGGCGAAGAGGCCGGAGGAACCGGTGGCGGCGGCCACGGTGCCGCCGGGATTGCTGCGCAGATCCAGCACCCACAGATCCACCTTGTCGTCCAGCTCCCGCAGGGCGGTCTCGATGGTCTGTACGGTGGTGTCCCCGAAGCTGGTGCAGTCGATATAGCCCACGTTGCCCAGCTGATCATAGGTGACGATGGGGATGGGGACGGTGGCCCGGACCATGGTGATATCCTGGCGGGAGCCGTCCGCCTTGCGGATCAGGGTGACGGTGACGGAGGTGCCCTCCTCGCCGGCGATGGCGGCCTGCACGTCCATACCGGCGGTCAGGGTGACGCCGTCCACGGCCACGAGGCGGTCCCCGGGCTCCAGGCCCGCCGCCAGGGCGGGGGAGTCGGGCAGAACGGAGAGGATCTGGTAGCCGTCGTTGAAGGCGGTCTCCACGCTGACGCCGATGCCGACCACGACGTCGCCGTTGACGAAGTTCAGGAAGGCCTGGTACTCCTCTTCGGTCATGTATACGGTATAGGGGTCGCCCAGGGCGGCCAGGATTTCTTCCAGGGTGTCCTTCTCCAGGGTCTCCTCCGGAATGTGGTCCACATAGAAGCGTTCCAGCAGCTGCCGGGCCTCTTCCACCGTCAGGGCGGAGGCGGGCGCGGCGGCCAGGGAGAAGGTGAGCAGCAGGGCAAGGAAGCCGGAAAGCAGTTTCTTCATGTCGTTCTCCTTAAAAATGATGCTTTGGGACGGGAATGCGCGTCGCCGGATGCCAGGGATCGGATCCGGCATCCGGCGTAACGGTCAGATTCTGGGGATCCGATGGGTGATCTCCTCCCGCTTGGGGCCGGTGGAGACCAGGGTGATGGGGACGCCGATGTGTTCTTCCAGGAAGTCCACATAGCGGCGGGCGTTCTCCGGCAGGCTGTCGTAGTCCGTGCAGCCGCGGATGTCGCTCTTCCAGCCGGGGAGCGTGGTGAAGACGGGCTTCGCCTTCATGAGCTGAGGCGTGGTGGGGAAGAGGTCCGTCACCTGGCCGTCGATCTCGTAGCCGGTGCAGACGGGGATCTCGTCCAGGTAGCCCAGCACGTCCAGGCAGGTGAGGGCCACCTGCGTGGCTCCCTGCACCATGCAGCCGTAGCGGGTGGCGACGGCGTCAAACCAGCCCACCCGGCGGGGCCGTCCGGTGGTGGCGCCGAACTCGCCCTTGTCGCCGCCCCGGCGGCGCAGCTCGTCCCCGGCCGCGCCGGTGACTTCGCTGACGAAGGGTTCGCTGCTGGCGCCCACGTCGGAGGAGTAGGCCTTGGTGACGCAGATCACGTCCTCGATGGCGGTGGGCGGCACGGGAGCGCCCACGCACCCGAAGCCGGCCAGGGTGTGGGAGGAGGTGGTGAGAGGGAAGATGCCGAGGTCCGGGTCCTTCATGGAGCCCAGCTGGCCCTCCAGAAGGATGGTCTTGCCCGCCTTCAGGGCCTCGTGCAGGAACACCACGGCGTTGCCCACATAGGGGCGCAGCAGCTCCCGCAGTTCCAGCAGCTCCCGGAAGAGCGCCTCGCCGTCCAGGGGAGGCTTGTGGTAGAGGTGCTCGAACAGCACGTTCTTGAGCTCCACCGCCCGGAACAGGCGGTCCCGCAGACGGTCCTCGTCGAAGAGGTCGCAGACCTGGATGCCGGTCTTGGCGTACTTGTCCGAGTAGAAGGGAGCGATGCCGCTCTTCGTGGAGCCGAAGGCCCGGCCGCCCAGCCGCTCCTCCTCGTATCCGTCCTGGAGGATGTGGTAGGGCATCAGAAGCTGAGCCCTCTCCGAGACCAGAAGGTTGGGGGCGGGGATTCCCTGGCCGGTGACGGCCTGGAGCTCGCCCGCCAGCTTGCGGGCGTCCAGCGCCACCCCGTTGCCGATGACGTTGGTGATATGGGGGTAGAAGATGCCGGAGGGGAGAATGTGGAGGGCGAAGCGGCCGTACCGGTTGATGATGGTGTGGCCGGCGTTGGCGCCGCCCTGAAAGCGGACCACCACGTCGGACGTCTCGGCCAGCATGTCCGTAATCTTGCCCTTGCCCTCGTCGCCCCAGTTGGCGCCTACGATCGCTTTGACCATTAAAGTTCCTCCAGGGACCGGGATTCGCAGCTCCCGGCGGGAGTCTGCCTTGTCCGGCCCGATTACAGCATCCGTATTATAGACCCTTTTTGGTTCGGTGGCAAGAGGGAAAAACGGCTGGAACTTCCGGAATGGAGAAGAAAACGGCCGAATCGGTAAAAATATCCATTTTCTGCCCCCGGGACGCCCCGGAAGGCGGAAAAATCGTGGAATCGGGGGTTGACAGGGGGCCGGGGCGCGACTATAATGAGGCAAATCACAAAGCTGAAACCTGCGAGGAAGACGAGTAGCCGCATGGCTGACCTTCAGAGAGCTCCGGATGGTGGGAACGGAGTGGAAGGCCGGCGGGGAATGGACTTCTGAGGGCGGCCCGAACGGCGGGATGGGTGTCCCGCTCAGTAGGCGTCGACGGGACCCCACCCGTTATCCATCGGGCATGCGTGATGGCGCATGAAGCGAGCGGACGACTTCCGAAGGGAAGCGTCAATTTGGGTGGTATCGCAGGAGCGTGGCTCTTGTCCCAGAAGGGATAAGGGGCCATTTTTTTATCCTCACGGATGGCCCTTCCGCCCCCTCCAACAAACCCCGGGCCTCTGGCACGGCCCCCGCATCTGCCGCCTGAATCCATATTTCTGGGAGGAAAACCAAAATGAAACGTACGATCCGCAAAATCCTGGCGGCCGCCCTGGCCGCGGCCATGACGCTGTCTCTCGCCGCCTGCGGCGGCGGCTCCGGCAGCCAGAGCTCCACCTCTTCCCCCTCCACCGCGAGTAACTCCGCCGGGTCCGCCAGCTCCGGGGCAGGCAGTTCCGCCAGTTCCTCCGGCTCCGGCAGTTCCGCCTCTTCCGGCAGCTCCGCCTCCACCTCCGGCTCCGGCGAGACCTTCAGGATCGGCATCTGCAACTATGTGGACGACGCGTCCCTGAACCAGATCGTAGCCAACATCGAGAGCCAGCTGCAGGCCCTCGGCACCGAGAAGGGCGTCACCTTCGAGGTGGAGACCCAGAACCCCAACGGCGACAGCGCCGTCATGAATCAGATCATCTCCGACTACATCTCCGAGGATGTGGACCTGATGGTGGGTATCGCCACCCCCGTCGCCATGGCCATGCAGGCCGCGACCGAGGATAACCAGATCCCCGTGGTCTTCTCCGCCGTTTCCGATCCCGTCAGCGCCGGCATCGTGGCGGACATGAACGCCCCCGGCGG
The DNA here is from genome assembly GCA_947629775.1 of uncultured Oscillospiraceae bacterium. Classification (GTDB taxonomy): domain Bacteria; phylum Bacillota; class Clostridia; order Oscillospirales; family Oscillospiraceae; genus Lawsonibacter. Next base: position 9,453 of record CANRFA010000062.1, read on the forward strand.
CAACATCACCGGCACCTCCGACTATCTGGATACCAACGCCGTCATGGACCTGATCTTCGCTGCCAACCCCGAGGCGGACAGCATCGGTCTGCTCTATGACATCGGCCAGGAGTCCTCCACCACCCCCATCGCCCACGCCAAGGAGTACCTGGATGCCAAGGGCATTGCCTACAAGGACTACAACGGCAACACCGTGGATGAGATCCGCCTGGCGGTCGAGTCCCTGATCAGCGACGGCGTGGACGCCGTGTTCACCCCTTCGGACAACTCCATCATGAAGGCCGAGCTGGCCATCTATGAGGATCTGGCCAATGCGAAGATCCCCCACTACGGCGGCGCGGACTCCTTCGCCCTCAACGGCGCCTTCTGCGGCTACGGCGTGGACTATGCCAACCTGGGCAAGGAGACCGCCAACATGGTCGCTTCCATCCTGGTGGACGGCGCGGACCCCGCTTCCACGCCCGTCATGACCTTTGAGAACGGCATCGCCACCGTCAACACCGAGACCTGCGAGGCCATCGGTTACAGCTTCGACGACATTAAGACCGCCTTCGCGGATCTGTGCTCCGAGCTGAAGGAAATCACCACCGCCGAGGAGTTCGAGGGCTGATCCCTCCGCTTCCCCGACAGACCGAACATCCACTGTTCCGGGGGTGGGGGACCTGTTCCCCCATCCCCTTTTCGAAATTTCTCCGAGGAGGACCCGCCATGCTGAGTGTCGCCCAGACCGCCCTGGAACTGGGGCTGGTCTACTCCCTGATGGTGCTGGCTCTGTTTCTGAGCTACTCCATGCTGAACGTCTGCGATCTGTCTACGGACGGATGCTTTACCCTGGGAGCCGCCGTGGGAGCGGTGGTGGCGGTGGCCGGCCACCCCATCCTCTCCCTGCCCGCCGCCATGCTGGCCGGCGTCTGCTCCGGATTTGTGACCGCCGTGCTGCAGACTAAGATGGGAATCAACAGTCTGCTGGCCGGCATCATCGTCAACACCGGCCTCTACTCCGTCAACGTCTGGATCCTGGGAGGGTCCTCTCTCATCAACATGATCAAGACGGAGACCGTCTTCGTCTGGGCCAAGGACCTGCTGAAGAACACCCCCATGTCGGACCTCCCCAGCGTTCTGGTGACGGGAATCGCCGCCGCGCTGGTGATTCTCTTCCTGACTGTCTTCCTTAATACCCGTCTGGGCCTGGCGATCCGGGCCACCGGCGACAACCCGGACATGGTGCGCTCCTCCTCCATCAACCCCGCCTTCACCACCACCGTGGGTCTCTGCGTCGCCAACGCCTTCACCGGCCTCTCCGGTTGCCTGCTGGGGCAGATGCAGAAGTCCATGGACGTGAACATCGGGCAGGGCGTGGTGACGATCGCCCTGGCCTCCCTGCTGATCGGCGCCACCGTCATGGGACGGGGCGGCATCGCCTTCCGGGCCGCCGGCATGGTGGTGGGCGCCATCATCTTCCGTCTGGTCTACGCCATCGCCCTCAAGCTGGACATGCCGGCCTTCATGCTGAAGCTGGTGTCCTCCGTGATCGTGGTGCTGGCGCTGGCGCTGCCCTATCTGAAGGAGCAGTGGCCGGTGGTATCCCGCCGTCTGCAGGCGACGAAAGGAGCGCGCTGAGATGCTGAAGATCTCCCATATCTCCAAGACCTTCAACCCCGGCACCGTCAACGAGAAGAAGGCCCTGACGGACCTGAGCCTTCACCTGGAGCCCGGCGAGTTCGCCACCATCATCGGCTCCAACGGAGCGGGCAAGTCCACCCTCTTCAACGCCATCTGCGGCTCCTTCCTGACGGACACCGGCTCCATCGTCCTGGCGGGGCAGGACATCACCTTCCTGCCGGACTTCAGGAGAGCCCGGTCCATCGGGCGGCTCTTCCAGGACCCCATGCGGGGCAGCGCCCCCGGCATGACCATCGAGGAGAATCTGGCTCTGGCCGCGGGCAGCGGCGGCTGGTTCTCCCACATGACTTCGAAGGACCGCAGGCGCTTCCGGGACCAGCTCGCCATGCTGGAGATGGGGCTGGAGGACCGCATGAAGCAGCCGGTGGGTCTGCTCTCCGGCGGACAGCGGCAGGCCCTCACCCTGCTGATGGCCACCATGAATCCGCCCTCCCTGCTGCTGCTGGACGAACACACCGCCGCCCTGGATCCCGGCACGGCGGAAAAGGTGCTGAAGGTGACCCGGGACGTGGTGGAGCGCCACCACATCACCACCCTGATGGTGACCCACAACATGCAGCAGGCCCTGGAGCTGGGCTCCCGCACCCTGATGATGGATTCCGGGCGGATCGTCCTGGACGTCAAAGGGGAGGAGCGCGCCGGCATGACCGTGGCGGACCTGCTGGCCCAGTTCCATGTGAACGCCGGCAAGGCTCTGGACAACGACCGCATTCTGCTGTCCGGGGTCTGAGCGCGGAGAAAGGAGTCCTGTCATGTCCGAATACATTCTCAACATGCTGCCCCTCCAGGACGGGGAGCGGGAGGAATTCGAGGCCATCGCCCCGGACGCCGTTCACGTCTACGGGGGACGGCGGACCATCACCCCGGAGCAGGTGCGCGCCGCCACCGTGATCATGGGGTGGATCCGACCCCGGGATCTGGCGAAGGCGGAGAACCTGAAGTGGTTTCAGACCATGTGGGCCGGCACCGACGAGTACGAGGGTTTCGTGCCGGAGGGGGCCCTCTTCACCCACTCCAGCGGCTCCAACCGCCGCAGTGTGGCGGAGCACATGCTGGCCTC
>CANRFA010000063.1 GCA_947629775.1 uncultured Oscillospiraceae bacterium
GGCGAGCTGATGATCCGGCTCCAGCCCTACAACTACGAACGCTTCGTCCAGGCAGATCACCTGGAGTTCACCTTCGGCGGCGGCGAGGCCAACGTGGCGGTCTCCCTGGCCAACTACGGACAGGATGTGGCCTTTGTCACGAAGCTGCCCGCTCACGCCATCGGCCAGTGCGCCGTCAACTCTCTGCGCCGCTACGGCGTGGATACCTCGAAGATCGTCCGCGGCGGCGACCGGGTAGGCATCTACTTCAACGAGAAGGGCGCCTCCCAGCGTCCCTCCGTCTGTATCTACGACCGCGCCCACTCCGCCATCCAGGAAGCGACCACCGCCGACTTCGACTGGGACGCCATCTTTGAGGGCGCCGAGTGGTTCCACTTCACCGGCATCACCCCCGCGCTGGGCCCCAACGTGGTGGAAATCTGCAAAGAGGCCTGCAAGGCCGCCAAGGCCAAGGGGATCAAGATCTCCTGCGACCTCAACTACCGGGGCAAGCTGTGGACCCGCGCCCAGGCCCGGGAGGCCATGACCGATCTCTGCCAGTACGTGGACGTGTGCATCTCCAACGAAGAGGACGCCAAGGATGTCTTCGGCATCGAGGCGGAAGCCACCGACATCACCGCCGGCGAGCTCAACAAGGAGGGCTACAAGTCCGTCGCCAGGCAGCTGGCGGACCGCTTCGGCTTCGAGAGGGTGGCCATCACCCTGCGGGAGAGCAAGTCCGCCTTCGACAACGACTGGAGCGCCATGCTCTATGATACGGCTTCCGACGAGTACTGCTTCTCGAAGCTCTATCACCTGCACATCATCGACCGTATCGGCGGCGGCGACAGCTTCGGCGGCGGCCTCATCTACGCCCTGATGAACGGCTACAGTACCCAGGCGGCGGTGGAGTTCGCCGTGGCGGCGTCCGCCCTCAAGCACTCCATCGAAGGCGACTACAACTTCGCCACCCTGCCCGAGGTGGAGAAACTGGCTGGCGGCGACGGCTCCGGCCGGGTCCAGCGCTGAGCCCCCTCTTCCCCGGCTCCGGCCGCCCCCTTTCTCTGCATTCCATACCCTTCCTTTCACCGATGCGGGTCTCCCTCCGGGGAGGCTCGCATCCTTTTTCTGTTTCTTCCACCTTTTTCCGGTATTTTACGGACGAATCTGCCACTTTCCCCGGGGAGCTGACCCATTTCCCCTCCTTTCTCCTTGACTTTTTCCGGTTCATACGCTATATTCAACGAGTCAGTCCCGTCCGGAGGTTCCGGAATTCACCGGCTTCCGGAAGCGGAGCATACGCCTGACCGGTCTGACGCGAAATCTGTGGGAGGGGTTCTTGTGAAATCGGAGCAAACGCACAACCACCGACTGACCCAGCAGCAGTTACAGAACATGGAAATGCTGCAGATGAATACGATGGAGCTGGAGGCCTGCATTCAGGAACTGGCACTGAACAATCCGATGGTGGAACCGGAGGACTGTCCTGTCTCCGCCCCGGAATCCGAGCCTGACAGCATCGTCCTGGAGAAGCTGCGATGGCTGGAGGAAAACGACCACCAGAACCGCTTCTATCAGCACCTGGAATCCGCGGAGCTGGACCCCATCGCCCGGGCCAGCACGGACGGCGGCCTGGAAGAAACCCTCTTCCGCTTCATTTCCCGCCAGCTCTATCCCCTGAATCTTTCGGAAGCGGAAGAACAGACCGTCCGCTATCTGGCCGCCTGCCTGGACGACGATGGCTATCTGCGCGTGCCGCTGGAGGATCTGGCTGTCAGCTCCGGAATTCCTCTGGAGCAGCTTACCCGCGGTCTGACTGTCCTCCGTTCCCTGGAGCCCGCCGGCGTAGGGGCAGAAAATCTGTCCCAGTGCCTCCTGCTGCAGCTGGAGCGCATCCACGACCAGACCGCCGCCACGGATGTGGTAAAGGAGTGTCTGGAACTGCTGGCCCGCCGCCATTACCGGGCCATCGCCAGCCAGCTGAGTATCCCTCTTTCCGCCGTCATGACAGCGGAGAAGACCATCCGCGAACTGGAACCCCGCCCCGGCGCGGTTTTCCAGCGGCCGGAACAGCCCCCCTACATTCTCCCGGATATCTTCGTGGAACGCGAAGGAAACGGCTGGCAGATCCGCACACGCCGGGGAGATCGGCCCTTCTTCCACATCAGCCCTTACTACCGCCAGCTGCTGGAGGAATCCGATGACCCGGAGGTGAAGGCGTACCTCACCGAGAAACTGCAGCAGGCGGAAGGGGTCCTTGTAGCGCTTCTTCAGCGGGACAACACCCTCCTGCGCTGCGCCCAGGTGATCGTCGAACGGCAGAGCGCCTTCTTCCAGCGGGGGCCCCAGGCTCTGGTTCCCCTGCGCCAGTACGATCTGGCCGAAGAGCTCGGGCTCCACGAATCCACCGTCAGCCGGGCCATCCGGGACAAGTACATCCAGTGCAGCCAGGGTGTATATCCCATGAGCTACTTCTTTACCCACTCCGCCGTCTGCGACCCGGACACCGAAGTGGGGGCCACCGCCGCCCGCAAGCTGCTCAGCGACCTCATCGCCAGAGAGAATCGCTCCAGCCCCATGACGGACCAGCAGCTCAGCGACCTGATGGCCCAGGAGGGCTGCCCCATCTCCCGGCGCACGGTCGCCAAGTACCGGGAGATGCTGAATATCCCCATCGCCTCCGCCCGCAGAGTACGCTGAGGCCTTTCCCCGCCTTTCCCAGGACCCATCCGTCGCCGCGGATGGGTCCTGTTCCGTTGCCCGGTTTCATCCCCGCATTCGGGGGCGACGGCGTTGGCCCTCGGAAGACAGAAAAGGAGCTGTCCTCTGCCCCGATAGCGGGCAGGGACAGCTCCTTTGTCAGAAGCGTTATGGATGACATACGGTCCGATGGACCGGAACCGAAGCGCGCCCTGTCAGACGTTGCTGCGGTCCCGCAGCCATCCGGGCAGCGTCCTCGCTTTCACGCTGGAGACGATGCCCATGGCGGCGTAGAGGGTGATGATGGAAGAACCGCCGTAGCTGATGAAGGGAAGGGTCAGTCCCATGACGGGGAGCACAAACAGGCACATCCCCACATTAAAGAACACCTGAGCCAGCAGCATGCCGGCCATGCCCATGCAGAGATAGGCGGAAAAGGGGGAGTTGGCGTGCCGTCCCACCCAGATGCAGCGCAGGGCGATACCGCCCAGCAGAAGCAGGAGGACCAGACACCCCACCAGTCCCAGTTCCTCGCCACAGACCGCGAAGATAAAGTCCGTATGCCGGGCGGGCAGCGCCTGGCTGGCGGCAGACTGGGTCTGGGTTCCATGGAGATACCCCTGGCCGAAGATCTGTCCCGACCCGATGGCCAGCAGCGAGCGGGTCTGCTGATAGCCCCGGTTGAGGGTATCCAGACTGTGATCCAGCACCACCCGGAAGCGCATGATCCGATAATCTGTCCAGTAGCTGGTTTCCGGCAGGACGAAGTTCCACAGCGCCACCGCGCCGCCCGCCACCGCGCCGCCGCCCAGGACAAACCATCGCAGCTTCACCCCCGCCATCCACATCAGGGTCACGACGATCATCGTGTACATCACGCACATGCCGAAATCGCCGCAGATGATCACGATCAGACCCAGCATGAAGGCGGCGTGCCCCCCGATCATCATCAGAGAGGGGATGGAGCTGATGTCGTGTCCGCCCTCCTGCAGCTTGCTGATCTGATGCGCCAGAAGAAGGATGAAGGGAATCTTTACAATCTCGTTGGGTTGCAGGTCCATGGGGAAGCCGGGAATGATGCGGGAGATCACCAGCCAGTTCAGGTTGCCGGAGTCGTAGTCCTCCCCCAGCGGGGTTTTCAGCAGGAGGATCATGATCACGTTGAAGGCCAGCATCCACTTCCATTTCTTCTCCGTGAAGAGCTGAAAATCCAGGAAGGTGAAAATCATGTAGACCACGACCCCCAGCACGATCGCCACAAACTGAATGATGACGAAGCGGGGGATATCCATGTCCATATAGTTTGTAGCCGTGTAGATGAGGGCCAGACCGAAGGTGCTGGCCGCCAGGCACAGAGACAGCAGGATCACATCGCCCTTGCGGAAGAATTCCCGGAAAGGCGTAATGAGGGTGGTCATGATTCACCTCCTCTGGGGGCCGGATCCGGGCCGGCCCCGCCGGAAGACCGGCGGAAATTTACTCGACGGTGACGCTCTTGGCCAGGTTACGGGGCTTGTCGATATCGCAGCCCCGCATGAGCGCCACATAGTAGGCAAAGAGCTGGAGATAAGCGATGCCCAGGGAGGGCAGCAGCATGTCGCAGGTGTCCGGAATGGTCAGGACCGCGTCGGCGGTCTTCGCCATGGCGGCCTCGTGGCTCTTCGAGGTGAGAGCCAGCACGTCGGCGCCCCGGGATTTGACCTCCACCACGTTGCTCATGGCCTTGTCAAAGAGCTTGCCGTAGGTGCCCAGGGCGATCACCAAGGTCCCCTCCTCAATGAGGGAGATGGTGCCGTGCTTCAGTTCTCCGGAGGCGTATGCCTCGGAGTGAATGTAGGAGATCTCCTTCAGCTTCAGAGAGCCCTCCATACCCAGCGCGTAGTCCAGGTTGCGGCCGATGAAGAAGATGGAGTCGTGATTGAAATAGCGGGAGGCCAGATACTGCACGGAATCCCTGCTGGCGAGAACCTCCTCCAGCCGGGCGGGCAGCTTCTGCATCTCCTCCAGAATGGCGTGATACCTGGCCTCCTCCACGGTGCCCCGCACGCGGGCGAAGTAGAGTCCCAGCAGGTTCAGCACCGCCATCTGGGTGGAGTAGGCCTTGGTGGTGGCCACGGCGATCTCCGGACCGGCCCAGGTGTAGAGGACCACATCGGACTCCCGGGCGATGGAGGAGCCCACCACATTGACGATGGAGAGGATTTTCGCCCCCAGACGGCGGGCTTCCCGCAGGGCCGCCATGGTATCCAGGGTCTCTCCGGACTGGCTGATGACAATCACCAGCGTATGGGGCGTCAGGATGGGATCCATGTACCGGAACTCGGAGGCCAGAGAGACCTCCACCGGAACGCGGAGCAGACGCTCCAGATTGTACTTGCCCACCATGCCCACGTGATAGCTGGATCCGCAGGCCACGATAAAGATGCGGTCGATGCCCCGGATATAGTCCTCGTCCAGAGCGAAATCCTCCAGCCACACCTCGTTGTCCCGGATCCGGGGAGAGATGGTCCGGCGCAGGGCGTCGGGCTGCTCCATGATCTCCTTGAACATGAAGTGCTCGTAGCCGCCCTTCTCCGCGGCGTCGATCTCCCAGTCCACGGTGAAGATTTCCTTCTCGACGGGCTGCATCAGGTGGTTGTAGCAGCGGATGCCGTCCCGGGTCAGGATCGCCAGCTCCCCGTCCTCCATGTAGCTCACCTTACGGGTGTGCCGGATGATGGCGGTCACGTCGCTGGCCAGGAAATTGCAGCCCTCGCCGTAGCCCAGAATCAGAGGGCTGTCCTTCCGGACGGCGATCAGCTCGTCGGGGGCGTCCGCGCAGATGATGCCCAGGGCGTAGGCGCCCTCGATACGGTGCAGGCACCGGGTCACCGCCTCCAGGATGTCTCCCTCGTAGAAGTAGTCCACCAGCTGGGCGATGACTTCGGTATCGGTCTCAGAGACGAAGGGCACTCCCATATCGATCAGGAAGGACTTCAGCTCGGCGTAGTTCTCGATGATGCCGTTGTGCACCACCGCGATCCGCCCGCTGCGGCTCACCTGGGGATGGGAGTTCACGTCGCTGGGCGCCCCGTGGGTGGCCCAGCGGGTGTGTCCGATGCCCACCGTACCGTGGAGCAGGGCGCCGCCTTCCAGCATGTCCGCCAGAACCTGCAGCCGGCCCTTGGCCTTGCGCACCTGCAGCGTGCCGTCCTCCTCGGAGTAGACCGCCACGCCGGCGGAGTCATAGCCCCGGTACTCCAGTCTGGCCAGTCCGTCCAGCAGGATGGGGCACACCTGTTCCCGACCGATAAAACCGACAATTCCACACATATGAAATTTTCCTCCAGTTTCTGAATCATTTCGCTCTGCCCCGGCCTTCCGCCGGGCAGGCGTCATTCGTAAACGAAGAGGACAGTCGCAGTTTCATGTCGTTCATTCACATCTCCGGCCGCGTCGTATTTGTCCCGTCGGTTGCCCGCGGTTTTGTCCGTCGCGTGCGCATCCGGAGGCTGCGGAGGGGCATCCGCCGAATCTTCGATACTCCCCTCACCTCGTCGTCCCGGGATTTTGCCCCGGGCGCTGGCGCTGTATCGGAACTCTGGTCCGAAATTCTCCTTTCTCTGCGAAAGGGATGCCGCGTCTCCGGGTCTCCCGTGACGCCGCATCCCGGAGGGTATTATATCGGATTCCCTGCGGGAAGTAAAGAAAAATCTTTCCCGTCGGCGCTCCCCGGTTTCAGGACGATTTCCGGAATCTTTTTCCTTCTTCCGGGGGAGCTTCTCCCGAAAAGAGGGCTGTTTTCCCTCTTCCACGGGGCGTCTTCCCATCCTGGCCCGGGAATTCGGGACGGTTTCTCCGACGGCATTCCGCTCCTGAACGACACGCGCTGTACACAATCCGCAAAGCCTCTGCCGCTCCGCGGATGAATTTCATGGATTTCCACAAAGAGAAAAGAGTCTTGCGCCCTTCCCGGCCTCCGTGCTATACTTGCGATATCATGTTTGCCTGCGCGCAGGCGCCCAAAGATACAGATCGGAGGTATGCGCATGGAGTCCATGGAATGGATCTGGGTTCTGGTGCGGATCGCGGTCACGATTCTCGTCACCGTCATCCTGCTGCGGCTCAACCGCTGGGCCTACAACCGCTCAAAGCACAAGTTTCTCTTCAAGAAGTTCGTCTTCAGCTTCGTCTCCTTCGCCATCTTTATCATCGGCTTCCTGACCGCTCTGGACGCCATTCCCCAGTTGCATCAGCTGGTGACCACCCTGCTGGCCGGCTCCGGCATCGCCGCCCTGGCGGTCTCCCTCTCCGCCCAGGAGTCCCTGGAGAACATCATCAGCGGCATCTTCCTCACCATCTTCAAGCCCTTCGAGGTGGGTGACCGGGTGACCCTCATCAACGAGAAGCAGACCGGCTTCATTGAAGACATCACTCCCCGCCACACCATCATCCGCACCTACACCAACACCCGCATCGTAATTCCCAACTCCACCATCAGCAAGGACGTCATTGAAAACAGCAACCTGGTGGATGCCCGGGCCGCCAACTTTCTGGATGTCATCATCTCCTACGGGTCCGATGTGGATCTGGCCATGCAGCTGATGCGGGAAATCGTGGTCTCCCACCCGCTCTTCCTGGATACCCGCACGGATCCGAACGCTCCTCTGGTGACGATCCTCCTGCGGGAACTGGGTCCATACGGCATGTGCCTGCGGGCCACAGTGTGGACCAGGACAGTCAGCGAGAACTTTCAGGCCTGCTCCGACATGCGGGTAGCCATCGTCAAGTCCTTCCGCAACGCGGGCATCGGCATTCCGTATCAGAAGGTCGTGATCACGCCCACCACGCCGGAACAGGGCGATTCCATTCACTTTGTGGGGGTCTGATTCCTCGATTCGAACACGCACCGGCTCCTGATGAGACAGCAGCTGCGGAAGGCAGAGCCCTCCGCAGCTGCTTTTTCGGCCTGTCGCCGGATTCGGATTGTCTTACGGCCTGTCGTGGATCTCGCTGTGGAGTTCCTGCAGGGACTTCACCGGGCTGCTGCCGTTCTTCTTCACAAAGGCGATGCCGCTGGCGGTGGCCCGGGCCGCCGCGATGGTAGTCATATAGGGCACCTTGGCCTTGATGGCGGCCTTGCGCAGGTAGCTGTCGTCGTGGACGGAGTGCTTGCCGATGGGAGAGTTCAGAATGAGGTCGATCTTCCCGTTGGTGATCAGGTCCACGATGTTGGGCCGGCCCTCGTAGAGCTTGCGCACCCGCTCGGCGGGGATGCCGGCGCCGGTGATCAGATCGCAGGTGCCGCCGGTGGCCATGATGTGGAAGCCGCAGTCGTGGAACATGCGGGCCACCTCGATCACCTCTTCCTTATCCTTGCGGTTGACGGAGATGAGAACCGTTCCCTCCAGAGGCAGGCGGGACTGGGTGGCCTCCTGGGCCTTGTAGAAAGCTTCGCCGTAGGAGCGGGACAGGCCCAGCACCTCACCGGTGGAGCGCATCTCGGGTCCCAGAATGGGATCCACCTCCTGGAACATGTTGAAGGGGAACACGGCCTCCTTGACGCCGTAGTTGGGAATCTCCTGCTCCTTCAGCTGAGGAACCGGAGAGGGACGGCCGGTAATATCCTCCGTGATGATCTCCGTCGCCAGGGGCACCATGCGGATGTTGCACACCTTGGAAACCAGAGGCACGGTCCGGGACGCCCTGGGGTTGGCCTCCAGCACGAAGACCTTCCCGTTTTCGATGGCGTACTGCATGTTCATCAGGCCCTTGACATGCATCTCTTCCGCAATCCGGCGGGTGTAGTCCTTGATGGTCTCCAGGTTCTCCGGTGTGATGTGCACGGAGGGGATGATGCAGGCGGAGTCGCCGGAGTGAACGCCGGCCAGCTCGATGTGCTCCATGACCGCCGGCACGAAAGCGTGAGTCCCATCGCTGATGGCGTCCGCCTCGCACTCCATGGCGTGGTTCAGGAAACGGTCGATGAGGATGGGCCGGTCCGGGGTAACTCCCACGGCGGCGTTCATATACTCGGTCATGCTCTCATCGTCGTAAACCACTTCCATGCCGCGGCCGCCCAGCACGTAGGAGGGGCGCACCATGACCGGATAGCCGATCTTCGCCGCGATGGCCAGGGCCTCCTGGACGGTGGTCGCCATGCCGGACTCGGGCATGGGGATGTTCAGCTTCTCCATCATGGCCCGGAACAGATCCCGGTCTTCCGCCAGGTCAATAACCGCCGGAGAAGTACCCAGGATGCGCACTCCATACTTCTCCAGATCCGAAGCCAGGTTCAGCGGCGTCTGCCCGCCGAACTGGGCGATGACGCCCACGGGCTTCTCCTTGTGATAGATGCTGAGCACATCCTCCAGGGTCAGGGGCTCGAAGTAGAGCTTGTCCGAGGTGTCGTAATCCGTGGAGACGGTCTCCGGGTTGCAGTTGACGATGATGGTCTCGAAGCCCAGCTTCTTCAGCGCCAGGGAGGCGTGGACGCAGCAGTAGTCGAACTCAATGCCCTGGCCGATGCGGTTGGGACCGCCGCCCAGGATCATAACCTTGGGCCTGTCCGTCCGGACCGGATTCTTATCCGGCGCGTTGTAGGTGGAGAAGTAGTAGGCGCTGTCCTGGGTGCCGCTGACGTGGACGCCCTCCCAGGCCTCCTCCACGCCCAGACTCAGGCGGCGGTTGCGGATCTCTTCCTCGGGGATCTCCAGCAGCTGGCTGAGGTACTTGTCCGAGAAGCCGTCCTTCTTGGCGGCGATCAGGAGATCGTCCGCAGGCAGACCGCCCTTCGCCTTCAGGATCTCCTCTTCTTCCTCCACCAGTTCCTTCATCTGCTGGATGAACCACTTCTTCACAAAGGTGATCTCGTAAATCTGGTCCACCGTCGCGCCCTTACGCAGGGCTTCGTACATCAGGAAGTGGCGCTCGCTGGAGGGCGTAAGCAGTCTCTGCAGAAGCTCCTCCAGGGACAGGGAATCGAAGTTTTTCACATGGCCCAGACCGTAGCGTCCGGTCTCCAGGGAACGCACCGCCTTCTGGAATGCCTCCTTGTAGGTTTTGCCGATGGACATGACTTCGCCCACAGCCCGCATCTGGGTACCCAGTCTGTCTTCGATGCCCTTGAACTTCTCAAAGGCCCAGCGGGCAAACTTGATGACCACGTAGTCTCCATCCGGCACATAGCGGTCCAGCGTGCCATACTTGCCGCAGGGGATATCCTTCAGCGTAAGGCCGGAAGCCAGCATGGCGGAGACCAGCGCGATGGGGAAGCCGGTGGCCTTGGAGGCCAGCGCGGAGGAGCGGGAGGTACGGGGATTGATTTCGATGACGACAATGCGGTCGGTTTTGGGATCGTGGGCAAACTGCACGTTGGTTCCGCCAATGACCTGCACGGACTCCACGATGCGGTAGGCCTGCTCCTGGAGCCGCTTCTGGGTCTCTTCCGAGATGGTCAGCATGGGAGCGGCGCAGAAGGAATCGCCGGTGTGCACCCCCATGGGATCGATGTTTTCGATAAAGCAGACCGTGATCATGTTGTTGTCCGCGTCGCGGACCACTTCCAGCTCCAGCTCTTCCCAGCCCAGGACGGACTCTTCCACCAGAACCTGTCCCACCAGACTGGCCTGAAGGCCCCGGGCGCAGACGGTCTTCAGTTCCTCCCGGTTATAGACCAGGCCGCCGCCGGCGCCGCCCATGGTATAGGCGGGACGCAGCACCACAGGATATCCCAGGGTGTCCGCAATCTTCAGGGCCTCCTCCACCGAGTAGGCCACCTCGCTGCGGGCCATCTCGATACCCAGCGCGTTCATGGCGTTTTTGAACTCGATGCGGTCCTCGCCCCGCTCGATGGCGTCTACCTGTACGCCGATGACCTTCACATTGTAGCGGTCCAGAATCCCTGCCTTGTTGAGCTCCGCGCAGAGATTCAGCCCGGACTGACCGCCCAGATTGGGCAGCAGAGCGTCCGGACGCTCCTTGGCGATGATCTGCTCCAGCCGCTCCACGTTCAGCGGCTCAATGTAGGTGACGTCCGCAATCTCCGGGTCCGTCATGATGGTGGCGGGGTTGGAGTTTACCAGTACGATTTCGTACCCCAGCTTCCGCAGCGCCTTGCAGGCCTGGGTCCCGGAGTAGTCAAACTCGCAGGCCTGTCCGATAATGATGGGACCGGAGCCGATGATCAGTACCTTGTGGATATCGGTTCTCTTTGGCATGGGAAATCCTCCTCACAGGTTTGCTGGCGGGTATCATATCATCTTTACCTCTCTTTGACAAGAGAAAAAAAGGAAATTTCCGCATTCTCCTGAAGGCCTGCCCCGTCTTTTTCTTACAGAATGTTCCTTTTTTGGAACGGTATGTAACGGTCCGCCGAAGCGGACCGCCGGAGCCGTCATTGGCTCCAGATTTCACCGGAATCCGTTGTCTGCATTGTGCAGTGATCATTTGCCGCCTCGGTCACGGCATTCCATGCCCAGTGCCCTTTCGGCACGTCCGGGAAGGCGCGCAGGGTATCCGGGTGCTGCGCGGCGTAGCGCAGGTCTGTTTCCCGGTTCAGAATCCGGCACAGCGCCTGTACGCCCTCCGCCCGGGTCATGGGCGCTTCCGGGCGGAAGAGTCCGTCTCCATCCCCGGCAAACCAGCCAAGGCCAATCACACTCTTCAGTTCTTCCGCTGCCCAGTGATCCTGCGGAAGGTCCGGGAACCCGCCTGCGACATCTTCCTGCGAGGCTTCTTCCGGTGCGAACGCCCGCACCACCATGGCCGCGAACTCCGCCCGGGTCACGTTCCGCTCCGGTTCAAACCGCCGCTGGCCGACGCCCTGAATCACACCCAGCTCCGCCATCCGGTCTACGGCCGGCGCGTACCAGGACTCCCGTGGAACATCCAGGAAGAGGCGCCAGGCCACGTGCTCTCCGTCTCCCTCCTGTTGCGACAGCAGGCGATCCACCAGCACCGCCGCCTCGGCTCTGCTCATGGGCTGTTCCGGTCCGAAGGTGCCGTCCGGCAGTCCCTGAATCCAGGCCGCGTGGTGCGCAACCGGCTCCGGGTCGTCCGGAAGTTCCGGTGCGCCCGGTTCGCCGGTCTCATCCGGTTTCTTCTCCGGTTCTTTGCCGGGGGCTGAGGTTCCCGGGTCCGGCTTCCTGTCCGGCGTATTGCCAGACGTCGGGATCTGCGGGTCCGGTTCCTTACCCTGTTCGCCTCCGGGCGTCGGGTTCTGCGGGTCCGGTTCCTTGCCCTGCTCGCCGCCTGGCGTCGGGTTCTGCGGATCCGGCTCCAGCTGGGGCAGGGTCTCCGTCTCCTCCGCGCCGCACACCGTGCAGTTCCGATGACGGCTGCCCTCCGCCTCCAGAGTCGGTTCCAGGTCTGTCTGCCACTCTCCAAAGACATGTCCCGTGGGGGCGGTCTCTTCTCCCCGGCGGGTCATGCCGCACTGTCTGCAGGTATAAAGGGTAAGGCGATAGTAGCGAAAAGGGTTGATCAGGTCCCTTCACCCCTTTTCATATGGTCAGATTGCTAAAAGCGCCCGGT
>CANRFA010000064.1 GCA_947629775.1 uncultured Oscillospiraceae bacterium
CAGCTCTCGGACCTGCTGGGGAGCGCGGCGGAGGAACTGAGCCGGGAACTGGTGCCGGAGCCGGCGAGCGGCCGCCGGGTGCGGGCCCGGATGGCGGAGCTGGGGCTGGATGTGCGCACGGCGGTTTTCCGGGACAGCCGGGGGCTTCTGCGCCTGGAGGCCACGGGACCTGCGGCGGAGGTTCTGACCCGGCCCAGCCGCATCAGCGATCTGTCCCTGGTGCTGGGCGTTCCCCTGCGGGTGGAGCAGGAGGGGGACGGCTGCGTGGCGCTCCTGCAGCAGGAGCCTCTGATGGCGGTGGCGGGCGTGGCGGCCCGCCGGAAGAGCGGAGAGACGGTGAGCGGAGACGCCGGGACCTATTTCAAGCGGCCGGACGGCAAGCTCTATGTGCTGCTCTGCGACGGGATGGGCAGCGGGCCGGAGGCCAACCGGGAGAGCTCCCTGGCGGTGCGCCTCATGGAGCAGCTTCTCCAGGCGGGGATTCTGGCCCGCCAGGCCCTGACTACCCTCTCCTCGGCTCTGGCCCTGCGGGGGGAGGAGAACGGAGGGTTCTCCACAGTGGATCTGCTGCAGGTGGATCTCTTTACCGGCGAGGCGGAGCTCTACAAGATGGGAGCCGCTCCTACTTATGTGAAGAAGGGAGGCGCCGTCCAGCGGCTGACCGGGGGTTCTCTGCCGGCCGGACTGGCGGAGGGAGAGAGCGGGGCGCTGGACCGCTTTCAGCTGCGGCTGGCTCCGGGGGACACCGTGCTCATGGTGAGCGACGGGGTCTGTGGCGCCGGCGAGGACAGCTGGCTCCGGGAGCGCCTGGAGAAGTTTACCGGAGAGAGCCCCAAGGATCTGGCCCGGGAGCTGCTCACCCAGGCCCCTCAGGAGGCCACAGACGACCGTACGGCGCTGGTGATTCGGGTGGAGAAGCGAAAATGACGGAGAACGCGGGGCATTTGCGATCTGTTTTCTGTCAGTTCGACAAAGCCATTGACAGAAAACTGGAAACTGCGGTATAATGGGGAACAATTTCCGGAAAGAGGAGGTACCCGCATGAAAGTTATCAGCCGTTTTGCCGTGTTCCTGCTGGTCTTTGTTCTCCTGGCCGTGTCCTGCGGGGATGGAGGTGAGACGTCCTCCTCGGAGGATCCCGGTTCTGCCAGCGGTTCGGATGTCTCGGTCCTGGCCCCGGTGGAGCCGGACCCGGAACCGGAGCCGGACCCTGAGCCGGAACCCGAACCGGAGCCCCTGCTGCCCTATGTGAACCCGCTGACCGGGGAGGCTCTGGCGGAGGACATCAGCGCCAGCCGGCCCATCGCCATCATGCTCAACAACCTGAAGGGCAAGGCCCTTCCTCAGCTGGGGGTTTCCCAGGCGGATATCATCTACGAGATGGTGGCGGAGGGCGGGATCACCCGCATGCTGGCCGTGTTCCAGAGCGTGAAGGACGTGGGGCTGATCGGAACCGTCCGCTCCGCCCGGGACTATTATGTCTCGATCGCCTATGGGCACGACGCTCTCTTCCTGCACGCCGGCGGCAGCCCCCAGGCCTATACGGTCATTCAGAACTGGGGCGTTACCAACCTGGACTGCGTGAACGGGCCCTACGAGGGGACCCTCTTCTGGCGGGACCCGGAGCGGCGGAAGAACAGAGGCCTGGAGCACTCGGTTCTGACCTCGGGAGAGAAGATTCAGGAACTGCTGCCCACGTACACGAAGATACGGCAGACCCACAAGGAGGGCTTTACGGAGCCCTTCCGCTTCCTGGCGGAAGGAGAGAAGGCCCAGGGGGAAAGCGGCGTCAGCCTGAGCGTGAAGTTTTCCAACGTCAAGACAGGCGTGTTTACATACGACGAGGGCACCGGCCTTTATAAGATCGAGGAATACGGGGAGCCCTATGTGGACGGGAATACGGAAGAGCAGGTGGCCGTGAAGAACGTGCTGGTGCTCTACACGGACGTCTCCAATGTGAAGGGGGACGACAAGGGACGCATGTCCATCCGGACCACGGGCACCGGGAAGGGGCTGTTCCTCTGCGATGGCGTCAGTCAGGAAATCACCTGGTCCAAGGCCAAGGACTCCGCCCCCATGACCTGGCAGGACGCCAGCGGAGCGGAGCTGAAGCTGGGCGTGGGGCACACCTATGTCAACATCGTCAGCAAAAACGCTGCGGTGGAGGTGAGCTGAGGTGCCCTTCCTGACGGTGGAGACCCCCGCCGGACTTATGGGGCTGGAGGAAAGGGACGGCGCTCTGACCCGCCTCTGTCTGCCCGGCATGCCCATGTCCCTCCAGGACTGCGGGGAAACGCCCCTGCTGGCCCGGGCCCGGGAGCAGTTGCTGGAGTACTGGAGCGGGATGCGGAAGACCTTCGATCTGCCTCTGAATCCTCGGGGAACTCCGTTTCAGCTGCGGGTCTGGGAGGCCCTGCGGGCCATTCCCTGGGGGGAGACCAGGACATATCGGGCTCTCGCCGAGGACGTGGGCCGTCCCAGGGCTTTCCGGGCGGTGGGGATGGCCAATCACCGCAATCCTCTGCCCATTCTGATTCCCTGCCACCGGGTGGTGGGTTCGGACGGCTCTCTGACCGGCTACGCCGGCGGTCTGGCCCTCAAGCGCCGGCTGCTGGAGCTGGAGGGCGTATCGCTTCCATAAAACAAAGGGACCTGTATTCCCCGGAGACGGGGGTACAGGTCCTTTCCGACGGTTCAGTTGAATTTGTAGATTTTCCGGGCCAGGCGGTAGAGCTGCACGGACAGGCGCCTGCCCTGGTAGCCGGGCAGGATCGTGAAGGTGGAGATCGCCCGGTATTTCATCTTCTGGTAGAGGCTGACGTCCACGGTGCGCAGGTACTCCCACAGCTGGGTCTTCTTTCCCAGGCTCTCCGGACGGCCGTCGATGGTGAGGAAGATGGAGGAGATGGCCATCATCATGGCCAGGTAGCTGAACATATAGCGTCCCAGCTTCTTGTGTTCGGCGGAGACCTGCCGCAGGTTGTGGCAATTGATCATGTGGTAGGTGATACGCAGCTGCTGGTCCACCCGGCTCACCATGACCTTTTCGTTGACCGACTGGTCCGAGCGGCCGATGAAGTAGCGGTAGAGGTCCACGTCCAGGTAGTAGAGGTTCTTCACGTAGGGCAGGGGCTGGTAGACGAAGATGTTGTCCACGTAGAAGGTGTGCTTCGGCAGCTCCATCCCGCAGTCCCGCAGCAGCTGGGTGCGGTAGATGACGGAGTGCATCAGCAGGTACTGGGAGGGGCGGAAGCGCCCGATCCGGTCCCAGCCGAAGACCCGGTCCTGGGGGAACACGTTGCGGTAGTGGACCACCCGCCGGGTGCCATCCTCCACATGTTCGTAGACGAAGTTACAGACCATGAGGTCGATGGGCCGGTGGTCCCGGGTAAACTGGCGCAGTTTGCCCATGACCTTCTTCAGGGAGGGGACGTCCAGCCAGTCGTCGGAGTCCACCACCTTGTAGTAGATTCCGCGGGCGTTGCGGACGCCCTGGTTGACGCCCTCGCCGTGGCCTCCGTTGGGCTGGTGGATGACCCGCACGATGTCCGGGTAGCGCTCCGCGTAGCGGTCGCAGATGGCTGGGGTGTCGTCCTTTGTGGAGCCGTCGTCCACGAGAATGATCTCGATGTCGTCGCCGCCCTGCAGCAGGGTCTCCACGCAGTGATCCATGTAGGCGGCGGAGTTATAGCAGGGAACGCAGAAGGTAAGGATCTTCTCTGTCGGTTTTTTCCAGAAGGGTGTCGTTATGGCCATACTTTATATCGCCTCCGCTGTATCCAGGGCCCGCGCCAGAATGGCGTCCATGTTGTAATACCTGTATTCCGCCAGACGGCCCAGGAGGTACAGATTGGGGAATCGCTCCGCCAGCGCCCGGTACCGGGCGTAGAGAGCGTTGTTTTCGGGATTGATGATGGCGTAGTAGGGAATCTCTCCCTCCGCGCCGGTATAGGAGCGGGAGTACTCCCGCATGATGGTGGTAACGCCGGGAAGCGTCTGACCGGTCAGGTGCTTGAACTCCGTGATGCGGGTGAAGTCCCCGTCCACGGTATAGTTGACGGTGCCGTGGGTCTGGAAGGAATCCATGGGCAGGGTCTCAAAGTCGAAGTCCAGGGTGCGGTAGGGCAGACGTCCATAGCGGAAGCCGAAGAGCTCGTCGACCTGGCCGGTGTAGATGACGGGGCCGGAGAAGGGGACGCCGTCCACCAGCAGAGCGTCTCCGGACACATCCAGCCGATCCAGGGCGTCCACGCCCAGCCGGACCGTGATGTTGGGGTGGTCCAGGATGGCCCTGAACATGGGGGTGTAGCCCTCCAGAGGCATCCCCTGGCAGGCGTCCTGGAAGTAGCGGTCGTCCCGGGAGAGGAAGACGGGAACCCGGGCCGTGGTGGCGGGGTCGATTTCCTCCGGCGTCTGGCCCCACTGCTTCATGGTGTAGTGGACGAAGACGTGTTCGTAGACATAGTCCGCCAGGGACGCGATCTCCGGATCCGGATTCCGGCGCAGTTCCAGAATGGTGACCTTCCGCTCGGGGCCGTAGGCGGAGAGCAGTTTCTCTCCCAGTCTGCGGCCCTCTTCGAGGCCGAAGGCGGTCTCCAGGGAGGTCAGGTTGAACGGGACGGGATACTGCATGCGTCCGCCGTGCCCGTCCGGAATGCTGGCCACCACCCGGTGCTGGTAGTCCCTCCAGCGGGTGAAGCGGGAGAGCCAGTCATAGACCGGACGCAGATTGGTGTGGAAGATATGAGGGCCGTACTGATGGATCAGCACGCCGTCCCCGTTCAGACAGTCATAGGCGTTGCCCGCCACATGGGATCGGCGCTCCAGGACCAGAACCTGGCGTCCCTTCTCCGCCAGAACCCGCGCAGCGGCCGCGCCGGCGCAGCCGGCTCCCACAATCAGAACATCGAACAGCTTTTCCACAGACAACACGAACCTTTCCGGCCTTCTGGCGCAGGCGATCATTTTCCACAGCGCCGCGCCCCACACGACCACCTCTTATCATACCACAGTTTGCCCGGATTGCAAAATAAAAAATTTCTTAAGAGGGTTCCGGCGCCGGGAGACGCTCCGGAGAGACCGGGAGAGACGGCGGACCGGGAGCCGGGACAAGATGGGACCGGCAGACAAAAAGGCGCAGCCCCGCCCGTGGAAACACGAACGAGGCTGCTGAAGAAGAGAGGGAGGAAACGCAAGGCAAGTGCGGATCCGGGTTCTTCCCGGGGGAGGGCCGTCAGGCGGATTGACGTCCGTCCGAAGAACCGGATCGGAAATACAGCCCGCAGGGCTGACTTCCTCCTCTGTCTGCCGAAGGGAGGCGCCCGCAGGAGGCGGACACCCGGGGACATGCCCGGGCGATACCCTCTGGAAACCGGATTCCCGCATCCAGAGGGCCCGCGCTGTTCAGAACCTGTAAAGAACGCGGGCAAAATCTTTACGGCTTCTTAATGATACACGATCCCGCCCGGATTGTCAACAGAAATTTCTGGAAATTTTTCTTGCAATTCCGGGTGGAATGGAGTATAGTTATGGTCAGGAAAGAGTTCGCGCCGGGAGGCGCGAAGGAGCCGGAGCGGAAAAACTGCGGAGGAATTCGGAATCGATGGAAGAAACCGGAGGAAAGGTCCGAAAACCGCCTCCCGCGGCCCGGCGGGACCCGCCCGCCGATCCCCGGAGAACTCCTGCCGCCAGGGCGCTAAGAAACAGTTAAGAAGAAGTTAAGATGGCATAAAGACGAAGGAAGACCGAGCAAACCGGCAGATTCCTTGTTCTGGAACCATTTTACAGTCCTCGGACGGGATGGTGTCCGCGCAGCGCGGACACCGGCAGACCCGGAGCCGGGAGACCGGACCGGAGCCGGACGGCGGCGGACCGCGCCGCCGGAAGAAAGGGAACATGCCGGCCGGGCGCAGAGGAGGATCGGTATGTGTCTTGATATGAGCAAGTGGCAGCAGATGGCGGGAACCCATTCTCACGTCCGGAGAAAGGGGCCCGGCCGCTTTGCCGGAAAGATCAGCGTGGTGACCGGCGCGGCCAGGGGATATGGCCGCGAGGTCGCGAAGGAGCTGTATCGGGAAGGAGCCTATGTGGTGATCGCCGATCAGGACCTGGACCAGGCGCAGTTTCTGGCCGGGATCCTGGGCGATCGGGCCATTGGCGTCTCTGTGGATGTGACGGATGAGGAGAGCGTCGCCGGCATGGTGGCGAAGACGGTGGAATACTTTGGCGGTCTCGACCTTATGGTAGCCAACTCCGGGGAGGACCTGACAGCGCAGGATCCCGGTTCCGAAGCGGATGCCACAGGCGGGAACCCCACGGACCGGGAAGGGGTGCTGCTCTGCTGCCGTTACGCGGCGATGATCATGCAGGCCCAGAACCGGACCAACCCCTTCGCCATGTACGACATTGTGGCCATGGCGTCCAAGCCGGCTCTGGAGGCCGCTTCGAGCCGGACCGGGTCCCGCTATGGCGGGATTGACGTGGTGGAGCGGATGGCCCTGGAACTGTCCCCCAGCAACATCAAGGTCAACGCCATCTGCCCGCAGGAGGATGGACGGGCGGATGGCGGGATCCCGGGCGTTCCGATGGAGCGCTCCGCGCGGGCGGACCGCGGGGCGGAGTGCCGGCCGGCGGACATGGTCCGCGCGGTGGTACGCTGTCTGGAGCAGCGGTACGAGACGGGACAGGCGGTTCCCGTGGCGGCAGGCCTGACCGCGTAGGGCGACGGGAGAGAAGCGCATCCACAGGACGGCGGAGCCTGGAAACGGGTTCCGCCGTTTTTCCGCCCGGGACCGGAAAGACCGGTCCGGACGGGAACGGGGTGCTTTGCCCAGGGCGCGAAAAAAGTTCCGCCTGGCCGTAAAATTGTGCTTGACAGGCCCGGGGAGGGGCGCTATAATGTTGCGGCAACAACAAAGAAGGCACGGTTCCCCCGTCCTCACCCCAGGTTCGAGCCAAAGGGTTGATAGCTGTAAACGTACGCCGGCAGGACCGGCGCCGTTTTCCTGCATAACACGGGGGCCTGTCGCCTGCCGTGATTTTTAATGTCTGGAGGTGCTTTCCCATCGCTAACACAGGTCATCAAACCAATGAGGAAATTCGGGACAAGGTGGTCCGGCTGATCTCCGCGAACGGACAGCAGCTTGGCCTCATGTCCTCCCAGGAGGCCCTGCGGCTGGCAGAAGAGCAGAACCTGGACCTGGTGAAAATTTCACCGAATGCCGATCCCCCTGTCTGCAAGCTCATGGACTACGGCAAGTATCGGTTCGAGCAGACCAAGCGCGAGAAGGAAGCCCGTAAGAATCAGCGCGTGGTAGAGATCAAGGAGATCCGGATGTCGCCCAGCATTGACGTGAACGACTTCAATGTGAAGCTGCGCAACGCCCAGAAGTTTCTGTCCGAGGGCAACCGCTGCAAGGTTACGGTACGCTTCCGGGGCAGGGAGATGGCCCACACGGATATCGGCCGGGACCTGCTTCTGAAGTTCGCCGAGGAGTGCGCGGGCCTGGCCGTCATGGACAAGAGTCCGAAGCTGGAGGGGCGCCACATGTCCATCTTCCTGTCTCCCAAGCCTTCCAAGGACGCGAAAAAGTAAGTAAAGGAGTTAATTCGTTATGCCGAAGATTAAGATTAAGACCCACAGCGGCGCCAAAAAGCGGTTCTCCCTCACCAAGACCGGCAAGGTGAAGCGCGCCATGACCAAGAAGCGTCACCTGCTCAACGGTCACGGCAAGACCACCAAGCTGAAGCGGGCTCTGCGCGGCACCACCTATGCCGATAAGACCAACGAAGCCGCGATCAAGCGCATGATCCTGTACAAGTGAGATAGGGGAGGGAATCGAAAATGGCAAGAGTCAAAGGCGCGATGATGACGCGCAAGAGAAGGAACAAGGTCCTCAAGCTCGCGAAGGGCTACTGGGGCGCCAAGTCCAAGCACTTCAAGATGGCCAACCAGGCCGTCATGAAGTCCGGGGCCTATGCCTATACCGGCCGCAAGCTGAAGAAGCGCGACTTCCGTCGCCTGTGGATCACCCGCATCAGCGCCGCCTGCAAGCTGAACGGGATGAACTACTCCACCTTCATGAACGGCCTGAAGAAGTCCAACGTGGCCATCGACCGCAAGATGCTCGCGGAGATGGCGGTCAACAACAAGGAAGCCTTCACCCAGCTGACCGAGATGGCGAAGAAGGCCCTGGCCTGAGCCGCAATCCGAACCTGCAGCCGTCTGCCCTTTCCCGGGCGGGCGGCTTTCTTTTTTCGGGAAAGGATTGCGAAGCGGGGGGAAATACGGTATCATAACGGGGAAGGGAGGCGGTACCATGCGTGTCATGGCGATCGACTACGGAGACGCCCATACCGGGGTGGCGCTCTCGGACCCCACCGGTCTGCTGACCGGAACCGCCCTCACCATCAGCAGCTGGCGGGCGGAGACGGTGCTGGAAGAGCTGAAGAAGCTGGCCCTGCAATACCAGGTCACAGAAGTGGTGATGGGGTTTCCCCGGAACATGGACGGAACGGAGGGCCCCCGGGCGGAGCTCTACCGGGCCTTTGCCGGCCGGGTGGAGGAGACCCTGGGCCTGCCGGTCAGACTGTGGGACGAGCGGCGGACCACGGTGGACGCCCATCGGATTCTCTTCGAAGCGGGGAAGAACGCGAAGAAGCGCAAAAAGCAGGTGGACGCCGTGGCGGCGTCCCTGATTCTGGAGGGGTATCTGGCCTTCCGCCGCGGCGGGAATCAGGGATGAGACGCGCCGCGTCCGGGAGGAGGACAAAATCATGCTGGTTGTCAATGTAACCTATATTCTGAAGGAGGGCATGCGGGAGAAATTCCTGGAGGCCGTTGTCAGTCCCCAGGCCATGGGAGAGTGCCGCCTGGAGGCGGGCAATCTGCAGTATGACTACTTCCTGCAGGCCGACGACCCCAACCGGGTGCTGCTGGTGGAGAAGTGGGTGGACCGGGAGGCCCAGAAGGTCCATCAGACTCAGCGGCACATGGCTCTGATCCGGGCGGCGAAGGAGCAGTTTGTGGCCGAGACGAAGCTGGAATTCTTCGACGTGGACTGAGGAGGACACCATGGAGATCGGAACAGTATGGTCCGTGTGGTTCAGCGCCACCGGAACCACCCGGAAGACGGTGACGGCGGTTTCCAGGGCTGTCGCGGAGGCCCTGGGGGCGGAGTGGAAGGAGTACAGCTTCAACCTGCCCGCCGCCCGGGAGAGGGACCTGTGTTTCTCCCCCACAGATCTGGTGGTGTTCGGGGTGCCGGTGTACGCCGGCCGGGTGCCCAACCTGCTGCTGCCCTATGTGCGCGATCGGGTGAAGGGGAACGGCGCGCTGGCGGTGCCCGTGGTGCTCTATGGGAACCGCGACTTCGATGACGGCCTGATGGAACTGCGCAACGTGCTGGCGGGGAACGGGTTTCATCCCATTACCGCGGGAGCCTTTGTGGGAGAGCATTCCTTCTCCACCGTCCTCGGCGCCGGCCGTCCGGACGAAGAGGACATGGCCCTGGCCGGGACCCTGGCGGAGAAGACGGCCGCGAAGGCGAAGGCCCTGACCGCGGCGCCGGAGACGCCGGTTCCGGTGGAGGGATGCGACCCCGTCCGTCCCTATTACACGCCCCGGGACCGCCATGGCGAGCCCATCCGGGATTTTCTGAAGGCGAAGCCGGAGACGGATCCGCAGAAGTGTGTGCGCTGCGGCCTCTGCGCCAGGCTGTGCCCTCTGGGTTCCATCTCTCCGGAGGATGTGAGCCGGGTGGGCAAGTGCTTCAAGTGCTGCGCCTGCGTGAAAAACTGCCCCAAAGGGGCGAAGTACTTCGCCCACGCGGGCTATCTCTACCATCAGCACGAGCTGGAGGACCAGTACGCCGGACGGCGCTCTCCCAGCCGGATTTTCTTCTGAAGCGGACAGGATCGCCTTTCGGGGCGGTCCTTTTTCGCTTTCTTCCGGAGGGGGGTGGGCGAAGCGGTTGAGAAACCGGGGATCCTGTGGTATGATAAGGGAAAATACGGTCCGAAAACCGGGACAGGCGGGGGAGTGCGGCGATGGAATCTGGCGTTGAGGCGCGCGGCGTGAGGGAACCTGCGCGGGAGGAGAGAAAGCCGCGGGCGCGGCTGCGGGTCGCTCTGACTCCGGTGGTCAACTTCGCCCTTCAGCAGAACCGCATGCCGGTGGTCCGGGAAGTGACCATCGAAAACCGGGAGGACGTCCCTCTGGAACATCTGGTTCTGGAGATGGTATCCACGCCCGCGTTCTGTCTGCCCCTGAAGCAGGAGGTATCCCTGGTTCCTCCCCGCAGCACGCTGGCGGTGAGGAAGGTGGGACTGGTCCTGGACGGCATGTTCCTGGCCGGGCTGACGGAGAAGGTCACCGGGGTCCTCCACGTGACGCTGTCTCAGGAGGGACAGGTGCTGGCGGAGGAGAAGATGGAACTGACCGCGCTGGCCTTTGACCAGTGGCACGGCTCCGGATTCTATCCGGAACTGCTGGCGGCCTTTGTGGTCCCGAACCACCCGGAGATCGCCCGGATCTGCGCCCGGGCGGCGGAGATGCTGGGAGGCTGGACGGGAGATCCCTCGCTGGACGCCTACCAGACCCGGGATCCGGATCGGGTGCTGAACCAGGCGGCGGCGGTCTACGGGGCCCTGCAGGAGCAGAACCTGATCTACGCCGTGGCTCCGGCGGGCTTTGAAGAGGTGGGCCAGCGCGTGCGCCTGTGTGATACCGTGCTGCAGCAGAAGATGGGCAACTGCCTGGATCTTACCCTGCTGTACGCCTCCTGCCTGGAGTCCATCGGTCTCAACCCCCTGCTGATCCTGCTGGAGGGCCATATCTTCGCCGGCGTCTGGCTGGAGGACCGCACCTTTCCCGAGGCGGTGCAGAGCGACGGTTCTCTGCTGACCAAGCGCCTGGCGGACGGCATTCAGGAACTGGTCGTGGTGGAGTGCACCCTCTGCACGGCGGGCAAGAACACCTCCTTTGACGAGGCCTGCGCCACGGCTTCCCGGGAACTGCTGGGCATCGATACCATCGACCTCATCATCGACGTGCAGCGCGCCCGCCTCAGCGGCCTGTGTCCCCTGCCCCAGCGGATTCCCACGGACGGCGGCTGGACCGTACAGCGGGAGACCCTGGAGGAGAGCCGGCTGACGGGAGCGCCCCGGGAGCGGGGTCCCCGGACGCCCTGGAAGGACGCGGCGCCGGGGGAGCAGACCTTCAGCCGCATGCAGCAGTGGGAGCGGAGGCTGCTGGATCTCGGCCTGCGGAACACCCTGATTAACATGCGCCCGACCCGTACCATTGTGCCCCTGCTGGCCGGGTCGCTGGACGACCTGGAGGACGCGCTGGCCAGCGGCAGCGACTTCACCATCTTCCCCCGCCCCGCGGACTGGCAGGCGAAGGGAGAGGGAGTGGACTTTGAGAATCTCCACGTCCTGGGCGACCGGGAGCTTCTCATCCGGGGAGAATTTCAGAGCCGGCGCCTGCGCTCCGTGCTCACGGAGGCGGAGCTGAACCGCGCCGTGACCCAGCTGTACCGGAGCGCCCGGGCGGCCATGGAGGAGAACGGCGCCAATACCCTCTACCTGGCCCTGGGACTGCTGCGCTGGTTCGAGACGGAGCGCAGCACGAAGCCCCGCTACGCCCCTGTGATTCTGCTGCCCGTAACCCTGCTGCGCAAGGGAGCGGGACAGGGCTATGTGATCCGCATGCGGGACGACGACCCCCAGATGAACATCACCATGCTGGAAAAGCTGAAGCAGGATTTTAACATCCGGATCTCCGGGCTGGACCCGCTGCCACAGGACGAACACGGCGTGGATACCCGGGGAGTGTTCACCGCGCTGCGGCGGGGGGTGATGGGCCAGCGGGGCTGGGATGTGCTGGAGTCCGCCTGTCTGGGCATCTTCTCCTTCTCTCAGTTTGTCATGTGGAACGACATCCGCAACCGCTCGGAGGACCTGGCCCGCAACCGGGTGGTCCGCAGCCTGATGGAAAACCGGCTCTGCTGGGACGCCCGCAGCATGGACCCGGGGGAGCGGGTGGACGAGGGAGCGGTTCTGCTTCCCCTTCCCGCCGACGCCTCCCAGCTCTACGCCATCGAGGCCGCCAGCCGCGGCACCAGCTTCGTGCTCCACGGCCCGCCGGGAACCGGCAAGTC
>CANRFA010000065.1 GCA_947629775.1 uncultured Oscillospiraceae bacterium
GTCGTCCACAAAGTGAAGGTCCACAAAGTTGCAACTTTTTGGGCCACTTTATCACCCGTATGCAAGAAACCCGTATTCCGAAATGCCAGTCTGCCTGTTGGCGCTTTCCCGACGGAACCGGATCTGCCTCCAGACTGCGGCAAGGACATGAGTTACCTTTCCCCGGAAGGTCCATCGTTGACTCTCCCCTCCTCCATTATCTCCACGCTCCTCTGTCGTCAGATGCCCCTGCAACCATACGGTCCTGCTCCAGCCCGGAGCGGGACCTTCTGTTTTCACGCCCGCACCGTGGAAAGAGAGGGCTGCCTTGTGGTACGGGATCAGAGCCAGGCGAAGTCGGCGTCTGGACCGATGCAATTCCCTTTTCCGCCGTCCCCTGGAGCTGCATCCATCGCCAATCGGAATTCCCGTATCCCGGCCCAGAGGCAGCCAGGCCCTTCCGCCGAAATCCGTCCCGGTAAGATCACCTACCGAAGAACCGGGTTCTTCCCATCTGACAGCGCTGCTTTCCCGCACCGCCTCTCAGACTGTGCGCCGGACCTGTGCCGTTCTCTGCAAGGCGATCTGTTCCCTGCACCGCATACTCCTGCGGGCGCCGGATGATCCTGAAAACAGCGGGGTCCCGCTCCAGAGGAGCGGGACCCCTTCTATGGACCTGTTCCGAACTGGCTGTTTTACTGAACCATCAGACGGACCATGCGCTGCAGAATCGCGGCGGCTTCCGCCCGGGTGGCGCTGCCGGCCGGATCGAGCACGCCGCCGTCTTTGCCGTTCAGCAGGCCGGCGCCCACGGCCCAGCGTACGGCGTCTGCCGCCCATCCGGATACCTGATCGCTGTCTCCATAGCTGTCCAGGCTGCCCTCCACTTCTGTCTCCACGCCCGCAAATCTGGCGTAACGGTAGAGCATGGTGGCCAGCTGCTCCTGGCTGATATTGTCCTCGGAACCGAATCGGCCATCCTCGTAGCCGGTGACAATCCCGTTCCGGCTGGCCCAGGCCACACCCGCGGCGTACCAGGAATCGCGCTGCACGTCCGGGAAAGCGGCGGTCACGTCCGCGCCCTCCTGCTGCTCCAGCCGGCAGAGCACGGTAGCCAGCATGGAGCGGGTCATCAGGGATTCCGGAGCGAAGGAGTTCCGGCTCACACCCTGGAACAGTTCATGGCTGGAGGCAAAGCGTACGGCATCCGCGTACCAGCCGCTCTCCGCCACATCGCCGAAGGAACGGCTGTTGTCGATCACCCGCACAGTGGCGGAACCGCTCAGGGCCACCATGGTCTTTCCGTTCTCCACGATGGATTTGGTCAGAATGGTTTCCACGCCGTTGTCATCCACCAGAACTGCCACTTCGCCAGTGCCCAGTTCCAGCGAAACCCGGATATCCCGGGACAGATCCTCTACGGGGGTTCCGTTGGCCGTGGTTTCCACGGATGTGGTATCCGCTGCCTTCTTCTCCACCGCAACCGTAACAGATCCGGTGGAACCAAGATCCGAAAGGGCTTCATTGGGAATGGTTACGGTGCCCTGCGCGGTCTCCACACGAAGGTCCGCGTCCGTTTCTTTCGCCAGATCCTGCGCCAGGGAGGCCGGGAGTCTGACCTCGCAGCGGTCCGCAGTGCCGGAACCCTGAGGTGCTACTGTAACGGTTTCGCTTTCCTTTTCCTTTGCCTGACTCAGAATCTCCTTGCTCATGCTTTCGCTGACTGTAGCGCTTGAGGTGTTATCCTTTACGGTCGCCTCAGGCTTCGCGGTGGTCTCCACCACACCTGTTCCGCTCTCCGTCCCGGTGGAAACGGCCGGTGTGGAGGGCGTGGCTGGTGTGGAACTTCCTGAACTGCCGGAACCGCCGGAGGATCCGCTGCTCGAAGAGCCGCCACCCTGGGTACCCGGATCCGTCACCGGTCCAGCCAGCACGATGGTTCCGAACACCGCCGGGGAAGACCAGCCCTGCCCGGACTCGTCGTACCAGCTGCGGGTTCCGATCCGGGCGCCGCCCTTGCCGTCGTTGATCTGCATCTCGAACCCGATCTCATCCCCAACCCTGGGCGTAACATCCGTCCACCGGAACGCAGCCTCTACGATGTAGCCGATATCCGTCTTCTTCGTACTGGACATAATGTTCTCCGCCGTGCACTTCGTACCATTGAAGCTGAGCTCATTGTCAAAGTTGATGCGGAACTGCTTATCGTCCGCTTCATAGCCGTCTGTCTTACCGTTGTTCTCATCCAGGAAGACTTCTACGGAGTCCTGCTCGTGAACCGCCTCGGCACTCTTATCCAGAGCAGGATCCGTTACCTCCATCCAGAGGTACAGATATTGGCTGTCCCAAAGCACTTTGGCCTGGGCCGTGGCCTCCGGGGATCCTGTGGTGATGGTCAGAGGCACCGCAGGAACCTGGGCCCACAGGCCGTCCTGGCTGCCATCCACCGTGATGGTTCCCTGGCTGACAGAGATGTACGGCTTCACAGTGGCGACAGCAAAGTACTGATCGCTGGTGTCCTGGGTCATCTTCAGGTCGTTGAACGCCGCGGCGCTGTCTCCGTTGTGCACCACGATATCAAATTTGAGGGTATCTCCTACCTCCATCTGCCGGTCCAGAACGAACTCGGCCGTATACCCATCCGCTGCAGTCTGAGACTGAGCACGGGTCAGGACGGTCTTCTCAGGGGTTCCGCCATTCGCGCCAGCCAGATACAGGGTGACGCTGTCGTTCTCATCCGCCTGGGCGTCTCTGACGGTAACCTTCACCTTCAGGTGCCCGGCGTCCCAGATCATCCGGAAGCTGGCGTCCGCACCCTTGATGTCGTACGCGGGGCTCTTCGCATAGGGATCCGCACCGTCCAGGGCCTGCATGACCACGGCGGACTGGATAAAGGGCTCCAGCCTGTCCGGATCCACAAAGGCCCAGAAGGCGGGCTTCGCCCTGTAGTTGTCGTCAAACAGCAGAGGGGCCTGGGGCTGGGAACCGTCCGCGCCGCCGCCCACGCTGCTGCTGTCCTGGAGCCAGGAGTATCTGTCGATCACGCCCCAGATGGTAAGGCCGTTGACGTCGATGTCCTCCATGGCGTCGACTTCCTTCAGGACGTCGTAGATATCCTTGTACCGGTAGGCCTGCTTTGTATACTCGCTGGCCTTCGCCCCTTCGGAACCGTCGTAATCTTTACTGGCCTTGAGATCCAGTTCCGTCAGCTGCACCTTGCCCACGATGCTGCCATAGGTAACCGCAGCCGTGCGGAGCTGGCTGACGGTGGGCCCGGACATGTCATGGTGGGACTGCATGCCCATGGCGTCAATGCGAGTCGGGAGTTCCGCATCATTCTCATGGGCCTTAACTTCTGTCAGAAGGGCGGCGATACCGTCCACCTTGTTCCCCACACACTCGTTGTAGTCGTTGTAATAGAGCTCCACCGACTTCGGCGCATAGTAGTTGGCGTACCGGAATGCGTTCACGATGAAATCCGGGCTCTGGTAAACCGCCCACCAGCTGGAGCTTTCACGGTCCGAGCGGTAGGTTCCGCTGCTGTCGCTGACCGCCTCGTTCACCACGTCCCAGCCGTAGAACATATCCCTGTAAGGGCTGTCCTCGCCAGTGAACTCCGTCAGGACCGTCCGAATGAACCACTCCTGCCGCACATCCATCTCTCCCGGAGACACATACGGTTTGCTGCTGTCCCAGTCCTCGTGGAAGAACCACTCCGGTGTCTGGGAATGCCAGACAAGCACATGCCCCCGGACCATGATCTTCGCCTCCGGGTTGGCATCGTTCCATGCCTTCAGGGCATCCAGAATCGCCTTCGCCCGGCTGTAGTCCAGCTGCGGATAGGTACCGGTCACCTCCTGGCCGTTGGCCCGGGTCCAGGTCTCCTCCGTGAACATCAGTGTTGCACTGCTGTCGTTCTGGTAGTTGAAGAGGGCGTCCGGCTTGAGCTCATTCTCCATGGTGATGGCATTGAAGTGTTTCTCCACCAGTTCCATGAGCGTATCATCGCTGAGATGACCCTGACCCAGGCAGACGCCCACATGGGTGCCGGCTCCCAGACCGGACTCGCTGGAAATCGTATCCTTGAGGTCCGGAATGTCCTTCTCGATCTCCTTCTTCTCCTCAATAATCTCCCGCAGTTCCACACCGGTCAGATAATAGGTCCCCCTGATGCCGCCGTTGTCCGCCGCACCGTAGTTGGGCCCCTGTTCGATGATCCGCAGCACCAGTTCGGTGGCTTCCCCTTCAAAAGCAGGAGTGAAGGTTCCGGAAAACCGTACCCACTCTCCTGCTTCGATCTGTCGGGCGCTGCTGCTGTCCAGGATGCCGGAACTGTAGGAACCCCAGTATGTGGTTTCCCCTCCTGCTGTCACGAAGGGCGCAAAGCAGACTTCCCGCTTCTCCGCCGGAGCATCCTTATAATCCTTAGCGTCCAGCATGACCCAGAACGAATAGGCGTAGGATTTGCCGGACTGAACCTTGCCGGTCACATCCTGCGCAAAGCAGTCTGCATTGCCGGTCCGGCCGGATATCTTCCCACATGTGGTGATTCCGTCCCCGACCGCTGTCTCCAGCGTCTCTGCCGTGATGGTGGCCCCACCGGCCCCCTTCTGCCAGGCGCTGAGATCCGCATCGGCAAAGTTGGGATTGAGGATCAGGTTGTCCCCCATGGGATTTTCGGCCTGTCCGCCCCCGATCACCAGGCAGTCCACGTCGAAGGTCAGGCCCTCGCTGCCCGTCAGCTGGACCTGTACCTGGTCGTGGGCCTCATGGGCGGGAATCCGGAACGTTCCGCTGATCTGTTGCCAGGAGCCGGTCAGGGATGTCTCCCCGTCATATGCTACCTCTGCCTGCACAGTGGAAGACCAGTCCGAACTGGCACTTGCCACGATCAGACTCACCTTACCGCCCGCACCGGCGGCAGCCCTCGCAAAGAACGAGAACTCATACGTCACTTCGGGCCTGATCGTCTTTGCCAGGTCTCCGTTCGCAAGCTGAACGGTCCCGATAAGCCGCAGATACCCGGTTCCGCCGCCCTCCGGCTTCGCCTCGTCGGCCCTGTATGTGCTCCGCGCTACGGAATGCCAGTCAGCGCCATTCCACCAGTAGAGGTTGCCGCTTCCGTCGGCACCCTCAAAGTCCGTGTTGTAATTGGCCAGGAGATTCTCCGGAATCTCCCTGCTCTCGCTGACAGCTGCCGCCGGCTGTCCCGTGTTCTCCGCGGCGTATCCGGTGGTGGTACATACGCTGCTGAAGAGCATCAGGCCGGCCAGGGTTGACGCCAGCGCTCTGTTCGCTCTGCCCATTGCTTCTCCTCCTCATTCGTGATGTTGGGGTAGAAACCCTCTTTTGAATTCTAGCATCAACGGACTCAGGAGAAAAACGGACGTTCTGCAGAGGATTTCCGGACAAATTCCAGAACCCTGTCGGCGTCAGGTACCGGAAGTCTCCCTGACAGCCTCCCGTGCAGCGGCAGCAGAAAAAGATGGAGGCGGCCCTCCTTTCGGAGGACCGCCTCTGCCTTATGCGTGATTTCAGTATGTGTTCAAGACGGGGCAAGGCCATCAGGACCTCGTGAGCAGCTGCATCGACGTAAAGGTGACGCTGTTGTTCTCTGCGAAGAGCGAGATGGGTTTGTCCGTCACACCGTACAGACGTACCACGAGGGACGCCTGGCTGTCCAGATAGAAGATACCAACAGAGCCGTCCTGGATATAGGTGAAGGAGTGCTTCTCATTCGGCTTGACCTCGATCTGGGTTTCCGTAATGGGAACTGTGCCGCCCTGGAAAGACAGGCCCAGCTTATTGGTGGTTGGATCGATGGAAATCAGCTTGTACGCATCCTGGCTGCCGTTGTAGTCGAAGGCCAGTCCGAAGGATCCGGTACCCGTGTATGTGAACTCGCCCTTCAGCAGGAAGCTCTCGCTGCTGGTGCACACCTCTTTGAAGGTGAAACCGGCGCCGGAGGCGGCGGTCACGGTCACTTCGGAAGCAGGAAGGACCTTCGGGGTGTCAAACTCGGATACAATGCTGTCCACCGGGACCAGAACAAGGCTGCCGTCCGCCTTCTGGCTCACCTTCTGCGCGACCAGGTTGCCGGCCCAGCCGGTCACAGAGCCGGTGTTGGAAGGAGAATCCGACCGTCTGCCCCAGCCGACCATGTAGAGGTCCGTTCCGTTCTCCACATGCTTGCCGGCGTAGAACAGCTTGCCGTCCAGACGCTGTGCGTTGGTGTAGGGACCGAAGCGGGAATCCGCCATGGCGTACCAGAGGGTATCATCCTGGCCGGAATAGGTCAGATACCACTTGCCGCCCAGCTGGAAGGTATCGCTGCACTCCAGGTTCATGAAATCACCGGTGGGATCCGTGTAGATGATGCCATCGTAAGTCACATTCTGCAGATCCTTGCCCAGTGTGTACTTCAGGATACGGGCCGCGCCATTCTGTGAGGCAGTAACCGTCAGAGAGAAGGTCCCGGTTGCCGGATCGTAGTAGGCCTGAGGATCCCGGAAGTCGGTCTTCTGACCCAGCTCCGCAGGCGGGGTGATCTCCCAGCCGGCCACCTTGGTGAAGGTCGTGGGGCTGGTCCCCTTGGCTACCATGATCTTTTCCCGGTACTCGTGGGTTGTGGATGTGGTGTAGCCTGTGTAGAAGAAATAGTAGTCGCTGTCCGCCCGGACGACAGAACCGGTGCCGATCCAGTTATCCTGGACGTCCTCCCGGGAGGCGTTCAGCACGGGGGTCTCCTGCTCATTCCAGGTGACAAAGTCCTGCGTGGTGGTGACGTAGACAGAGTGGTTATAGGCGTCGCCGCCGTCCTTCAGATAATAGACATAGTAAGTGCCATTGTCATAGAAGGGCATGGTGTCGCCTACGTAGCCTTGGGATTCGCCGTCAATCTCGGGCAGGAAGAAGATATCGTAGTCGTTGGCCTTCTCCTGGGCGTCCGGCGTCAGCGGGGACGCAATGGCAACCATGTTGGTGGCAGCCACGTACTCAATCTTAAAGCCAAGCAGTTCGTTGAGGTCCCGGAGGCGGAAGTAGTTGTTGCCCCCGATGGCGTAAGCCTTCAGGTTGACCGGCCTGCCGTTGATGCTCAGGGTCTGGGGCGTGCGGATACAGGTCGCGGACTCGTCCGCCCCGATCTCCATCTCGCCGCCCACGGGCGTATAGGGTTTACCGGTTGTCAGGGAAATGGAATTGGTCTTCTTATTGTAGCGAACCACGAACTGAGCGTCCGTGTCGTTCATGATCACAGCCAGATCCCGCAGCTTGAAGTAGTTGTACCCGTTGATGGCATACATCTCCGGCGTCTTTTCCACGCCGTTGATCGTTACCTTCTGGGTACTGCGCATGATCTGCAGGGTCTCGGGAGGGCAGGACACGGAA
Source organism: uncultured Oscillospiraceae bacterium (assembly GCA_947629775.1). GTDB lineage: Bacteria > Bacillota > Clostridia > Oscillospirales > Oscillospiraceae > Lawsonibacter. The sequence goes on from CANRFA010000065.1 coordinate 7,369, forward strand.
ACATCCGAAATGACCACCTGCGCATCGCCGGCTTTCCGGTTCTCTGCGGAACCAAACTGCCAGGAGATGTCGTAGAGGCCGCCTGCCGCCAGAGGCTCCGCTGTAGTGAAGGAGTACTCCTTCGTCTCCGGAGTCAGCTGGAAGTTCTCGGATAAGACCTTCGTCTCGCCGTTCGCCTGAACCAGCGCCAAGGTACCAGCCAGGTTCTTATCCGCTTTGGCCGTGAAGCTTACAGTATACGGATCCGCCGCGCGAAGGTTCGCGCCCTGGATCGTAATCGCGTTATCTTTGCTCTCCGAGGAGATCTTTGTCATGGAGTAGGTCAGCGCCTCACGGGAAACGTCCAGAGTACCCGCCGCTGTAGTCGGATTCTGGTCCAGCGTCACGACCGTATCCGGCGCGGTATTGGTGGATCCACTGCCGCCGAACCGCAGTTCCTCTACGGAGACATTGCTGACCGTGATGTCGTTCGCCACCGCGCCGCCGACAGAGAACTGGAGCACCAGCTCGCCTGCGTCGGTCATGGAAGCGGGAACGGAAATCTGTTTTACGATGGTTGTCTTTGTGTTTGCCTGGAGGGTCTGGTTGTAGAGCGCGTCAAAGCCCTTCTCGGTCTCTTCGTTGTTGAAGCAGACCTCGTAATTCTGGCCCTTCGTGCCCTGCAGGTCCGCCTTCACCTGATAGGTCTTCCCTGCTTCCAGGACAGCTCCTGTGCTGACCAGCATCTTCACCTTCCAGACCTCCGCCGCAGTTGCCGGAACGCCTGTGATGTGAACCGTGGCCGAGCTGGCAGTCTTGTCCAGGTTTGCGGTGTAGTCCGTGTTGGTCCAGAGACTGACTGTGCTGCCAGATGAGCAGGAGAAGTCCTTCCTCATCATGTCCGCATAGGCCAGGGAGACCTCTTCCACCTTCACGCCGCCTACCGTAACGGAATTGGGTCTGGTGGTCTTACCGAGGTTGATCTGAAGCATGAGGTTTGTCGCGTCGGTTTTGTCTGCCGAAACGCCCACGATCTTTTCCACGGTCTGCGGTTTGCCGGCGTTCAGATGAAGTCCACCAAGGGAGTCATAGCCCATCTCCACGCCGCCGTTATTGTAGCAGATCTCGTAGTCCTGGGCTTCCTTGCCGGTGAGAGCCGCGGTAACCTTGTAGTATTTCCCGGGCTGAAGCACAGCACCGGTATCCAGGAAGAGCTTGATCTTCCAGGCTTCCGCGTTTTTCTCCGGCGTCGAAGTGATGTTTGCGGTTACCGCGTTATCCCCTCCGACAAACGAGGTGGCATAATCCTCATGGGCCCAGTAGCTGACTGCGCCAGGCGCTGTATAGGTCGCGGGCGCTGGCAGAGCGCTCCTGCCCGAATAGGAGTAGGCAATCCGTTCCACCTTCAGGTTGCTCACCGTGACACGGTTAGGTGCCGGTACTGTACCAAGAGAAAGCTGAACCTTCAGCCTGCCCCCGGTCTCGGCGGTAAAGACCTTCTCCACCGTCTTCACTTTGCCTCCTGTGGCGTGGATGCCATAGAGGGCGTCAAAGCCCTTCTCCTCGTCCAGCCGGTTATAGCAGACCTCGAAGTCCATGTCTTCTGCCGCAAGGACATCAAACGTGACGCGATAGGCCTCGCCAGCGTAGGCGCTGACACCGGTGTCCAGGAACATCTTGGACTTCCAGGCTTCCATGCCCTCTTCCGGGGTCTCCAGAATATCCAGGGTCGCGGAGTCCTTCTCCCGGGTGATAGGGGCCCGGTAGCCCGGCTGCATGTCGTTTGTGGCGGTGCCGTCAATGCGGGCACCGGTCAGCTGATGCTTGAGAGATACTTCGTAGAGATGGAAATCGCTGATCGTGTAGGAATTTGATGTACCATTAAATTTTCCTAATTCTATGTCAATGTTAATGGGACCAGTTGCTGAATCAGCTGGAAGGGGTCTGGTAGTAATTACTTTTGTTTCGCCGGCCCCAACTGTCTGTTCCCATGTTCCTCTCCAATCAAGTTCGCGATCATTTGTGTTCAGAAAGAGGACGCAGAAATTATCTGATCCAGCTGTCGAACTGATCTTAAAGGACGCCTGATAAGCCTTCCCAAGTTCGTAGAGCTTTCCGGTATTGATTCTCAATTTAGCCTTCCATGTCGCTGGTTCTTCTTTAATGGGCCTTTCAATGTTTATAGTTATACGATTAAATTCGGAATTATATTCAAGAGTTGCCTCATATCCATTAACATCCTTCTCAAATGATGAGAAATTTAGTCCTTCAGAAGATGTTTTTCCCGACATATCTCTTGTCAACTCATTTTTGCTTGCCAAAGATATTCCTGCAGGAGAGGGGCTATATATGATTTCTTTAACCTGTATATTACTGACAGTAACCTGGGTGTTTTCTGCTGCTCGTCCAAGGTCGATCCGAAGGCGGAGTTTACCACCTTCTTTTACAACAACCTCATACTCTATAGTACTGGGATCTTGTGTCACAGTCTTGCCGCCTAACCAGCCGAAACCCTTTTCATGTCCGGCGCCATAGTCTTCATCCTTGTTGTAAAAAACCTCGTATGTGGTGTCAGTTGTGGCAGATATATCGAAACTGACTTTATAGCCTTTACCTGCATCTAAATAGCAGAGATCATCGATAAATAAACCACGCTTCCAGGTATTTCCTTCTCCGGCATCTCCACCTGTGCAAGTAAATTGTACAGAGTCCTCAGACTGTGAAGCAGATATATGTCCGCCAAAATCACCATCGCTTCTTACTCTAAAGGAACCGTTTCCTCCTATCAATAAGGATCCACTTTCAACAGGCCCCGTCTCTATGACCATTATATTCTCTATCCAATAACAGTTAACTGTACTTCCCAGTTTTAAGCGCATCACTAATTCATTAGTTCCATCCATATTTTCCGTTCTCAACAATGGGATTTTTATTTTTCTTGGTTCTCCTGTTATTATACCTAGATCTCCAGCATATTGTTCAGCATAGATTTTATCGCCTGCATTCGCATCGTTTTGTTTTCCACATGCAACTTCCCAGTTTTCCGTGCTCAGTTCACTCTTACCCTTGATTTTAAAAACCACATTATATTCTTTGTCTCTTTGTGGTACTACGCCAGTTGAAATAATCAGTTGAGAACTCCAAGCTTCTGCTGCAGCTGTAATATCATATTTTATTGAATAGCCATCACCTGCAGATTCGATTTCTGCTTTTGCACTATCAGGATTTGAGCTCTCGATCCTCACTTCTTTGACATCCACATTTGTTATGTTGTATGTATTTATGCTATAACCAAGGCATAGAATGATCCATAATCTTCCTCCGTTACCAGGAATAATTTGCGTGATCTTTGTGCTTTTATCTGCTACAATATGTGGAAGATCCCCACCGTATACTGCTCCATATTCTTTATTATCCCCATCTTTCCCGAAATTAATCTCCCAGTTACTTTCTTCTTTTTGTCCGTTTATAGAAAAACTTACAGCATAATATTTTCCTGCCTCCACAGGAGAATTTACCTTTAAATACAGTTTTGTTTTATATGCAGCTGGTTGAGTACTTACCGTTGCTACATCCAATTTTATCGATCCGTTTTCTGTACTTACAGTGCTTATATTTCCATCGCTGTTGTCTAATGTATAATCTAAAATACCGTCCGTCGGGTATGACACTCTTGCCATATTGATACTGGCATCAGTCCCGGTTACTTCTTCAATACTAATATTACTGATTGTAACTTCATTTCCTTTGTCATTCGTTGCTCCAAGCTGCAGTGTAAGTAGAAGTGCAGTTTTTGAATCCGCTTTAATTATATGGGTTACAGTTTCTGGCGTATTTGCTGAAATGGTAAGTCCCTTTTGGCTTCCATATGTACTGTTATTATCGCCTTTTTCGTTTAAACTTGTTCCAAATAATACTTCATAATTTTCATATTCATTTATTGCTTCAACATTAAATGTAATTCGGTAATTCTTATTTGGTTCAAGTTTTTTCGCAGTGTTAATGTTCACTTTGCCATCCCAAACATTTTTACCCCCAGCAATCCAAACTTTAACACCGTCTTTGAATAGAGAAGCATATGCTGTCCCACTGCAGATTACCTCTGTATCCGTCTTCTGCCAGCCAATGTTTGTTTCAATCTCACGAGAGCCTGTCACGACATAACTGTTCGGGTCATACTCTTCTACGATATAGGTCTTGTCATAGGCAAAATCCTTCGCCAGCACGTTCGTGTACTTCGGAATTGCTTCCTCTACCCGCACGTTGCTGATCGTCACCTTGTCTCCGGTCTTCAGGTTGCCCAGGGAGAGCTGCACAATCAGTTCGCCGGGGTTCTCCTTGTCG
>CANRFA010000066.1 GCA_947629775.1 uncultured Oscillospiraceae bacterium
ACCACAACGTCCCGTCCGGCGTCGATCAGCTCCGCCACAGTGTGGGAGCCGATATACCCGGCTCCCCCCAGCACAAGAATCGCCATAACGCTGTTCCTCCCTTATTCGTACACCACACAGCCGCCATCCGGACGGATATGCAGAATGTGGCACTTTCCTTCCCCCAGCACCCGTTCCATGCCAGCCCGGAACCCCTCTGTGAGGTCCTCCGGTACAAACGCCTGGATGGTACCGGCAAAGCCGCCGCCATGGACCCGGATCGCTCCCTGGCCGCCCAGCAGTTCCCGTCCCACCGCCAGCGCGATGGAAACCGCCTGCTGCGCCGGCGCGGAGGGAGACCAGATGTTCTGGAGCAGAATCTCCGAGGAACGGCCGGACTCGTTGACCAGCGCCAGGAAACGGGAGAAATCGCCCGCCTTGAGGGCGTCCGCTTCCAGACCCGCCCGCCGGTTCTCCGCGAAGAAGTGCATGGCCCGCAGGACCGCCCGGTCTCCACAGGAGGCGCGCAGAGCGGGAATCTTCTCTGTGAAGGCGTCCTCGTCCACGTCCCGCAGAACCTGCTTGCCGAACTGCGCCGCCACGGCGCCCATCTCCCGGGTGATGTCTGCATAATCGTCCGTGAGATCCGCGTGGCAGGAACCGGTATCAATGATGCAGAGGGTGTGGCCGGAGCGGGTGAAGTCGTACGCCACTTTCTCCACCACCGGGGCAGCCGGATCCGCAAAGTCGATGGCCACCGCGCCGCCCATGGCGGACCCCATCTGGTCCATGAGACCGCAGGGCTTGCCGAAGTACACGTTCTCTGCGTACTGCCCGATCTGCGCGTTGAGAACCGGCGTCAAAGCGCCCCCGCAGCTGAGACGGTTGAAGATGGTTCCGATCAGGATCTCATAGGCCGCGGAAGAAGAGAGCCCCGAACCGGAGATGACCGTGGAGGTAGCCCAGGCGTCAAAGCCCTGAAGGGTGAAGCCGCTCTCCCGGAGTTTCGCCGCCACACCCCGCACCAGGGCCGCCGAGGTGTTCGTTTCTTCCGCCTTCGGCTCCAGATCGTCCAGAGAAATCTCCAGGGCGGGGTATCCCTCCGAGAGAATCCGCACCGTGTTCCCACCGTTGGGCGCGGCGCAGGCCAGCATGTCCAGATCCACGCTGCCGCACAGCACTCTGCCATGCTGGTGGTCCGTGTGATTGCCCCCGATCTCCGTTCTTCCGGGGCCGCTGCAGAGAATGGTATCCTCCCGCTCCCCAAAGGTATCCAGGAAGCCCTGTACACAGCGTCCGGCCCGCTCCCGGGCGGAGCGCAGCGATTCCTCCCGGCCATCCAGAGCGTAGAGTCCCCTCAGCGCCTGATCCGCTTCGCCGGACAGAATCCGCTTCCGCATCTCATTCCCATTCATGGTCGTCACCTCATTATTCCCTTTCCTCACAGGACAGGCCCGCGTCCCGCTGTTCGCCTGCCGTCCCGGCACGCAGCCGGAGAGCAGACAGCCTTTTGGACCAGGCACTCTGTTCCCTGTCCCGCGGAGGTCCCTCAGGTCGTTCGAGCATTAAGATACCTGCGCCCCCCGGCTTTGTCAATATGGTCTTTTTTGACCGGATATGCCTTTTTTCTATCCTCCTGTCGCATTCCGCATGGTGAAGACGAAAAGAGCCTCATCCGCCCGATCTCAGGCCAGGAGCGTGGCGCGGTAATCCAGGACCACCCCTCCGGAAACACGCAGTCTCCTGCCTGCCAGGGAAGCCGGCATCGCCTGCTTCCTGGTCGCTTCCTCCTGATCACCCCGAAGGGGCATACCTTGCGCTGACTTGCGCGGCAAAAGGACCGCCCCCTTCCGGGAACGGTCTTCATTGCGCTCTGCACCCGGCAGAGACTTTGTTATTTTGTTGATCCGCGGAGAATGACCTGGTACTCCGCCACCTGCCGACCGCTTCCCTCCCGGCCGGCCAGGCTGTCCAGCAGCATCCGGCAGCCGCTGGCCCCCAGGGCGGAGGCGTCAGAATGAACGGCGGTAATGCCCGGCGCCATATTCTCCAGCAGTTCGCTGTCACAGAGACTGGCCACCTTCAGACCGCCCGGCACCGGAATCTCCCGCAGGCGCAGGTTCCGGACGGCGGAAACCGTCAGACTGTCGTCGCCGCAGAGCAGGCACTCCGGCCTGGCGTCCAGAATCCGATCCAGGGCGTCCAGGACCTGCTCCGCAGTTTCCACGCCGGTACAGATCAGCCGGTTCTCCACCTCCAGGCCAAAGCCCTGCAGACCCCGGCGGTATCCCTCCAGCCGATCCTGGTTGACCACATAACGGGAATTGCCGCCCAGGTAGGCAATCCGTTTCACCCCCAGACGCAGCAGCAGATCCGTCATCTCCCGGGCCGCCGCCACGTGGTCGATATCCGCCTGGAAGACATTTTCCATGTCCACGCGCCCCAAAGCCACGCAGGGGATCCGATAGCGGCGGACCAGTTCCAGGCAGGGATCCTTCTGTACGATCTGTGTGAGGATCACCCCGTCGGCCCTGTGCCTCTGCAGCAGCCGCTCCAGCTGGCTCCGGTCGTTCTCATCCGCGCAGCAGAGCAGCACATCGTGTCCCCGCTGCGCCGCCACACGGCAGGCCCCTCCCATGTACCCGCGCAGAAACGGCAGGTCCAGACGGACAAACCGATGCGGAACCACCAGGATCAGGCTGTCTGACTCGGCCCGAGTCTGTCCAGGAGCCGGCTTGCCGGTGCGGTTCACATACTCCAGTACTCTGGCTCTGGTTTCCGGCCCGATCCTCCCCTTCCCGGACAGAGACCGGGACACTGTGGTGATGGAAACCCCCAGTTCCTCTGCAATCTCCCGGATGGTCAGCTTTCCGCCCTCCTGCTGCTCCATGAAATCCCCTCCCAGCGGTAGCATTTCCAGGTTTGCCGTGCTATACTGATCGACAGATCGCGCGACATTCCATGCGCAATCTTGCGCTTACAGAATACCCCCGTTTACGGGAAATGTCAAGAATGGAGGCAATCCATGAAACCCGGAATTCTTTATTACGGCGTGGCTTACTACCTGGAATACCTGACGGAAGACCGTCTGGACCGGGATATGGAGCTGATGACCCGGGCGGGCTTCAATCTTATCCGGGTCGGAGAATCCACCTGGAGCACCTGGGAACCCCGGGAGGGCGTCTTTGACTTCTCCCTCCTGCGCCGGACCCTGGAGGCCGCCGGCCGCCACGGGCTGTCCGTCATTGTGGGAACCCCCACCTACGCCATTCCCCCCTGGCTGGCCCGGCTCTATCCGGACATTCTGGCGGAAACCCACGCGGGGCCAAACCGCTACGGCTCCCGACAGAACTTCGACATCACCCACGCCGGCTACCGGTTTCACGCCGAGCGGGTCCTCCGCCGGCAGATGGAGGCGGTCCGGGACTTTCCCTGTGTGGTGGGCTTCCAGCTGGACAACGAGACAAAGCCCTATGACACCTGTTCTCCCCGGGCCCAGGCCCTCTTCCGGGACTGGCTGAAGGAGCGCTTCGGCAGCGTGGAGGAACTGAACCGGGCCATGGGCCTCGCCTACTGGTCCAACTCTCTGGGCTCCTGGGAGGATCTGCCGGATGTGCGGGGAACCATCAACGGCTCCCTGGGCGCCGAATTCCAGGCCTTCCAGCGCCATCTGGTGACGGAGTTTCTCGCCTGGCAGCGGTCCATCGTGGACGAATACCGTCGCCCGGACCAGTTCGTGACCCATAACTTTGACTTCGAGTGGCGGGGATACTCCTTCGGGCTGCAGCCGGAGGTGGACCATTTCGAAGCGGCCCGGGCCCTGACTGTCGTCGGCTGCGACATCTACCACCCGAGCGAAAGCGCCCTCACGGGAGCCGAAATCGCCTTCGGAGGAGCCATCGCCCGGGCTCTGAAGGGCAACCGGAACTATCTGGTGCTGGAGACCCAGGCCCAGGGGAACTTCGGGTGGCTCCCCTGGCCCGGCCAGCTGCGGCTGCAGGCCTTCGCCCACATCGCCTCCGGCGCATGCTGCGTGGAGTACTGGCACTGGCACTCCATCCACAACGCCATCGAGAGCTACTGGAAGGGCGTTCTCAGCCATGACATGACACCCGGCGAGACGTATCGGGAAGCGGCGGTGATTGGAGCAGATCTGAAGCGTCTCTCCCCGCTGCTCTGCGGTCTGCGGAAAACGGCCCGAGTGGCCGTACTCGTGAGCAATCGCTCCCTCACCGGATTCCAGTGGTTCCCTGCCTGCTCCCCCGGCGAAACGCCGGAGCGGACATATTCGGATTACCTGCGCTGGCTCTGTGACAGCCTCTACCGCCTGAATGTGGAGTACGACATCCTCCCGGATACCTGTCGGGACTTCTCTGCTTTCGATCTGCTGGTGGTCCCGGCACTCTACGCCGCCGCAGAGGAACTGGCCGAGGCGGTCCGCCGCTACGTCTGGGACGGCGGCCATGTGATCGCCACATTCCGTTCCTTCTTTGCGGACCCGTACCTGAAAATCCGGCCGGATGCCCAGCCCCACGCTCTGACGGAGTGCTTTGGCCTGCGCTATGACCGCTTCACAAAGCCGCTCTCCACGGAACTGTCCTCCAGCGCCGTCTCCCTTCCCGAACCGGTTCCGGTCTCGGACTGGATGGAACTGTTGGAACCCTTTGAGGGAACCCAGGTTCTCTGCGCCTACCGGCATCCGGCCTGGAACGGAACTGCCGCCGTCACCCGCAACCGCTATGGAAGAGGCCAGGCCATCTGGCTCGGCTGTTATTTCGCTCCGGAAGGGCTGGACGCCCTCCTCACCGCCCTTCTTCCCGAGTTGGGCGTCTCCCTCTCCGGCCCTGTCTTCCCGGTGGTCCACCGGACCGGCACCAGCACGGACGGACAGCAGATCGACTTCTGGTTCAACTTCTCCAACGAAGAGCAGACGGTTCTCTGTCCTGAGCCGGCAGGAAACACGTCTCTGACCCTGCCGCCCTGGGGCATCGCCCTCTTTGCGGACGGCATTCCCGTCCCTCTGAACGATCCCCGCTCCGGGTCCTCCCAGCCCACTCGTCCTTCTGGAAAGGATTCCTCACCCGTATGATTCCCGCCTTTTGGCATCAGCGTTCGGGAGCACCATCTCCTCCTGCGTAGAGGACCGGGACAACAAACGGTTGAAATACGCCTTCCGGCAGATGGAAGACCTCCCAAGTTCACCGATTGCAGGCACTCCTGTCCCGAGTTCACCTTTCCCTCTGACCCTGCCCAGCTGCGCCAGGCGCTGCCGCGCATCGGCCGGGTCTCTGGTGACGGGCAACTGCAGCCATTACTCCATCCGCTATTACGCCCTGCTGGATGGAAACCACCCAGTGTCTGCAGCCGGCCTTCCGAGGCGGCTGCCTGATGGATATCTCATACTCCAACGCCTGCCTGAGCGTTCTGCTCTTCGGGCCGCCCCGGGATGCGGTCTGCACTCCCAGCCTGAACCCCAGCGGGACAGACCCCTCCGATGTTCTCACCCTCCAATATGGCAGCTTTGTCCGCTCTCTGGCCGGCGCCATGGACATAGGGGAGAGAACTTCTGCCAGATTGAAGGAAGAAAAGAGTATCTCCGCACTCCCGGTGGGAGCAGCGGACTCTCCTCCAACAAGGCAACCACCCGGGACGGCCAGGAAACCATCAACGCCAGGAGAACCCGAACCGCTGGTTCTGCGAAGTTCAGGGTCTGGCGTCCCTGAGGGCGCTGAGAGACTCACCTCTTTTACTGCTGTCTGAATACCGGAAACGGTCCTCTGAAGAGTCGGAATCCGGTTTCTGCTGGACTGAACCCCGCCTCCCCCTTTTGATTTCCATGCCCGGACGCCGGACCCGAACTCCGCCGCGTCCGGGCATTTCTCTGCTCTGAATGCTCCGTTGTACCGATTTCCTATAACCGCTGTAGCAAACTGCTATAGCGGCTCGCTGGTTTTTTTCCTCCAGGTGTGACAAACTATAGGGGCGGACTGCGGCTCGCAGACAGGAGGCTTCCTCATGAACTATGATTTCAACCTGAAATACCTGGAGTATTTTGTAAAAACCGCCAAAATCGGATCGTTTAACAAGGCGGCCCAGGCTCTTTTCATCTCTCAGCCCCATCTCGGCAAGATCATCCGGGAACTGGAGGATTACTTCGGCGTCCCCCTCTTCCTGCGGAGCAACCAGGGCGTCACCCTCACCCCGGAAGGCCGGCAGGTTCTGAAGACCGCCACCGAGGTGCTGTCCATCATGGACCGGACTCAGTTCCGTCGGCAGGAAGCATCCGGAGAGACCATCCGTCTTTCCGTTTCCATGACCAGGTTCTCTCACATCATGGAGAGTTTCATTGAAGTGGTGAAGAACCACCAGGACTCGCCCTCCTTCATTCACCGCCTGTACGAGGGAATCCCGGATGATGTCTGCGAGGATGTAATCAACGGGCGCAGCGAGGTGGGCGTTCTGCACTTCATCCGCAGCAATCACAAGCAGATGGAGCGCCAGTTCGCCTCCCAGGGCCTGGACTACCACTTTCTGGCCAATGTGGAACCCCACATCATCATCTCCCGCAATCACCCCCTGCTGCTCGCGGGCAAACCGGTCACGCTGGCGGCCCTGTCCGATTACGGCTTCATCCGCTATCTGGGACAGTATGACGATCTCTTCCCGGACCTCTTCGGCAGCCCGGCGGGCACGGAACCCTCCAAGGCCATCTATGTCTCCACCCGCAGTTCTGTCATGCACCTGATCTCGGAGAGCACCTTCTACAGCGTGGGGATCTACGACTTTGATCACCAGAGCCATTATGAGGCCGTTTCCATCCCGATTCAGGTGACCGACCGCGACCTGATCTTTGAGTTCGGCTACGTCACGCTGAGCGGAGTTTCCCTGACGCCCCTGGCTCTCGAATTCGTGGACGCCCTTCGCAATCGGATTTTCTGATCCGGGGATGGAACGGGGTGTTCCTGGCCGTTACAGCCTATGGTCAAAACACGGACTATGCAAACCCCGCCGTATTCGCTACAATCGGCTCAACTCAAACAAAGGAGGATACAGTTCATCATGTACAGCCAGCATTACTACGACTACCAGCATATGGACAAGAAGGAGTTTGTGGCGGAATACGCCAGAAGGGCGGGAATCAGCAAAACCGCCGCCGACGTGGCGGTGCAGACCTTCCTGGATATGATCTGGGACGCTCTGGCGGGCCACCGCCCCATCCGATTCCGGGGATTCGGGGTCTTTGACATCCATCCCACCACAGAGCGGATGGCCCGCAATCCTTCCACCATGGAGGATGTCCTGATCCCCGCCGGGTTCAAACCCATCTTCAAACCAAGCAGAGCCCTCCGTACGGCGGTCAACCACGAATCCCCCTACCAGAAGCCGGTACGGGAGCTGATCCCGCCGGAGGAGGAAGAGGGCGAGGCGTCCTGATTGCGGCCCACGACGCCGCGAGGAGGAACTTTCCATGATAACCCCGGTTCTGGAACAGGCCCTGCTGGAAGGGCGCGCCATGCTTCCCGGCGGCGAGGTCGCCACGTACATCCCCGAGCTTGGCAAGGCCAATCCCGGCCATCTGGGTATCTGCCTGCGCACGCTGGACGGAAAGCGTTTTCAGGCCGGCGATACCGATGTGCGCTTCAGCATGCAGAGCATCGCCAAGGTCATCGCCCTGGCGGTGGCGCTGGAACTGTGCGGCTTTGACGCCGTCTTCGACAAGGTGGGCATGGAACCCTCCGGAGACGCCTTCAACTCCCTCGTCAAGCTGGAAGTCTCCAGCAGCCATCCCTACAACCCCATGATCAACTCCGGCGCCATCGTGGTCTGCAGCTGCATCGAGCCGGAACTGACCTTCAAGGAACTGCTGCGCCGGACGCGGATGCTCTGCATGGACCCGGACATCCGGCTGGACGATGCGGTCTTCCGCTCCGAAATGACCCACATCTCCCGCAACCGTGCCATCGCTTACCTGCTGGAGAGCAAGGGCATCATCGCCGGCAACGTGGAACGGGTGCTGGAACTCTATGTCCGGCTCTGCTCCCTCAGCGTGACGGCGGAAAGTCTGGCCAGCCTGGGCCTGCTTCTGGCCTCCGGCGGGGTGAACCCGGACACCGGAGAACGGCTGCTGCAGCCCTGTACGGTGCAGACCGTAACCACCATCATGATGACCTGCGGCATGTACGACGGGTCCGGCGAGTTCGCCGTACGGGTGGGCATTCCCTCCAAGAGCGGCGTAGGGGGCGGCATTCTCTCCACCGTCAGCCAGCGCATGGGTATCGGGATCTTCGGCCCCGCCCTGGATCCCAAGGGCAACAGTGTCGCCGGCGTTCGCATGCTGGAGTATCTGTCGCGCCAGCTGGGTCTGCATCTCTTCAGCCAGGAGAGCCGGGAGTCCGTCTACCGCAGACTGGGGCTCTCCGTCCCGCCGCCCCCGGAGTCTTCGCCACCCGTTCCCGCAACACCCTGAACGAAAGGATCCTGCCATGTTTACCAGCCTGATCCAGGTATTTTCCATCTCTGTTTCCGCTCTGAGCGGTTTTCTCTACTCCAGGCTCCTCATTGTCCTTCTGCTGGCCACTGGACTCTGGTTCACCATCCGCACCCGCTTCGTGCAGCTGCGGCTGCTGCCGGAATCACTCCGGGTCGTCCGGGAAAAACCGGGCACGGAGGGGGCGACCACCTCCTTCCAGGCCCTGATGGTCTCCACCGCCAGCCGGGTGGGCACCGGCAACATCGTCGGCATCTCTGTCGCGCTCTGCGCGGGCGGCTACGGCGCTGTCTTCTGGATGTGGGTGATCGCCCTCATTGGCGGAGCTTCCGCCTTCATCGAATCCACCCTGGCCCAGATCTACAAGCGCCGCGCCCCGGATGGCAGCAGCTACGGTGGTCCGGCATACTACATCGAGGCGGCCCTCAACAGCCGCTTTCTGGCCTGCCTCTTCTGCGTCTGCCTGATCGCCACCTACGCCGGCGGTTTCAACATGCTCGCCTCCTTCAATCTGCAGTCCACCTTCAGCGGCTACGGCTTCTACAACCCGAAGGTAACCCCCTGGGTTATCGGGGGGATCCTCGGTCTGCTGGTGGGCTGGTGTCTGATGGGTGGCGGCCGGCGCATTACCCGGGTGACAGCCGTCCTGGTTCCCCTTATGGGAGCCTCCTACATCCTGCTGGCCCTGGCGGTCGTGGGGCTCAACCTTCACCTTCTGCCCCGGGTGCTCTCCCGGATCTTCGCGGAAGCCTTTGATTTCCGCGCCATCTTCGCCGGCTTCTCCGGCTCCTGCATGATGCACGGAATCAAGCGGGGACTCTTCTCCAACGAGGCCGGTGTGGGCTCCGCTCCCAACGCCGCCGCTTCCGCGGACGTCAGCCACCCGGTCAAGCAGGGGCTGGTGCAGATGCTCTCCGTCTTTCTGGACACCCTGGTTCTCTGCACCGCCACCGCCTTCCTGCTGCTGTGCTCCGGCGTGGAGCCCGAGGTTTCCCTCCAGGGCGCCCCCTATGTGCAGAGCGCGCTGCAGAACGTGCTTGGCGCCTCCGGGCCTGTTTTCATCACCGTCGCCATGGTGCTCTTCGCCTTTACGACGCTGCTCGGAAACCTCTACTACTGCGACAACTGCCTCAGCTTTCTGCTGGGACATGCCCCTTCCCCCGCCTTTCTTGCCGTCTTCCGCGTTCTGGCCTCTCTGATCATCGTTCTCGGAGCCGGCATGGAGATCGGGCTGGTGTGGGACATCGCCGATGTCCTCATGGGTCTCATGGCCCTCATCAACCTGCCCGTCATCCTCCGTCTGGGCGCGTCCGCTCTGGCCGCCCTGCAAAACTACATGAGCCAGAAGGAACAGGGCCTCGATCCCGTCTTTCTGGCCTCGGAGATCGATCTGGACGACCGGACCGATTTCTGGACCTGATTCCGCTTCCTCTCCCTTTCTCATCCTTAAGAACCGGGGCCTGCCGCACAAAACTGCGGCGGCCCCGGTTCGGCTCTCATCTTCCCATTTGACGGATTCTTCCTTCAGTGGTATGATCAAGGCATACGGTTCCTACATATTCCCGGGAACATGTGCCCGACTTCAGGGGGAGTTGCTTTGATTTCCGTATCCGTTTTGTACGACATCGTACAAAAAAAGATAATCTGTCCGTATTCTGATCTTCATATTGATCCGAAAAATCTCTTTCCTTCCGGCTTCGATGAGGAACTGCGTTGCTGCCCTGATTGCGGGGAACGCATGATTAGGCATGGATACTACTGGAGATTGCTGGACTGGTATGACCCACATGTCAGAATCTTTTATGACGAAAAGGTCAGGATACCGCGTTTACGTTGTAAGTCCTGCAGAAAAACCCACGCTGTACTTCCGGATTTCATCGCCCCCTGGTTCATTTTCTCCCGACCCCTGATCGTTCTCCTGCTCCTCGCTTTCGCTAAAGGTCTGCCTGACCAGTATAATACTGACTTTGACCGCCTTCCCCTCGTTCTGCATCAGGCCGACGCCTCCCTTCCTCGGACCATATTCCGCTGGATCAGGCGGATCCGGGAAGAGGCCGCCGAACTGGGACTGGCTCGCCCTATGTTCCGCAGCCTCGTTGCTTTTTTCAATCGCATGGGCCAACAGCCTCTCCCGCAGCCTCCTGTCCGCTTTCTGCTTTCCCCCGCTCTGGCGGCTGTTTCCGGCGATCCTGGTCTCTCCTTCTACCGATCCTGTTTCTCCTGCCCAACAGCAAACGGATAAACAGGTGCACAGAGATTCCTGCTCCAAGTAGAGATGGCAGATCTTCCCTCTGACAAACATACTTCAGTATCACAGCACTTTACGTGTCATTCCAGGCCAGTCAGAGTTTCCTGAGTGGTCGTTTCGGCCTGCTCTTCTTCGAAGGGCAGGTCTGTTTTCTGCCCTTCCCAAGGTGTTTTTCTACGGCTCCCCTCAATTTCAACCGCCTGGCCCCCTCCATCCGACCGGCACCAACATAACCTGTCATCTTTCTTTTTTCTGGCTCCATGGTAAACTGAGACTCGCTTCCGGGCGAAGTCTGCTCTCTCGCCGCGGAAAGTACCAGTACAAAGGAGAATGCCACATGTTTGACAATCCGGCCTATCATCTGGACCAGGCCATCACGCTGCTCGCCGTAGGGCTGGTGCGACGGAAGCGGCTTCTGGACAAACACCCGAGCCGGTATCCGTACAGTCCGATCCTGCACCGGGGGATGGACCTCTTTCTCGGCATGTCCCTGGAGGCGGGCCGAGACGACGTTCTGTCCTTCGGCGACGAGACCGCCTTCGCCAATGCTTTTCTCTGCCGCCCTGTAGAGACCTGGTTCGACGGCTGGGACCCGTACGTGCGGGAACAGCTGAAGGACGAGCCCTTCTATTCCTGCGGTCCCCTGGTGGAGGAACCGGCAGACGGTTCCCTGCTGCTCCACATGGATCCTTCCCAGGAGTGCTTCGAGTTTCTGGAACTCCACAATCTCCTTCGGGATGGCCGCTGCCCCACCTGGCTGCCGGACTCGCTCATGGAGGAGATCCAGGAGCGGGCTGTCTACGAGAGGATGAGGTCTCTCAGCCAAGAGGACTACGTTCTCGCCCGCCGGACCATCATCGAACACCCGATCCTCTCCCGTCCGGAGTATCATCGGCAGTTCCACCTCCTGGGGGACCACAGGGAGGTTCAGG
>CANRFA010000067.1 GCA_947629775.1 uncultured Oscillospiraceae bacterium
ATATAAGGTATTTAATATTACCATTCCAACCTGGATCGATCTCCCGATGTAGCCCTAAAAACTACCGGGAACTCAGGCTTATGAAGAACGCCCTGGACTCCATCCCCGTCTTCTGCCTGCTGGCTATCCGCTTCACCGCCGGAGCGGTCCTGATGGCCCTGTTCTGCATCCCAAGGTGGAAGACCTTCACTCCGGATTACCTGTGGCGGGGCGCCATCATCGGGGGCTTTCTGTTCCTGGCCTACTCGGTCCAGACCTTCGGCCTCTCCCTGACGACCCCCTCCAAGAACGCTTTTCTTACCGCTGTCTACTGCGTTCTGGTCCCCTTTCTCACCTGGGCGGTCGTAGGGCAGCGGCCGGACCGATGGAATCTGCTCGCCGCAGTGCTCTGCGTGGCGGGCATCGGGCTGGTCTCTCTCAACGGGGACCTGAGCATCAACGCCGGAGATCTCCTGACCCTCCTGTGCGCCGTCTTCTACGCCTCCCACATCACAGCCGTGGAAAAGGTCTCTCCCGGGAAGGATATCTACCTTCTGACCTGCTTCCAGTTCGCTTTCGCCGGTCTCTACGCCTGGATCGGGAGCGCCTTTACAGAAACCTTCCCCGCGGAGGCCCTGCGCAACCCGACCGTCTTCTTTCCGCTGGCCTACCTCTGCGTGATGGCTACTACCGTGGCCCTTCTCTTCCAGAATGTAGGGCAGATCTGGTCGGACCCCTCTTCCGCCGCCGTCATTCTCTCCCTGGAATCCGTTTTCGGCGTCCTCTTCTCGGTCCTTTTCTACGGAGATCCTCTGACTCTCCGGCTGGTAACGGGATTTGCCCTGATCTTTATCGCAGTGGTCTGCTCGGAAACCCGCTTCTCCTTCCTTCGTCCAAAACGGTCCTGAACCTGTGCGCCGGAGCCGATTGCATGCGGTTCCGGCGCCGTTTTTCGCTTCTTTCAAACAACCCGATCCCTGTGAAAGTGGCGGATCTCTCCGTCATTCCTGCATTTCGCTTTTTCCACTTCCTCCTCCGGCTGGAAAAGAATCGAAGAGGCGTGTTACAAAAATGCCGAAAACCAGGGGGTTTCACCCCGCAATCTTTGTGCAATGTGCGCTTAACAAACTGTGAACAAACGAGTATAATGATGCTCGCAGGAGTCTGTCCTGCATTCTGTGGAGTTGAGGTGAGCCCCTCATGAAGTTCTGCCCGCTGCTGGATCGGTCCCCTGACCGGGGCCGTCTGGAGAAGGATTATCAGTCCGGACGCCGCATCGGCGTTCTCTCTCTCGGGGAGCAGAGCCTCTTTTTCCGCAGAATGATGAAGGTCTGGTACATCGATTACGCCGATGTGACGCGGTACTTCCGCCGGGTGCAGCTGGTACCCGCCAAACTCTGCTGCGGAAAGGGAGATTTCCAGATTGAGAATCTGGTCATCTGCGGGGACGGCAGAGAACTGGCCATGGTGCAGCTGCCCGGACTGCGGGCCGCCGAGGAGACGATGAAGGAACTGAAAATCAGGATCCCTCACGCAAAAGTCGGCAAACCGGAGGAGGGAGAGGCCATATGAACGCTTCCGAGGCACTCCCCCGCCTGCTGAACTCCTACAGGGCCTACTACGATGTCAACCAGACCGATCCGGCTCCACCCTTCGCCGCCGAAGCTGTCTTCCATTCCCACGAGGAGGGCTTCTTTCTGGTGAAAAGCGCCAAGCTCTCTGAGGCGGAAAGCCACGAATACGTGTTCTTCGCCGTCGAAAAAACACTGAGCGCGGAGCGCCTGGAGGAACTGGCCCGCATCGCTTGGGAAACCGGCACATCCCGGGTCAGACCCCACTCGTCTCACCAGAGCAGCGACGTGATCCTGGAGATTCTGGCCGATACCATCGAGCCGGAGGCTCTGGAGCGCGTCCCGCGCCTGAAGTTCTATCGAAGCTACCGTTTCAGCCTCCACGGGTGGAGCCATTTCCGTCTGTTTGCTCTGGAGGTCCCCTCCGGACGCACGGCCTGCAACCGCCAGGGCCGCCGTCTGAAGCGGGTCTTCCAAGGCATGATAGAAAAGAAACTGTAGAGTAGAGGAGGAAATCAATTCATGACAGCTATCCTGATCATCGTAGTCGCCATTGTGGTTCTTGTCATTGGCTACTTCACTTATGGCAGCTGGCTGGCAAAAGAGTGGGGTGTCGATCCCAGCCGCAAGACGCCAGCCATCACAAAAGCGGACGGCGTTGACTACGTGGCGGCCAAGCCCGTCGTTCTGATGGGCCACCACTTCTCATCCATCGCCGGCGCCGGCCCCATCAACGGCCCCATCCAGGCCTCCGTGTTCGGCTGGCTCCCCGTTTTCCTGTGGTGCATCATCGGCGGTATCTTCTTCGGCGGTCTGCAGGACTACGGTTCTCTGTTCGCCTCCATCCGGCATGACGGCAAGTCTGTCGGCGAAATCATCCACGACTCCATGGGCCGCCGGGCTCAGAAGCTCTTCACGGTGTTTGCCCTGCTGGTTCTGATCCTGGTCATCGCCTCCTTCGTCAACGTGGTGGCCGGCACCTTCTTCAGCGTGGCGGATGAGGGCTTCGGCATCGTCACCAATCCCACCGGCAACCAGACAACAGCCATGATCTCCGTGCTGTTCATCGTCCTGGCCATCGTCTACGGCATTCTGACCAACCGTATGGGCGTGGGCACCGTTCCCGCCACCATCGGCGGCATCGTCTGCATCTGCCTGATGATCGTTCTGGGCCTGAACGTCGGTCTCGGCCTCAGCCGCACCGCCTGGATCGTTCTGATCTGCGCCTACATCACCATCGCTTCTCTGGTTCCCGTATGGATTCTGCTGCAACCCCGTGATTACCTGTCCAGCTTCCTGCTGTACGGCATGATGATCCTGGCCCTGATCGGTATTTTCGCTTCCGCGTTCACCGGCACCGCCACCTTCAAAATCCCCGTCTTCACCGGCTGGTCTACCAGCATCGGCACCCTGTTCCCGGCCCTGTTCATCACCGTGGCCTGCGGCGCCTGCTCCGGCTTCCACAGCCTGATCTCCACCGGCACTTCCTCCAAGCAGCTGGCTAACGAGGCGGATGCCAAGCCCATCGGCTATGGCTCCATGCTCATCGAGTCCGCTCTCGGTATTGTCTCCCTGATCGCCGTTGGCATGGTCTTCGACAAGTACCTTGACGGCGGCTTCGGCTCTCCCTCCGTGGCCTTCGCTTCCGGCATCGCCACCATGTTCAGCGCAGAAGGCACCGCCACCTATAACACGGTACGTGCTCTGCTGACCCTTGCCGTCTCTGTCTTCGCTCTCACCAGTCTGGACACCGGCACCCGTCTGAGCCGCTTCATGTTCTCCGAACTGTTCCTGAAGGAAGGCGAGGCCACCTGGCAGGACGCCACCGGCATCCGTCGCTTCCTTGCCCATCCTCTGGTCGGCACCCTGCTGATGGTCGTCATCGGCGGCGTACTGGGCGGTCTGAGCCTCAGCCAGATCTGGGGTCTGTTCGGCGCCGCCAACCAGCTGCTGGCTGGCCTGGCCCTCATGGCCGTCGCCGCCTGGCTGGGCGAAGTGGGCAAGAACAACAAGATGTTCTACATCCCCATGATCTTCATGCTGGCCGCCACCATCTGCAGCCTCTGCCTGACCGTCAAGACCAAGCTTGGCGCGCTCAATGCCTGGGGCGACTGGTTCCAGCTGATCTTCGCCGCCGCCATGGTCGTTCTGGCCATCTTCCTGATCGTGGAAGGCGTACAGACCTTCTCCAAGCAGAAGGCAGCGAAGCGCTGATCCACCGCAGACTTCCGCACATACAGCAACAGAGCTCCTGTGCCCCGCAAAAGGGCACAGGAGCTCTTTCTGCTTTCGGTTTCCCGGATCCTGAGGAACGCTCAGCCCCGTTCCAACAGCAGCCGTTCCTGCTCCCGCAGCGCGCCGGCCAGAAAAGCCGGCGCATCCCGGTTCAGTTCATGCCCGGCCCCCGCCGCCAGGAGGATTTCAGCGTTGGGAATACAGGCAGCCAGTTTCATGGCCGCCTTGCGGTTGGCACGATCCTTTTCCCCACAGAGTATTAAGGTGGGGCAGCAGATTCCGATAACATCCTGTTCAAAGTCCAGGCGGGCCATGGATTCCGTCAGCGAGAGCACATCTCCCTTGGCGAACCCCATGTTCGAAAACGCCCGGCCCGGCATCAACCGGAACACCGCGCTCTGAACTCTCAGCAGCATCCGTGGCATACGGTACTGGGGCGCCGCCAGGCACAAGGCCCCCGTCCGCTCCGGATGAAGGATGGCATAGTTCAGAGCCAGCACGGCACCTAAGGAAAGTCCGCACAGACGGAAAGGAGCGGGAACCGTCTCGCAGAAGCGCTCAAAACTCCGCAGCAGCTTTTCCCAGGTAACGGGATGGTCCGCCAGGACGGTCAGATCCGGACAGAGCGAGGTCTCAGCCTGGTCTGCAGACATCCGTACCGCTTTCCAGTCCGCCGGGGTCTGACCCAGGCCATGCAGGTAGATGGTTATCATGGTTTCCTCCTTTTTCACGAGGTGATTTCCCCTTGTTCAGCCCCGGTACCTGCCGGCACAGTCTGCATCCACTTGCGGCTGTGCAGCACGACCAGGGAAATGGCAAAACGAACACACTCCTCCAGGGACAGAAGCAGATAGACCTTCCAGATCGCAAGATGAAAGACAAAGGCGCTCAGAAGCCCCATTGGAACACCGAAGATCCAGGTTCCGATGAGATCGATGACCATCACCAGGTGGGTCTTCCCGCCACTGCGAAGGATGCCGCCTCCGACGATCATATTCTGCACCTTGAAGGGGGCGATCAGGGCGTAAACCTGCAGAATCCTCACCGTGGCAGCCTGCACCTCCGGCGCCACATCAAAAAGCTGCACGTACCAGGGCGCAATCAGCAGCAGAAGGCCGGAAAGCAGCAGGGATCCTGCAGCTCCATATCCAAGCAGTTTCCATGACGCCCGACAGGCCTCTTCCCGTTCTCCCCGACCCAGGCAACCGCCGACCAGTACACCCGCCGCCTGGGACAGACCGCACAGGGCTCCGATCATCAGACTCTGTACGGGGCCGGTCAGCGTCATGGCTGCACAGGGTGCAGTACCCAGCCGGCCATAGATAACGCCATAGACGTTCTCGCCCAGACTCCACATGCCCTCGCAGATCACCACCGGGATCAGCGCCCCCAGCCAGATGCGCCAGGGGAACGGACCGGAAGCCCTGTCTCCTGCCGGCAGATCCCGGTTCCGGTACCGGATATAGAGCAGAACAATCAGGAGAAGGTTTACCAGCTGAGCTGCCAGGGTTGCCAGTGCTGCTCCCCTGACACCCAAAGCCGGAAATCCTCCCAGGCCGAAAATCAGGACAGCGTTGAGTGCGGTATTGACCGCCGCTGCGACAAATCCGGCCCACAGCGGTGCCTTCGCCCTCTCCATACAGCGCAGCATGGTGGAAAGAACGACCGTACCGGCAGCGGGCAGAAACGTCCAGCTTACGACCTGCAGATAAGCAGCTCCTAAGGCCGCAGCGGCCATGTCCCGGGTATAGAGGCACAGAATCTCTTCAGGCCAGGCAAAGCACAGAAGCTGAAAAAGCAGGGCCACCCCAGCTGCAGCCAGAAACCCCACCTTCAGACAGCGGCGGGCCTCCGCACCATCTCTTCTTCCCAGATACTGGGCGATAAGAATGCCCGCCACAGCCGCAAAGGCAGCGTTCAGGACTGTGTGAATACTGACAAACTTTCCTGCAAGTCCAACAGCGGCCACCGGCCCCTCCCCCAGCTGCCCGATCATGATCTGATCGACTGTGCTGAACGAGGCCTGCAGCATGGACTGCAGAGCAGCCGGAACCGCCAGGTCTATCACAGAGCGCAGAAAGGATTTCGTTTCCATGTTTCTCCCCCCATGACCCACATTCTACGGGAGGGCGGGAGAGATTGCAAACGTTAAGTCTGTAACCTCTTACAAATCTGCGGTGTCACTTTTGTGCGGATTGTACAAAGGCGGTGCTGCCCCGCACCACCAGCGAAACCGGCAGGGTAATCGCCGGTTCCACTTCTCCGCCGGCCCGCAGCTGCCGCAGAGCGTCCAGAGCCGCCGACGCCCGCATGGCGGTATCCTGTCGTACCGAGGTCAGGGAAGGCCACACCATGCCACACAGAGGGCTGTCATCGAAACCCGCTATGGAAACATCCTCCGGCACCCGGACGCCGCTTTCCATCAGAACGTGCATCAGTTCCACCGCATAGAAGTCCGATACGGCAAAAATAGCGGAATAGCGCAGCAGGAATGCCAGGTTTTCCCGCCAGAACGCGATTCTCTCCTCTTTCCGCATGGGGATCAGCAGAAACTCCGCCCCCGGTCCAAAGCCTTCCCGAAACCCCTCCCAGCGGGCCAGATCCATATCCACCCGGTTGTCTGCCAGGCACAGGGCCCTTCGGTGTCCGCAGACCCGAAAGTACTCCCCCACCTGAAAGCCGCCTTGCCGGTCGTCGATGTTCACGCAGAAGACCCGCTCTGCAGTCACGCCGCAGCCATCGTAGACCGCAAAGGGAACCCGGACCCTGCCGCGCAGGTTTCCATAATCCATGGAACAGAAACCGATCAGAACCAGACCTTCCAGATTCCACATGGAGGCAAACGACACGATCTCCTCCTCCGAAACCACCGTCCGCACCATCATCTGCAGGCCCCGTCGCCCCGTTTCCGCCGAGAGAGCATTGAGGGCAGAAGACAGAAAAGCATCCTCCAGGATGTGGTCTTCATACTTCTCATGCCGGTTCACCAGTACTCCCACAATCCGTTCCGGGTTCTGTCCCAGCAGAATCTCCGCAGCCCGGGGCAGATAACCGCGCTCTTCCAGAACCTGCCGCACCTTCCGGGCGGTCCGCTCTGAGACCTTCCCCTTTCGCCCGTTCAGAACATAGGATACAGTTGCCGTGCTGAGGCCCAGTTCTTCCGCAATGTCCGCAATGCGGACCTTTCTCTCCTCCATGTTCATCTTCCTCCGGATCTCAGACTCACAGGAACGGAGGGTCAGGCCATACTCCGGACCGGACCACACAGTGGCCAACGCTTCCATGTCCATACCGGAGCAGGAAAAGAGCCTGCCGTTCCTTCTTCATTCTACAGGACGGAGCTCCGGAAGGCAAAGGTTATCTTCGTAACCTGCTCAGGTCTGGAAGGAACAGGAAATCCACTTCCGGCCTCTGACCCCAGCACAGACCGTTTTTCATGACGCACTCCCTCCCGGACATACAAAAACAGCTGGAGGGAATCCTCCAGCTGTCTGTATGATCTGAAGTCCGGATCAGGCGAACTTGGCGCCGTTGATGCGGATGCCGGGGCCCATGGTGCAGGCCACGGTGCAGGACCGGATATACTGGCCCTTGGCGGCGGCGGGCTTGGCCTTGATGATGGCGTTCATCAGAGTATTCATGTTCTCGCTCAGCTTCTCCGCGCCAAAGGAGACCTTGCCGATGGGGCAGTGGATGATGTTGGTCTTGTCCAGACGATACTCCACTTTACCGGCTTTGATCTCGTTGACGGCCTGGGTCACGTTGGGGGTAACGGTGCCGGCCTTGGGGGAGGGCATCAGGCCCTTGGGGCCCAGCAGACGGCCCAGACGGCCCACAACGCCCATCATGTCGGGGGTAGCGACGACCACGTCGAAGTCGAACCAGTTTTCCTTCTGGATCTTCTCCACCATGTCCATATCGCCAACGAAGTCGGCGCCGGCAGCCCGGGCCTCGTCCGCCTTGGCGTTCTTGGCGAACACCAGCACCCGGCGGGTCTTGCCGGTGCCGTGGGGCAGTACGACGGCGCCGCGGACCTGCTGGTCGGCGTGACGGGAGTCAACGCCCAGCTTCACGTGCAGCTCGACGGTCTCGTCGAACTTGGCGGTAGCGGTCTGGACCACAAGACCCATGGCATCGCTGGGGTCGTACAGAGTGGCCTTCTCGACCTTCTTAGCGCTCTCTTTGTACTTCTTGCCTCTAAACATTGCGTACCCCTCCTTACTCGCCTACGACGACGCCCATGGAGCGGGCGGTGCCGGCGATCATGCTCATGGCGGCCTCAATGCTGGCGGCATTCAGGTCGGGCATCTTGGTCTCGGCGATCTTGCGGACGTCCTCTTTGCTGATGGTGGCCACCTTGGTTCTGTTGGGCACACCGGAACCGGACTCGATGTTGCAGGCCTTCTTGATCAGGACCGCGGCCGGGGGAGTTTTGGTGATAAAGGTAAAGGAGCGGTCGGAATAGATGGTGATGACTACGGGGATGATCATGCCCACGTCGCCCTTGGTCCGCTCATTGAATTCCTTGGTGAACATGGCGATGTTGACGCCGTGCTGGCCGAGCGCGGGACCGACCGGGGGAGCCGGGGTCGCCTTGCCGGCAGGAATCTGAAGTTTTACATATCCTGTAACTTTCTGTGCCACGAATGAGCACCTCCATTAAAGATGTGGTTATGGAAGGCGGACATGCCGCCCACATTGGCGGGACGCGCGAGGCGTCCCTCCCACGCAGCCGGACAGGGGGATGTCCGGCGAAAGCTGATTCTCAGGTCTGGATGGGTTCCACCTGGTCCAGGTCCAGTTCCACGGGGGTATCCCGCCCGAACAGGGACACAACAAGACTGACTTTGCTGCGATCCATGTCAACCTCTTCCACGGTGCCAATGAGGGAATCCAGAGCACCGCCGTTGATACGGACACTGTCGCCCGCCTTGTACTTGACGACCACTTCGTGCTTCTCCACACCCAGCGCCGCAACGTCTTCCGGCGAGAGCGGAGTCGCTTTGTTGTTGTCGCCCAGGGAACCCGTATCACCCAGGAAGCCGGTAACGCCTCGGATGTTGCGGATGACATGCCAGGTCTCATCGTCCATGACCATCTTGACCAGCACGTATCCGGGAAAGATCTTGCGTTCGACTTCCTTGGCGCCATTCTCGGTGATCTCGGTAACCTTCTCCATGGGGATGCAGATCTCCCTGATCTTCTCCTTCATCCCCCGGTTCTGGATACTCTTCTCGATGGTGGCCTTCACCGTGTTCTCGTAGCCGGAATAGGTGTGAACCACATACCAGCAGGCATTGTCGTCCATTCCCATACCGCTACCTCAGAAGGACTGTGATGGCCTCGATGGCACGGCCAGCGATGAAGTCGAAAGCACCGATGACAATGCCCACCACGATGACACAGATGATAACGATAACCGTGTTGTTGATGGTCTGCTTCTTCGTGGGCCACTGAACCTTCTTCAGCTCGCCCTTCATGTCCTTGAACCACTTGGACACTCTGGCGAAAAAGCCCGGCTTGCTGTCCTTCTTCTTCTCGGGCTTCTTCTCCTGCTTGGCCTTATCGGTCTTCTCCGGCCTGGTCTGTTCCTGCTTTTCGTTTTCAGCCATTTACGTTTACCCTTCTTTCCTCATCTGCTCGCAGTCATCACTTCGTCTCGTTGTGGACGGTGTGCTTCCTGCAGAAGGGGCAGTACTTCTTCAGCTCCAGGCGGTCAGGGGTGTTCTTCTTGTTCTTCTTGGTGTTGTAGTTCCTCTGTTTGCACTCAGAGCACCGCAGGGTGATCTTGATGCGAGCGCCGGCCTTACTTGCCATATGTTCGGCACCTCCTTCATATTATGGCCGGTCTCCCGGGAAGGGGGACCGGGGTGAACCAGCGGGGCGCTTTCCGGACAAAAAGAAAACGCCGGACACGGCTCACACAGCCGGATCCAGCGGACATGGGCGCAATACGCCCCTGAAGTGCGGTAGATCCGGCATTGCCTCCCTGTGTCCCGCGCCATCGGCCGGGTAAGGGGTTCGCACGTCAGCACCGCGGGCAGCGTACGAAAAAGGGCCCCTCGCACAGGTACAGGTACTATAGCACTTTCCTGCGGGCAAGTCAAGCGCTTTTTTTTCTTCCTTCTGAATTTGGGCAGAAAAACGGTTTCAACCCTCCCGCAGGCGACTTTCCTGCCCATTCTGCCGGAAGGTTCCCTTTCCCGCGGCAAAGGTCTTCTACGTCGCGACAGACTCGCAGATGAGCTTGTTTTTTGCGCCAACGCCGCCCGGAGAGGAGTCCAGCATGACGTCGACCTTGCCGCACAGCTCCTCAAAGGTACCAGCGGCAGGGATATCATTGGCCTCGAAGGCGGCACGGTCCGCGCCGTCAACCAGCTAGAGGTTGTACTTCACGTTGTTGGCACCGATCATGTCGTTCTCGCGCAGGGCCCGGATAGCCAGAGTGGGGGCCAGGTCGGCAATGCCCTCCAGCTCCATGTCTTCCTGCATGGCAACGCCATCTGCGAGGCGCTGGCCGATTGTGCCGTAGACAGCTACTCCTGCTTTTCCCTTACTCATTGAGGAAACCTCCTGTCAGAGTCGCAGTTCCCGCAGGGGAACCGGCCGGATGAGTCTGTCTCAGGCTGATAGTGACGCTGCCTGAACCGCATAGCGCTCTTTGGATACCCGGATTGTAGAACCGGAGCGTGCATCTGTCAACAGATTTTGTGAGCTTTTTTGTAAGTATTTTAGATCATCCTCCTAACTTACTAATTTTCCTCAAGATAGTTGACAATTCCGGGGGATTCCTATATACTGTTCTGTGAGGTGGGCCTTACGGTGCGCTGTCAGGGAAGGGAGCCAGCTGCCGATGAAGAACGCAAGAAGAAAACAGATGGAAAACATGATCTTCCAGCGGGAGAGCATGACCATGGAGGAGCTCCGGCAGGCCTTTGGCGTCTCCATGAACACCATCCGGACTGACGTGGCCTGCCTTGTGGAGTCGGGCACCGTGGAGAAGGTCTACGGCGGCGTGCGGGCCCTGGTCCATCAGGAGATCCCCCTCTTTACGCAGCGCATAGCCATCGCCACCGATGCCAAGCAGAGCATCGCCCGCCGGGCTGAGTCCATCATCCAGGATCAGGACGTCATTTACATGGATGCCGGAACCACCACCATGTACCTGATCGATTTCCTGGATCCCTCCAAGCACGTCACCGTCATCACCCGCAACCTCTATATTGTGTCCCGGGCCTACAACTGTCCCAACGTGGAACTGATCGTCCTGCCCGGGACCATGGACCGGCGGACCAACTCGGTCGCCGACGGCAGTACCCTGGAGTATCTGGGCCGCTATCACTTTGCCAAGGCCT
Source organism: uncultured Oscillospiraceae bacterium (assembly GCA_947629775.1). Classification (GTDB taxonomy): domain Bacteria; phylum Bacillota; class Clostridia; order Oscillospirales; family Oscillospiraceae; genus Lawsonibacter. The sequence goes on from CANRFA010000067.1 coordinate 11,141, forward strand.
TCATGGGCGTTTCCGGTATCTCCATGGATGGACGGCTGAACGTGTCCAACTATAACGAGTACGAGCTGAAGAAACTGGCCATCCGCCAGAGCCAGAGTTCCTTCCTGCTGGCGGACGCCTCCAAATTCGGCAGATCCAGTCTCATATCCTATGGCATGCTGACCGACATGGCGGAAGTCTTTACGGACCCCCTGTGTCCCGAGGAAGCCCGGGACTGCTGTCAGCGCAACGAAATTCCACTTACGATCTGCGAGTAGGCGGGGCTCTGTCCCCGCCTTTTCCTTACAGGAGGAGGGAGGTTGGTCCTTCGATCAGCCTCCCTCCTGTGTTACCTGAAAGCGGATATCTTACAGTCCGGTGTGCTCCCGGATACAGGCGCGGCCCTTCATGGCGTACTCCAGGGGGGCCGCCTTCGCAGGGTGTGCGACTTGTTCCGCTACAAGTATCTGGATTAGCTAAGCCGAAAGGCTAAGCCGATCCGTGCGAAAAGCGGCACCC
>CANRFA010000068.1 GCA_947629775.1 uncultured Oscillospiraceae bacterium
TGATAGAGAAGCCCCACCTCGTACCAGGCGTCCAGCTGTCCCTGGCGGGCGGCCTTCAGGCACCAGTCCGCGCCGGGTTTCGCCTGGCCCTGCTCCCGCAGGTGGTGGCCCCAGCGGACCTGCCACTCGGGGTAGCCCATCTCCGCGCAGGTGCGGCACAGGTGCCAGGCCTCTCGGGGGAAGGGACGGGCCAGTTCCTCCTCGCCCTCCAGCCAGAGCCGGAAGAGATTGCGGGCGGCCATGCCCATGCCTCCCTGGACGGCCTTTTCGTACCAGGGGACGCAGGCGGCCAGGGTCTCCTGCAGGAAGGCGAGCCGCTCGGGGCGCAGCATGGCGTCCATGTCCGGGCGGTCGATCTTCAGGATGTCGCCCCAGTAGTAGCCGTCCCCGATCAGGTTCTGGGCGAAGGCGCAGCCCTCCTCCGCCATGGCCAGGACCTGGTCCCAGGCGGCGCGCAGATCCGGGAAGGGCATCTCCTCCTGGAGCTGCGCCGTCATCACGTCGGCGCGCAGGGCGCCCAGCACCCCCATGGCGCTGCCCTGGCGCACGCTCTGGCGCAGCCAGACCTCCTCGGCGTGGGCATCCTCCTCGAAGGAGTGGTACTTCCAGCTGTACTTCGGGCCGGCGGCGCAGCGGGCCAGCAGGAAGGCGGCGTCGCCGTCTCCTCCCTCCGCGGCCTCCCGCAGCTTCGGCAGGGCCCCGGTGGCTTTCCGGTTGTCGTAGCAGTAACAGATATCCGCGATGGCCTGCTCCACGGCAGGACTGAACCAGTTGGGCATTGGGAGGCTCCTTTCAGGGGAGGTTGGAAGGGGAGGGAGGTTCGGAAGGGGGAGGAACCGGGAGGGCGCGCCGGGTCCGCAGGCTGTGAAGGGCGTCGCGGGCCTCCTCCGGGGCGACCGGACGGGCGGCAAAGCGGAAGGCGCCGTCCTTTCCGCGGAAGACGGCGGTCATGCGCAGTCCTCCGTCCGCCCGGGCCACATACACCCGCCGCAGGACGAGTCCCTCGCCGGCGGGAACGGGGAGATCCGGTTCCAGGACAATCGAGTCGCCGGGAGCGGGAAGCTCCGGCAGGGAGACGGCGAAGAAGTCCGGCGGACAGGGCGCCTGCCGCTTCTCCGGGGTACTGACGGAAAAGAGCTCCGGGTCGCCGGGACTCGGGGGAGGAGAAACCGGCGCGGATTCCCCTCGGTTCGCGGCGGACGGGGGAGCGGAAGAAGCGCTCTTCCGCGGTCCGCGGGAGAGGAGAACGGCCAGAACAAGAAAGCAGAGGCCGGACAGCAGCGTCAGGCCGGAGAGCGCGGGGGCGGTACGCAGTCCGCTGCGGGGAACGACCGCCACGGCCAGCAGGACCAGGAGAGCGCCGGCGGCTCCGGAGAGGGCTACGCAGGCGGTCCGGGGAACCCGCCGGGGCAGAAGGTCCGCGGGAAAAAGAAGGATCACGAGGCTCAGAGGCAGCGCCCGGTGCCCGAGAAGGACCAGAAGGAGAAGACTGGCGACCCACTGCAGACCGCCGGGACGGGGGAAACGGGGCTTCTTCATGGGAGCGCCTCCCTTCGGGCGGGGCGCGTCCCAGTGATTTCCAGGGTCCCCCGCGCTATGATAGCACAAAACCGGGGGCCGCGCAACCTCCGCCGACACCGAAAAGATTTTTCAAAAAACAGTTGCTTTTCCCCGGATGCTATGCTAGAATACCGTTTGCGCTTTGAGACCCCCCTCCCGTGGAGAAAGAGGTGAAGACGATGAAGGACGGAATCCATCCGAAATATCAGCAGACCACGATCCGCTGCGCCTGCGGCAATGTCATTGAGACCGGATCCACGAAGAAGGACATCCGCGTCGAAGTCTGCTCCAAGTGCCACCCCTTCTATACCGGCAAGCAGAAGATGGTGGACACCGGCGGCCGTGTCAGCCGGTTCAAGAAAAAGTTCGGGTTGGCCTGAACCGTATGTACGTTTAAAGCCGCGCCGCTTCCCGGTGCGGCTTTTCCGTATGTCCGCCCTGGCAGCGCTTCGGGGCGGAGAATGAGTCACGCGCAAGGAGGTTTTTGCCATGTTTCAGTCCGTCAGTCCCTATACCCTGAAGGAAAACGTCTTTCAGATGATCGATAAGCAGTGGATGCTCGTCACGGCCGGCAGCGCCGGACGCTGCAACACCATGACCGCCTCCTGGGGCGGCCTGGGCGTCCTCTGGAGCCGCCCGGTGGCCACCTGCTACATCCGGCCCCAGCGCTACACGAAGGAGTTCCTGGACCGGGAGGAGTACTTCACCCTCAGTTTCTTCGGGGAAGAGTACCGGAAGGTCCTGTCCTTCTGCGGCTCGAAGAGCGGGCGCGACGTGGATAAGGTGAAGGAGTGCGGGCTCACCGTGAAGACGGCGGAGTGCGGCGCCCCCTTCTTTGAGGAAGCCAGCCTCGTCCTGGTGTGCCGCAAGCGCTTCGTGCAGCCCATGGACCCTGCCAACATTCCCGCGGACGTTCTGGAGAGCCAGTACGCCGCGCAGGACTACCACACCATCTATATCGGGGAGATCCTGGAGTGCCTGGTGAAGGCGTGATCCGGACCCGGACCCCGGAAAGCGGAAGGACCCGTCGGAAACGGCGGGTTTTTTCGCGTCCGGAACGGAAAACCGCCCCGGCGGGAGGCCGGGGCGGAAATGTTCAGTCCTCGAAGGGCAGGCCGGCCAGGTAACGGCGGGCCAGATCGAAGGCGTGGTGGGCGGTCTGGGTGCGCAGACGGGCCCGGACCGGGCGGGCGCCCAGCGTGAGGGGGCGCACATAGGTGCCCTCCGCCGTGGCGATGGCCACGAACATGGTGCCCACCTCGTTGCCCCGCTCGTCCTTGTCCGGCCCGGCGACGCCGGTGGAGGAGAGGGCGATGTCGCAGGCCAGAACCCGCCGGGCGCCCTCCGCCATGGCTTTCGCCACGGGGGCGGAGACGGCTCCATATTCCTCCAGCATGTCGTGGGGGACCCCCAGCACGGTCTCCTTGATCTCCGTGGCGTAGGAGACGATGCCGCCCCGGAAGACCCGGGAGGCCCCGGGCAGGTCCGTGATGCGCTTGGCCATGAGGCCGCCGGTGCAGCTCTCCGCCGTCCCGATGGTGAGTCCCTTCTCCACAAGGAGATCCTTCATCACCTGCTCCAGGGAGGAGACGTCCACGCCGTAGACCTTGTGGCCGAAGATCCCTTTGACTTCCTCCACGGTGGGCTGCAGAAGCCGCTGGGCCTCCTCCTCCGTGGCCGCCTTGGCGGTGACCCGCAGTTCGCACTCGCCCTCCTTGGCGTAGGGGGCCAGGGTGGGGTTGGTCATGGCGTTCATCTCGTCCCGCAGCCGGGCCTCCACGGCGGATTCCCCGATGCCGAAGAGCTTGAGGGTGTGGGAGGCGATGACTCCCTCGGACAGGGCCTGGAGATAGGGCTTCGCCCGGTACTCGAACATGGGACGGCACTCGCTGGGCGGTCCCGGGAGCATGATCACGTGCACGCCGTCGGACTCGAAGGCGCAGCCGGGCGCGGTGCCCCAGTCGTTGGCGAGCACGGTGCAGCCCTCGGGGAGCATGGCCTGCAGCAGGTTGTTATCCGTCATGGTGCGGCCGGTGCGCTCGAAGACCGCCCGGATGCGCTGCGCGGACTCCTCGTGGAAGACCAGTTTCCGGCCGAAGGCCTCCGCCAGCACGTTCTTGGTGAGGTCGTCGCAGGTGGGGCCAAGCCCGCCGGTGGTGATGATGATATCCGCCCTCTTGCGGGCCAGCTCCACCGCCTCCCGGGCCCGCCGGGGATTGTCCCCCACCACGGTGTGCCAGTAGACGTTGAGCCCCAGAGCGCTGAGACCCTGGGAGAGCATCTGGGCGTCCGTGTTGGCGATGTTGCCCAGCAGCAGCTCGGTGCCCACGGAGAGGATTTCAACTGTGTGAGACATGAAGGAGAACCTCCGATTCAGGTGTTGGGCCCGCCGGCGTGGGCGGGCATGGAGGGACGATTATCCCTGGTAGGTCAGAAGCGCCGTCTGGCTGGGGGTATCCGCGCTCAGCTCCAGCGTGTTCCCGTCGTAGCGGACGACGTCCTTGCGGAAGGCGAGGAAGTCCTCCACCGGCCCGATGGCGGGATAGCCGAAGGCCGCCGTGCGGTAGTGCATGGGGATCACGACCCGGGGCTTCAGCTGCTCCACGACGGCCTCGGCCTGGGCGGCGTCGATGGTAAAGAAGCCGCCTACGGGAATCATAAGGGCGTCCAGTCCCTGGAGCTTCTCCACCTGTTCGGGGGTGAGGTCGCAGCCCAGATCGCCCAGGTGGCAGACCTTCAGGCCCTCGGCGGAGAGCACGCGGATGGTGTTGGGGCCGCGGAGCTTGCCCTTCTTGGGGTCGTGGAAGGTGTGGATCTCCTCCACCTCGTAGGAGGGCTTCTTCCCGGTGAGGGTCACCATCTGCACGGCGTTGTGGTCCCCGTGGCCGTGGCTGCAGAGCACCTCATCGGCGGTCAGACGCAGGGGAGCGTAGCCCGGCGGGTTCCCATCTTCGTAGGGATCGAAGACGGCGGTGCCTTGTGCAGTTTCCACAGTGAAGCAGGAATGGCCATTCCAGATCAGTTTCATGCGATTACCTCCTTGTATTGCAAGCCCCGTCGACGGGGTTCTTTGGGCATAATGATAGCACAAAAGGCCTGCGAAAGGAAGTGGCGGCCCCCGATTTTCTCTCCGGAGGCCTCGAAGTCAGGGGACTGGGCCCTCCGATCCCTTTCCGGGCGGAGAAGGGGTTCGGCACATTGCCGGAAAAGATTGCCGAAGGGGGAGACGGGATGGGCTATTCGCACAAAACACATGAAATCGGCGCTGAAATTGCTTGATTTTGTGAATTTTTTGCACTGTTTTGCTCATTTTACAGTTGAAATTCTTACCGGAAGGGTTTACAATGATACGAACCCGGAGGGGGGCTCCCTCCTGGTCCGCAAGCGGAGGAGGAGAGTCAGTCTTGCTGAATATCGTGCTGGTGGAGCCGGAAATTCCCATGAATACCGGCAACATCGCCAGAACCTGCGCCGCCACCCGCAGCCGGCTTCACCTGGTCAGGCCCCTTGGATTTGACATCAGCGACAGAGCGGTAAAAAGGGCCGGACTGGACTACTGGCACATGGTGGACCTGCGGGTCTACGACAACCTGGACGCCTTCTTCCGTATCCATCCGGATCCGGACATCTGGCTGGCGACCACCAAGGCGCCCCGGGACTACACCCAGGCCGTCTTTCGGCCGGACTGCTGGCTGATGTTCGGGAAGGAGACAGCCGGCCTGCCCGAATCTCTGCGCATGCGGTATCGGGACCGCTGTATCCGTATCCCCATGCGTCCGGACGCCCGCAGCCTCAACCTGGCCAACTCGGTGGCGATTCTGGCCTACGAGGCCCTGCGGCAGCAGGGGTTCCCGGATCTGTCCGGCGTGGGAGAAATGGGAGGCGTGCCCCATCCGTAACCCCACAGAATCTGCGAGTCCTCATGTCTTTTCAGAAAGGAGCAATTCGCATGAATTACAACAAGAAGACCGTCAAAGATGTAGACGTCAGGGGGAAGAAGGTCCTCCTGCGCTGCGACTTCAACGTCCCCATGGCCAAGGACGGCAGCGGCGTCATCACCGATGACAAGCGCATCCGCGCCGCGCTGCCCACCATCCAGTACCTGCTGGAGCAGGGAGCGGCCGTCATCGCCTGCTCCCACATGGGCAAGCCCAAGGGCCAGGTAAAGCCCGAGCTCTCCCTGAAGCCCGTAGCCGTCCGTCTGAGCGAGCTGCTGGGTCAGGACGTCATCATGGCCGCCGACGTGGTGGGCCCGGACGCCCAGGCCAAGGCCGCCGCGCTGCAGCCCGGCCAGATCATGCTGCTGGAGAACACCCGCTTCGAGAAGGGCGAGACGAAGAACGATCCCGAGCTGGCGAAGGCCATGGCTTCCATGGCGGAAGTCTATGTCTCCGACGCCTTCGGCGCCGTGCACCGCGCCCACGCCTCCACCGCCGGCGTCGCGGATTACCTGCCCGCCGTGTCCGGCTTCCTGATCCAGAAGGAGCTGGAGGTCATCGGTGGCGCGCTGGCCAACCCCAAGCGTCCTCTGGTCGCCATTCTGGGCGGCTCCAAGGTCTCCTCCAAGATCGGCGTCATCAACAACCTGCTGGAGATCGCGGACACCGTCATCATCGGCGGCGGCATGGCCTACACCTTCTCCGCGGCTCAGGGCGGCACCGTGGGCGACAGCCTGCTGGAGGCCGACTGGGAGAGCTACGCCAACGACATGGTGAAGAAGGCCCAGGAGAAGGGCGTGAAGTTCCTGCTCCCCGTGGATACCGTCATCGCCAACGCCTTCGCGCCCGACGCGGAGAGCAAGGTGGTTCCCACCGGCTCCATCCCCGACGGCTGGCAGGGTCTGGATATCGGCCCCGAGACCGTGAAGCTCTACTGCGACGCCGTGGCGGACGCCGGCACCGTGATCTGGAACGGCCCCATGGGCGTGTTTGAGTTCCCGAAGTTTGCCAAGGGCACGGAGGCCGTGGCCGAGGCTCTGTCCAAAACCGACGCCATCACCATCATCGGCGGCGGCGACAGCGCGGCTGCCGTGCAGCAGCTGGGCTACGCAGACCGCATGACCCATATTTCCACGGGCGGCGGCGCCTCCCTGGAGTTCATGGAGGGCAAGGAACTGCCCGGTGTGGCCTGCCTGCTGGATGCCTGAGTGATTCCCGGTCCCCCAGCTGATCTGGTCTGGCGGGATGAGGAAGCTTTCTATACAGATTTTTGAAAGGGTTGACCTGTCAATGAACCGCCGTTATCGTAAAACCATCATCGCCGGCAACTGGAAGATGAACAATACGCTCTCCCAGATGAAGGCCTTCGCCGACGAAATCCGCCCCATCATGCCCAAGAGCAAGGCCTGCACCGTCGTGCTCTGCGTGCCCGCCACCAACATTCAGGCGGCCGCCCGCATGTTCAAGGACTGCCACATCGCCATCGGCGCCGAGAACTGCCACTACGAGGACCATGGTGCCTTCACCGGAGAAGTGACCACCGAAATGATCAAGGAAGCCGGCGCGAAGTACGTCATCATCGGCCACTCCGAGCGCCGCATGTACTACAATGAGACCGACTTCGCCATCAATAAGAAGGTGATCGCCGCTCTGAAGACGGAGCTGATCCCCATCGTCTGCGTGGGCGAGAGCCTGGAGCAGCGGGAGCTGGGCGTGACCATGGAGCACATTGCCTACCAGGTCAAGTGCGCCTTCGCCAACGTGCCCGCGGACGACGCCCGTAAGGTCGTCATCGCTTACGAGCCCATCTGGGCCATCGGCACCGGCCGCACCGCCACCGCCGAGCAGGCCGGCGAGGTCTGCGAGGGCATCCGCGCCGTCATCCGCAAGATCTACGGCGCCCACGTGGCCCGCTCCGTGACGATTCAGTACGGCGGCTCCATGAACGCCAGGAACGCGGCCGAGCTGCTGATGCAGCCCGACGTGGACGGCGGCCTCATCGGCGGCGCCTCCCTGAAGCCCGCCGACTTCGTAGAGATCATCAACGCAGCCAATCAAGAGTAAGACGCGCCCGGCGGGGGCGCGCCGCGTCCCCGCCAGGACGGTTTGAGAGGGTTTTGAAACATGAAAACACCGACTACACTGATCATCATGGACGGCTTCGGCATCGAGCCTGCCTCCCCCGGCAACGCTGTGGTCAATACCCCCACTCCCAACCTGGACCATATCTTCGGCACCTGTCCCCACAGCCGTCTGGCCGCTTCCGGCCTGGACGTGGGTCTGCCGGACGGGCAGATGGGCAACAGCGAAGTGGGTCATACCAACATCGGCGCCGGACGGGTGGTCTTTCAGGATCTGCCCCACATCAGCCGTGACATTGAGAACGGTGAGTTCTTCCGCAATCCGGCCTACCTGGAGGCCATGGCAAACTGCCGGGAGTGGGGTTCTTCCCTGCACCTGATGGGACTTCTGTCCGACGGCGGCGTCCATTCCCACAACACCCACCTCTACGCGCTTCTGAAGATGGCGAAGGAGCAGGGGATCCAGAAGGTCTACGTGCACTGCTTCCTGGACGGCAGAGACGTGCCCCCCACCTCGGGCAAGGGCTACGTGGCCGAGCTGCGGGACAAGTGCGCGGAGCTGGGCTCCGGCGAGATCGCCACGGTCATGGGCCGCTATTACGCCATGGACCGGGATAAGCGCTGGGAGCGGGTGCAGAAGGCGTACAACGCCATTGTCAACAACGACGCCCCCTACGAGGCGGATCCCGTGGAGGCCGTGCAGAAGTCTTACGATGCCGGCGTCACCGATGAATTCATGGTTCCCGTCGTCTGTCTGCAGGATGTGAAGATCCGGGACAACGACTCCGTGATCTTCTATAATTTCCGGCCGGACCGGGCCCGCGAGATTACCCGCTGCCTGGTGGACGACGAGCTGACCGGCGTGGACCGCGGCAGCGGCCAGCCCTCCGTGTTCTTTGTCTGCACCACCGAGTACGACGCCACCATGCCCAACGTGACCGTGGCGTATCCCCGGCAGAAACTGGTCAACATCTTCGGCGAGTATATCTCCAAACTGGGTCTGACCCAGCTGCGCATCGCGGAGACGGAAAAGTACGCCCATGTCACCTTCTTCTTCAACGGCGGCGTGGAGCAGGTCTTCCCCGGCGAGGACCGCTGCCTGATTCCCTCTCCCAAGGTACCCACCTACGATCTGCAGCCCGAGATGTCCGCCTATCAGGTTACCGAGGAAGCGGTGAACCGCATCCTCAGCGGAGCCTACGATGTGATCATCCTCAACTTCGCCAACTGCGACATGGTGGGTCACACCGGTGTCTACGAGGCCGCCTGCAAGGCGGTGGCTACGGTGGACGAGTGTGTGGCGAAGGTCGTGGAGGCCACCTCCCGCATGGGCGGCGTCTCCCTGATCACCGCCGATCACGGCAACGCGGAGCGGATGATCGATAAGGACGGCTCTCCCTTTACCGCCCATACCACCAACCTGGTTCCCTTCGCCATCGTCGGCGCCAACGTGGTGCTGCGGGACGGCCGTCTGGCCGACATCGCCCCCACCATGCTGGACCTGATGGGCCTGGAGAAGCCCGCTGAAATGGACGGCGAGACGCTGATCGTCAACTGAATGTGATCCCTTTCCGCTGCAGGGCGGAGTCAAATGAAGGCGCTTATCCGCCGATTACTGAGAGGAGTTTGATTAAACATGAAGCAGATGTGCGAGATCGTGGACGTCATCGGTCGCGAAATTCTGGACAGCCGCGGCAACCCCACCGTCGAGGTAGAGGTCTACCTGGACGACGGCTCCATGGGCCGCGCCGCCGTTCCCTCGGGCGCTTCCACCGGAATCTACGAGGCCTGCGAGCTGCGTGACGGCGTGCAGGAGCGTTACAACGGCAAGGGCGTCGAGACCGCGGTGAAGAACGTCAACACCGAGATCGCCGAGGCTCTCATCGGAATGAACGCTCTGGACCAGGTTTCCATCGACCGGATGCTCATTGAACTGGACGGTACGCCCAACAAGAACCGTCTGGGTGCCAACGCCATCCTCGGCGCTTCTCTGGCCTGCGCCAAGGCTGCGGCCGCCTCTCTCGGCACCTCCCTGTACAACTATATCGGCGGCGTGAACGCCAAGACGCTGCCCGTTCCCATGATGAACATCCTGAACGGCGGCGCGCACGCCACCAACAACGTGGAGATCCAGGAGTTCATGATCATGCCCGTCTCCGCTCCCAGCTTCCGGGAGGCCCTGCGCCGCTGCGCCGAGGTCTTCCACGCGCTGAAGGCCGTGCTGAAGGACAACGGCACCCCCGCCGCCGGCGTGGGCGACGAGGGCGGCTACGCCCCCAACCTGAAGAAGGACGAGGACGCCCTGAAGGTGATTGTGACGGCCATCGAGAAGGCCGGCTATGTGCCCGGCGAGGACTTCATGATCGCCATCGACGCCGCCTCTTCCGAGTGGTGGGACGAGGAGCAGAAGGTCTATATCCAGCCCAAGTCCGGCCGTCGCCTGACCCAGCAGCAGCTGGTCAACATGTGGAAGAAGTTCGCGGACTCCTATCCCATCATCTCCCTGGAGGACGGCATGGCCGAGACCGACTGGGATGGCTGGGCGATGCTCACCAAGGCCATCGGCAACCGCGTGCAGCTGGTGGGCGACGACCTGTTCGTCACCAACGTGGAGCGGCTGGCCACCGGCATCGAGAAGAAGGTCGCCAACTCCATCCTTATCAAGGTCAACCAGATCGGCACCCTGACCGAGACCCTGGACGCCATCCAGATGGCGCACCGGGCGGGCTACACCGCCATCGTGTCCCACCGTTCCGGCGAGACCGAGGACTCCACCATCGCGGACATCTCCGTGGCGGTCAACGCCGGCCAGATCAAGACCGGCGCGCCCAGCCGCACCGACCGCGTGGCGAAGTACAACCAGCTGCTCCGCATCGAGGAGGAGCTGGACGCCGCCGCCCAGTACCCCGGCCGCAAGGCGTTCTTCTGCCTGCACTGAGCCGAAGCGAAGATCCTGAACGAAAAACCGGAGGCGCCCGTGCCCTGTGGCATGGACGCCTCCGTTCTCTGTTGTGTGGAAGGAGTCAGCGCGTTAGAAAGAACCTCTGGCCGCGGCAGATGGACGGAAGCCGTCTGTGCGGTCGGTGTGGCGCGGAAACGGGAATCGGGCGGACAGTCGTCCCGGATCCCGCTCCAGGAAGAGGAGCGGGATCCGGGGAGCAGGCCACTCAGGAGGATGGATGACCTGCCGCAGGGGGAACGGCGGAGGGTTCTGCCGGGAGAAGTCTCAGGCCCTGTACTTCGTATAAAAGCGGTCCTTGGACATCCAGACAGAGTCGTTGGAAAAGAAGGAGTCGCTTTCCTCAAAGAGACTGAAGTCCATAACATCCGTCTGGTTGCCGTTGCTCATCGGAACCAGGTCTCCCCCTTCCAGAGGAAGATACCAGAGGCGCAGAATCTCATTGGCAGGATGGGTAATGATAAAGGCCTTGTTGTCCATGAGCCAGTAATTTCTGATGTTCTGCAATGTAACAAGCTCGGTTGTCTGATCGGTTTCCATGTCGTAAAGAACCAGAGTATCGTGCACCCGGTAGAGGAAGAGATTTCCATATACCATGTTGAGATCCGGCGTGCGGAACTGAAAGCCGGAATCCGAATTCGCCAGGATCTTTTTCTGGCCGGTTGCGATGTCCACAAGGCAGATTTCGCCATGGGAATTCAGGTCTTCATAATTGTAGTAGTAGATGTTCTGCGCCCGGAAGAAGGTTTCCCTGGCGTCGTATTCTTCTTCAATGTCTCTCATATCACGCTGGAGAACCCAGTTTTCGATCAGCATTTTTCCGTCCGG
>CANRFA010000069.1 GCA_947629775.1 uncultured Oscillospiraceae bacterium
AGGGTGTTTTTCACGATGTCCGAGAGGGGCAGCAGAAGAAGAACCGCCGCCGGGCCGGAGCCGGACAGGCGCCACAGTCCCAGGGCGGCGCCCAGAGAGAGCAGCAGGACACAGATTCCGTAGAGAGCCCCGGAGGGAGTCTGGGCCGGCTGCCCCAGGGGACGGCGGTAGAGCCACCAGCCCACATGGCGCTCCTCGCCCTCCGCATGTTCCGCCAGTTCCAGGGCCCTGGAGGCGGCCTCCATCTCCTCCAGCCCCCGCCGGCGGGCCAGACGGCACACCTGCTGCCGGTAACGGCGCCGGGTGGCCTCGTCCATGCCGGGATAGTGTCCGGAGGGGTCCCGGGCCAGGATCTGTTCCACCCGGCTGGCCCCTTCCAGCACCGGCCCCCAGCTGCCGGCGGACAGGGTCCGCAGGACCGTGAAAATGCTCCGGAAGGCCTCCGGATCTCCCTCGCCCCGCTCCAGGGCCTCCGGGTCCCGGCAGAGTTCCGCCAGCCGGCGCAGGCAGACGGCGGTCAGGGCGGGGATCAGGAGGGAGAGCTCCCGCTCCGTCAGGGGGTATACGCTCTGAAACCCGGCCAGCCAGGCATCCAGGTCCGCGCTCTCCGGAACGGGGACCGTCTCCAGCGCGCCCCGGGCGCAGGCCAGAAGCAGGCAATCCCCCTGGCGGGTGCCCCGCAGGGCGCGGCCCCGGGCGAAGACGGCCTGGGCCTCCCGTCCCTCCCGCAGGGCCAGATAGTGGTTGTCCAGCAGCCACTCCGCCGCCGGGGGCAGGGAGGGGCGGCCGGCGCTCCAGCGCCAGAGGGTCTCCCGGCAGGCGCGGACCGCGCGCAGGTCCGAGCGAAGCCGGCGCTCCAGACGGCGGGGCGGCACGCCGCCCGCCGGTTCCAGGGTCCGGGCGAACGCGGCTGCGGCGGTTTGTACGGATACGGGCTCCATGGGCAGACTCCTCCAGTCCGGGGGTTCCGGCCCCGCCGGAAGGCGGCAGCCGGGATTCTTCTGCAGTTTGCCCGGGAACTGTCGGAATATACCAAAGGAGCGCCGGAAAAATGGCAAGGAATTGTGCTTGACAAACGGCGGGGCTGGTGCTATCATCTCACGGTAAAGCCTGAACGCTTTACATTTTCTGCGGCAGGGCGCGGGAGGTGGAGCCCCTTGAAGAATCAGGCCTATCGGATGACGATGCTCTACGACTTCTACGGCGAGGTCCTCACGGACAGGCAGAAGGAGTTCTACGACCTCTACTACAACGAGGACCTGTCCCTGGGCGAAATCGCGGAGAACTACAACATCACCCGCCAGGGCGTCCGGGACGTGATCGTCCGGGCCGCCGGCATCCTGGAGGGGCTGGAGGAGAAGACCGGTCTCATCCGCCGCTACCAGGAGAACCGGGCGGTGATGAACGAGATGCAGAAGGAGATCGATACCCTGCTCGACCTGGCCCAGCGGCACTACGAGGATCCGGAGCTGGAGAATCTGGTCATGCGGCTGCAGGACGGGCTGGACAGACTGCAGAGGGAGGACAGCTATGGCGTTTGAGGGACTTTCCGAAAAACTGGCCGCCGTATTCAAGAAACTGCGGGGCAAGGGCCGGCTGTCCGAGGCCGACGTGCGGGAGGCCATGCGGGAGATCCGCCTGTCCCTGCTGGAGGCGGACGTCAGCTACAAGGTCGTCAAGCAGTTCGTGGCCCAGGTGACGGAGAAGGCCGTGGGAGCGGACGTGCTGGAGGCGCTGTCTCCGGCGCAGATGATCGTCAAGATCGTCAACCAGGAACTGACGGACCTCATGGGCGGTACCGCCACCAAACTGACCATCGCCCCCAAGCCGCCTACGGTGGTGATGATGGTGGGCCTGCAGGGCGCGGGCAAAACCACCAACGCCGCCAAGCTGGCGGGCCTCATGCGCCGCCAGAACGGCAAGCGGCCCCTGCTGGCGGCCTGCGACGTCTACCGTCCCGCCGCCATTACGCAGCTGGAAGTGGTGGGCAAACAGCTGGATATCCCCGTCTTCCAGATGGGGCAGGCCGATCCGGTGGAGATCGCAAAGGAGGCCATCCGCCACGCGGAGGCCCACGGAAACGACCTGGTGTTTCTGGATACCGCCGGCCGGCTGCACATCGACGAGGCTCTGATGGACGAGCTGAAAGCCATCAAGGCGGCGGTGGAACCCACCGAGATTCTGCTGGTGGTGGACGCGATGATCGGCCAGGACGCCGTCAACGCCGCCAAAGCCTTCGACGACGCTCTGGATCTCACGGGCGTGGTGCTCACCAAGCTGGACGGCGACGCCAGAGGCGGCGCGGCCCTCTCCATCAAGGCGGTCACCGGCAAGCCCATCAAGTTTGCCGGCGTAGGCGAGAAGCTGGATCAGATCGAGGTCTTCCATCCGGACCGGATGGCGAGCCGCATTCTGGGCATGGGCGACGTGCTGTCCCTCATCGAGCGGGCGGAGCAGAACTTCGACCAGCAGCAGGCCCTGGCCATGCAGGAGAAGCTGCGCAAGAACCAGTTCACCCTCAACGACTTCATGGAGCAGATGGCCCAGGTCAAGAAGATGGGTTCCCTCTCGGACCTGGTGAGCATGATTCCCGGCATCAAACCCGGAGACCTGGACGAGTCGGATCTGGACGACCGGCAGCTGGTGCGCATGGAAGCCATCATCCAGTCCATGACGCCGGCGGAGCGGGAGGACCCGAAGATCCTCAACGCCAGCCGCAAGAAGCGCATCGCCGCCGGGGCCGGCACCCAGGTGGTGGAGATCAACCGCATGCTCAAGCAGTTCGATATGGTGCAGGCCATGACCAAGCAGTTCACCGGCGGCAAGATCCCCAAGAACATGCGCCGCATGATGGGCAAGAAGGGCGTCCGCCGGGGCGGTCTTCCCCGCATGCGCTGAGGGAGGGACGGCTCCATGAAAGGGCTCTCCTTCCGGCAGCAGGTGGCCGCCGGCGGCCTGATGATGATCTTCGCCTATGTTCTGGCCTTCCGGGCCAATCGGGGGATCATCATCAACATCTGCTGGGGTCTCTTCGGACTGGCCTTCATCATCAACCCCGTGGCGCCGGATACCATCCGCCGCTGGTTCCAGGACCGGACCCCCGGCTTCATGCGGGTCCTGGGCGGGGCGCTGATTCTCGGCGGTCTTCTGTCCACCGCCGACCTGGGTCTGGGCTGACCCGGACCGGGTTTCTCTCACTGGCAAGACACGGCCTCCTCCGTGTTTTCCATATATCGTACGCATACCCGAATATCTTCTGGAGGTGAATCTAGATGGTCAAAATCAGACTGCGCCGCATGGGTGCCAAGAAGTCCCCCTTCTATCGGATCGTGGTGGCGGACTCCCGCTATCCCCGTGACGGCCGTTTTATCGAGGAAATCGGTTACTACAACCCCACCGTGACTCCTTCCGAGCTGAAGGTGGACAATGACCGTGCCCAGGCATGGATCAAGACCGGCGCTCAGCCCACCGAGACTGTCCGCGCTCTTCTGAAGAAAGCCGGCGCCATGTAAGGCGGGAGGTTGTCCATGAAAGAACTTCTGACCTACGTCGCCCGGAACCTGGTGGAGCATCCGGATCAGGTGGTTGTCACCGAGACGGAGAAAGACGGCGAGACCGTTCTCGAGCTGAAGGTAGCGCCGGAGGATATGGGCAAGGTGATCGGCCGGCAGGGCCGCATCGCCAAGGAGATCCGCATCCTCGTCCGCTCCATGGCCCAGCGGCTGGGCAAGCACGTCTCTGTGGAGATCGTGGACTGAGCGGACCACCGCTCCCTGACGCGCCCCGGGCGGCGGAGAAAACCGACAGGAACTGCATTCGGCAGGACCTGTCGGTTTTGCGTTATTCCCGGGGGTGGAGGAAGAACGCGCGCAGGCCCGCCCCCTTGTACCTCCCGCCTGCCGTTCCGGTGTCCCCTGCCCGCCACGACCCGGACCAGTCTGCCATCATGCGCGGGAATGGTTTCTCCTGGCCGCAATATGCTCTCCGGGCATAAGCGAAGCTGCCGAACAGGTATTGGACGGAGCGTGGCCGACGCGCTATACTGAAAGCCAGTAAAAGGCCATTGCGCCGGATGAGAAAGAAGGTTGCTGCCATGGAAGCGGTACAGGTAGACCTGCCCGGCCTGCGCTGCGCGGGCCTGAGCGACGCGGAGGCGGAAGCGGTTCTGCGCTGCGCCACCCCGCAGGAACAGATCCGCCTGCTGCGCCGGGCGAGGGGACCTCTGCTGGAGGAGATTCACCGCCGGCAGCAGACGCTGGACCGGCTGGACTGCCTCCTCTACCGGCTGCGGCAGGAAGAAACGGGAGGGAAGCGGTCATGAAGATTACGGTACTGCTGGGGAGCCCCCATAAGAAGGGATCCTCCAATCTGCTGGCGGAGCAGTTTATCCGGGGCGCCCGGGAGGCCGGCCACACCGTTACGGTGCTGGACGCCGCGCACATGAACATCCACCCCTGCCTGGGGTGCGAGCACTGCGGGATGAACGGCCCCTGCGCGCAGAAGGACGATATGGGGAAAATCCGGGACGCCCTGCTGGGGGCGGATCTGGCGGCCTTCGTCTCCCCGGTCTACTACTTCGGGCTCTCCGCTCAGATGAAGATGGTCATCGACCGCTTCTACAGCTACACGATGAGACTTTCCGGCAAGGGACTGCAGACGGTGCTCATTACCGCCGCCTGGGACAGCGGGGAGGATGTCTTCCACGCCATCGAAGTGTACTACCGGAAGCTTTGCTCCTATATGAACTTCCAGGACCGGGGCATGGTTCTGGGAGGCGGCTGCGGCACCCCCGCCATGACGGCCCGCAGCCCCCACATGCGGGAGGCCCTGGAACTGGGGCGCTCCCTGCAGGTTCCCCGCCTGCCATGCGGGGAGCCCTCCGGCCTCCGGCCGGAAGACAGACCTGTATAAGGAGGAGACAGACATGGCATATCTGGGAGAATCCATTCCGAAGCTGGGCTTCGGACTGATGCGTCTGCCCCAGAAGGACGGAGCCATCGACGTGGAACAGACCAAAGAGATGGTGGACCGCTTCCTGGCGGCGGGCTTTACGTACTTTGACACGGCCTGGGCCTACGAGGGCAGCGAGGACGCCATCCGCCAGGCGCTGGTGGAGCGCTATCCCCGGGAGTCCTTCCAGCTGGCCACCAAGAACGCGGCGTGGATCGGGGCGAAGAGCCGGGAGGATGCCATCGGGCAGTTCGATACCTCTCTGGCCCGGACCGGCGCCGGTTATTTCGATTTCTACCTGCTGCACAACCTGGGCGAGACCCGCACGAAGTCCTTCGACGACTTCGGCCTCTGGGACTGGGTCCAGGAGAAGAAGGCCGCCGGCCTCATCCGCCACGTGGGCTTCTCCTTCCACTCCACCCCCGAGGAGCTGGACGCCATCCTGACCGCCCATCCGGAGATGGAGTTCGTGCAGCTGCAGATCAACTACGCGGACTGGGAGAGCACCGGCGTCCAGTCCCGCCGCTGCTACGAGGTGGCGAGGGCCCACGGCAAGCCGGTCGTCATCATGGAGCCCGTCAAGGGCGGCATGCTGGCCACCCCGCCCGAGCCGGTCCAGGAGATCTTCCATGCCGCGGAGCCGGAGTCCTCCTGCGCCTCCTGGGCCATCCGCTTCGCCGCCAGCCTGGAGGGAATCATCACGGTGCTCTCCGGCATGAGCAGCGTGGCGCAGATGGAAGACAACCTGGCGGTCATGAAGGACTTCCACGGCATGACGGAGGAGGAGCGCGCCACCCTGGAGAAGGCCCGGGAGGCCCTGGCGGCCATCCCCCTGATCCCCTGCACCTCCTGCGACTACTGCGCCAAGGTGTGCCCGGAGAACATCGGCGTCTCGGGCTCCTTCACCGCCATGAACCTCTTTACGCTCTACGGAAAGCCGGGTGCCCTGAACCAGATGGGCTGGCTGGTGGACGGCCACGGGAAGAAGCGGGCCAACGCCTGCATCCGCTGCGGCGCCTGCGAGCGGGCCTGCCCCCAGCACCTGCCCATCCGGGAGCTGCTGCAGCAGGTGACGGAGAAGCTGCTGTAAGCCGAAGAAGAGACCACATTCCCGTCCCTGAGGGACGGCTATCCCGCCGGACGTTGTCGGCGGACATCAGAAGGAGGAACTGATCATGGAGAAAATCGTACAGACCGCGGGCAGAACTCAGCTGGGAGACTTTGCCCCCGACTTCGCCCACTACAACGACGACGTGCTCTTCGGGGAGAACTGGAACACCCGGGGCATCGACGTGAAGACCCGCTGCATCATCACCGTGGTGGCCCTGATGGCCTCCGGCGTGACGGACAGCTCGCTGGTGCACCACCTGACGAATGCGAAGGCCCACGGCGTGACCCGGGAGGAGATCGTGGCGGTCATCACCCACACGGCCTTCTACGCCGGCTGGCCCAAGGGCTGGGCGGTGTTCCGGCTGGCGAAGGAGGTCTGGAACGAGGAGACCCCGGCGGAGAGCGAGAAAGAGCGGTATCAGAAGACGATCGCCTTCCCCATCGGCGCCCCCAACGACGCCTACGCCCAGTACTTTGTGGGCCAGAGCTATCTGGCGCCCATCTCCGGGGCGGAGTTCCC
Source organism: uncultured Oscillospiraceae bacterium (assembly GCA_947629775.1). Classification (GTDB taxonomy): domain Bacteria; phylum Bacillota; class Clostridia; order Oscillospirales; family Oscillospiraceae; genus Lawsonibacter. The sequence continues at coordinate 6,581 of CANRFA010000069.1, forward strand.
CATGTCCAACGTCACCTTCGAGCCCGGCTGCCGGAACAACTGGCACATCCACCACGCGGCCACCGGCGGCGGCCAGATGCTGATCTGCGTGGGCGGACGCGGCTGGTACCAGGAGTGGGGCAAGGAGGCCGTTCCCATGACGCCCGGCACGGTGATCGCCATCCCCGAGGGCGCCAAGCACTGGCACGGCGCCGCGGCGGACAGCTGGTTCTCCCACATCGCCTTCGAGATCCCCGGCACCGAGTGCTCCAACGAGTGGCTGGAGCCCGTGGACCCCGAGCAGTACGCCGCTCTCTGAGCCGGGCGGAAGCGTTCCGGGAGGAAACCGGGGACGGACAGGCTTTCCCTGGCCGATCCGGGAAGAGTCCTGGCGGGATCCAGGTGCTTCGCACGGTTCTGTGCGGTTACTCTGCACCATCACGTGCGGTCAACGTGCACCACGAGCTGCCTTACGGCTGCACCATAGGGCAGTTCTACGCAGTATCCGGCGGAAGAAAGAAGAAAACCTCGAGGTTTGGACCCTTTGAGGGCCGGACCTTCCGAACAGAAAAAACGGGGAGCCGTGAGGCTCCCCGTTTTCGTGTCTTCGGCATCTGTGTCCGCAATGCTGCGGGTGTGGAAATGCGGTCCGGCGTCCCGGACGGACTCAGGCGATCCACCAGCTGCCGTCCGGCCTCTGGTGCAGACTGCCGTCCTCACGGGAGAGGATGGTTCCGTCGGAGCCCCGGACCAGCAGTTGATAGCGCAGCCGGGTCTGCTCCGTGTCCTGCTCTTCTTTCCAGCCCTCCTCGATCCAGATCTCGCTGTACGCTTTGCCATCCTCCAGGAAGAGAACGGTTTCCTGGGGCACGAGAGGGAAGGAGATGCGCTCCGGGTACCAGCACTCGAACCGCTCTTCGTCCTGGCTGACGATGTGGGCCGGACTGCCCATCAGGCGCAGGTTATAGAGGCTCATTCCGCCCAGATCCATGACTTTCACCTGCTGGGGCGGGTCTCCGGGCAGACAGCGATAGAGGGTGAGGCGCTTTGCTCCCCAGTCTGCCTGCAGGAACCAGAAGCAGTCCTCCGCAAAGAGCGGATCGCTGTAGAGAACGCCCTTCTTTTCCGGGAAGGGCTGGTGGATGGCGCCGGTGTCGTAGTCACAGAACAGCAGGGCGGAGCCGGGGCAGACGCGGCCCTCCTGGGCATACTCTACCAGATCGTAAAAATCGCTGCTGCCCGTGTGGGCGAAGGCGAAGCGGCTCTGGCCGGGAATCTCCTCAAGATAGCGGCTCTGGATGGATTCGAAGCGATGGATCATAAGGTTCTCCTTCCCAAACGTGATGTCAGCGGCGCGCGGCCGGGGAAAACAGAAAGCGCCTGACCATGGCAGAAAGCCTGGACCCCCCTGAATGGTCCGAAGGGATCTCCAGGTCGCGGGGCTGTCCGGCGGTCCTGGAACCCCGCGGGCCGAGCGGGTGGAATGTGCCCGGAACAGCACTGCGGTCAGACTACAGCTTCCAGAATCGATTTATCCCCAAGGAGCACTTCGTGGACACCGGGAACTTTATTCTGATTGAAGTTGAAGCTGACCATATAGCCTCTGGTCAGATGATATCGCTCCAGGTACCCGATCAGCTGATCTTCCCCACGGCGATGGTATTCCGGTCCATGCCAGATTTTCAGCTCAACAATAAACTGTTCTCCCAGGTAGTCCACAATAACATCTGTCCGCTGCCTGTCCTGCGTTTCCGCTTCGACATAGTAATTCCCGGTGCCGTTGATGATGGTGCGGATGAAGAGCAGGAAAATCTTTCTTCCGTTGTTTTCTACGAAACTGTCTGTGTTGCTTCCATAGACGGCGGTGAAATGTTCCTGGAATTTCTTCAGTACCAGATCCATGTGAAGATGATTACCAGAAGTAAACCGGTTTTTCAGGTCCTGCGCAGAACCATGCAACCTGTCTGCAAGCTTTTCTCTGGTGAAATACCAGTTATACAACCTGATTTCAAAAATGCGATTGGAGACACAGATCTGCTCACCTCTTCTGGACAGAATTCCATACATTCTTCCCATCTGAAAGCGAGGGTCATCCGGGTTGAAAGCATAGGTTTCTCCATGAAAGAGCATATCCTGAATCAGAGTATCCAGATCCGGATGATCCGTAATCTGTTTTATGATTCCGGAGAAGAGCGTATTGTCTTCGTTCAGGATCAGGCGGACAGCGGCAAGCAGACCATCCCTGGTCCAGGCAAGGCTGCGGGTTTCGAAGTGGGGCGTTCCCCAAAGCTCCTCCTCCAGGCATTGGCAGATGCGGGATACCAGAAAGGGATAGCCACCGGTCCATTCCCGGATCTGAGTGGCCATGGCCGGGATGTCCATGCCGGTGTGATAATCGGCTTCATACTCCTGGAGCATGCTGAAAATCTCGGGAGCAGAAAAGCTCATATCCACAGGAAACCGAGCTGCGATGTTCCAGGGACTGTTCAGCTGATGCTCCTCTTCCGGCCGGATTTTCATTTTCAGATTTGTGATATCCGTGACACCGGCCAGAATCACACTCTGAAAGGAAGCTTCCATCTTTTGCCTTGCGGACAGATAGTTGTCTCTTAGAGTGGAAAGAAAATACAGAAATACTTCGTTGTTTGTTGCGCGGTCCACCTCGTCGATCATCAGGACGATGGGGCGGTCCGAGGAAGAGCAGAGGACATTGATTTTGCTTCGAAGCCAGCTGAAACTTTCCTTATCCTCTGCCAGGTCGGACATGTCCCGCCAGCTGTCGATGAGAGGAGCAGGGCAGCCGGCATGTTCCATGCGGGGGACCAGACTCCGGACAAAGTATCGGACAAAGGCAGCACCGGAAGAGAATTCCTCGTTTCCTGTAGCCGCAAAGGAGGTGGAAAGCACATAGTAGCGATCTCGAAGGGTACACTTCAGATGGAAGAGCATGGTGGTTTTGCCATATTGCCGGGCACAGTTAATGGTAAAATACTTTTTATTATCAACCAGCCGGATGATCCGGGAAGCTTTTTCGCGGATATCCACCATATAGTTTTCTTCGGGGACGCAAAGGGAATCAACAGTAAATGATTTCATTCTTGCACCTCATTTACGCATGGTTAACAGGCGGGGTTCTACATATATAATGCAGGCTTGTTTCAGGCTTTTGCGGGAGAAACGACTCGCTTTTGAGAGATCGTATGATCTGGTGGAAATATTCCGAAACCCCACCTGGTTCTGTTTAGAAACCAGGTGGGAAGTTTCCAGAAATCTTCCGGCTGGACCGGAACAGAGCCCGGCTTCAGGCGAGCTTCTCCAGCCCCAGACGCAGGCGCTTCAGCGTCTCCTCCCGGCCCAGGATGCGGCAGATCTCCACCGCGCCGCCGGGGGTGACGGCCTTGCCGGCGGCGGCGATGCGCACCGGCCACATGAGGGTGGCGTTCTTGACCCCCAGTTCCACGGCCAGGGCGATGAGGCCGTCGTGGATGGCGTCCTGGGTCCATTCCGGCAGAGCCTCCAGCATGGGGATGGCGGCCTGCAGCATGCGGGTGGAGACCTCCGGGTTGGTCTTGGACTTTTTATTCGTGAAGAGCCCCGCGTCGTAGGCCGGAAGGGCGTCAAAGAAGTCCACCTTCTCGGGGATGTCCGTCAGTTTCTCGCAGCGGGCCTGGAGCAGGGCGGCGATGGCGGCGGTATCAAGGTCGGGGTTGTGTACGCTCTGGCGGATCCAGGGTTCGGCCACCTTCGCGAAGTCCTCCGGGGTCATGGCGCGCAGGTAGAGGGCGTTGAAGTGGGTCAGCTTGTCGATGTCGAAGATGGCGGGGGACTTGGACATGCCGCCCAGGTCGAAGGCGTCCACCAGTTCGTCGAGGGAGAAGATCTCCTGCTCCGCCCGCTCGCCCCGGGGAGACCAGCCCAGCAGAGCCACGTAGTTGAGGATGGCGTCCGTCAGATAGCCCTGGGCCTTCAGATCCTCGTAGGAGGGATCCCCGTGGCGCTTGGACATCTTGTTCTGGGCGTCCCGCATGACGGGGGAGCAGTGGACATAGGTGGGAACCTCCCACCCGAAGGCCCGGTAGAGCAGATCGTACTTGGGGGCGGAGGAGAGGTACTCGCTGCCCCGGACCACGTGGGTGATGCCCATCAGGTGGTCGTCGATGACGTTGGCGAAGTTGTAGGTGGG
>CANRFA010000070.1 GCA_947629775.1 uncultured Oscillospiraceae bacterium
AATGGTCTTCCGTTTCATCGGCGCCAGCAGCACGAGTCTCGGACTGAGCCGGAGCCTCATGGGATTCGATTACATCCTCATGGGACTCATCGTTCTGATCGTTCTGATCGTTCTGATCACTCTGATCACTCTGATCGCCCCGATGCCTCTGGAAGAAGTTCTGAGCCTCAAGGTCGATCCCCAACTTCTTGAGATGGCGACCTATGCCGTACTTCGGTACGCCCAGGTGCTGAGAGAGAAGGTTGATATCCCACATGGAGTTGCCCTCCGGAGGGGCGCTGTGAACGGCTTCCAGCAGTCTGTCTGAGAAATCCTCTCCATATCCATCCTTGGTCCTGCCGCGGGGCTTATTCAGCAGGCCAGAGACACCAGACTCAGCATACCGCTTCTTCCAGAGGGAGACCGTGGTCGGACGTTCCGAGTACTTCGCCGCGACGTCCTTGCCTGTCATTCCCGTACCGCAGTCCAATACCATGGATGCGCGCAGCCCGATTCTCTTACTCGGCGCATTCCTGATGAACTCCTCGAGTTCCTTCACCTGCTCATTGTTGAGAACGAGCTTAGTCTTCTTGTGGGCCATAAGAAGCACTCCTTTACAGAATCACTATTCAGGAGTGTACCACAGAATCCCGAGATAGGCAAGGAAAACTTTCAGCAGAATCTCGCATTTGCAGTGTCATTGTCACTTCTACGTGGATTTTACGTCGGGGAAGGTGCAGGGATCGCCCTCCGGCTGGCCCTCCATGTTCCAGAACAGCTCGAAGATGGAGGCGCGGGTGACATCGGCGTCGGGCTCAAAGCCGTTGCCGGTTCCCTTCATGATTTCGTGCTCCGTCACATAGGAGACGGCCTCCGCGTACCAGGGCTGGGACTCCGCCGCCAGCGCCACGGAAGCCAGAGACAGCGTCATCGCGGCGGTCAGGACGAGGGAAAGGATTCGCTTCATGTTTTTCTCAGTTCCTTTCTGCAGGATGGGATCTGTACAGGTTCATTTTAGCACCTTTAATTTCCAGAAGCAAGAAAAAGAGACGGTTTCAGGAGAATTCTTCCTGTGAAAGGAAAAAATGCCCCGGCTTTCCTGCCGGCAGCAGGGGGAACGCAGCTTCCTCTCCCCCGCTTCTGGCGGGCTATCCGAAAAGGCGCTCTGTACCATGAGGGTACTCCTGCGCAGTGGAGCCTATCTCCAGACCGTACAGAGAGGCGGACGGAAAAAACGCGGCTCCCTGGACGATGGTCCGGGAAGCCGCTGAAATAAGTCCGTTCAGGATCCGGCGGGCTGCCGCACGCCGGAGAGATCCCAGCGATAGACTCTGGCCTCATAGGGGCGCAGAACCTCAAAGGAACCGCCCTCCGGCCAGTTATCCAGCAGGAGTTCCGCCTTCTTCCGGCTGTAGCCCGGCGGCAGGGTCCAGCGCAGTTCCTCCTCCGAGAAGGAGCAGACCACCAGGATCCGCTCCAGATGCCAGGCGCGCTCGTAGAGATAGAGGTGGCGGCTGGCCGGCTCGTACTCCCGGTAGGACCCCCAGAGCAGGGTATCGCTGCTTTTGCGCAGGGCCAGGCACCGGCGGTAGAAGTTCAGGATGCTGTCCGGATCCTGCTCCTCCCTCTCCACGTTGATCTCCTTATAATTGGGGTTCACGTGAAACCAGGGGTTTACGCTGGAAAAACCGGCGTACTCACCGGAGGACCACTGCATGGGCGTGCGGGCGGAGTCCCGGGAGGAGATGTGGATGCGGTGCAGGCGCTTCTCCTCGGATTCCCAGGTGCAGTAGCGGTGGAAGGCGTTGATGGAGGCGATGTCCTCGTAGTGATGGATGGAGGACAGGCGGATGTTGGTCATCCCGATCTCCTGCCCCTGGTAAATAAAAGGGGTTCCCTGCTGGAAGAGATAGCAGGCAGCCAGCATGGTGCCGGACTCCCGCCAGTATGTTTCGCTGCCGTAGCGGCTGATAACCCGGGGATGGTCGTGGTTTTCCAGGTAGAGGGCGTTCCAGGCCTTCCCCGCCAGGGCGTTCTGCCAGTGGGAGAAGGCCCGTTTCAGCTTGCGGAGGGAGAACGGGTGGTGGACGAACTCCGTCAGGAAGCAGTCCGCCATCATGGAGTCGAACTGGATCATCAGGTCCAGCACCCGGTCGGGGCCGGAGAGGTAGCGCAAAGCGACGCTGGCCGGGGTCATGGGCGCTTCCCCGATCTGGATGGCGCCGTACTCCTTCGCCACCTCCCGGAATTCCCGCAGGTAGCGCAGCAGGTTGGGTCCGTCCTTGTAGTAGGGCATGCCGTTGATGGCCGGCAGGAAGGGAATGCCGTCCGGCAGGGGCTCCTGTTTGGAGATGAAGGTGATGACGTCCTCCCGGAAGCCATCCACCCCCATGTCCAGCCAGAAGCGCATGATGTCTTTGACCTCCTGGCGCACTTTGGGGTTGTCCATGTTGAGGTCCGGCTGCTTGCGGGCGAAGATGTGCAGGTAGTACTGCTGGCGCGCGTCCCCGTACTCCCAGGCCCGGCCTTCAAACTGGCTGAACCAGTTGTTGGGGGGACGCTTCTTCTTTCCCTTCCGGGGGTCCCGCCAGATGTAGTAGTCGCTGTAGGGATTGTCCCGGCCGGCGCTGCTGCGGCGGAACCACTCGTGCTCGTCCGAGGTGTGGTTGATCACCAGGTCCAGAATCACCTTCAGGCCCAGCTCGTGGGCCCGGTCCAGAACCTTCCGGAACTGTTCCAGGGTGCCGAAATCCGGGTGGATGTTCCGGTAGTCCGAGATGTCGTACCCGTAGTCCGCGTTGGGCGACGGGTAGATGGGATTGAACCAGATGCCGTCCACGCCCAGGGAGCGGATGTACTCCAGCCGGTCATAGACTCCGTAGAGGTCCCCGATCCCGTCTCCGTTTCCATCGCGGAAGCTGCGGACCCAGATCTGGTAGAAGGACATCCGCCGGAAGTCATACTGTTTCATGGCGCGGCCTGTCTCTCTGCGTCCGGTGGCCCCGGATCTCCTCCGCAACGCGGTCCCAGAAGCGCTCGGTGTTTTCCTCGGCCTCCTGGATGTTCTCCATCATGCCCAGCGCGGTCTCCCGGAAGTCGTCGAAGAGTTCGTGCCGGATCCGGCGGCTGCGCTCCTGCTCCTCCATGCTCTGGGCGGTCATGTACAGGAGGAAATCCGAGGGCAGTTTCTTCCGGACGGGCAGCGTTCCGGCCCGCTTCATGTCCAGCACCGTCTGGTAGCGGTCATAGGCGACCGCGACGCAGTCCCGCCAGGAGAGGTAGATCTCGTCCATGGCGTGCTGGCCCACCTCGTGGAGGAAGCTCAGGTCCTCCCCCACCTGCTCCAGTTTTGCCGCCATGGCCTCGGCGTTTTCCGCGATGGTAAAGCCGTTGCGGCCGTCCGTGATGCCCTCCGCGGCGCAGGAGCCCTCGATCAGGACGCTGGCCAGCCCGCAGGCCGCCGCCTCCCGGACCACCAGGCCGTTGGTATCGAAGGTGGAGGGGAAGAGGAACAGATCCGCCCGGGTGTTCCAGGCCCGCAGTTCGTCCCGGTCATAGATGGGACCGGTGAAGATGCAGCGGTCCGGGCCCTCCCCGCTGCCCATGAGGCCCAGCTCCCGGGCCTTCTGCTCCAGCAGTTCCTGATCCGGTCCCTTCCCGATGAACACCATGCGGAACTCCCGGCCGGCGTCCGCCAGCATCTTCAGGGCGTCCAGGATTATGGGAAGGCCCTTGTAGGTCATCATGCGGCCCACAAAGAGGTAGACGGGCACGCCCTCCGGCAGATCATAGCCGGCGGTCACTCTGGCCACGGTATCCGGATCCACCCGGCCCCGGGCGAAGTCCACGCCGTTGTTCATGACCCGGTAATCCCCCTGGAAGCCCAGTTCCTTGAGGCTCTCGCCGGCGCCCTGGCTCACCACCCAGACCTCGTCGCAGGCCTCGATGTTGCGGACCATGGCCCGGATGCCCTCCCGGGCGGCCAGCTTGGACTTTACCTCCCGGCGGATGTCGATATCGTACTTCGTATGATAGGTGAAGACGATGGGGGCCTTCACTTCGTCCCGCAGGATGCGGGCGATGATGGTGGCGGAGGCCGGGCAGTGGGAGTGAATGATGTCCGGCTGGAACTCGGCCAGCCTGGACACGGATTTACCGGAGAAGGGGTTGCCGGTGCGGTAGCCGTTGGTCACGGACGCCGTATTGAAGCTCTGATAGGGCACCACCGGATAGGGGTAGGCGCTGTAATCCGCGTTCGGGTAGCGGGGGGTGCCCACCATCACCTGGGCGCCGTAATCCTGCATCAGGTACGTGGCGTAGTTCATCATCACATTGACGACTCCGTCGATCACCGGCGGGAAGGAGTCGTTGAGCAGACAGACTTTCATGGAGAAATCGCCTCCTGGCATCAGAGTTGGGAATCTTCGGGAAAAACCGGACCCGGCGGTCAGGCCGGATCCGGAGCGAAACGGAATGGAGGAGCTTACCGCTCCGGCGTCCGGAGCGGGAGAAGGACTACGCTTCCTCCTCGGAATCTTCAGGGTCCGCCGGGAGCGGATCCTGAGGAGCCCTGACCGGCGTCTCCGCTTTGGTCACATTGGCCAGAGGATTGGAGCGGGCGGCGATGCGCAGATCCGCGTTGTCCACGTGGGTGTAGATCTGGGTGGTGTTCAGGTGATCGTGCCCCAGAACCTCCTGCAGGGTGCGCACGTCCACTCCGTTCTGCAGCATCAGCGTGGCGGCGGTGTGGCGCAGCTTGTGGGAAGAGTACTGGGTGCTGTCCAGTCCGGCGGCGGAGAGGTGCTTCTTCACCAGCTTGTGGACCGCGGCCCGGGTGATCCGTCTGCGGTTCTGGGCGGTCACGAAGAGAGGCCTGTCGTCCAGCAGGGTCATGATGGAGCGCTCCGTCATCCAGTCCTGAATGGCCTTCTGGCAGGCGTCGTTCAGATAGAGAATGCGCTCCTTATTGCCCTTTCCCAGAATGCGGATCGTATCGCCGCGGATGTCCGTGACGTTCAGTCCCACCAGTTCGGAAATCCGCAGGCCGCAGTTGAGGAAGAGGGTGAGGATGCAGTAGTCCCGGGCGGCGTTGGGACCGTCCACGGAATCCAGCAGTTCCACGCTCTCGTCCAGCGTCAGGAAGCGGGGCATGCTCTTGCGCAGCCGGGGGGTATCCACATCCGCGATGGGATTGGTGGGGAGCACCTTGGCCTTGACGGTGAGGTATTTGTAGAACGAGCGGATGGAGGCCAGCTTGCGGGCCCGGGAGGTGTTGTTCAGCCCCCGGTCCACCGTGAGGTAGTTCATCCAGTCGTAGACATCCGAGATGGTGATGTTGCCTACCAGAGCCGCGCCCACGTCGTCGATGGGGATTTCGTCAAAAGGCATATCGGCCGGCACCATGCCCCGGGTCCGCTTCAGGAAGCGGAGGTAGTTGCGAAGATCCAGAAAGTACTCGTGGATGGTGTTGGCGGAGTGGCCCTGGATGGTCTGGTGATAGCTGAGGAAGTCCCGCAGCAGCGGGGGCGCTTCCTTCCGATAGTCGTCCATATGCGCGCGGTCCGGCCGAATCCGGATTCCGCTTCCTCCCTTCAGACTCTCGTTGGTACGCATTCAGTATACCACCGGAGGGAGGAAAACGCAAACGCAAACGCAAAAGCCGGGGCGGCTGCGGGAAGGCCCGGCGGGACGCGCGCCGGAGCGCGAGGGGTTCTCCGGACGGGGGGCAGGCCATCTGGGGCGGAGAAAAAGCGGTCACCTTTTCCGCGCCCGCCGCATAGGATGGAAAAAACCTTCAGGAGGGTTCCCTATGCCCATCATCTATCTCTCTCCTTCCACCCAGGAGAGCAACTTCTACGTCAACGGCGGCACGGAAGAGGAGATCATGAACCAGCTGGCGGACCGCATGGTCCCCTATCTGGACGCCTCCGGCATCCGCTATACCCGCAACACCCCCAGCATGACCGCCGCCACCTCCATTGCGGCCTCCAACGCGGGCAACTATGATCTTCATCTGGCGCTCCACTCCAACGCCGCTCCGGAGGGACACTACGGAGAGGCCCAGGGCTCCCTGGTCTTCTACTATCCGGGCAGCTCCCGGGGCGAGCGGGCGGCGGAGATCGTGGCGGACGGCCTGAAGGCCATCTATCCCCGGCCCAATCTGGTGCAGACCCGGTCTACCACGTCCATCGGGGAGGTGCGCAGGGTGCGGGCGCCCTCGGTTTTTCTGGAGGTGGCCTACCACGACAACGGGGAGGACGCCGCCTGGATTAAGAACAATCTGGACGCTATCGCCCGCAACATCGTGCTCTCCCTGACGGAGTACTTCGGGATTCCCTTCTTTGAGGAGGAGCAGAACCGGCAGGGAATGGTGGATGTGTCCTGGGGCGTGCTCAACATCCGCTCCCAGCCGGATACTTCCGCCCCCATCCTGGCCCAGGCCCCGGACGGCGCGCCTTTGACGATCCTCAACGCCTCGGATGGCTGGTATCTGGTCAATTACAACGGGACGCTGGGCTACGCCAGCGCGCAGTTCATCGATCTGGACTGAGGAGGCTGCCATGGATATCTATGTGGTCAGACCGGGGGATACGCTCTACGGCATCGCCCGCAACTACGGACTCCCCATGTCCCGCCTGCTGCAGGATAACCAGTTGCCGGACCCCTCCCGCCTGGTGGTGGGCCAGACGCTGGTGATCCGCTTTCCGGTGGAGAACTACACGGTCCGGGCGGGAGACACCCTCTCCGCCATTGCCGCCGCCCATCACACGACGGTGCGCGTTCTCCAGCAGAACAACCCCTTCCTGAAGGGCGGGGACCGGATCTACCCCGGGCAGAGACTGGTGCTCTCCTACCTGCAGGTGAAACAGGGCGCTCTGTTCGTCAACGGATACGCCTACCCCTCTATCGAACCGGAGCTTCTGCGCTCCACGCTCCCCTTCCTTTCGGACCTGACGCCGTTTACCTGGGGCTTTACCCCCAAGGGGACCCTGATTCCCCTGGCGGACGAATCTCTGGTCCGGCCCGCCCTCCTGGCCGGAGTGCGCCCGGTCCTCCATCTCTCCTCCATTTCGGAGAGCGGCCAGTTCAACAGCGGTCTGGCCCGGGATCTCCTGCAGAACAGGAGCGCGCAGGAGACACTGGTGGGGAATCTGCAGCGGGTGATGGACGAGCGGGGCTACCGGGGCCTGGATGTGGACTTCGAGTACATCGGGGGCGATTTCGCGGGTCTCTACGCGGATTTCGTGGACCTTCTGCGGGAGTCTTTCTCTCCCCAGGGCATTCCCGTTACGGTGGCCCTGGCGCCCAAGACCTTTGCCGCCCAGCCGGGCGAGCTCTACGAGGGCCATGATTACCGGGCTCTGGCGCAGGCGGCGGATTACGTGCTCCTCATGACCTACGAGTGGGGCTATACCTGGAGCGCCCCCATGGCGGTGGCCCCCATCCGCAGCGTGCGCCAGGTGGTGGAGTACGCCCTGACGGAGATGCCGGGCGAACAGATTTTCCTGGGAATTCCCAACTACGGCTACGACTGGCCGCTGCCCCATGTGGCGGGGACCACCAAGGCGACCTCCCTGTCCAACCAGGAGGCGGTGGAACTGGCCGGGCGGGTACACGCCGCCATCCGCTATGACGGCGCCGCCCAGTCACCCTGGTTCCGCTATACGGATGGGAGTGGACGGGAGCACGAGGTCTGGTTCGAGGATGCCAGAAGCATCCGGGCCAAACTGAGTCTGGCCCGGGAGTACGGGCTGCGGGGCGTCAGCTACTGGAATCTGAACCGGCCCTTTCCCCAGAACTGGACCGTGCTCAGTACCCTCTACGACATTCTGGAGGATCCCTCCCGGTAGCGCTGGCTTTTTCCGGCGGAATCCTCTATAATGAAGGTACCAATGAGAAGGAGGATCTGATCATGTCTGTCACCACAGGAATGAAGGGGCAGGCGGAGTGCGTGGTGTCCCCGGAGAACACCGCCCAGGCCGCCGGTTCCGGTACGCTTCCCGTGTTTGCCACCCCCTGGATGTGCGCCCTGATGGAGAAGGCGGCATGGACCGCCATCGCGCCCGCTCTGCGGGAGGGCGAGAGCTCCGTAGGGACCAGCCTCAGCGTCTCCCATCTGTCCGCCACCCCTGTGGGGCTGACGGTGCGGGCGGAGGCCGAGGTCACAGCGGTGGAGGGCCGCAAAGTGAGCTTCCGGGTGACCGCCCGGGACGATGCGGGAGTGATCGGGGAAGGAACCCATGAGCGGGTTGTGATTCAGGACGCCCGTTTCCTGGCGAAGGCCGCCCGCAAGACGGAAGCCGCTCAGAACTGAACAGCCGGAATCCCCCTGGAATGGAATCACCCGTCCCGGACAGCGCCTTCGCTGTCTGTGGACGGGTGTTTTCGTCTTCCGCTGCCGTTGGGACGCTCTTTGCCGCCTTCCCGCAAGGAGGGTGGGACAGCGGCGCAGGATCCTTTCGGATGGACCCATTGCGGATCCGGGGCGGGAGGGCCCGCGGGCCAGGTCAAAGGTTATGGATGGAGAAAGGGGGCTGTCCCAGGTCCGGAATCTTCCTCCCCATGCGCCGGACCTCCTCTGGAGCCTGGGTGGTTTCCTGTTCCTGCTGGAGGAGGCCGGAAGGGTGTGCGTTCCGGGGAGTCTCCGTCAGGAGAAAAGTTCTTCGGGATTCGGGCTGAGCCCGGTTGCCGGCGGGAATGACTCTGGTATTCCGCAGCCGCGGCGCAGGATTTTCCCCCTTCCGGCAGATTCTCTCATATCCGGGAGGGCAGGAACCGGTCCTCTGGAGCGGGAGTTCAGCCGGATGTCCGGAAGCTGAGACACGGAGCACAGGTGTGGAAGCGGAGGCGTTTCGCACAGACGAGGGTTAAGCTCCGCTTCCTCCCTGGAATCTCAGGCGGCTGAGGCAATGGCGTTCTGTCTGGAGAAAACGGCCGGAGGTTGGGGGGAGCAGCCTTTCTCCGGACAGGCAGGCGGTTCTCTCCCCCGCGAAAACAGAAAACCGGCAGGAACCGGATGAGGGTTCCTGCCGGAGTGATGGAATCAGGGATGCGGCGCTCAGAAGTCGATTCGGCGTCCTTCCTCGGCGGCCTGGTAGGCGGCGTACATGATGCGGGTGGTCTCGTAGGCCAGTTGGAAGTTGGAGCAGGGCTCGCGGTTGAAGGCGACGCACTCCACGAAGTCCTGGAGCTCGCCCATGTAGCCCCGGACGATCTCGTCGGAGACAAAGGCCTTGTTCCAGCCCAGCTTGGCGGGGAGCATCTCGGAGATGGTGACGTTCTCCAGGCCGTCCTCGTCCAGGAAGTAGGTGTTGAGCATGTCGGTGGGGGTGATGTTGCACATCAGGGCGTTGTCGTTGCAGTACACCTCGATGTAGTTCTTGGTGCCGCCCAGCACGGCGTCGCTGGCGATGGTCAGGCACTTGGTTCCGTCGGAGAAGGTGACGGTAACGGCGGCGTAGTCCTCCACGTCCTCGGGACGGGCGGCGATGTGACGGTGCTCATGCTCGGTCAGGCAGGCGGTGGTGACGCCCACGTCGGCGGTGACGCTCCTGATGGTGATCTCCTCGCCCCGGGCCATGGCCTCCTGCTGCTTGAGGAACAGCATGCCGGTGAGGGGGTGGGTGCCGGTGCGGACCAGGATGCCGCCGCCGGTGCGGTTCCACTTGCCGGCCACAGGGGAGCTGGAGCCCTTCAGGCTCTCCTCGCCCTTCATGAACAGCACCTTGCTCTTCTTGGCGCGGATGATCTCGGCGGCCTTCTGTACGGGAGTGGCGTACACGAAGTTCTCGGCGTACATGAACTTCTTATCCGTGGTGGCCATGACCTGGCGCAGTTCCTCCATGGCTTCCATGACCTCTTTGAACATCACGGACTTGGGCGTGGTCTTCCCCACGTTTTCCTCGCCGCGCTTGCCGAAGTAGCCGGTGAGGGGCTTCTCGCAGATGACATGCTTGCCGGCCTTCAGGGCCTTGGCGGCCATGTCGCAGTGCAGGAAGGGAGGCGTGACGATGTCGATCACGTCGATCTCCGGATCCGCCAGCATATCCTCGAAGTTGGGAATGGCCTGCTCGTACCCGTAGCGCTCCTTGACTTTCCCCGCCAGCTCCATGTTGAGATCGCAGACGGTCTTCAGGCGGATGGGAACGCCGCTGACTTTCTCGTAGCCGTTGCCGTGCAGGTAGGCCGCATAGCCTGCTCCGATGGTCCCGATGACCACGGGCCTGGTAATACTGTTCATGCAAACTCCTCCTCAGATCAGTTCCGAAGGGTTATTCTTCCGGTAAGCGTATTTTAGCGTATCCGGGGAGGAGAAGTCCAATACTTTTTATAGATAGGTGGTTCTTTTTCATAGATGACAGACCTTTCTCCGGGGGCGGGGCGGTCCCGATCAGACAGCCGCGGAGCGGATCTCCACAAGGTATGTCAGGGAGCTTCACCCCCGTCCGCCTCCGGCAGGAGGGGACGGCAGAAGGCGCGAAGTGTTTCGAGGTCCATATTTTCCGGGAGAGCGGCCTGGTTTCTGCGCTTCCGGACGATGGCGTGGATGGCCAGACCGGTAAGCGAACTCCCCCTCTGGTCCAAAAAAGGACCCGGCGGAGCGTTTCGGCTGAAGGGCGTTCCAGTCCTGGTCGAGGCAGGCTT
>CANRFA010000071.1 GCA_947629775.1 uncultured Oscillospiraceae bacterium
CGGAGAGCCGTATACGTGATCCGTACGTACGGTTCAACGAGAGGGGCGGGGCATGACCCCGCCTCTACTCTATTTTCTGTGCCGGTTGACTCAGAATACCATAATCCCGGTGATGATGGCGAAGATCATGCACAGGATGGAGAACGCCCAGATGTACAGGAAGGAGTTTTTGATGTGATCCTTGATGTCCACGTCGGCAAGACCGACACCCAGCAGAGTGGCGGGCACCATGGGGCTGATGAAGGTGGCGCAGTTGCGGCAGACCACCATGGCGATGGCGATGTGGATGGGA
Source organism: uncultured Oscillospiraceae bacterium (assembly GCA_947629775.1). GTDB lineage: Bacteria > Bacillota > Clostridia > Oscillospirales > Oscillospiraceae > Lawsonibacter. Next base: position 293 of record CANRFA010000071.1, read on the forward strand.
TTGATGCCGAAGCCTTCGCCGATGCCGATCATGACGGGCAGCATGCCGTAGAAGTAGCTGTCGGTGTCGAAGGCCAGAGCCAGAGGCACGGACAGAATGCCGATCACGATGGGCAGGTGGCGGCCAAGGAAGTCGGGCAGGATCATGGTGATGATATCAGACATGCAGGTGACCACGCTGGGGATCTCGGTTCCGTCCGCAGTGGTGACGGTTTTGACCAGGATGCCCATGAGGACGGCGGCACCCATCAGGGTGGAGCACATCATGAGGGCGGGGCCGGCATGCAGGTTGATGATCTTCTTGTGCATCTTGGCGGTGAATCCATAGTTGACAAAGAGGGAAATCGCCACGCCGAGCATGAAGGGCAGATAGTCGGGGAACCAGCCCTTGATGAGCAGGGCGATGACACCAACGGTCAGAAGGATGTTGAAGAAGAACAGCTTGGGGCGGGCCAGGTCGCTGGTATCGCCGGAGGAGGAAGCGTTTTCTTCCAGGGTGACAGTGCCTTCGGTCTGAGCCAGTTTACCGGCGAGACCGGCGCCGCGCATCTTCTCCTGCCAGCCGGCCAGGACGGCGTGAGCCAGGACGATGATGATGCCGAAGATCTGGATGGGCAGGAGCGTGTGCCAGAGGCTGGCAGGTTCAATGCCGAGAACCGTGGCGGCGCGCATGGTGGGACCGGCCCAGGGCATCAGGTTCAGGATGCCCATGGCCATGACGGCTACCCGCAGCAGGGTGGTGGGACGCATATGCATCTTCTTATACACCGGCAGCATGGCAGGAACAACGATACAGAACGTGGAAGCGCCGCCGCCGTCCAGGTGGCCGATGAGGGCGATGATGGCGGTCATGACCGTAACGCCGATGACATTGTCGCCCACCAGTTTCATCAGCTTGCCGATGATGACGTCAAACATGCCGGCGTCCGTCATGATGCCGAAGTAGAGCACAGAGAACACGAACAGCGCGGCCGTGGGGCCGGTACTGGAGAAACCGGACTTGACCAGATCCCCGATCTGCTCCAGGTCGTAGTAGCCACCGATGACCAGGGCGATGGCAAGAATGGCGGGGAAGACGATAAACGCGATGCTCGGGACCGTGCGACTCTGGAACAGCACGACGACTATGACGGCGATGCACAGAAAACCGAGTATGCCAACGACAGTTGAACTCATAGAAATATACCTCTTTCTGAATGTCTGATGGTATATTCTGCCGGAGGGTATCCGGCCTCCGACAGAGGGCCCCGTCCGGGAGTGACCAGATTTCCGGACGAGGGGGATCGTACATGGAACGTGGATCTTACGGATCAATCCTCAGGAGGGGTCAAGGGCTTGATCATGCGTGCCACATCCAGGACGGAGGCGTTCCGGGGGTTCCGGAATTGCTTGCGTCTGATCCTCCCACTGCAGGTCATTCAGAAGGCCCGCCAGAGCGCAGACCTTCTCCTTCAGAGACTTGATGGTGGTGAGGTAAAGCCTTTCGGGCAGGGATGGGATCCCGGACGCGGGAAGGTGGCGGTATCTGCAGGCCTGTGGCAGGTAAGGCCTCGCAACCGCCCGGGGCAATGACCGGTTGCCCTGAGACAGCGGCTGCACAGCGTTCGGTCAGGATGACCGTGCTGCCTGTTCTGTTCCCGCAGTGCCGCGATGCGCGTCGGGGATGGTATTGGAGGATGCCGTCCGATCCATTCGGGTTCCCTGCGCGGGGGTGGTTTCCACCCCCGCGCGGGGCAGGGTTACTTGATGATTGGATCTGCGGATCAGTCCTCGGAAAGGGTGAAGGGCCTGATCTTACGTACCACATCCAGGATGGTGCCGTCCCGGGCTTCCAGCACGGCGACCACCTTGTCCTCCCATTCGAGGTCGTCCGGGCGGCCCACCAGGGAGTAGGCCTTCTCCTTCAGGGACTCGATGGTGACGTGGGGGATGCCGGCCTCGTCCAGGCAGGCGATCAGGTCCGGACGCAGGGGGTTGACGGCGATGCCGTAGTCGGTGACCAGCACATCCACGCAGTCGCCGGGGGTGGTGACGGTGACCACGTGCTCGCAGACGGTCGCCATGCGGCCGCGGGTCAGAGGCGTGACAATGATGCACACCTTGCTGCCGGCCGCGGTGTCCGGGTGTCCGCCGGGGGCGCCGCGGAGGACGCCGTCCGAGCCGGTGAGCACGTTGACGTTGAAGCCGGTGTCGATCTCCAGGGCGGCCAGCACCACGAAGTCCAGCTTGTTGACAAAGGCGCCCTTGTTGGCGGGGTTGGCGTACTGGGAGGCGCTCATCTCGAAGTGGTTGGGGGTCTGATTGATGGAGTTCACGGCGTCCAGATCGAAGTCCTGCACGTCGATGACCTTGCCGACCTTGCCCTTCTTCAGGAGTTCCACCATGGGTCCGCAGATGCCGCCGATGGCCCAGCCCATCTTAATGCCCCGCTCGTCCATGTACTGCTCCAGGAAGAGGTTGGCCGCCAGGGAGGGACCGCCCACGCCGGTCTGGAAGGAGAAGCCGTCCTTGAACCAGGGGGTGGCGGCGATAACCCGGGCCACGTTCTCCGCCATCATCAGGTCCCGGGGGTTCTGGGAGATGCGGGCGGCGGCGGAGGCGATCTTCTTCGGGTTGCCGATGGAGTCCACGACTACCACGGCATCCACGTCGATGGCTTCCACGGAGGCGGGCATGTTGGGGAAGTCCACCAGGCAGTCGGTGACAACCACCACGTGGTCCGCGTACTTCGCGTCGGTCATGGCGTAGCCCATGCTGCCGCAGTTGCTCTTGCCGCCGATGCCCCGGCAGTTGCCCATGCAGTCGCTGGTGGGCGCCGCGACGAAGGCGATGTCGATGTGGACCTCGCCGGCCTCGATGGCCCGGGGCCGTCCGCCGTGGCTGCGGATGATGGCGGGGGTTTTCAGCTTGCCGGCGGAGACCACCTCGCCCATGCGGCCGCGGATGCCGGAGGTCTGAATGCCGACCACCTTGCCCTGCTCGATGTAGTCCGCGATGGGATCGTGGGCGTTGCCCAGGCTGGAGGCGGCGATGGTCAGATCCTCCAGGCCCATGTCCTCGATGGCGACCGCCATCACCTGGTTGACCACGTAGTCGCCGTCCCGCAGGTGGTGGTGGAAGCTGAAGGTCATGCCGCTCTTCGCGCCGCACTGCTCCAGGGCGGCCCGGATGGACTCCACGACCTTGCTCTCCTGGGGCTTCTCGTAACGGCGGGTGCGGGGGGAGGCCTTCTGGATGTAGCGGCCGTCCATGTAGTTCTTGCCCTGGTAGACCTCTTTGCCGTCGGTCAGCAGGGCGTCCGGAATCTCTCTGCCTACTGCGTTAATCATTTCACCAGATCCCCCTCATACATTCCACAGGCCTTCGCCAGCCGCAGGGTGCGCTCGGCACCGGGGATGAAGGCAATGTCGATCATCTTGCCGTCCACCGTGAAGACGCCGACGCCGGCGGCGGACTGCTCCTGATAGGCCCGTACGATCTTCTCCGCCTGGAGGACCTCCTTGCGGGTGGGAGCGAAGACCTGGTGGACGAGACGGATCTGCTTGGGGTTGATGAGGCTCTTGCCGTCAAAGCCCATGGCCTTGTTCTGCAGAACCTCCGCCCGGAAGCCCTCCTCGTTGTCCAGGTCGGTGAAGACGGTGTCGAAGCACTGCACGCCGGCGGCGCGGGCGGCCAGCAGCATCTGTCCGCGGGCGGCCAGCATGTCCACGCCGTCGGGCTGGAAGGAGGTCTGCATGCACTTGCGGAAGTCGCCGCCGGAGATGGCGACGCCGAACAGCCGCTCGGAAGCGGAGCAGATCTCATAGGCGTTGAGGATGCCCTTGGGGCTTTCCAGGGCGGCCATCAGCAGGGTGCGGCCCTTTTCCACCCCGAACTCCTCTTCGGCGGCCTCCACGGCGGCCTCTACGGTCTTCACATCCTGGGCGCTCTCGCACTTGGCGATGCGGATGCCGTCGGCGCCGCCCGCCACGCACACCCGGATGTCCTCCTGCCAGTGGGGGGTGTCCAGGCCGTTGATGCGGACGATGACTTCGGTGTCGCCGTAATCGATGGTTTTCAGCGCATGATAGAGCGAGAAACGGGCGGCGTCCTTCTGGTTCTCCGCCACCGCGTCCTCCAGGTCCAGCATGATGGAGTCGCATCCGTAGATGTAGGCATCCTTGATAAGGCCCGGTTTCTGGGCGTTCATGAACATCATGGTCCGGCGCAGGCGGAACCGTTCCGGTCTCGGACGGGGAATCATCTGACAGCACCTCCCCAGGGGATATTGGCCGCGGAGGCGCCGCAGCTGCGGTACACCGCGCATTCCACCCTCGCCTTGAGGGTGCAGTCCAGAGCGCCCTTGTCCACCACGGTGATCCGGACGCTGGAGACGTCCAGCCGCTCCAGGGTCTCCAGGACGGTCGCCTTGATCTGGCGTCCGTACTGGTTCATGACGCTGCTCTGGAGGGACAGTTCGATCCTGCCGTTGCCCGGCTCCACAATGACCTGGGCGTCGCTGGATTCCAGCGTGCCGGCCATGGCGGATCTGAGAATTTCCATGCCGTATTCCTCCCTGATTGGTAATAGGGTAAGATCCTCCTGATCTTTCTGAAGACAGGATAGCACCGGGCGTATCATAAGGCAAATACTTTTGTTTTTATGTTTTCCATAAGGCTATTCTTATGTTTTTGCTTGACAAAGCCCCAAGGGGCTGATATTCTGAAGGGGAGGAACCGGGCCGTCCCTGACGGGGGCGGCGGAATGCGAGAGGAAAGGAAGGGGTTTTCATGAATCTGAAGCAGGCCCGTTACATCCGCACTATCGCCCGGGAGGGCAGCATCACGGAGGCGGCGAAGAAACTGTACGTCAGCCAGCCGTCCCTGAGCCAGATGCTGCGGCAGGTGGAGGAAGAGGCGGGGCTGCCCCTCTTCGAGCGCAGCCCCTTCCGGCCCACCTTCGCCGGGGAGCGCTACCTCCACGCGGCGGACGTGATGCTGAACGCCAGCGAGATCCTGACCACCGAACTGGAGGAGATCCGGCTGGGCAACAGCGGCCGGCTGCGGCTGGGGATCAGCCGGCAGCGGGCGGCCTCCCTGCTGCCCGGCGTGCTGCCCCGCTTCTCCCGGCTCTACCCCCACCTGGTGCTGGAGCTGCGGGAGGAGGGCAGCGCCACCCTGGAGCGGATGCTGCAGGAGGGAGAGGTGGACCTGGCCTTCGCCTCCACGAACCCCGTGACCCAGGGGCTGGAGTATCACCTGGTGCAGCGGGAGACGATCGGGATCCTGGCGGGGCGGGAGAGCCCCCTGGCGGCGCGGCTGAGCACCGGAACCCCCATCCGGCTGGACAGCCTGCGGGAGGGGCCCTTTGTGGCCCTGAAGACGGGGCACAACATGCGGGTGATCCAGGATCTCCTTTTCCGGGAGAACAGCATGAAGCCGCCTGTGTATCTGGAGACGGACAGCATGGAGACGGCCCTGCAGGTGACCGCCACCAGTTCCTGCTATATGCTGATCTCGGACGCGCTGGCCCCCTCCGGCAGTCCCTTCTATCCGCTCCGGGAGCACGAGAACCTGCGTCACTTCTATGCCTGCTTCCGCCAGGGGTATCCGGTGCCTCCCTATACGAGGGCCTTTCTGGACCTGGTGCGGGAGGAGGTGGCCCGGCGGGAATCGCGTGCCGCCGGGGAGGCAGACCGCTGAGCCGGAGGTTCACCAGGTCAGAAGAAGCAGTGTGCGTCGCCCCGAGGCGCTGCCGTCATTACCCGTTTCTTTCTGTGGAGCGGGACGAAAAGAGAAGGGCGGAGGGGGCTGCGTCAGGGAAACAGGCTGAGTCCCTTAAACCCTCCGCTTCAGCGCAGCTGAACAGGAGACGGAGACCCGGATTCCATTCGGGACTCCGTCTCCGTCTCTGTCTGGGGCAGAAAAAAGCGGACCTTCCGGTCCGCGGCAGTTTTCTGTTGAACGATTCGAAACGCAGGTACAGAAGCGGAGAGCGTCGGGGATGCGCCACCCGGCCGGGGCCTGGAGGTCAGGCCCCATGCGAAGGCCGAGAGCAGAGCCTCCCCTGCGGGGAGCGGTCAGGAAGACGGAGGGTCCGGCGGGGCGGACTTCTTCCTTACAGCCGTTCTGGCCGGCCTCGGTGTCCAGGATGCCCGTTTCCGGTCCGTGCGGGAAATTCCACGGGGCGCGGATTTCGTTTCCCTCCAGCGGCGATGGACAATGGATTTGGGTACGCTCACCCAGGTGTTGTCCATAAAGTTGAAGAAAAGTCCCTGGACCTCCGGGCGGTCAAAGTATTTCATCACGGACCGGATGGGAACGAGGAAGATCTGCGCGGAAGGCTGGCCGGACGGGGAACGGAGTCCATCCTTCAGGAGTTTCTGTCCCATTTCCAGACTGGTAAAGCAGCAATACCACATGTTCCGCTCGTCCCCGGTATAGAGAAAGCTGACCGACGTGCTGTCCCCCTGCTGGGGTCCGGTGGGAACGGCGGCAATGAGCAGGCTGAGGTTTTCTTCCTCCGCCTGACGCAGCAGAGGAACCATGGCCTTTCCGAGCGGATCCACGTGGTGAAATCCCTCCGGATGCGGCCGGCGGGAGATCCCGTCCAGGGCGCTCCAGAATTCTTCGTTTGTCATACAGAACCTCCTTCTTTCGGGGAGAGGAAGCAGCTGGCTTCCGTGGAAATGGCGCCGGGTTCCGGCGGAGGAAATGGGTGGCAGGATGCGGGATCGCACAGAGAAGGGACGGGGAGATCAGGGAGTCCGGGAGAGGGCATGCATCAGGTCTGCGGTGTGGGTGTACAGCGCCCGGCTGGTCTCCAGCAGGTCGTCGTAGAGACTGCGGAGAGCGGGATTCGGCTCATAGACCCGGGAATCCGGGGCACAAAACGCGGCGCAGCCCTCCTCCAGGGAGAAGAGGCCCGTTCCGGCCCCTGCCAGCAGGCAGGCTCCCAGACAGGCCTGCTCTGTCTTCACGCTGGGGCACACCGGTTTTCCCAGAACGTCCGCCAGAATCTGCAGCCAGAGAGGGGAGGCGGCCCCGCCTCCGGAGGCCAGCACGGTTTCTCCGTCAAGCCCCAGGGCGTTGAGGAGATCCAGGCAGTCCCGCAGGCTGAAGGCCACGCCCTCCAGAACGGCGCGCAGCAGATGGCCCCGGCCATGGCCCAGCTGGAGCCCGAAGAAGGCTCCCCGGGCCCGGGGATCCATGTGGGGCGCGCGCTCCCCGGACAGATAGGGCAGGTAGAGAAGTCCTTCCGCGCCGGGGGGCGCGGCGGCGGCCTCCCGGTCCGCGCTTTCGTAGTCCGCAAGATCCAGAACCTGACGGGCGGCCCAGCGCAGGGAGAGTCCGGCGGCCAGGGTGGCCCCGAAGACCGAGTATCCACCGGGCACCGCGTGGCGGAAGGTGTTGGTGCGCAGCTGAGGATCCCGGAGCGGGGAGGAGGAGAAGGAGGAGACCTGGCCCCCGGTGCCCAGGTTGGCGATGAGAGTCCCCGGCGAGATGACCCCGGAGCCCACGCACTGGGCGCTGTGGTCTCCGGAGCCGGCCACGACAGGGATGCCGGCGGGAAGTCCGGTCTCCCGGGCGCAGGCGGGGGAGACCGTGCCGGCCAGGTCCATGGCTCCCAGAACAGGGGGCAGAATCTCCTGAGGAAGCTGGAAGCGCTCCAGAATGTCCCGGGCCCACTGGCCCTTCGGGGTGTCCAGCAGGCAGGTGGAGGAGGCGTCCGAGAGGTCCGCGGCCGCCTCTCCGGTGAGGCGCAGCCGCAGGGCGTCCTTGGGGCAGAGCAGATGGGCGCTTCGGGCGAGAATCTCCGGCTCCTCGTCCCGGACCCAGAGCAGGGAGGGGAGCGCGAAGCCGGCGCTGACCCGGTTGCAGAACCGCTCCCTCATCTCCTCCGGAGAGATCGTCTGCCGGATCTCCTCCAATTGGGGTTGAGAACGCTGATCCAGCCAGAGGATGGCGTTACGCAGGGGGACGCCGGCGGCGTCCGTCAGGACCAGGCCGTGCATCTGCCCGGAGAGCCCGATGCCCCTTATCCCATCGAAGGCAACAGGATGGTCCTGGCGCAGGCGGCTGAGACAGGTCTTCAGGGCGGTCCACCAGGTCTCCGGATTCTGCTCCGCGAAGCCGGGGGCGGGAATCTCCACCTCATAGGAGGCGGCGGCCAGCCCTACAGGCCCCCGCTCCGGATCCAGGAGCATGGTCTTGAGGCTGGAAGTGCCAAGATCAATTCCAAGCAGAACGGACATGTTGGAATCCACCTCCAGAATCAGCGGGTCCGGATCTCGTATCTGGCCCGGGCGCGCAGGGTATCTTCGTCCATGTGGAAAATAGCGTCAATGATACGGTTGCGGTAGGTGGCGTTGCCCTCCTCCGGTCGCAGGTGGGAGAAGGCGACCTCTCCCGCCACCCCCATGGTGCAGACCGCGGCGGCGGCCGCCTCCAGCTTCCGTTCCGGGTTGGCGGCCAGGAAGGCGGCCAGCAGCCCGGAGAGCTGACAGCCGGTGCCGGTGACCCTGCCCATCTCCGGCCGTCCGTTGCGGATCACGTAGCAGGTGCGCCCGTCCGCCACCAGGTCCAGGGCTCCGGTGAGGGCCACGATGACCCCCGTATGAGCGGCGAAGTCCCGGACGAAGTCCGTCATGGTCTCCAGATTCTCCTCCGTCACGGTGTCCGCGGCGCTGACATCCACGCCCCGGGAGGGACCGGCGCCCCGGGCCAGAGCCCGGATCTCCGAGGCGTTGCCCCGGATGGCGTCCAGGCGCAGCTCGTGGAGGAGGGAGAGGGCGGTGCGCAGGCGCAGAGAACTGGCGCCCACGCCCACGGGATCCATGGTCACCACATGGCCCAGCGCGTTGGAGCGGCGGCCGGCGGCGAACATGGCGTCGATGGTGCGCATGTGGAGAGTACCCAGGTTGAGGTTGAGGCCGGCGCAGCGGGAGGTGATCTCCTCGATGTCTTCCGGGTCATCGGACATGATGGGGCTGGCGCCGCAGGCCAGCAGGGCATTGGCCACGTCGTTGATGGTCACATAGTTCGTGATGTTGTGAATGAGAGGGGCCCGTTCGCGGACGCGGGCGATGCAGGTTTCCAGCATGATCCGATTCCTCCTTGCCATGGCAGGGTTCCGGCGGGGACGGGACTCTGACCTCCTCATTCTACCCTATCTGCCTGCGGACTGCAAGAGGGAAAGAAACAGAGGCTGGTGGAGGGGGCCGGAGAAGGGGCGAGAATGCCGGTCCGGGTCTTCCCTTTTTGCCGGACCTGGGGTATACTTTGCCCCAGAACGTCCGGCGGCGGGCTGCCCCGGAGAAAAGAAGGAGGAGAGAAGCGATGGAACGGGAACTGGCCATCGGGTACGCCAGGGACTTCGCGGCCGCCGTGCGGCGGTTCATGGATACGGAGGCGGTGTATCTGTTCGGGCCCTATGCGGAAGGGACCGAGGAGGAAGACAGCGACATCGATGTGGCGGTCGTGGTGCGGGACGTGCCCCGGGAGTATACGGATCAGGACACGGAGCTGGTCCTCTGGAGCATGGCCCAGGGGATTTCGGAGAAGATCGACCCGGTGCTGCTCTTCACGGAGGGCACCAGTCAGGATTTTCTGAAAGACCTGCAGCAGAAGGGAGAATCCCTGTGATCCCATGGAACAAAAAGCGCTCTCCCTGGACCCGGAAGACGGGCAGGGGAGAGCGTTCTGCTTTTCTGCGGGGCTCATGCGGTGGCCGGACGGATGTGCAGACCGCACAGCAGCCGGAACAGGAGGCGCACCAGAGGCTGGATAAAGAACAGCTGGGAGAAGAAGGCGAAGGGGAGGTTGCAGCAGATCAGCTGCAGCCAGTTGGCCAGCAGGGTCAGGAGATGGAAGGGACGCATGCCCCAGGGATAATAGAGAATGGCGGCCAGAAAGCTCATGGCGGGGCACATGACGACCACAGTGGCGATGATGATCCCCGTCTCGAAGACCGCCGGCGGAACGGCGCGGGGATTCAGCGTCCGGGAGACCAGCCGCAGGGACAGGGGGCTTCCCAGGGCGAGCTCCGTGGAGGACGTAGAGGCTGTAGAAGACGTAGGCGTGGACGGTGATCAGGACGGTGAGAAAGGCAAAGAGCATGCGCTGCCCTCGGGTGTGTGGCATGGTAAGGACCTCATTTCCGTTGAATTTTGCGAAAAAGAGAGGCTCATGGGCCCCAGGACAGGCGGAGACTGGTCCGGAGCGGGGCTTCGG
>CANRFA010000072.1 GCA_947629775.1 uncultured Oscillospiraceae bacterium
AGACTGCCCCGGTGAACGGGGCGCAGGCCGGAGAGAGCGCACAGATCCATGGGGCGCATGAGAGCGGGCGTCTTGGGGATGGGGACGGCGCCGCAGTCCTGAAGCAGGGCGGCCACGAACTGGGAGCAGAAGAAGTGGTTGCGGCGCGCCAGCGGCAGTTCCAGAGAACAGGAGAGGACCCCCAGCACGCTGTACCGGTAATCTCCCCGCCGCTCGTACATGCCGCGGAGGGTTTCCCGCAGGGAGCGGAAGGTCTCCTGGTCCACCTCCAGTTCGTAGAGACAGCAGGGAACGGGGCGGGAGGCGGTCTGCCAGGTGCTCTCCAGCCGCTCCTGTACCAGTCCAGCGGGCAGGGTGTGCCGGGGACTCAGGCGCCCGAAGCTGTAGAAGGGGCCGGCGGGACCGTCCAGCCCGATGGAGGCGTGGGTGTACGAGGCCCGGGTGGCCAGATGGATCAGGCGGGAGAACCAGGTCCCGGAACGGGTGAGCAGGATGTAGACGGTGCAGGCGGACATGGCGCCTCCCCTCCTTGTCTGAGATGGCCTCATTGTGCCAGAGGAGGGTGAAGCGGGGCTGAAGACCAGATTAAGCTTTCCTGAAGAATCGATTACGGTTCTGCAGGATTTCGCTCTAATCCGTAACATTCCCGCAGCATTTCTGTTACCGTCCGCATTTCGGGTTCAGTCCTTGACATAGCGCAGGTCCAGATCCAGATCCACGGGCTTGGGGATTCCGGCAACGGTGCCGGTGTGGCTGTACTGCCAGAAGTCGAAGTCGTAGAAGAAGTCCGTGGTGTTGCGGTAGTCCGCCAGCCAGAAGGGATAGTCCGTCAGCTGGGTCAGATCGTAGGAGAGGTAGGCCTGGTCCTGGTTTAGGTAGAGACAGGGCTTGTATCCCCCCTCTTTGATGCGTTCGCAGAAGGTGATTGCGCACCGGGTAAGGGTGGCGTTGTCCACGGAGGCGGTGCGGGCGTCGGCGGAGTCGACAGGCTCCCAGTCATAGGCCACCGGGTAGGCCAGTTTCCGTCCGTCCAGAATCTCCAGGACCCGGTCCGCCTCCGCTTCGGCCTCCTCGGGGGAGATGGCCTGGGAGAAGAAGTAGACGCCCACATCCAGGCCGGCCTCCAGCGCGCCGGTGAGATGGTCCTCGAACATCTGGTCCGTATAGAGTCCGCCCTCCGTGTAGCCCCGATACCCCGCCCGCAGAAAGACGAAGTCGATGCCGTCGGCGGCCACCGCCTTCCAGTCCACGTCCGGCTGGGAGTAGGAGACGTCGATGCCCGTGCGGGCCTTCTCCACCCCGAAGGCGTACTGGACCCGGCCCCGCTCGTCCAGCGTGAAGCGGGAGGCGTCAAAGGTGCTGACGGGGACGCCCTCCAGGGCGGTGAGGATCCGGTCCCGGTAGGAGAAGGTGACAGGCGCCGGCGGCTCTTCCGGCGGTTCCGCCTGGAGACGGGCGCGGATCACCAGTACGACCGCCACCACGACGACAAGGAGCAGGACCGGCAGAAGGAAGCGGAACGGACCGCCCTTTTTCCGGGCCGGACGGGAGGGCGGTTTTCGGACAGGCGCCCTGTGGCGGGGCGGTCTGGCCGGGACGGCGGGGGCGTGGGATGGGGTTGAATGGCTCATGGAATACCTCCAGAAGGGCCCCGGAGGGGATCCGGGGGAAGTCGACAACGGGGGAGCGGGGAGGAGAATCAGAAAAAACCGGAGATCCCTCCCGAATCAGTGTAGCAGCACCTTGACGGATTGTCCAGTCGTGCGGTAGAATTTCAGAAAACTTTAAGACGGGCCCTGACAGGCGAGACGGCCCGCCGGAGAGGAGCGCTGCCCATGGCACTGCAGCTGGCGCTGCTGGAATCCCTCCCCCAGACGAAGTATCTGTCCGAGACCAGCTTTCAGTACTACCGGCCCATCATGCGGCTGTTCTACCTGGAACATCAGAAGATGCACTATCAGCTGGATCGGGATATGATCCTGGGGATGATGCACCAGGAGAGCGCCTTCCTGGACTACACCGCCGAACAGCTGGATCTGGATCTCAACCAGCTGGTGAGATGGAAGAGCCTGACCGCCATCCAGGATCCCCATCGGCACTATACCATCGCGGACTTCCGCAACCGGCGGTTCCAGTACATGCTCACGCCGGAAGCGGTGGAGATCGAGCGGCTGACCATCACCCTGGAGAATCTGAGCACCCGGACGGCGGGCCTGTCCACCAACGGCTTCCGGCGGATCCGGCAGGCCCTGGACGCCGCTACCCGGCTGGACCAGATGTCGTCCTCCGAGATTTTCAGCTGGTGGCAGGACCTGGAGAGCGATTTTGACCGCCTGAACCAGAATCACCAGGACTATCTGCGGGAGTTCTACGACCCCAACACCGGCCGCCGGATGCGGGCGGTGGAGTTTATCAGCTACAAGCAGCGGCTGGTCCGCTACCTGGAGGAATTCATCCAGCAGCTGCAGAGCAGCTCAGCGCAGATCGAGGCCCAGCTGGAGGCCTTCACTCCGGAGCAGGTGCGGGATATCCTGGAAAAGGTCCATCGCAGCCAGATGGACGTGCCGGTGCCTCCCTCGGAGGATACCCCGGATCGGGAGCGGCTGCTTCGGGAGCGGGCGGAGAACCTCTGGAAGTCTCTGACGGAGTGGTTCATCGGCCGCACCTCCAGTTCCCGGCAGGTGCTGGAGGTGACCAACGAGGTCATCCGCCAGGTGGTGCAGAACGCCGCTCTGCTGGTGCAGATGCAGGGCCTGGGCGTCAGCAACAAGGCGGAGCTGAACCATCTGCTGAAGGTCTTTGCTTCCTGCCAGGACATCCAGGAGGCCCATCGGCTCTCCTCTCTGGTCTTCGGCGCCCAGCGCGTGCGCCACTTCATGGTGAACGCGGACCGGGGGACGGACCAGATGGACTCCAGCCCCTATGAGGAGCCGCCGCTGGTCTACGAACTGAAGCCCAACGTCCGCACCTACCGTCCCCGCATGGAGAAGACCGGCTTCGCGGACCGCAGCGAGGAGAAGGCCCGCCAGCGCCAGCGGATTCTGGAGGAGGCCATGGAGCAGGAGAAGCTGGTCATGACCTACGTGAAAGACGGGGTCCTGGACTTCGGCGCCATTGCGGAGCCGGTGCCGCCGGAGGTGCGCTCCGTGTTCCTGGGATGGATCGGGCTGGCCAACCTGAGTCCGGATGGCCGGGGCCACACCCAGTACGGCCAGAGCTTCCGGCTGAAGCGGAAGAGCCGGGGGACATGCCGCCTGCGGTGTACGGACGGAGTACTGACCATGCCCGATGTGGTGCTGGTCTTCGACGGGAAAGGAGGGAAACGCCATGGATGAGTTCTGCGCGCTGCTGGACCATTTCTGGCTGACGAAGCAGGACGACAAGGATCTGTTCTACGCCGTCAAGCGGGCGGAGCCGAAGTACCGCGCCTTTCTCAACAACCAGCTGGGCTGGAACCTGATCATGAACGAAGCGGTGGTCAAGCTGGAGAAGGTGCCCTCCCGGGGCATGGCCTGGATGGGAATCGAGGACTTCCGGGAGCCCCTGGACTACTGTCTCCTGTGCGCGGTGCTGCTCTATCTGGCGGATCAGGACGACGGGGCGCAGTTCCTGCTCTCGGATCTGACCGCCGGCGTGGAGACCGTCACCCGGGAGATCTGTCCGGTGGACTGGACCCGCTTCAGTCACCGCAAGTCCCTGGTGCGGGTGCTGTCCTTCGCGGAGCAGATCGGCATGCTGGTGGTCTACGACGGGCGCACGGAGGGCTTCGGCGCGGACCGGGAGCAGGAGGTCCTCTATGAGAGCACCGGCCTGTGCCACTACTTTACCGTGCACTTCGGCCGGGACATCATGGACTGCCACTCGGTGGAGGACTTTGAGAAACTGTACTGGGAGGGCGACGACGCCAACGCCCGCCGCCACCGGGTCTACCGGCAGCTGATCCTGGCCCCCGGCCTCTACTGGGACGAGGACCGGGGAGAGTATGAATATCTGAAGAACCAGCACGGGCAGATCGAGAGCAGGCTGGAGGACATGATGGGCGGCAGACTGCAGATCTACCGCAACGGGGCCTTCCAGGTGCTGGAGGAGGGAGAGCGGGTCGGCTCCTGCTTCCCCAATACCAGAGGCCTGACCAGCATCGCTCTGCTGCTGTGCGCCCGGTTGCGGGAGCGGGTGCTGGAAGAGGTTTACGACAGAACCGCCGGCGATTTTGTCCCCATGACCCGCCGGGACTTCATCTGGGAGCTGGGCCAGTGCCAGAAGGAGACCGGGGCCGGCTGGACCCGGGAGTTCCGAAGCCGGAAACCGGAGTCGGTGGCGGAGGAGCTGATCCCCTACATGGCGGGCTGGATGCTGCTGGAGGACCGGGGAGATACCATTGTGCTGACGCCCGCCGCCGCCCGCTGGTGCGGGGCGTATCCGCAGCGCTTTTTCGAGGAGAAAGGAGAGGATCCGGATGAGCCGCTGGAAGATTCATAAGCTGGGTTTTATCAACTTCTGGCTCTACGACCGGGAAGAATTCAGGGTGGAAGACGGGCATTTTCTGCTGCGCGGTCAGAACGGAGCGGGCAAGTCCATCACCACGCAGAGTTTCATCCCCTTTGTGCTGGACGGCAACATGCGCCCGGAACGGCTGGATCCCTTTGGGACCCGGGACAAGAAAATGGACTTCTACCTTCTGGGAGACGGGGAGCGGGAGGAATCCACCGGCTACCTGTACCTGGAGTTCCGCAAGCCGGACGTGGAGCGCTACCTGACCATCGGCATCGGCCTGCGGGCCCAGAAGGGCAAGCCCATCGACTTCTGGGGGTTCTGTCTGCGGGACGGACGCCGGGTGGGATCCGGCGGCCTGGAGCTCTTCGAGCGCGTCGGCGCCCAGATGATCCCCATCACGAAGCAGAAGCTGCGCAACCTCATCGGCAGCAAGGACGACTTCGCGGATTCCCAGCAGAAGTACAAGCAGATGGTCAACGACCGGATCTTCGGCTTCCGGGACATCAAACAGTACGATCAGCTGGTCTCTCTTCTGATCAAGGTCCGCACTCCCAAGCTCTCCAAGGACAGCTTCCGGCCTACGGAGCTCAAGCGGATCCTCAACGACTCTCTGCAGGTTCTGACGGACGAGGACCTGTCCGCCATGGTCAGCACCATGGAGCGCATGGACGATCTGGAGGACACCCTGAAGGGTTACCGGGACGCGGTGCGGGATACCGAGATCATTCTGCGGGAGTACGGCCGCTACAACCGCTACATGCTGGGCATGAAGGGCCGGGCCTGGCTGGACGGCCTCGGAACGGCGACGAAGTGCCGCAGGACCATGGAGGAGACCGAGCGGGTCCTGCAGGAGGCCGAGGGCAATCTGGAGGAGCAGGTCCGCGTAGCGGAGGACGCCCGTCTTCGCCAGGAGCAGGCCGCGGCCCGCCAGGCGGCTCTGGGAGAGGACGATCTCAGCGCCAAGCGCATGCAGATGACCGAGAAGGAGAACAACGGCCGGGAACTGGAGGGACAGATCGACCAGGGGAATCGGACTCTGGCCGGTCTGCGCGACCGTATCCGGGACGGCGAGACGAAGCTGCGGGGTCAGGAACAGGAGGCGCAGGATATCCGCCTGTCCATCCGTCTGGCGTCCGGCCGTCTGGAGAAGGAAAACGGCCAGGTCCGGATGGAGGAGGAGCACGTCCGTCTGACGGAACAGCTCAGCCAGCGGGTCGAAGAGGCGGAGATTTCCCCGGTGCGGGCCGCCGCGCAGCGCCGCAGAGAGCAGATTGACGTCGTGCTGCGGGTGCTGTGGAAGCTGGAGGATGCCACCAGGGCCTATGAGCAGGCCTGTAAGGAGTATGACCAGGCCTCCACCGCGCTGACAGAGGCTCAGAGCCGGCAGCGGGACGCGGCGGAGCAGGAACAGCGGGAGAGAGATACCCTGCTGGAGACCTTCCTTCGCCGGCAGAGCGAATGCCAGGAACTGCTGTTTCCGGAGGAGGAGGTTCAGGCCATCCGCCGGGACATCACCCTCTACCGCTCCAGCGCCGACTGGGGCGCCATCCGGGAGCGCATCGACAACTGCTATCAGGCCTGTCTGCGGGACCGGACCCGGGAGCAGCTCCAGGCGGTTAACCGCCTGGAGGAGCAGATAAAGGCGGTCCGGGAGACGAAGAAGGAGCTGGATCAGATCCGCAGACAGCCGGATCCCGTGCCGCCCCGCCGTCCCCAGACCGAGGCGGCCCGCCAGGAGCTGATCCGGCGGAAGATTCCCCACGCCGCCCTCTACGAGGTGGTGGACTTCGCCAGGGACCTGGAACAGGAGAAGCGGGATCTGCTGGAGGCCCAGCTGAGGGACACCGGACTTCTGGACGCCCTGATTGTGCCCCGCTCCAGCTGGGACGACGTGCAGGATCTGCTGGTCCTCTATCCGGACCGCTTCCTGGTGCCGTCCGGGCCGGCGAAGGATCCTCTGACGGATCTGATTCCCGCCGGAGATCCCGCCTTCCGCTTCATGACCAGCGCCTGCCTGCGCTCCATCTCCCGCTCGGACCTGAAGGCGGATACCGCCATCCTTCCGGATGGCCGCTACCGCATCGGCGTGATCCAGGGCCGAAGCAAGGCGGAGGGACCGGCCAGCTACATCGGCGCCGCCGCCCGCCGGGCCGCCCGGGAACGCATGATCCGGGAGCTGCAGGAAAAGCTGGCCGCGCTGGAGCAGGTCCGGGAGGAACTGGAGCGGGAAGTAGAAGCCCTGAAAAACCGGCTCATCCGGCTGGGCGCGGAGCGGGATCAGATGCCCAACGCCATCGCCCTGGACCGCGCGCTGGAGAAGCTCCGGGAGGAGACCAGGGCCCTGACGGAAGCGGAGGTCAGACTGGAGGACTGCCGGGAGAAGGAGCGCCAGGCCAAGCAGACGGAAGCGAGGCTTCAGCAGGATGTGCGGGACCGCAGCGTGGGTCTGCCCTATGGCCGCACGGTGGAGGAGTATGAAATCGCCCGGGACGCCGTGGGAACCTATCTGGAGCTGCTGAACAGCATGGAGAAGGACCTGCTGGCCCTCAACTACACGCTGAGCGCCATGGAGGTTACGGAAACCGCTATTCTCCAGGACCGGGATCAGGCGGACAGCCAGAAGAAGCTCTGCGAGCGGTATGCCCAGCAGCTGGAAGTGGTAAAGGAGGGCATCCGCGCCCTGCAGGAGTATCTGGACCGGCCGGAGAACCGGGCCCGGGCCGAAGAGCTGAAGGAGCTGGCGAACGAAATCCGGACGCAGCGCGACCGGGAAGTGGAGGCGGAAAAGCAGAAATCCTCCCTGGAGACGGAGATCCGCAACCGCCAGGAGCGCCTGGAGAGCGATCGGGCCAGCCTGGAGAAGGCCAGCCAGGAGGAGCAGACCCTGCGCCAGTACTTCCAGGAGGAACTGGGCCTGGGATTCGTGGAGTCGGACCCCGCGGCCACGCTGGAACAGACGGCCAGGGACGCCTTCAACCGGGTTCCCGCCATGGACCGCAACCGGACGGCGGAGCAGCTGGGCGAGACCCTGCTGAAGAGCTTCCAGGATCACAACACCAACCTGATGCACTATCACCCCCGCAGCGGACTCTGCTTCGACGCCCCGGCGAAGATGGGCCAGCTGCGTCAGCGGCAGGTCATCACCCTTCAGAGGGACGGCAGGGATCTTTCCCTCTACGACTTTCTGGACATGATGAAGTCCCTGGTGGCGGAGCACGAGGTGCTGCTGGAGCAGAGCGACCGGGAGCTCTTCGAGAACATCCTCACCGAGACCGTCAGCCACAAGCTGCGCAGCCGCATCGAGGAGAGCCAGCAGTGGACCCGGAACATGACGGCCCTCATGGCCACCCTCAGCACCTCCATGGGCCTCACCTTCCGTCTGGAGTGGAGGCCGAAAAAGGCGGAGAGCGAGGAGGAGATGGATACCGCCCAGCTGGTGACCCTGCTGAACAAGGACAAGGCCCTGCTGCGGCCGGAGGACAGCGCCATGGTGTCCAACCACTTCCGCCAGAAGGTGCGCACCGCCCGGCAGCGCGCCCTGGAGAGCGGGGATCCCATCAACTACGGGGATCTGATCCGGGGCACCCTGGATTACCGCACCTGGTACGAATTCCGCCTGTCCTATCAGCGCAGCGGCGAGGTCTGGAAGGAACTGACCGACCGGGTCTTCAACCGCTTCAGCGGCGGCGAGAAGGCCATGACCATGTACGTGCCTCTGTTCGCCTCCGTCTCCGCGCAGTATCAGAAGGGCGGAGAGGAATGCCCGCTGCTGCTGGCCCTGGACGAAGCCTTCGCCGGCGTGGACGACCGCAACATCGGCGCCATGTTCGAGCTGGTGGGCACGCTGGACTTCGACTATGTCATGAACTCCCAGGCCCTCTGGGGGTGCTACGACAGCGTTCACAGCCTGGACATCGCGGAGCTGCACCGGCCCGCCAACGCCTCGGTGGTCACCATTCTGCGCTACCACTGGGACGGCGTGCGCCGCCGGATGCTGGAGGACGAAAGCGCTGTGGCGCTGACGGAGACGGACGATGAGTCCGGGCAGTGAGGCCTGTCTCCGTTACTTCCGGAGCAACCCGGCCTTTCGCCGGGTGCTCCTGGAGGTGCGGAAGAAGTACCGCAGCTTCGGGGGCCCCTCCGGCTTCGTGATCCTCCGGGACGCCACCCGGGCGGAGTGCGAGGCCATGCGGGGCGTCTTCGGGCGCTTCTTTGAGCCGCCCCTGAAGTTCTGCACGGCGGAGTTCGAGAAGAAGCTCCGGGAGTGCTCCTTCGAGGGGGTGCCGCTGGAGGACGCGGATCTGCGGGAAGTGCTGGAGGCCTTCTATGGCGAGAAGATTCAGACCACGCGGGAGCGGAAGCAGGAGAAGGAGGACCGGTTTCAGACCCTACTGAGTTCCCTGGACCGGAAGGATACGGAACCGGCCGCCCTCGCCTGGCTGGAGAAGCTGCGGGACAGCCGTCGCAGCGAGCGGCAGATGTTGAACCGCAGGCTGGAGGAGGACCCGGAAGGAGCCAGGGCGGCCCTGCAGCTGGTGCTGCGCTGCGCCGGGGCGATCCGGGAGAATGGAGGAAAGGGAATCCGGCTGGCGCTGCTCAGCGCTCTGGTCTCCACGGACCCCCATGCCATGGACGGAGGCACCCTGGCGGGAAAGCTGATGACCGCCATGCTGGCGGACATGGCCGGGGAGAAGAATCCGGAGAACGCGGAGGCGCGGGAGGAACTGTACTTCCACTATGGGATTCTCAGCGACAGCATCTCCAGCACGGTGTCCCAGGTGGGCCTGATCCTGGAGGAGCCGGCGGGGGAACATCCCGCCTGGCGCGTACTGCGGGAGCGGCGGGAGATCTGCACCCTGACTCCGGCGAACCTGAACGCGCTCAGCGGCGCCCGCAGCCCCACCGGGCGGGTCTACCTGGTGGAAAACGAGATGGTCTTTTCCCAGCTGTGCGACCACGTTTCCCGGTTCCACTCGCCCCTGATATGTACCTCCGGCCAGCTCAGCGTGGCGGCCCACCGGCTGCTGGATCTGCTGGCGGAGTCCGGCACGGAGCTGTATTACGCGGGGGACTTTGACGGCATGGGCCTCACCATCGCCTCCCAGCTGGTGGAGCGCTATCCGGGGCAGCTGCGCCTGTGGCGCATGTCCGAGGAGGACTACCGGCGCTGCTGTTCCGGGAAGGCCCTCACGGAGAAAAGTCTGCGGCTGCTGGAGAACGGGACGGTACGAAGCAACATCCCGGTCAGCGCCGCGGTCCACGACCGGGGCCTGGCGGGGTTTCAGGAGGGAATCCTGGAGGAGATGCTCGCGGACCTGACTACACCCATTGCGGTTCCATGAAAAACAGCCGGCGGAGGCAGCCCTGCGGCGCCTTGGCCGGCCGTTCTTTTTGGGAGAGAAGGAAGCGATGACACCCCGTGACGTCGGAATTTGTCCGAATCCGTTCGTCAGGCGACAAGACCGGGGCGGAAGTCTCCGGTAGAATGGGGAAGAGGGGAGGAGGATGCCCGTGTCGGCGAAAGAGCAGTACAACCGCATGATTACGGAGATCGAGAAAGAGGCAGGAAGAAAGGACCTCAGCGCCAACGACCTGGCGACACAGATCGCCCGGGACAGCGGACTGGGGCCCCGGGACCTGACGGCGGTCATGCGCTATCTGACCGGCGATACCCTGCTGGAGTACATCAAGAGCCGCAAGCTGATGGCCGCCTATCGATACCTGATTGAAGATCCGAAGCCGAAGATTCTGAGCGCGGTGGAGATATCGGGGCTGGACAACCAGAGCTCCTTTACCAAGCGCTTTTCCCGGGAGTTCGGGATCCCGCCCAAGGA
>CANRFA010000073.1 GCA_947629775.1 uncultured Oscillospiraceae bacterium
TCGCCCAGGGCGGGATCCCAGCTGTTGGCGATGGTGGCCGCGGTGGGGAAACAGGTGGCGGGCAGGGAGCCGTTGAGTCCCAGCTGGTCTCCGGCGCCCTCCTGCTTACGGATGCCGTGAGGGCCGTCCGAGAGGGTCATGTTGGGCACACCCTTGGCCTTCACGCTGCGGGTCTGCCAGAAGTCCTTGCCGGAGAGAAGGTAGCACTTCTCCTCCAGGGTAAGCTTGGAAATGATGTCCTGATGCTTCATAAATCCTCCTTCTTCTTGAAAAAGACAGAGCCCGCCCGGGCGGACGGGCCCTGTCATGATTACGGTTCAGTACAGACGACCGAAGAAGCTCAGTCCGCCTTACGCTTCTTGAGGAACAGGAAGATGGCTATGGCTTCCAGAGCCACCAGAACCACGCCCACACCGACATCGATGCCGACGAAGGTCCTGGTCATGTTATCCATGCCACCAGTGGGATCGCCGTTGGCGTAATAGCCGGAGTTGGCGACGGTGTACAGGATGTTCTTGCAGGACTGCCGCATGGCGTTCATGCAGGTAGCGCTCTGATTCTTGAACTGGTTGGAATCGGCGCTGCCGAAGCCCAGCATCAGGTCGTTGCCGTTGCGGACGGCCATGTCGGAGTTCATGTAGCCATAGGAACCGTTGTAGTCGGTCTCAACCAGACCCACAAAGCCCCACTCGCCGCGCAGCACGTTGTTCAGCAGGTTGCTGTTGCCGCCGCTCCACTTGGTGCCGATGAAGTTGAAGGAGCTCATGCAGGCCAGAGCGCTGCCGGTGTAATTCTTGACCGCGATCTCGAAAGGCTTCAGGTAGATCTCGCGGATCGCCTGCTCGGAGGCCCAGGTCATCAGAATCGAGCAGCGGTTGGACTCCTGATCGTTGAGGACGAAGTGCTTGATGTAGGGATACAGGCCCTTGCTGCCGGCGCCGTTGATCTCGGCGGAGGCCATCTTGCCGGCCAGCACGCCGTCTTCGGAGAAGTACTCGAAGTTACGGCCGGCGAAGGCGTTACGGTGGTTGTTCATGGCGGGGCCATACCAGCCGTAGTTGTTGCACTCGGCATATTCCTGACCCATGGCGGTGCCCATCTCTTCAATGAGCTCGGTGTTCCAGGTCTGAGCCATCAGAACCTCGGTGGGATAGGCGGTGCCGTAGGCGCCGGTCATGAAGTTGGACAGTCCGGCAGGGCCATCGCAGTCAGAGGTCTGAACCTTGCCCACGGAGTCGACCTTGGCGGTCTGCCAGCCGCCCAGGTTGATCAGCTGAACCATGTCATCGAAGGTCAGCTGATCCAACAGCTTATCCCAGTCGGCGTCGTCGTAGGCCTTACCGGTCAGCTGAGCCAGCTTCATGCCATTGGAAGCGCCCGTGGTGGGAGCGGTGTCGCTGGCGTTGTCATGGTCTTCGGACTTGTAGTAGGCGTTGGTATTGGGCTCCAGAGCGGCGCGGACCTCGGCGCTCATCTCCAGGCTGGCGGGAGCGGCGGTAGCCTCCGCGTAGTTGGCAAAGGCGCCGGCGCGGGACAGCTGGACAAAATCGCCGCGGGAGTAATCCTGGAACTGGCTGGTTGCGGGAACCAGGTCGCTGGGACGGCCGCTGGCATAGTCGATCAGCTCGGAGGTGAAGGTCTCGCTGTCGAGCACGGTGTGGGAGTCGGAGCGGATGGAGATGGTGTACTCGCCGGCCTCCAGCACGTACTTGCCCTCGCCGGAGTCGTCATAAGAGGCGAGGCTCTCCTTGGGAATGGTGAAGGATACGGTCTCGGAAGCGCCGCCCTCAATGACGCCGGTCTTGGCAAAGTCGACCAGATTCACGCTGGCCTTCTCAATGCCGCCCTCGGTGTAAGGAGGCGTGAAGTAAACTTCCACCACGTCCTTGCCGGCCACGGAGCCGGTGTTGCTGACCACGACGTCGAAGGTGATGTTATCGCCGTCGGCGGAGAAGTTCTGCATCTCCTGGGTGAAGGTGGTGTAGCTCAGGCCATAACCGAAGGGATAGAGGACCTGCTGATCATAGTTGAAGCCGGCCATACCCACATCGTTGGCAGTCTCGTAGAATTTGTAGCCATTGTAGATGCCTTCCACATAGTTGACGAAGGCGATGGTTCCGGGATAAGCGGAATCCGCGGCGGCGATGGCCTGCTTCAGATCGTCCACATTGCTGTAGGCGAAGTTGGCCACGTTGTTCCAGGTGGGAGTGGTGGTAAGATCATAGACGTAGGTATCTACGGTCTTGCCGGAGGGGTTCACGCTGCCGTTGATGATCTTGCCGAGACCGGACATGCCGGACGCGCCGGTACCGGGGGCCAGAATGACAGCGCCGATCTGGGGATAGTCGGCGACCCAGCCCAGTTCCATGGCGTTGTTGGCGTTGACCACGAGGATGACCTTGTCAAACTCGCTGCAGACCTTATCGACCATGTTCTCCTCGGTCACGGAGAGCTCCAGATAGTGCTCGCCGGGCTCAAAGTCGTCGTAAGAGCCGTTGTTCGTGTAGGAGCCGTTGAAGTAGCCGAAGTTGTCCGGCAGGACGGAAACCTGGCTGGCGATGTTATAGGTGCCGTGAATGACAGCGTTCATGTCACGGGGCAGGTCGGCGCCTTCGCCGCCGGACCGGGAAATGACGATCACAGCCACGTCGGAAAAGCTGGTGGCGTTGCTCATCACGGAGTCGGTGTAGACATCCACGGTGGGCTCAGGGAGAGTCCAGTCCTGAGCGGCCATCTCGATTACGGGACGGTCCGCGCGGTAATCCGTATAGATCTTGGACAGATCTTCGTTGGTCTTATAACCGGCATCCTGGAGGGACTGGAGAATGCCCACCGCGGAAGAGCCGTCGGAAGAACCGGAGCCGGTTCCGCCGAAGATGGGATTGGTAGAGCCCCAGCCGAAGACGTTCAGCGCGGTCACATCGGAAGACAGGGGCAGCAGGCCATTGTTCTCAACCAGAACAAGACCTTCCTCGCCCACCCGGGAGATGACGTCCTTGGACGCGGCTACAGTCTCTTCGGTGAGATTGACCTGGGAATTCATCATGGTGGACAGGGTGTTCTTCATGGGGCCAAAACAGATCATGTTGGCCGCGAGAGCAGCGACCAGCACAAAGCAGATCAGGCAGTTCCAGCGAACCAGCCCTTTGATGCCCTTGGGCGCCTTCATGGCCACGATGGCCACAACAATGGCGATCACAAGAGCTGCCAGGATCACGCAGATGTACGGGAAGCAGAGATGCACATAGTTCTCTACATCCGCCTGGCTGACGCCCATGCCGCCGAGAGGACCGGCAAGCAGGTTGACAAGCAGTTTTTCCATTATGTTTCCTCCTCTTCAGATCTGGGCGGGGTAAACCGCCCGCACCTTGCTAATGTAGCATACTTTTCATGGGTTTTGAACTGTTTTTGCATAAACTGTTCGAGTTTCGGTACATCTTGTACCCGGGTTCGTCAGAGTGCACAAAAACGGCCCCTGTCATTTGTCGGTTCAGACAAGCGACGCGGTGCAGAAACAGGAAATCTTTTCCATTTGGAACAGAATTTCCATTTCTGGAAAATCCGCCCTTCAGAGGATTTTGAGAGGGGGTAATGAGGGCAATCATTAATAACATTTCCTTTCTTATCCATTAACGGAAGCTAACAGAAAATTGTGTCTGTTTCTTCTCTTCCTGTTATTGATTACCAGCGTCAGGACAAAAGGGGACCCCGACCGTTCAGGTCAGGGTCCCTTCCAGTCTCCGGCGGCCGTATCGGGCCGCGCCGATCACGCACTTCGCTTCCTCGTCGTCTGTAAAGAGGATATGCAGTCCCTGAGCGGGAAACGGCTTCCGGGTATGGGCCATGATCCGCTCCAGCAGATACGGACCGGGGAAATCCGCCATATCAGGTACTCCGCCTCCCACCAGAACCGTATCCGGATCCAGGATATTGACCTCCGTCGCCACGGCCATCGCCATCCGATCCACAAACTGTCTCAGGAGCGCCTCGTCCCCGTGTTCCGTAAACAGCCTGCCAATGGGGGTTCCCGGATAGACCGTCTCGCACAGCCGCGTCAGATACCGGCCCCCGGCCAGACTCTCCATGCATCCCCGGTTTCCACAGCCGCAGAGAAGCTCGCTGCCGTCCACGGGGATATGCCCCACTTCCCCGGCCACTCCGTTTTTTCCGGCCAGCGGCGTTCCATCCAGGAAGATGGCGCTTCCGATCCCGGTTCCGAAGTACACTCCCACCGTGATCCCCTCTGCCGGGACGTGGTACTTCTCCCGATCGTAAAAAACCGCCATGACCACATCCCGCTCGATGACAACCGGGACGCCAAGCCGTCGTGTCAGGTCCTCCACGACAGGCAGGTCTTCCAGAAAGGGGATGTTCGGCGCCTGGAGAACCCGCTTCCGCTCCCGATCCAGCGTAGCCGGAAACCCGATGGCAATGCCCTCCGTCTCCAGGCCATCTCCAGCCAGAATGGCGCAGTAGCTTTTCAGAAAAGTGGCCAGATCGTCCAGAGGAGCTTCTGTCCGAAAGACCTGCCCCACCGGAATTTTCCGAAAGCGGGTCAGTTCCCCCTCCGGCCCCACCGCGCCGATGCGGAAGTTCGTCCCGCCGATATCGATCCCGATAATCCTTCTCCTGCTCATGGCGTCTTCCCCGTCAGTCACCGGGGAACCGGATACCGGCCTTCCGGCGGACCTCTTCCAGCAGGCGGATGGTTTCCAGCATGGTATCCAGACCGGAGTCAAAGAGGGTCGGATCCCGCAGGGCCAGCAGGGACGCCAGACCCTGAACCTCGTAGAACCAGCGGTCCGGGTTCTCCTGGGCGTTGAGGGTCTCCTGGCCGTCCCGGGTGACCACCTCGATGGAGGCGAGGCCGTTGCTCCCTCCGGGAATGCGGATGTACCCCTTCTCTCCCTCGATCTGGTAGAAGTTCTCTCCCCAGGTGTCCTTGGCGCCGGCCAGAGAGCAGACAAAGCCGTCGTATTGGAAGGTGAGGACGCCGGAGGTGTCTATCCCGTTGGGATGCAGGTTGGGAGCGTAGGCCGCGTCCCGAGGGCGACCGAAGAGCAGAACGGTCAGGTATGCGTTGTAGTAGTTGATGTCCATCAGGCAGCCGCCGCCGAAGGCCGGGTTGAAGACATTGGGCGTTTTCCCGGCCAGCAGGGCGTCATAGCGGCTGGAGTACTGGCTGTAGTTGCCCAGCACCAGCCGGACCCGCCCGATGCGGGACAGCGCCTGACGCAGCAGGTCCAGATTGGGCAGGAAGGCGGTGGGAGTGGCGTCCACCAGCGTCAGTCCCCGCGCCCGGGCCAGCCCGACCAGTTCCCTCGCCTCCTCCTGGCGGACGCAGAAGGGCTTTTCGCAGATCACGTGCTTGCCTGCCAGCAGGGCCTTTTTCGCCTGTTCAAAGTGCAGCAGGTTGGGGGAGGCGATGTAGACCGTATCGAAACCGGGATCTGCCAGGAAGGCGTCCAGATCCGTAAAGACCGCTTCCGCGCCGAACTCCCGGGCCAGGGCCTGGCCGGTCTCCTGGCTGCGCGAGTATACGGCGGTCAGGGAAATCGTATCGCTGTGGAGGACATGGCCCAGAATGGCCCGCACGATCATGCCGGACCCGATGGTTCCCAGCCGGATGGTGTCGCTCATACGCCATCCCTCCCGTGAGAAGCCGCCACGGCGGTGGCCTCCTCCAGAATCTCCAGAACCCGGACGACCTCTTCGTCCTTCACGCACTTTTCGCCCCGTCCCTCAATGGCGGCGATGAGGCTGTCATAGATGCGCTCGTAGTGGGCGCAGCCCACAGGAACCCGTTCCGTGACCTTCTCTCCGGCGTCATTCATATAGACCAGGGTGCCCCAGCGGTCCTCGGGGGCAGGCGCGGTGCTGATGGTGTGGCGGCCCACCACCTTCTTCTTCCCGGAGTTGTGGATCACCGGCGGCAGAGTGAAGCTGCCCCGGGTGCCGTGGAGGGTAAAGCGGGGATAGTCGATGAGCACGCACATGCTGGTGTTCACGGAGGCCTTGCAGTTGCCGTACCAGAACTCCAGGTCGTAGTAATCGTCTCCCACGCCGGGGTGGTGGATGCTGCGCACGTCGAAATGGGTGCGGTCCGGCATCCCCAGCAGGGAGATCACCTGGTCGATGGTGTGGACCGCCAGGTTGTAGAGGGTGCCCAGGTGGTCGTACCAGCCGCCGGGCCGGTAGTAATCGTAGTGGCTCTCCAGGCGCACAAGCTGTCCCAGCTTTCCGCTGTTCAGGACATCCTTCACAGCCAGAAAGTCCGCGTCAAAGCGCCGGTTCTGGTTGGGCATGCAGATCAGGCCCTTCTCCTTCGCCAGGGCGAAGACCTCCCGGGCCTCGGCGGCGGTGGGGGCGAAGGGCTTCTCCACCAGGGCATGCTTTCCCGCCTGCAGGATCTGCTTCGCATAGGGCACGTGGAAGGCGTCCGGCGCGTTCACCACCACCAGATCCACCTCCGGGTCCGAGAGAACCTGGTCGAGATCGGTCGTAAAGCGGATCTCCGGGTAGAAGGGCTCATACGCGGCGAACTGGGGGATGTCCTCCGTCCGCCGGAAGACATACTTCACCCGCAGGTCGTCCCGGCCCTCCACGTAGGGAAGGTGATACTCCCGGACGCTGACGCCAAAGCCGATGTATGCTGCTGTTATCATACTGGACTCTCCTCTCAAAGGGGTATGAAACCGGTTTCAGGGAAAGAATATCACGCCGGGTATCCGCTGTCAAGGCCCTCCTCCCTCCCGGTTTCCGGCCGCCGCGGCTCCCTGGCACAATATCCGAGGGCGGCTGAGGCCAGGATTGAATTTCGCCGCGGGCTCATGTATAATGGGAGGGGCCGGGGCTTTGTGCACTGTGCCTAAAAACGCCCTCCTGTTTTGTCCAACATGACGAAATGTTGGTTTTCCATAAATCCGTGCTTGACAAAGAGGGGCGGGGATGGTAATCTTTTGAGTAAAGAAAGCGGTTACATTTTATGAATATCAGCGATATTGCACGAAAAGCGCAGGTATCCACCGCAACAGTCTCCAGGGTACTGAACCACAGCTCCCTTGTGACCCCCAAGACCCGGGAACGGGTAGAGCGGGTCATCCGGGAGCAGGGCTACACCCCCAGCGCCGTAGCCAAAAGCCTCAGCGTCCGCGCCACCCACAACATGGGGGTCATCTTTCCGGACATTGAGAACCCTTTCTTCTCCAGCGCTCTGATCGGCATCACGCAGGTGGCCGAACAGAAGAAGTACAACGTCTTCTACTTCAACTCGGACGAGACCCCCGAGAAGGAGCACGAGTTCCTGGCCGTGATCCGCCAGCAGCGTCTGGACGGCATCATCCTCTCCCCGGCGGATGGCTACGACCAGGTCACCGGTTCCATCCTGGAGGAATTCGAGCAGAAGAACGTGGCCGTGGTGCTCCTGGACCGGGATCTGGACAGACGGCAGTTCAGCATGGTACGCGCGAAGGACCAGGAGGGCGCGTACCTCGCGGTCCGGCAGCTGATCCGGGAAGGCCACACGCGCATCGCCATCATCATGGGCAGCCCTTCCAACCGGCCGGTCTTCGAACGTTGCGCGGGGTATCTGCAGGCCATGGAAGAAGCCGGCGTTCCCGTGCGGCCGGAGTACATGGTACGGGCCGATCAGAAGTCCGAAATCGCTTTCACAGCGACCCGGACCCTGATGGAACTGCCGGAGCCCCCCACCGCCATCTTCACCTGCAACAACATGATGACGCTGGGCTGTCTCCGCTTCTGTACGGAACACGGCATCCACATCGGCAGGGACATCGCCCTGATCGGATTCGACGACATCCAGACGCTGCGGGACGTGGGATACCACCTGTCCGTGGTAGACCGCTCCTCCCGGGAAATGGGTCGCATCGCCATGGAGCTTCTGATGAAGCGCCTGGAGGACCCTTCCTCCCCGAAAGAGACCCGTTTCGTACCCACCGAGCTGATCCTTCGGGGCTCCGAGAAGCTGAGCGACTGATTCGAGAAACATTTCCCTCCGGGGGAATGTTTTTCCCGACGAAATGTAATCGGTTACACCTTCCCCTTTTCTTCTGGTCCCTTCCTCGGCCGGTCCGCCGGCCTGGCGGAGGGGAACCGCTTCCCTTTGAAATGTAACCGATTACACGTCGAGAGGCTGCTCTTCCCTGGTCCCAGGAGGGATTCTGCTGCGGAATGTAACCGGTTACACGTTAAACCAGTTCTGTATGGACAGAAACGGAGGATCCACATGAACTACGCAGGCAGATTCAATTCGTTTATCTTCAAGGGCCAGAACGTCTTCGACGCCATCGAAGCCTACAAGCACATGGACGGCATCACCCATCTGGAGTTCAACTATCCCGAGCACATCGCCGGCTATGACCTGGAGGAGCTCAAAAAGGCCATCTCTCCTCTGAAAGTCAATGGCCTGGCGGTCCGCTGGCGCAAGGAGTGGCTGGACGGAGATTTCACCAATCCCAACGAGGAGCTGCGCCGCAGGGCCATTCAGATGGCCCGGGACGCCGCCGATGTCTGCCGGGAACTGGGCGGCTCCGTCATCACCCTCTGGTTTGAGAACGACGGCTTCGATTACCCCTTCCAGATGGACTACGAGAAGTGCTGGGGACAGCTGGTGGACGGTCTCCGGGAGGTAGCCGACTACGCCCCGGATCTGAAGATCAGCATCGAATACAAGCCCTACGAAGAGCGGGATTTCGCCATGGTGGACAGCGCCGGCATGACGCTGTACCTCATCCGCGAGGTGGATCGTCCCAACGTGGGC
This sequence comes from uncultured Oscillospiraceae bacterium, assembly GCA_947629775.1. Classification (GTDB taxonomy): domain Bacteria; phylum Bacillota; class Clostridia; order Oscillospirales; family Oscillospiraceae; genus Lawsonibacter. The sequence goes on from CANRFA010000073.1 coordinate 8,780, forward strand.
TGCACCCTGGACTTCTGCCACATGCTGATGAAGCACGACAACCCGGCCTATGGGCTCGCCCTGGCCGCCTCCAGCGGCAAGCTGTTTGGCCTTCACATGAACGACGGGTACGGCTGGAAGGACAGCGGTCTGATCTTCGGCACCGTGAACTTCTCCCAGTCCGCCGAATTCATCTACTACCTCGAACGGTACCACTACGACGGCGTGGTCTTCTTCGACACCTTCCCCATCCGGGAGGAATCCAAAGCGGAGTGCCAGGCCAACATCGACGCCTTCGAACTGATCCGCTCCAAAGTGGAGCGGGAAGGCGTGGAGAACATCAGTCAGGTTGTATCAAAGCATGACGGGATCAGCGCCCAGAAGCTGATCTTCAGCATGTTGAGATAGAGAGCAGAAACCCCAATCACATCAGGAGGTAATCAAAATGAAAAAACTGTTAGCTCTGACCCTTGCTCTGGCCATGACCCTGAGCCTGGCCGCCTGCGGCGGCGGCGGTGGCGCGTCTTCCGGTGGCGGAGCCGCCTCTTCCGGCGGCGCGTCCAGCGGTTCCTCCGAAACCAGCGCCAGCACCAGCACCGGCGACACCAGCGCCGCGACCGGCGACTTTAACCCCGATGAGGCCGCCGACGCCATGACCATCGAGGAACTGCGCGAGGCCAATGGCACCGAGGTCACCGTCCCCGCCAACGCCGACCTGGGCGTCGTCATGAAGTCCCTGTCCAACGAGTTCTGGCGCACCCTGGAAGAGGGCTACAATCAGGCCGCTTCTGACGCCGGCATCACCATCGACGTGGACGCCACCACCAGCGAGAACGACGAGATCCTGCAGCAGACCATGACCGAGAACTTCACCACCGCCGGCAAGACCGCTCTTCTGATGAGCCCCATCTCCGACTCCAACCTGACCTCCGCCGTGGAAAACGCCAACAAGGCGGGCGTCCTGACCGTGAACGTCAACGACGGCCTCATTGCCCAAGCCAAGCACTATGTTGGACCCAACGCCGCTCAGAACGGCGAACTCGCCGCTGCCTGGATGTCCGAGAAGCTGGGCGACCAGGGTGAAGTAGCCATCGTCATCGGCATGCCCAAGGCCTTCGCCGCCCGTCAGCGCACCGCCGGTTTCAAGAACTGGATCGCTGAAAACAACTCCGGCCTGACCGTGGTCGAAGAGCAGAACGCCGACTGGGACCGCAACAAGGCCAAGACCATCGCCGCCAACTGGATCCAGAACCACCCCGACCTCAAGGGCATCTTCTGCAACAACGACGACATGGCTCTGGGCGTTGTGGAAGCCGTACGCGAAGCCAACGCTGACATCCTGGTTGTGGGCGTGGACGGCATCGGCGAAGCCTATGACTCCATCCGCAACGGCGGTCTGTCCGCTACAAACTCAAGGCGCCGAGTGCCACCAAGCTCGCTTGGTGGATGAAGGCGATCTTGAATCGGAAGCAGAAAG
>CANRFA010000074.1 GCA_947629775.1 uncultured Oscillospiraceae bacterium
CACGATGAGACACCAGCCTTTCCAGAAAAGTCAGATTCCTGATTCACAGGCTGAAACTGGCAGACCCGGAGCCGGAGGGATTGTGCACTCCGAACGAAGCCCGGCCGGAAAGCCCGCAGTTCCTCTGTGAATTAATGACAGAATAACACAGTTCCGGGGGCCTGTCAACCATTATTTCCGGAATGTGTTGTCTGTATTCCCAAACTCTGGTATAATGAGGATTCCCTGTCCGTTGGGGCGGAGAACGCGCCCGAAAACGCGGAGAGGGAGCGGCCGGATGGACGCCGGTCGCTCCGGGCGAGGAGACAACCCGGTCCGAAATGGAACCGCTCCTCCCGGAAGGGGACGGAACGGGCGCGGGCAGGGACGGAAGTCCCTGTCAGTCCGTCCGCCGGATACGGATGGGCGGCGGGGCGGTCATACCCTGCGCAGGGACAGCGGGCGGATTCCCGCCCGGGAAGGGAGAGCGAGCGTCAGGATGAACGCGGTACAGACCATACAGACGGGCGTCTCCGCGGGAGCGCCGGAGGGAACCATGCTCTGCCGGCTCTGTCCCCGGGACTGCGGCGCTCTGCGGACCCCCACAGAGGGAGGCGGCGTCTGCCGGATGCCCTCCGTGCCGATGCTGGCCCGGGCGGCCCTGCACTTCTGGGAAGAGCCACCGATCTCCGGAACCCGGGGGTCCGGGACCATCTTCTTTTCCGGCTGCAATCTGGGGTGCGTCTTCTGCCAGAACGAGAAGATCAGCCGGGGAGGGTACGGCCGGCCTGTGACCCTGGAGCGCCTGCGGGCCATCTGCGAGGAGCTGATCGCCCAGGGCGCCCACAACATCAGCTTCGTCAGCCCCACCCACTTTGCCCATACGGTTCGGGCGCTGCTGGAGACGTACCGTCCCTCCGTGCCGGTAGTCTGGAACTCGGGGGGCTACGAGCGGGTGGAGACCCTGCGGAGCCTGGAGGGGAAGGTGGATATCTATCTGCCGGACCTGAAGTATCTCAAGGCCGAAACGGCCCGACGGTATTCGGGGGCCGCGGATTATCCCGAGGTGGCTGTGGCGGCCATCCGGGAGATGGTGCGCCAGACCGGCCCCTGCGTGCTGGACGAGGACGGAATTCTCCGCCGGGGCACCGTGATCCGCCACCTGGTGCTTCCGGGGCAGGCGGCCCAGGCGAAGGCGGTCATGGACTGGGTGGCGGACGCCTTTCCCCGGGGGACCGTGCTCTTTTCCCTCATGAGCCAGTACACCCCCTGGGGCGATCTGTCCGGCCTGCCGGAGGTGAACCGCCGCCTGCGTCCCGGCGAGATCCGCAGCGTGCAGGCCTACATGGCGAACCTGGGCCTGGAGGGCTTTACCCAGGAGCGGACCGCCGCCCGGGAGGAGTATACGCCGCCTTTTGATCTCACGGGGGTGGAGGAGGCCGCGGCTATGCCGGAAAGCGGTCCGGCGGAGGCCTCCCCCGTACGGAAAGACTGACCGAAAAAACGCAGCGTCCGGCCAGGCGCTGCGTTGTGATTTCAGAGAGGAACGGCGGAACTGCCGTCCGACCAGGTGCGGCTCTGAACGGACCGGAGAACAGGAGCGAGTGCGCTCCGGGGCTTTCGGAGAACAGGGCTCAGATCTGGATTTCCGTGGCGTCCGGGATGCGGCTCTGGCTGTAGAGGACCACGTGGTCCCCCTCCTGGAGGACCAGGCCGCCGTGGGGGATGATGACCTTCTTCTGCCGCTTCACCATCACGATGACGGTCTTGCGGGAGATGTCCAGGTCCTGGATGGCGACGCCGTTCCAGTCGTGTTGCCGGCGCAGGACGATCTCCTTGAGCTCGATGTGCTGGTCGTCGTCGAAGGATTCGGCTCCCAGCACCAGGGTGTCGCCGGGGCGCAGTTCCACATCGCCCCGGGGGACGATGGTCTCCCTGTCCCGCTGGATGATGGCCACGATGACCCCGTGGGGCAGGCCCAGGTTCTCGATCGTCTTTCCCGCCCAGGGATCCGTCTCCAGGAGATGGATGCGGATGAAGTGGACGTCCTCCTCGTTGGCGTACTCGCTGAGGCGCTTGATCCGGGAGTACTGATCCACGAAGCCGGCGGATATGATGCCGGTGGGGATGGCGACCATGCCCACGCCCAGGAAGGTGATGACAATGCTGAAGGTGCGCCCCAGGGTGGTGACCGGGTAGATGTCCCCGTAGCCCACCGTCAGCAGGGTGGAGACCGCCCACCAGATGCCGGAGAAGGCGTTCGTGAAGACCGTGGGCTGGGCCTCGTGCTCCAGGGAGTACATGCAGAGGCTGGCGGCCAGCATGAGGACGATGATGATGAAGACGGAGGAGATCAGCTGCTGCTTCTTGCTGGAGATGACCTCCGTGATCACGTTCAGGGAGTCGTAGTAGGTGTTGATGCGGAAGAGGCGGAAGATGCGCACCACCCGGAACATGCGGAAGGCCACCGCCCCGGCGGGGAAGAAGACCGGCAGGTAGTAGGGCAGGAAGGACAGCAGATCCACAATCCCCGTGAAGGAGAAGACGTACTTCCGGAGGGCGCGGAGTTCCGAGAGCTTCGGGTAGAGGCAGTGGGCGGTGATGAGCCGCAGGACGTAGTCCACAGCGAAGAAGGCCACCGTTACGGTCTCCACGGTCGTAAGGACGGGCCCGAACTGCTCGCGGATGTTCTGGAAGGTGTAGAGGACGCTGGCCGCCAGATTGACGACGATGGCCAGGGTGCTGATCATGTCGTAGGTGCGTCCGGTGCTGTCCTCGGTGGCGGAGATCTCCACGATCTCGAACAGCCGCCGCCTCCAGGAAGCCTTCGGTTGGTTGGCCATGGGAGTTTCCGCTCCTTTTCTTTATCTGTGGGGCGCCCGCCGGGACGGGCCGGGCTCAGGACCGGCAGAGGGAAAGGAAGTGCGCGAAGAGAGCGTCCGCCGGGGGAAAGAGTGCGCCGGTCATCCGCTCCGGGTGAAACTGGGTGCCGAAGACGGGCAGGGAGCGGTGCTCCGCTCCCTCCGGGACGCCGCCCTCGGACCAGGCCGTGACGACCATGCCCTCGCCGGGGTCGTCCAGGGCCTGGTGGTGGGCGCTGTTCGCCAGGAAGAGCTCCCCGAGGGTCCGCCCCAGCAGGGAGTCCCGCTCCGCGCGCACCGGATGGATCCGGTCCTCGCCGTCCCAGGCGTGGAAGAGGCGCAGATGGGGCGGAAGATCCTGAATCAGGGTGCCGCCCAGGACCACGGAGATCACCTGCAGGCCCCGGCAGATCCCGAAGACCGGCCGGCCGGCGGCCAGAAAGGCCTCCGTCAGGCGCAGCTCCGCCGCGTCCCGGACCGGATCCGGGGGATGGGAGCCCCGGTCCGGCTGGTGGAAGAGGGCGGGGTCCAGATCCCCGCCCCCGGCCAGCAGCAGTCCGTCGCAGGAGAGATCCGGGGCGGGGGCCCAGCCGGCGACCGGGTCCCCGCCTGCCCGAAGGACAGCGCTTACGTAGTTTACCAGGTGATCCGCCTCTCCGGAGATCTGAACGCGGGGGCGAAGGGTCATCCCTGCGGTTCCCGCAGGTCCGCCAGGGCGGCGATCAGCTGGACCGCCCCCTCGATGCCGCAGGTGGAGGTATTGAGGGTCAGGTCGTAGCGGCGCATGTCGCCCCAGGTGAGACCGGTGAAGTAGTTATAGTAGTTGGAGCGGCCCCGGTCCTGCCGGCGGATGCGCTTCTCCATTTCGTCGGCCGGCAGTCCGTATTCCTCCACGCAGCGCTCCACCCGGCTGGGAAGGTCCGCGTAGAGGAAGACCTTGAGGAGTTTGGGACGGTCCTCCAGAATGTAGTCGCTGCAGCGCCCCACGATCACGCAGGGGCCCTCGTCCGCCAGTTCCCGGATGACCTCCGCCTGGGCGAAGAAAGCCTGATGGCTGATGGGCACCTCCTGGGGATGGGCGAAGCCCCCCTTGCCTCCGGCGGAGCCCAGATTCACGTTCATGGCGGAGAGGTGGAAGCGGCTCCGGGCCCGCTCCTCCGCCCGGGCGATGAAGTCCGGGGACAGACCGCTCTTTTCCGCGGTCCGCTGGATGATGGTGCGGTCATAGCAGGGGATGTTCAGCCTGGCGGCCAGCTGTTTGCCGATCAGGCGCCCGCCGCTGCCGAATTCCCGGCTGATGGAGATGATTTGGGTACACATGACAGACCCCCCTTTCTCACCCTTCATTATAGCGGGAAAGGGGGTCTTTGACAATTCATTTTTTGGACGGAGACGCTGGGAGCCAGGGGATCCGGGAGCGGGGGGCTTCGTGGCGGAAGGCCCGGAGACAGACATGCGCCCCCGATCCGTAAGACCGGGGGCGCAGGCCTGTGTGTGTTGTAATCGGGAGAGAAAAAAGGGAGAGAATGTAACCGCTTGCTCATCCAGGATCAGGATACCAGCCAATTGTGAATGAATCATGAAGGAGGCGGAAACAAATTATGAATTCGAAGCCCATAATATTCCATATAACAGATATAAGTGGGTTCTGGCGCCCTCCCGCGGACCGGGAAGGGCGGGAGACCGGCCGGAAAGGGAGGCGGCGGAGGACCGTCGCGGAAAAAGTCCCCGGGCCGGGGGTGTCCGCCGGAGAAGCGGGCGCGGGCGCTTCGCCGGCCCGACGGAACGAAGTGGCTGTTCGAGGCCGGAGCGGGAGCGGCCGGGGACAGGCGGGACGGATTCCCAAAGGGGATCTTGACGCCTTCCCGCTCCCGTGCGATAATAACAGGGACGGATTTTGGCCGCGCGCAGGACGTGGGGTTAACAGGAGGGACGGATGAAAGGACTGCTGCAGCGTATCTTTTTGCGGGGCGGTTCCCCGGAGGATCCGGAGGTCCGCCGCAGGGCGGGGGCTCTGGCGGGGGGCCTGGGAATCGGGTGCAACCTGCTGCTCTTCGCGGGCAAACTGGCCGCCGGCGTGATGTCTTCCTCTGTGGCGATGGTGGCCGACGCGGTAAACAACCTTTCGGACGCCGCCACCTCGGCGGTGACGCTGGTGGGCTTCCGCCTGGCGGGAAGGGCGGCGGACGCCGGGCATCCCTTCGGCCACGGCCGGGCGGAGTACGTGACGGGCCTCATTGTGTCGCTGGCGATTCTCCTGATGGGCTTCGAGCTGGGACGCAGCTCCGTGAGCGCCCTCTTCCACCCCGCCGCGGTGCAGACTTCCGCGCTCTCGTGCGGGATTCTGGTGTGCGCCATCGCCCTGAAGCTGGGGATGTTCCTCTGCAACCGGACCCTGGGCCGCATGCTGGAGTCGGATACGCTGCGGGCGGTGGCGGCGGACTCCCTTTCGGACGCCGCCTCCACGGGCGTGGTGCTGCTCTCGGCCCTCGTCGGGCCCCGGACCTCCTTTCCCGTGGACGGGGTGGCGGGCCTGCTGGTGGCTGTCCTGATCCTCCGCACCGGCTGGGAGGCGGCCCGCAGCACCCTGGATCCCCTGCTGGGGCGGCCCATGAACCGGGAACTGGCGGAGGACATCGACCGTCTGGTTCTGGCCCACGAGCAGATTCTGGGGATTCACGATCTCATTTACCACGACTATGGCCCGGGCCGGGCCATGATGTCCTTCCACGCGGAGGTGCCCGCGGACGGAGATCTGCTGGCGCTGCACGACGTGGTGGACCATATCGAGCGGGAGCTGAAGAACCGGCACCACATCGATACCGTGATCCACATGGATCCGGTGGTGAAGGACGCCCGCACGGACGCCCTGCGCGCCCGGGTAGAGGGGCTGGCCCGGGAGCTGGACGAGGAGATCACGCTCCACGACTTCCGCATCACCGCCGGCCCCCACCATACCAACGTCATGTTCGACGTGCTGGTGCCCTACGGCTTCCGGCTGACGGATGCCCAGGTGACGGCGGAGCTGACCCGGGGGATCAAGGGGTTCTCGGAGCGCTACTTCCCGGTCATTCAGGTGGATCACTCCTACGTGGACGACGGGGAAGGAGCGCAGGCGGGGAAAGATTAACAGAAAATTCATCCCGAATGGCCCCGGCGGGGTTATAATAGAGAGAGAACCGACAAACCTGAGAGGCGGGTGTTTACGATGGCGAAAAAAGTACTGATTGTGGAGGACGACGCCAACATCGCGGAGCTGCTCCACATGTATCTGGACAAGGAAGGCTTCGAGACGAAGGTGGCGAAGGACGGCGGCAAGGGCGTGGAGTACTACCGCTCCTTCCAGCCGGACCTGGTGCTGCTGGACATCATGCTGCCGGTCATGGACGGCTGGTCCGTCCTGAAGAAGATCCGGGAGAGCGGCCGCACGCCGGTGATCATGCTGACGGCCAAGGGGGAGACGGAGGACCGGGTCTCCGGCCTGGAGTCCGGCGCGGACGACTACATCGTCAAGCCCTTCGCCATGCGGGAGGTCCTGGCCCGGGTCCACGCCGTGCTGCGCCGGGTCAACCCGGAGGAAGCGGAGAAGGTGCGCAGGCTCTCCTTCGACAAGCTGGAGATCAACATGGACTACTACGAGCTGCAGGTGAACGGCCAGCGGGTGGATACCCCGCCGAAGGAGCTGGAGCTGCTGTTCCATCTGGCCTCCTCCCCCAACCGGGTCTTTACCCGCAACCAGCTGCTGGACGAGGTGTGGGGCTTTGACTACTACGGAGACAGCCGCACGGTGGACGTGCACATCAAGCGCCTGCGGGAGAAGCTGGAGGGCGTCAGCGACCAGTGGCGCCTGAAGACCGTCTGGGGCGTGGGCTACAAGTTCGAGGTGGGCGAGAAGACCCATCCGGCCCGGGAGTGAGACGCGCCCGGGACCCCTGAAGACAGACAGAGCGTATCCGGCTTCCCTCTGCGGAGCCGGAGCGCGGACAGATTACCGCACAGGAGGTGGAAAGACCCGCCGTTCCCGGACTTATCCGGACAGAACCCGGGCCGCCGCTTATGAAATCCCTCTACAAACGCCAGCTCGCCATGATGTGCGGCATCATGGCCATCTCCTTCGTGCTGCTGTCCGCCGCTTTCATGATGCTCAGCTACCGGTACATCATCTCCGAAAAGCGCACGGACATGGAGCGCAACGCGGACTATATCGCCTCCTTTACGGCGGCCAACTACCAGCAGTATCTGACGATTCAGAACGACTTCTACCGCAACTACGTGGCCTCCATCGCCCTGATCTCGGACTCCTACATCATGGTAGCCAATCCGGACGGGCGCATCCTCTACGCCACGGACGGGGACAACTTCTACGAGTACCAGAACATCACCATCCCCGGCGAAGTGATCAGCCAGGTGCTGGAGCGGGGAAGCTACACCGGCCTTACGAACCTCAACGGCATCTACCCGGAGAAGCGGTACATGGCCTCTCTGCCGGTGATTACCCGCAACCTGCGGGGCGGGGTCTCCGTCCACGGCCTGGTGCTGGTGGCGGCGGACGCCTCCAGCGTGGCGGAGATGTGGTCCTCCACCGCCGCCATCTTCTTCTTTTCCGCCGTGGTGGTGCTGCTGATCTCCGTGGTGGTCAGCACCCTGACCTCCGCCTACCTCTCCCGCCCCCTCAACGAGATGGCGGACGCGGCGCGGAAGTTCGGGCGGGGGGAGTTTGACGTCCGCCTGGAGGGCTACGAGGGCCGGGAGGACGAGATCGGCACCCTGGCGGAGGCCTTCAACTCCATGGCGACCTCCCTGGCCAACGTGGAGCAGCGGCGGGCGGACTTCATCGCCAACGTCTCCCACGAGCTGAAGACCCCCATGACCACCATCTCCGGCTTCGCGGAGGGGATTCTGGACGGCACGATTCCCAAGGAGCGGGAGGCGGAGTTTCTGCAGGTGATCGTCTCGGAGACCCGGCGGCTGAGCCGTCTGGTGCGGCGCATGCTGGATCTGAGCCGCCTGCAGGCGATGTCCGATACCTCCATCACCGCCCAGGAGCAGTTCGACCTGGTGGAGACCATCTCCCAGGTGATCATCAGCCTGGAGGGGAAGATCAGCGGGCGGGACCTGGACATGGACGTGCAGCTGCCGGAGGGGCGGGTGATGGTCTGGGGCGACCCGGACTCCATCACCCAGGTGTGCTACAACCTGCTGGACAACGCCGCCAAGTTCGCCCCCTCGGGCACCGCCATCTCGGTGCACCTGACGAAGAAGGACGGCAAGGCGGTGACCGCCATCTCCAATCTGGGCGCCACCATTCCGGCGGAGGAGCTGCCGCTGCTCTTCGACCGCTTCCACAAGGCGGACTACTCCCGGTCCATGGACCGGGACGGCGTGGGGCTGGGACTCTACATTGTGAAGACCATCCTCAACAGCCTGAAGGAATCCATTACGGTCACCAGCGAAGACGGCGTGACCTGCTTTACCTTTACACTGACACTGGCATAGCCGCCCGAGCTGTGCCCGGAAGGAGGGGGACAAGTGCGCGACAGAACAGACGAAGACCTCTGGCGGGGAGGCGCCTGGGAACATCCCGAGGAGGAAAAGGCCCCGGCGCCGGAGACGTACCTGCCCCGGGTTCCCCGGCGGGTGCTGCGCCGGAAGCGGAAGTTCCGCTTCCCCTGGAAGCCCGTTCTGATCCTGGCGACGGTGGCGCTCACCGTGGCCCTGGTCACGGTGGGGGTGCGCAGCATTCTGGATATGATAGACGCCATGGTGCCCTTCTACGGCTGGGGCATGACCCCCTTCCAGGAGGAGCAGGAGTACAGCACGGAGCCTCCCACCATCGCCAAGGCGGAGACCGGCACCGGCGTGACGGTGGAGCTCCATCCGGACGGGACCGAGGCCAGGAGCTATACGGAGATCTACGACAAGAATCTGCCCTCCATGGTCTCCATCCGCGCCCGGACCGGCCGCAGCAGCTACGCCACCGGCACGGGAATCGTGCTGACGGAGGACGGGTACCTGATTACCAACGCCCACGTGGTGGCGGGGGCCAACTCCGTGACCGTGACCCTTCAGAACAACCGCTCCGTGGACGCGAAGCTGGTGGGCTTTGACGCCGACGAGGATCTGGCGGTGCTGAAGGTGGAGGCGAAGGGCCTGACGCCGGCGGAGTTCGGGGACTCCTTCTCCCTGCGCTGCGGAGATCCGGTGGCGGCCATCGGGGACCCGCTGGGCTACCGGGCCACGATTACGGACGGCATCATCTCGGCGGTGGATCGGGAGGTGGAGGTGGACGGCATCACCATGACCCTCCTGCAGACCAGCGCCGCCATCAACTTCGGCAACTCCGGGGGCGCCCTGATCAACCAGTACGGCCAGGTGGTGGGAGTCACCACCATCAAGATCGTCTCGGAGGACGGCTCCGCGGAGGGACTGGGCTTCGCCATCCCCTCCCAGCGGGTGAAGTATGTGGTGGACGCCCTGATCGCCGGGCGATCCATCCGGCCCGGGATCTTCGGCTTTACGGTACAGACGATTCCGGAGGAGGACGGCGGACTGCTGCTGCTGGAGGTGGACGCCTCCAGCGACGCCTGGAAGAAGGGGCTGCGGGCCAACGACGTGATTGTCGCCGTGGACGGCACCCCGATTACCGCCGTGGAAGACCTGACCCGGGTAAAACAGCGCCTGGGCGCCGGAGATTCCGTGACCCTCACCTGCCGGCGGGGCGAGGAGGAATACACCGCAGTGGTGGAGCTGATCGACAGCGACCGGACGGGCGCGACCCGCAAGAGCGGATGAACGGAGGAACGCCATGATCAACACGACGCTGTGCTATCTGCAGCGGGGCGAGGACTACCTCATGCTCCACCGCGTGAAGAAGGAAAACGACCTCAACCATGACAAGTGGATCGGGGTGGGCGGCAAGTTCGAGGACCGGGAGAGCCCGGAGGACTGCCTGCTGCGGGAAGTGCGGGAGGAGACGGGCCTGACCCTCACGGAGTACCGCTACCGGGGCCTCGTGACCTTCGTCTCGGACCGCTGGCCTACGGAATACATGCATCTGTTCACCGCCACCGGATGGACCGGGGAACAGAAGGAGTGCGACGAGGGCACCCTGGAGTGGCTGCCCCGCCGCAGGCTGCTGGAGCTGCCCCACTGGGAGGGAGACGCCATCTTCCTGGAGCTGATCGGGCGGGAGGAGACCCCGTTCTTCTCCCTCAAGCTCTGCTACGAGGGGGA
>CANRFA010000075.1 GCA_947629775.1 uncultured Oscillospiraceae bacterium
CGGGTAAGACAAAAAGTGTCGCCTAATTCTTCGGAATGGAGGTGATGCCCAATGTCTAAGGCTGAATCAAATAAAATCGATAGCCTGCGCCACGCAGAATACTATGGTATGCAAGCAACCTTCGACAGACTATACTCGGAAAGCAAAGAAGGCAAGGCCTTTGAAGACCTGACGAGTGTAATCTTGTCGAGAGAAAATATACTACTGGCATACCGTAATCTGAAAAGCAACTCTGGGAGCAATACTCCGGGAACGGACGGGCTGACAATCAAAGATGTGCAGCGTTTGACCCCAGATGAAGTGGTGGCAAAAATCAGGTTTATTGCAAAAGAATCACCGCATGGATACCGACCCAAACCAGTGAGGCGCAAAGAGATTCCAAAACCAGATGGCCGGATGAGGCCACTCGGGATACCATGTATTTGGGATCGCCTGTTACAACAGTGCGTGAAACAAGTAATGGAACCAATCTGCGAGGCAAAGTTCAGTAACAACAGTTATGGATTCAGGCCTCTGCGAAGCGCGGAAAATGCAGTAAGCGTGTTAGAGCGAAGGCTGCAACTGGATAAACTATACTACGTCATAGAATTCGATATAAAAAGGTTCTTTGACAATGTGGACCATTCCAAGCTGATCAAGCAGATCTGGTCAATAGGTATACATGATAATCATCTCATTTACCTGATTAGGCAAATGCTCAAAGCCCCGATAAAGATGGAGAACGGATCCGTTACCATTCCAACCAAAGGTACACCGCAAGGAGGAATCCTGTCACCGCTGCTAGCTAACATCGTCCTGAACGAACTGGACAGATGGGTAGAAGGACAGTGGCTGGATCACCCCTTAGCGTACAACCATGAGGCAATGAAAGGTAGGGACCAGATCCGGAGAGTACGGGGATACAGGAAAATGAGGCAGACGAATCTCAAGGAAATGCAAATAGTCCGTTACGCTGATGACTTCCGCATTCTTTGCCGTACCGAACCAGATGCCGAGCGAATCAAAGCAGCGGTTACCCAGTGGTTGACCGAAAGGCTACGGCTGGAAATATCAGAGGAAAAAACGCGGATAGTCAACGCAAGGCGCCAGTACACTGACTTCCTGGGCATCAAAATCAAACTGTACCCCAAGGGAAGCAAAGATAATCAAAAATGGGTCGTTAAATCCCACATGAGCGACAAAGCGTTAGAAAATGCCACGAATAAGCTGATAGCACAAGCTAAAAGGGTGGCCAGCCCGCGAGACCACACCACGGTTTTAGAAGAAGTAAACAGATATAACCGTATGGTGCTGGGTATTCAGAACTATTACCGTATGGCCACCTTGATAAGCGAGGACTGCGGAACGATACAATGGAGGATATCGCGCATTATCCACAACAGGCTATCGAAGCAGAAAGGTAAAGGGCTTTCCCGTACAGGCAGACAGCTGACCGAGTTTGAAAAGACTAGATATGGCAAGTCCGAACAGTTAATATACGTGAAAGGAACGGACGAACCATTGTATCCCATTGGATACATCAAGGCAATGTATCCTGCAGACAAAAAGGTCAGCAGCAATGTCTATACAGTGGAAGGGCGGGTAGGCATTCACGACAACCTGAAAGTCAATACCTCCCTCATGCTGGACCTGATGCGTAACCCCGAGAAAGGGCTGAGGCTGGAAGCGACCGACAATTGCCTGTCGCTGTTCGCTGCTCAGAACGGGAAGTGTGCAATCACGGGCAAGGAGTTTACCCGACGTGATGAGATCAAATGCCATGTCAAAAATATGAGAAAGAGCTGGGCTACCTACAGATACGAGAATCTTATACTCGTCCTCCCGGAAGTTCACGAACTCATACAGGCAACGGCAGATGACAAAATCTCAGAACTCCTCGACAAGCTGAAGCTGAACAAAGAGCAACTTGACAAGGTCAATGCGCTCAGAGAAGAAGCCGGCATAGCTATAATAGCGCTCGACAGCAATGCGATGTAATTCAACCTTGATAGATTGGTTAGATATGAAATAACCTTGACGATGGCACGCCGTGTGCGGTGAAAGTCGCATGCACGGTGTAGAGTGGGGGAAAAGCCGGAGATCACATCAAAGGCTTACCTATCACTATCCTGCTTGGCCTCCACCAGAATCCAGTCCTGATAGCCGGCCTCGTCCAGCACCTGGAACGCGGGGTCAAAATCCACGCCGCCGTCACCGGGAACGGTGAAGCAGCCGTTGCAGACAGACTGGAGGAAACTCCAGCTGTTCTCCCGGGCCTGTGCCACCACGGGCAGCCGCATGTCCTTCAGATGGACATGGCCCACCCGGTCCACGTATTTCTTCAGCATGGCAAGGGGATCCTCGCCCGCGAAGGTGAAGTGGCCGGTATCATAGCACAGGAACACGCTGTCCGGGTCCGTATGGCTCATCATCCGGTCGACTTCTTCGCTGGTCTGCACGACAGTGCCCATGTGGTGGAAGCACAGCTTAAAGCCCCGCTCCTTTGCGATCTGCCCCAGCCGGTTCAGACCGGCGAAGAAGCGATCCCACTCGGCGTCGTCCATCACATGCTTGTGTCCCCCCCGTGAGGATGGGGATGTCCTTGCCCTGAATGGAGTAACTCTGCTCGCTGACGTTGACGCGGTTGGCCCCGACAGCAGCCAGGAAGTCCAGGTTGGCGATAAAGTCCTTCTCCTCTTCCTCGATGGGACGGGTGAGGAGGAACGAGGAATACCAGCGGCTGGCGATGCGCATGCCCCGCAGGTCCAGCGCCTTCTTCAGCTCGACGGGGTCCGTGGGATACCTGTTGCCGATCTCGCAGCCGGCAAAGCCGGCCAGCGCCATTTCGCCGACGATCTGCTGGAACGTGTTCTCAGCGCCCAGCTCGGGCATGTCGTCGTTGCATCAGCCGATGGGGCAATGCCGAGGGAAAACAGTCTTGGGGGCTAACATGGGAACGGCACCTTCTCTGGACCTTCTGCGGCGCTTACCAGTACTTCGCCACGTGGGCGCGGGTAACCTCGGCGGCCTTGCGATGTTCTTCTCGTTGGAGAGCTTGTAGTAGTCGGGGCGGAACACTTCCATGGTGCAGATATCGCCCTCGAAGCCGATTTTCTTCAGGGTAACCGCGAAACGCTTGTGATCCAGGCAGTCGGCGGGCTCGCCGGGCCACAAACGCCTCTCGTCGGTGTTGTAGGAGCGCCGCAGGGCATGTTCTCCGCACCGTTCAGGTGCCAGACAAAGATCTTCTTCCCATCGGCCTGCTCCAGGACCTCCCAGGTGGAGGCCATGGCGTGGAAGTGGAACTGATCCAGAGTCAGACCCACCATGGGGCTGTCCACTGCCTTGACGATGTCGTAGGCACACTCGAAGCAGTTGATGGACATGGAGGGGGCGCCGCAGAATTCCAGAGACAGCTTAATGCCGTGGGGCTCTACCTTCTTCACCATCTCCTTGAGGACAGCCACAGCGTCCTCGATGATCTCGTCCACGGAGGCGTGAACGGGCAGGTTCATGGAAGGAGCCACAACGATCATTTTGCAGTCCAGGAGCTCACAGCGGCGGATGATCTCATCCAGCTGCGCCATGACGGCGTCCTTCTCCGCCTGGGTCTGCTTCATATTGAGGAAGATCAGTGCGTTGCAGGAGAGCATCTTCAGCTTATGGGTGAGGAAAAACTCTCCCAGCTCCTCCAGGGTATACAGGCCGGCTGTGGGCATTCAATCATGGCGAATTGAGGATGTAGCGGCAGCCCTTGGTCTGGTTCCAGGTATCCGCAAAGAGTACGTGGGTCAGCTCGTCGCCGGCGTACTTCAGCATGTGGCGCACATCGCCCTTGCCCTGGTCATGGAAGAGGCCGTGGAAAGCGGAGTACACATAGCCCAGGTTCTTCGAACGGAAGGACTTCACGATGTCGCAGGCCTCGTCGTTGAGCTCGCAGAAGTCATAGGGGTGAGACTGAACCTCGACCCGCAGGCCTTCCCGCTCGATGATGGGCAGCAGCTCCTCCATGGAGCGGAAGAACATGCCATTGCAGATCTCCTGCTGGGTGGGATCCCCGGAGAATTCGGTGTTGATGACAGGAACGCCTATGTCTACGGCGATCTGAATCATCCGCTTCCAGTTGACGACCGCGTGCTGGCGCTGCTCCTCGGTGGGGCCGGACCAGCGGTACACCACGATGAAGGAAGAGGGTAACTCTTGCATATCCTCCGGATCCTTGCTATAATAGAAGAGCGGCTGGCAGTCGCTCCCTGTGTGCCTGCCCAAAACCGGGTGTGCACCTCCTGGCTCTGCCGCAATTCCTGTTTTCAGCGGGGTACCTTTTTACTGGGGGATCAGAGCATGGCTGTCACAATGCAGCAGATCGCCGACGCAGTCGGCGTGTCTCGAGGAACTGTAGACCGTGCCCTGCACAATCGGGGACGTGTCAACCCGGAGGTAGCGGAAAGAATCCTGCAGACCGCAAGAGACATGGGCTACAAAACCAACATCATCGGGCAGGCCCTGGCTCGCACCAAGCGCAACTTCCGCTTGGGGATCATCCTCCAGTCGGTAGAGACCCCCACTATGCAGGACGTTATCCGAGGCATCCGACAGGCCGGGGAGGAGCTGCGCAGTTCCGGACTGGAACTGGACCTGCGGGAAGTCCAGGGACTGGACCTCAGCCGGGTCCTGGAAGAAATCGACTCTCTCGTGCGGGAGGGGGTTCAGGGTATTGCGCTCTCCCCCACCGACCGCCCTGAACTGGTGGACCGCATCGACCGCCTGTACAACCTCGGAATCCCGGTTGTCACGCTGAACTCCGACGCCCCCTCCAGCCGCCGTCTCTGTTTTGTGGGCATGGACAACTATCGCGCCGGCCAGACTGCCTCCTGGCTCGCCTGCCAGATGCTGCCCCAAGGCGGCAAGGTTTTCATTGTGGCCGGGCACCTGAACAACACCGCCCACGCGAACCGGCTTAGCGGGTTCCTGGACGCTTTGGCGTCGGAACGGCGGGACAATATCCAGCTGCTCTCCTTCCAGCCCTGCTTCGGCCGGGATGACTACGCCCACGAAATGACACAGCACATTCTCCAGGATCATCCCGACCTGGGCGTCATCTATGTAACCTCTCACGGCCAGGAGGGTGTCTGCCAGGCCATCTCCGAGGCGGGCCTTACCGGGCAGGTGCGGGTCATCGCCTACGACCTGAACGAACCCAACCGCCAGCTGCTGGAGAATGGCATGATTCAGTTTGTCATCGACCAGCGGGCCTTCGAACAGGGGTACCGGCCTCCCTTCCTGCTCAGCGACTACCTCCTCTACGACAGGGTTCCGGAAACCAGACAGCTCTATACGGATATCTCAATCCGCACAAAGTACAATATCTCCAACTGACTGGTTCTCTCCACCCGAATTCCCCGACAGCCCCTTATTCCACCCTTCTCCGGCACACAGTTCGCTGTGTGCCGTTTTTCTGTCCACAGCAGCGCTCCCTTGTTCCATGGACCTCCATCCCTCTCACAACACCGCGAGCACCACAGCCCATGGACAACTACGGCATGAGGAGTCCTGATATCTTCCGGCAAGGAGGGAAACCCGGCCTCCTTCTCTCATTTCGTCCCGTCCTGCCCTACCCCATGACTCAGCAGGTGCGTGGAAGGAGGAACGAGACCGTGGTTTCTCTGTCTCTTCCGTAATGAGGGGCCAGACAGACACATATTCCCCTCTCAACTGAGCTCCATTTGCCGGATCGGAAAGAACCCTTCGTCCGGTTCCGGCTTTTCACCTGTTCCGACAGCGTATGGACATCCCGGAGTTCTCTGACTGCCTGCCGGAAAGTGCGCCCCGGTCACATCTCCCTCCAGTGACTCTGTATCCGGTCCCCCCGCCGTTTCTCTCTCGTCTGTCCCCAAAGCCGCAAGGTCCCTGAAGTGATCCGTCTTCCCTTCTGCCTGGCAAACAGGAAAACCAGGGTCTTTCCGAGCAAGTCGGTCCTTTTCTTCGCCCGCCTTTTGCCGGAACAGCAAACGGATATCCCGCTCACCTTCGCAACATATTGAATTTCCGGCGCCGTGCTGAAATACGCCCGTCCTGAGCGGCGGCCCCCCACCAGGGTAAACATTTCCTCCCTTCTCAGGTCACGCTCCCGGTTGGGGCGCAAATTCAAACCACATCCCCGAAAGGTAAGTTCCATGTTTCGTCTGCTTTGCAAACCGGCTGTCGCTCTCCATCTGTCTCACTCCGGAATCCATCGTGCTTTTCGGCACTGAGCCCATGCGCTCTGTCTGCCCTCGCTGCCAGGAACCGTTCTCTTCCCGCAGGCAGGGATTCTCCTGTTCCGCGCGACCGTCCTGGATTCCAGGCCTCTGATACGGGAAACCGATCCGATCATCCGGACAGGATCTACAGCCTGAACAGGGATCGCAACCGTGGCTGCTCTTCAAACAGGCATAACTCCCTTCGTACAGACACGGAGAGGGGCTATCATTTCCATCCAAAGATATCTCACCTGCAGGGGGACTTGCATTCTTTCCGGAATCCGGTATAATGACAGGAGACCATCCCCAGCCTTTCCCAGACAAACGGTCCGGCGATGTCCTGTCATATTGGAAGAAAGAAGGAATGTCTCTCATGTTAAGTTCGGAAACCAGACTCAGACTCTTCCGGCTGGCGCTTCGGTATAAGAAAACCAGGCTCTGGACTGTTTTCACCGATCAGAATCTGTTCGCCGTCCGTCTGCCGGACGGAGAAATCGGCTATTGCTGCGTCATGGGCCAGGAAGGCTCCCATGTCTCCCTGGCCCTGTACATCGGCCAGGAGGGAATCTCCACCTATCTTGGCCTGCTCGAAGACACGGAGTTCTTCGATTCCCCTGGCGATGATAATTTCCAGCTCCTGAAGGCCGTATCACAAAAATGCCTGCAGTGTACCTTCGATGATGAGGAATTTATCTCCAAAGAACAGCTCCGGGAAGCGAAGAATCTGGCCAGAACTCTGGGGGTCTCCCTGCGCGCTCCCTTCCGCTACCCCCATTTCGACCGCTACGCTCCCATGTGCATGCCGGTCCCCATTCAGGAGGAAAAGGACGCCATCCGTCTCATGACGGCCCTTCATGGCGCCATCTTTGTCCATTCCCGTCTGAAGGAATCCAAGCCGCTCGATGTGCCTTTCTTTGCGGACGTCGGCGAGCAGATCCCCCTCCTGGTCCCCTCCAGGGACGCCCCAAACGGATTCCTGATCCAATCCACCGTCATTCCGGAGCGGATCGTTCCCACGCCCCCCAGTCCCTCTCCGCTCGATGAGATCACCATGGCCCGGCTCCGGAAATGCAAACCTGACGGCACCTGGGACTGCGCCATCGCCTGTTTTCCTTCATTCGCACTGGAAGGCAGCGACGCCGGTCAGATTACCTCCGGTCCGGTGACCCTGAACCGCAACAACCGGCTCGCCATTCCAGCTCCTGCGATCGGCATCTATGACGAGGATCCAAGCAGCATATTCCGTGACTATGTGAATGGGCTGATCAACCACGGCACCCGGCCCACCAGAATCCGGGTTCACACCCTGGACCTTCGGGGGCAGGCCTTCTTTTCGGTTCTGGCGACCCAGCTCCGTATTCCCATTGAGGTAGTGGACTCCCTTCCTGAGCTGAACGATGCCATCGATGCCCTCAACGCCAGTGAGGACGAAGTCGACGACCAGATGGAGGAAATTTACGCCTTTCTTTCTGAGGCTACTCCCGCTGAAATCCGGATGCTTCCTTCCGAACTGAAGGTCACCCTTCGCGCCATGGTCAGAACCTCTCCGGAAAGCATCCCGAAAGAGATCCGGAACAAACTCATCCGGGTTCTCGGACCCTGACGCCTTTCCTCTTAAGCCTCTGCCTGACAGGGATACCTGATCAGGTATCAATCCCTGCCTCAGACAGGCACAGAGCGCCGGTCCCTTTCGGGCCGGCGCTCTGCTGTCAGGAAGGTTCCTTATTGAACCAGGTAGAGGTAATCGTTCACGTTCTCCTGGCGTTCAAAGTAACACTTTTCGGTCTTTTTCCGCCCTTTCCCGCCCGGAAAGCCCCGGTTTTCCTCCAGGCATGGGGCCTTATGCCCCGCCCTTACCCAGCACCGCAGCTTCCGGTCTCCGGCAGAACTCCGCTCAGCGGACTGTCCTTCAGGAACACAGCCCTCCCTGCGGCAAATCCTTCCTGCAACAGCAATGCGCCGCCGTCCGGAACTGGATTCCGGACGGCGGCGCTCTGAGGAGTGTAAAAAACGGGCCCGCGAAACGCGAACCCGTAGAATCTCTGTTCAGGGCAGAGCCTGCTCACTTGATCATGGAAGCGACCTCGGCGGCGAAGTCCTCTTCCTTCTTCTCGATGCCCTCGCCGGTCTGGAAGCGGGTGTAGGCCCGGACTGCGATCTTGCCGCCCAGCTGGCGGGCGACCTGGGCGATGTGCTGCTCCACGGAGACCTTGTTCTCCTTGACGAAGGCCTGCTGCAGCAGGCAGTTCTCCTCGTAGAACTTGCCCAGCTTGCCCATGACGATCTTCTCCTTGACCTGCTGGGGCTTCTTCGCCATCTTGGGGTCGTTGTCCATCAGGGCCAGCTGGATCTCCTTCTCCTTATCGAGGATGCTCGGATCCACGTCGCTCTTGTCCAGGTAAGCGGGATTCATGGCGGCGATCTGCATGGCCACGTCCTTGCCCACCTCGATAACCTTGTCGGCCTCGATGCCCTCAACCGCCAGGTTCACCAGCACGCCGATCTTGCCGCCCATGTGGATATAGGCGACATTGACGCCCTCGGCATAGCGGACGAAGCGGCGGATCTGGATGTTCTCGCCGATGGCCAGAACCTTGTCGGCGGTGACATCGGCCACGGTGCGCTCGGTACCGGGATAGGTGGCGGCTTTCAGAGCCTCCACGTCGGCGGGATTCTGCGCCGCCACAACGCCGGCCAGATCCTTGACGAAGGCCTGGAAAACAGCGTTCTTGGCCACGAAGTCGGTCTGGGAGTTGACCTCGATGAGGACGCCCACACCATCGGGAGCCACAACCGCGTAGGAAACGCCCTCGGCGGCAATCTTGCCGGCCTTCTTGCCCTGCGCGGCCAGGCCCTTCTCCCGCAGCCAGTCAATGGCCTTGTTGAAGTCGCCCTCGGAAGCGGTCAGTGCCTTCTTGCAGTCCATCATGCCCACGCCGGTCATCTCGCGCAGCTTCTGAACATCTTTTGCGGAAATCGCCATATTGAAAACCTCCTGGAAGTAAAATGAAAAGATACGTCAGCCCGGTCTGGCGGAAAAGAAAGCGCCCGCCCGCCGGGCGGGCGCTGAATCGGACTCCGGGTGGCCGGCCCTGGCCGGCAGCTCGTCCTTACTGCTGAGCAGCTTCCTCCACAGGCGCCTCATCCTGGCCCTGCTTGCCCTCCTGGATGGCGTTGGCCATGATGCTGGAGATCAGCTTGATGGCGCGGATGGCGTCGTCGTTGCCGGGGATGACGTAGTCGATCTCGTCGGGGTCGCAGTTGGTGTCCACGATGGCCACGATGGGGATGCCCAGCTTGCGGGCCTCGTTGATGGCGTTGCGCTCCTTGCGGGGGTCAACGACGAACAGAGCGCCGGGGAGCTTCTTCATCTCGACCACGCCGCCGAGGTACTTCTCCAGCTTGGCGATCTCGCCCATGTGCTTGATGACTTCCTTCTTGGGGAGCATATCGAAGGTGCCGTCGTCGCGCATCTTCTTCAGCTGGTTGAGACGGTCCACGCGGGTACGCATGGTCTTGAAGTTGGTGAGCATGCCGCCCAGCCAGCGGGCATTCACATAGTACATGCCCACGCGGCCAGCCTCGTCCCGGATGGCCTCCTGAGCCTGCTTCTTGGTGCCGACGAACAGCAGGGACTCGCCCTTCTCGCCCAGCTCGCGCACGAAGCTGTAGGCCTCCTCCAGCTTCTTCACGGTCTTCTGCAGGTCGATGATATAGATGCTGTTGCGCTCCGTGTA
>CANRFA010000076.1 GCA_947629775.1 uncultured Oscillospiraceae bacterium
GCTGCTGGACGGGGGCAAGATGTCCAAGTCCCGGGGCAACGTGGTGGATCCCTACCTGCTGGCGGAGGAGTTCGGGGTGGACGCGCTGCGCTTCTTCCTGCTGCGCACCTTCCCCTTCGGCTCGGACGGCAACTTCTCCAACGAGCTGCTCATTCAGACCATCAACACGGACCTGGCCAACGACCTCGGAAACCTGCTGAGCCGCACCGTCTCCATGGTGGGGAAATACTTCGGGGGCACCCTCCCCGCCGTTCAGGAGGAAGATCCGGAGATGGACCGGGATCTGGTGGAGAAGGGCTCCGCCCTGCGGGGCCTCTACGAGGACCAGATGGAGCGCTTCCAGTTCCAGAACGCCCTCGCGGAGATCTTCCGGGTCATCGACCGCGCCAACAAGTATATCGACGAGAACACCCCCTGGATCCTGGCCCGGAACATGGAGGCCAACGGCCCCCGTCTGGCCCGGGTGATGTACAACCTGCTGGAGGTCCTGCGTCTGGCCGGCATCCTCCTCTCCCCCTTCATTCCGGACTCCGCCTCCAAAGTGCTGGATCAGATCGGGGCCGGCCCCGCCCAGCGCACCTGGGAGAGCGCCGGGGTCTGGGGCTCCCTGCCCGCGGACGTCACCGTGGTCCGGGGCGCCAACCTCTTCCCCCGGGTGGATGTGGAGAAGGCCCTCGCCTCTCTGGACGAGCGGGCGGCAAAGGCGGCCGAGCCCGCCGAACCCCCCAAGCCCGTTCTGGAGCTGGAGCCCCAGAGCGAGGAGGCCGTGGACTTTGACACCTTCTGCCGCAGCGACTTCCGTGCCGTCAAGGTAAAGGCCTGCGAGAACGTGAAGAAGTCCAAGAAGCTTCTGAAGTTCACCCTGGACGACGGCACCGGGACGGACCGGCAGATCCTCTCCGGCATCGCCAAGTGGTACAAGCCGGAGGACCTGGTGGGCAAGACCCTGATGGCGATCGTCAACCTGCCGCCCCGCAAGATGATGGGGCTGGACAGCTGCGGCATGCTGATCTCCGCCGTCCACAAGGAGGACGGCGAGGAAAAGCTCAACCTGCTGATCCTGGACGACGCGATCCCCGCCGGCGCGAAGATGTGCTGAGCCCGGGCATACCGTCCCCGCTTTCTTTTCCATGCTTCGCTGCCCCGCTTTCTTTTCACCGCTTCGCTGCCCGCACGTTCTTCCCGGGGGCGCGGCCCCGCCGCACCCCCGGGTTCCACTGTAACCCATGGAAGCGGCCCGCTCCCCGCGGAGTCCGCCGCATCCGCTTCAGGAGGGATCCTTACGAATCACATACCCCGCATCGCCGAAGCCGTCCGGGAGGCCGGCCTGGACGCCATGCTCGTCACCAGCGACCCCGGCGAGCGCTACGCCCTGGGCTTCCACGGAGAGGGCACCCTGCTGGTGACCCCCACCCTGGCCCAGTACTCCACGGACGGAAGGTACATCGAAGCCGCCCGGGAACAGATCGCCTGCGCGGAGGTGCTCTGCGTCAGCCGGGACCGGCGCCACAACGACCTGGCCGCCGATTTCATCCGCGCCCACAACCTCAAAAAGGTGGGCTTTGAGAGCAACGCCATGACGGTGGACGACCTCGCCCGCCTGGAGAAGGAGCTGCCCTGCCAGCTGGTCCCCTCCGGGAAGCTGCTGGAGACCCTGCGCGCCTCCAAGGACGCCGAAGAGCAGGCCGCCATGCGCCAGGCCCAGAAGATCACGGACGAAGCCTTTACCGCCATTCTGGACTTCCTGCGTCCCGGCCTCACGGAGCGGGAGGTAGCCGCCCGTCTGGTCTACGAGATGATGCGCCGGGGCGGCGAGAAGGTCTCCTTCGATCCCATCGTCGCCGCCGGACCCAACGGCTCCCGCCCCCACGCCGTCCCCGGTTCCCGGGTGATCGAGAAGGGCATGTTCGTCACCATGGACTTCGGGTGCATGGTAAACGGCTACTGCTCGGACATGACCCGCACCGTGGCGGTGGGGGAACCCACGGAGGAGATGCGGGCGGTCTATCAGGCGGTGCTGGACGCCCAGAGGGCGGGCATCGCCGCCGCAAAGGCCGGCGTCCCCGGCAGATCCATCCACGCCGCCGCCGTGGCTTCCCTGGAGAAATCCGGGTACGCCGAGTGGTTCACCCACGGCTTCGGGCACGGTCTGGGCCTGGAGGTCCACGAGTCCCCCGGCGCCAGTGGCCGGGAGGACGCAATCCTGCCCGTGGGAGCCGCCATCTCCGCGGAACCGGGGGTCTACCTGCCCGGCCGCTTCGGGGTACGGATCGAGGACGTTCTCTTCCTCACGGAGGAGGGCTGCGAGGATATCACCGGCTCTCCGAAGGAGCTGCTGGTTCTCTGATTTTTTTCGCTCAGACCCCTCAGGCCAGGGATTTTGCTCTTGTCAGGGGGCCGGAAATAAGGTAGAATAGCACATCGATGATTCGAAACCACATTTTTCATGGAGGATGATTCCAATGGCAATGATTTCCGCCAGCGATTTCCGCAACGGCGTGACCTTTGAGATGGACGGAAAGGTCATGCAGGTCGTCGAGTTCCAGCACGTGAAGCCCGGCAAGGGCGCCGCCTTCGTGCGCACCAAGATGAAGAACATCATCACCGGCGGCGTGACCGAGACCTCCTTCAACCCCACCGCCAAGTTCGAGCAGGCCTTCGTGGACCGCAAGGACATGGAGTACAGCTACAACGACGGCGACCTGTACTACTTCATGGACATGGAGACCTACGACATGCTGCCCATCAGCAAGGATCTGCTGGGTCCCGCCTTCGCCTTCGTGAAGGAGAACATGACCTGCAAGGTCATGTCCTACAAAGGCAGCGTCTTCGGCGTGGAGGCCCCCAACTTCGTGGACCTGGAAGTCACCGACACCGAGCCCGGATTCGCCGGCAACACCGCCACCAACGTCATGAAGCCCGCCACCGTGGAGACCGGCGCCGAGATCAAGGTCCCCCTGTTCATCAGCACCGGCGACCGCATCACCATCGACACCCGCACCGGAGAGTACCTCAGCCGCTGCAAGAACTGATTGCCTCATAAGGCGCGAAAAGGAGTTTACCATGACTGTTTCCGAGAAGGTTGCCTACCTGAAGGGCCTGGCCGAGGGCCTGAACATCGACACGGACAAGTCCAAGGAGGGCAAACTGATTACCGTCATCATCGGCATCCTGGAGGAGATCGGGATGTCCATCGAGGACCTGGAGGAGAACAACCAGGCCCTCGGCGAGACCATCGACGCCCTCTCCGACGACCTGGCGGACGTGGAGTCCGTGGTCTACGAGGAGAGCGACGACGACGAAGACGAAGACGAATACGGCTCCTACGACGATGACTGGTACCAGACCGAGTGTCCCAACTGCGGGGCGACCATCTTCGTCGGGCAGGAGGATCTGAAGGCCGGTTCCGTGAAGTGCCCCTCCTGCGACACCCTCTACGGGCTGGACGTGGACGAGGGCGACGACGAGGACGACGAGGACGAAAACGGGGAGACCCCGGAAGAATAAGCTGCTTTCCGCTTGGGTCCGGCCCCTGCCTGGGGCCGGACCTTTTTATCCCTGCTGGGCACCAGCCTTTTTTGTCCCAACCGGGCACCGGACCTTTTATTTTCTCGCGAAGGGAGAACCATTCCATGGGAGAACCGCGGCATGTGACGGACCTTAACGCCCCGGAGCTGGACGTCTTCGCCCGGCTCACGGAGAGCCAGCTGCGAAACCGCCGCCACGCGGAGGAGGGACTCTTCATCGCCGAGAGCCCCAAGGTGATCGCCTGCGCCCTGGACGCCGGCTGCGTCCCCGTGTCCCTTCTCCTGGAGGAGCGGCAGCTGGAGGGGGCGAAGGACCTGCTGGCGCGCTGCGGAGAGGCCCCCGTCTTCACCGGCAGCCGGGAGACGCTGGCCGGTCTCACCGGCTACGCCCTCACCCGGGGCTGGCTGTGCGCCATGCGCCGGCCTTCTCTTCCGGAGCCGGAGGCCATCTGCAAAGGAGCCCACCGGGTGGCGGTGCTGGACGGCCTCACGGATCCCTCCAACGTGGGGGCCGTCTTCCGCTCCGCCGCCGCCATGGGGATGGACGCCCTGCTGGTTTCCCCCACCTGCTGCGATCCCTTCCACCGCCGTGCCACGCGGGTCAGCATGGGAACCGTCTTTCAGATCCCCTGGGCCCGCCTGGGAGAGAGCGCCCGGGACTGGCCCGGCCCGGGCCTTGCCCGTCTGCGCGCCATGGGTCTTCGGACCGTGGCCCTGGCTCTGGAGGAGCGCTCCCTCTCCCTGGAGGACCCCGCCCTTCACCGCATGGAGCGGCTGGCGCTGCTGCTGGGCAACGAGGGAAACGGCCTCTCCCCGGAGACCATCTCCCTCTGCGACCTGACCGTGAAGATCCCCATGTCCCACGGCGTGGATTCCCTCAACGTGGCGGCCGCCAGCGCTGTGGCCTTCTGGGAGCTGCGCTGGAGGGGCTGACGCTCCCCCGCTGTCCCGGGCTCCACGAGGGCGCTCCTGCGCACCGGGCGCCGGATCGCCCCGCACCATACGTTCCCGGCCGGATTTCCCGAAAAAAAGAAGCCGCCCTCCCGGGAAACCGGGAAGACGGCCGGACAGATCCGGATATATACTGGAAAGCGGCTCTCCCCGGGTACGGGAAGAGCCGCTGGGAACTCTCCAGGATTGGATCAGTCGGTGACGTAGGGCAGCAGAGCGATCTGGCGGGCCCTCTTGATGGCCTCCGTCAGCTGCCGCTGGTGCATGGCGCAGGTACCGGTGGTGCGGCGGGGCAGGATCTTGGCCCGCTCGGACGTGAACCGGCGCAGCTTCGCGGCATCCTTGTAGTCGATCTGCTCGATCTTATCGACGCAGAAGGCGCAGACCTTGCGGCGCTTGCGCCCGCGGGGAGCTCTGTTATCGCGTTCCATAGCCATGGATAAAAACCTCCTTTACGACCGGAATGGGGTCTGTGTCAGAACGGCAGCTCGCTGTCGTCGTCCGTGAGCTCGGAGAACTGACCGGGCTCCGCCGGGGTGGGGTAAGCCGGAGCGGCCTGGGTCACTGCTGCCGGAGCGGGAGCGGCCGCGGGAGCCGCGCTCTGGGAGTAGTTCTGATTGCCGTTGTCCGTGTCCCGACGGCTGTCGCCGAAGTAGACGTTTTCCGCCACCACTTCCGCGGTGGTGCGCTGCTGGCCGTTCTTGTCGGTCCAGCCCCGAACCTGCAGCCGGCCCTCGACCACGACCATACGGCCCTTGCCGAAGAAGCGGGTGACAAACTCGGCGGTGCCGCGCCAGGCCACGACGTCGATCCAGTCGGTGCCGCGCTCCCCGGTGTTCTTGTCCTTGTAGTCCCGGTCCACCGCGAGGCGGAACGAGGCCACAGGGGTCCCGGTGGTGGTGTGACGGAGCTCGGGGTCCCGGGCCAGACGGCCCATAATTACGATGTGATTCAGCATGCCGTATCCCTCCTATTAAGCCTTACTGTTCCTTGCTGACGATGATAGAGCGCATAACCATGTCGGAAATCCTGAAAATACGATCCAGTTCCTGGGGGATTCCGGGCGCGGCCGTAAAGGTCATGAGAACATAGTAGCCCTCGGTCTGGTCCTGAATGGGATACGCCAGACGGCGCTTGCCCCACTCGTTGACCTCCGTGACAGTCCCGTTGGCCTCCACCACGTTCCGGAAGCGGGTCACCTGCGCGGCGATCTGCTCCTCGTTGAGGTTGGGGTTGAGAACGTAGACTGCCTCATAGCTGCCAGAGATTTTTGCCATTTTGCTTGCACCTCCTTACGGACATATGGCCCCCGGCTCAGGTCCGGGAGCAAGGACGTTGCCTGTCTGCGGACAGGCTTATCCATTATAGCCTTCCCGGGCAAAAAGTCAACCGCTTTTTCGGAAAATCCCCGGACTTTTTTCGCCGGGCGGGCTCTCCCGGGGAAAGTTCTGCCTTTTCCACGAAAGACTCTTCCCTTTTTATCGCTTTCATGGTAAACTGACACACGCCTGCTGCGCCCCTTTTGGCCCCCGCCGCCGGACGCCAGCCGCGAAGGAGGCCTGTCTCGTGAAAAACTGGGAAAAACACGCCAACATCTTCGAGCTGGCCCAGGGCCGCCGGCTGTGGAAGCTGGGCCGGGTGGCGGAGCTGGAGCGCACGGACTCCGGCTCCATCCGCTCCCTGGTGCTGGACGACCGGCGCTGCTATGTGGAGCTGGACCCGGAGTTCTTCGATCTCCCTCTCCAGCCCCCGGAGGAGGACGCCAAGGCGGAGCGGGAACGTACCGCCCGCTCCCTGACGGACTTCTCTCACAGCCTGGACTCCATCCTCTCCGCCTGCCTCCCCTGCGACGAGGGCGCCGCCCCCGGACTGGACTTTGTGCGCTCCGCCCTGGCCGGCGTCTCCAGCCCGGCGGAGGACCTGGCCCGCTCCCGGATGGCGGACGTGATCTCCCAGTCCCTGGTGGACAGCTTTCTGTCCAGCCTGGACGCCGGCGGAGACCGGAAGCGGGAGGAGAAGGAGGACGAGGACGGAGACGGCATCCCCCTCGGGGAGATCTGGGGCCTCTACGACATGGGGAAGACCAGTTGCACCTGCTTTGCGGAGCGGGAGGAGGCCCAGTCCGCCGGCCTCTGCCCCCACATCGCGGCCACCCTCTACGCCCTGGACGCCGGCATGAAGATCACGGAGGACCACGTCATCGAGTTCGACGCCCCGGAGCCCGCCTGGGAGGACATGATCTCCTCCATGAAGCGCTCCGAGCTGCGGGATCTCCTGCTCCGCCTGGGCCGGCAGGAACCCAGGGTCCGGGAGACGGTGCTCTTCCAGCGAAACCCGCGGGCCACCCCCTTCCAGCTGGAACGCTGGCGGATGCGGATGCGCAAACTGGTACTGGACTGCTGCGGGACGGACGCCTCCCTCTCCCTCACCCAGAGCACGGACCTCTACGTGGCGGTGGACGCCTTCCTGACGGAAATCCTGGATCCCCTGTCCCGGCAGGGGCTGTGGATGGACTGCTTCGAGGTGGTCTGCATGGCGAGCCGGGAGATCGCCGCCCTCCAGGAGAAGAACATCATGGGAGGCCTGGTGTCCCTCACGGACCGCTTCATCCAGCTCTTCCGGGAGCTGCTCTCCCTCGTGACCCCAGAGGAGCGCCAGCAGATGTACGGCTGGTTTCTGGACTGCTACCACAACTTCCAGCGGGACCCGGCGGTCTTCCTGGTGCTCTTCGCCCCCGTGTGGGAGAAGGCCGAACTGGAGACTTCGCTGGATCTGCTGGACCGGGACCTGGAGGAGTGTGAGAAGCTGGACTCCGCCGCGGATCCCATGGGCTTCCTGCAGTACGCCCCCCTGATGGAGCAGGCCCTGCTGCTCCTCAGCGCCCTGGGGCGGGAGGAACAGGACGTCCTGGCCTTTCTCCGGCGCCATCCGGTGGCGGAGAACTCCCGGGACACCATCTTCAGCTTCCTCTCCCTCTCCGAGCTGCCCGAATCCGCCCTCCTCTTTCTTCAGGGCTGCCGCCTGCTGGAGGAGAACAATCCCGCCCTCGCCGCCCGCTACAGCCGCCGGCTGGCGGACCTCTGGTACGCCATGGAGCGGCCGGACCTGGCCCGGGAGGAGCTGCGCTGGCTGGTCTTCCAGGGCGAGGGCGTCACCCTGCAGGACGTGCTGGCTCTCAAGGACGCCACGCCCATCGCCCAGTGGTCGCCCCTGCGGGACGCCATCCTGGCCAACCCCTCTCTCCAGTCCCTGCGGCGGGAGCTGCTGCTCCACGAAAAGCTCTATACGCCCCTTCTGACCGAGGTGCGCCAGAGCGGCTCGCTGCGGGAGCTGCTGGATCTGGAGGAGGTCCTCGGGAACTGGAACCCGGAGCGCTTCCGGGACGCCCTGGCCGAGATGATCCCCGCGGAGATGGACGCCGCCCGCACCCGCATGGACTACGTCAACTGCTCGAAGCTGCTCTCCCGCCTGGAACGTTACCCGGGCGGAGCGCGCATCGCCCGGGAGATCTCCGCCGGCTGGCGCATGAAATACCCCCGCAAGCGGGCCATGCAGGAGATTCTCGCCCGCTACGGCTTCTGAGCCGGCCGTCCTCTTTTCTTCGTCCGGGGACCCTGCCGCAGCCCTGCCCCACTCTTTCCCCCGCCCCGTCTTCCCCGGGGCTTTCATCCTGACGACTGGAGGTGCTCCCCACCATGGAAAAACAATGGGCGCAACGCTTCGCCCCCTGGGTCTTCCGGCGGGGCCGCCGGCTGCAGAAGACCGGCGCGGTCTCCCGCCTGCACTGCGACGGAGAGACCGCCGCCGCCCTGGTCCAGGACGACGAGGTCTGCCTGGTCGGGGTCTCCCTGGAGGGGAATCTGGTGCGGCGCGTCGGGTGCTCCTGCATTCTGGCGGATGACGGAACCCTCTGCTCCCACATGGTCGCCATGATGTTGGCCCTGGAGGACCGGGGGACGGACCTGCAGATGCCGCTTCCGGAGGCCCCCATGTGGAAGGAGCGCAAGGAGTTCTGGAACCCGGAGGTGGTCCCCCGCGAGCAGGACTTCAAGGGCCGCCGCCGCGCAGAGGTCATGAACGTCCTGGACAACTTTCTGTCCCGGACGGGCCGCCGCTCGGAAAAGCTCCTGGCGGACGAGGTGGAGCGCATCCTGAACTCCAGCGTGGACCCGCTCCTCGAACGGGGCCAGAGCCTGGACGCCTTTCTGGTGGTGTGCGCCGGCATCGAGACGATCTGCCTGCGGGGCAACGAGTCCATGGAGCTGCAGACCCGCATCTCGGATCTCTGGACGCGGATTTACCGGCAGGCCGGGCCCGGCGAGCGCAACCGCATGTACCACTGGTTCGCCAGCACCTCGCTGCGTCCCATGGCCGTGCGCACCATGCTCTTCGATCTGGACTGGGAGCCGGAACAGCTTCTCTACACCATCTCCGAGATCTTTCCGGCCGTCTTCCGCAACCCGGACATCCCGGACGCGGCCCGGATCCTGCAGACCGTGGTCCTCATCTCCCAGAAACTGAACATGCCCTACGCCCGGCTGCGCGCCATCTTCAGCCGCCTTCCGGACTGGAGTATCGCCTGCCCCCCGGCGATCATCTCCCTGGATCCCTCCCAGGCCCAGGTGGGCCTCACGCTGCTGCGGCTGTGCCGGGATTTTTCGCCCCGGGCCCCCGAGGTGATCCCCCAGTGCCGCTCCTTCCTGGGAAAGCTCTATAAAAAGGGAGTCCTCTCCCGGGAGGATCTGGTGAGGTACTTCACCTTCCGCAACAATACCCGCATGCACATCGCGCAGATCCGGGAGATTCTCTCCCGGAAGGACTTCTCCGAGATGGTCTCCCGCATGCTGGAGGATCCCGCCTGGGCTCACCTGCGGCTGGACCTGCTCCTGATGGACGCCCGCTACCGCGACGTCTACGATCTTCTGATGGAGAAGGGCACCATCCAGGACCTGAACCGCTGCTCCGCCATTCTGGAGCAGTGGAGCTCCGCCCGGCTTCGCACCCTCTACGCCACCATGTGTCTCAAGCTGGGCCGCAACGTCGCCTCCCCCCGGGACGCCCGCGTGCTGACGGACGCCATGAAGAAGCTGCTCACCTATAACAACGGCCGCACCGCCCTGGAGAACGTGGCCCTTACCCTGCGCTCCCAGGACCCGCACAACCCCATCCTGAACGCCGTCCTGACGCGGATGGGAGTCTGAAATTCCGCCCCGGCCCCTTGACGGCCGGGGCGTCCCTCTGTAGAATGGAGCCCAATGTTTTCGAAAGCGAGGAATCTTCCCATGAACCTGAAAGAACTGGGCGAACTGCGCCGCCGCTTCCGTCCGGAACGGAGCGCCATCACCCGCATCTACGGCTGCTACGTGAACACCATGCGGGAGATCATCTCCCCCGTGGACGCCTCGCTGGGGCTCCTGACCGAAGAGGAACAGGAGAAGTTCCTGGGCCTGCTGCG
>CANRFA010000077.1 GCA_947629775.1 uncultured Oscillospiraceae bacterium
GGCGGTTCCTTCCAGGACGACGGGGACGTGGACGAACTGGTCTACGCCGCCGCGGAGCTGGTGATCTCCTCCGGAGGAGGCTCCGTCTCCATGCTGCAGCGCCGGCTGAAGCTGGGCTTCGCCCGGGCCGCGCGGATCATGGACCAGCTGGAGGAGATGGGCATCGTCGGTCCCGCCGACGGCACCCGCCTGCGGCAGGTGCTGGTGACGAAGGAAGAGTGGCAGGAGAAGAAGTACCGGGAGGGAATTGCCACCCAGGGACCCGGGGGCCAGCTGGAGAGCGCCGTACCCTCCTCACCGCCCCCGGACGACTCCGGAGACGGTCTGGACCTGGCGGAAGAGGATACGCTTTAAACAGATTACCTGAACTATCAGAAAAAATTTTCCATTTTCTTCGCGAGGACTCTTTACAGGGGAGAAATTTTGGAGTAGTATAAGGAAGTCGATGAAGGAGGTGTTCCCTGATGGGAGAGGTAGATTACACCCGCAAATTCAATCTGAACGACCAGCGCGACCTGGAGATCAAGGAGATCCTGACGAGCGTGTACAAGGCGCTGCAGGAGAAAGGCTATAACCCGGTGAACCAGATCGTGGGCTACATCCTGTCCGAGGACCCCACCTATATCACCAACCATAACAACGCCCGCGCTCTGATCCGTCGCGTGGATCGGGACGAGCTTCTGCAGACCCTCGTGAAGTACTATCTGACCCACTGAACCATCCGCCGCCCGGTGCTTCCCCCGCTCCGGGCGGCTTCTGTTTGCTTCTGCTGCTGGAGGGTTTCGGCCGAAGTCCATCGAAAAGGCGGATACGATTAAAAATTTCCCCGCTCCTCCGCCGGTATGAAAGCCTCCTGTCCGGAGATACTGGAATCAGTATCGAAGGCGGGAGGTTTGTGCTGTGCAGCATAAAGTGGAGATATGCGGGGTCAATACCACCAGGCTGAAGGTGCTGAAGAGCGGAGAGACCCGGGAACTGCTGGTCCGGGCCCGGCAGGGGGACCAGCAGGCCAGAGAAGAACTGATCGCCGGAAATCTGCGCCTGGTCCTGTCCGTGATTCAGCGCTTCGCCAACCGGGGAGAAAATCCGGACGATCTCTTTCAGGTGGGGTGCATCGGCCTCATCAAGGCCATCGACAACTTCAACCTGGATCTGGACGTGCGGTTTTCCACCTACGGAGTGCCCATGATCATCGGAGAGGTGAGGCGCTATCTGCGGGACAACAGCGCCATCCGGGTGTCCCGCTCCATGCGGGACACCGCCTACCGGGTGCTCCAGGCCAAGGAGGCCTATCTGGCGGAGCACCAGAAGGAGCCCACCGTGGAGGAGATCGCCTCCATCCTGGATATCCGCAGGGAGGACGTGGTGTTCGCTCTGGACGCCATCGTGGAGCCGGTTTCCCTCTACGAGCCGGTCTATTCGGACAGCGGAGATACGCTGACCGTAATGGACCAGGTGAAGGACAACCGCAATACGGACGAGATGTGGCTGGAGCGCATCGCGCTTCGGGAAGCGGTGGGCCATCTGTCCGAACGGGAGCAGCGGATTCTCTCCCTGCGCTTCTACCAGGGCAAGACCCAGATGGAGGTATCCTCGGAGATCGGCATCTCCCAGGCTCAGGTTTCCCGTCTGGAAAAGAACGCGCTCCGGCAGATCCGCAGGGAGCTTTGACCGGCGGAGGACAGGGAACCGCCCTCGGGCGGTTCCCTTCCGCAAATGGGAAATTACTGGCAGAAAACCGGGAAAAATCCCGATTTGTACTTGTAAACGGTGTCGGTCCGTGTTAAACTGTCCCCTGACACGAAACGACCCAGGCACATTCCTGGACAAGAGAACGGAGGAAACCATACGTGAAAGGCATTGTCCTGGCGGCGGGAAAGGGAACCCGCCTCTATCCGATGACACTTCCGGTATGCAAGCCGTTGCTGCCGGTTTACGACAAGCCGCTGATCTATTACCCCCTGGCCATTCTGATGCAGGCCGGGATTCCGGACATTCTGATTATCGTACCTCCGGGCGAGGTCGGCACGTTCCAGGCCCTGCTGGGCGACGGATCCGGATTCGGGATCCACCTCTCCTACGCGGAGCAGCCCAAGGCCCGGGGCATCGCGGACGCTCTGCTGATCGGACAGGATTTTGTCGGAGACGACCAGGTGTGCCTGGTTCTGGGCGACAACATCTTCTACGCTCCGACCCTGGCCAGCACACTGAAAAAGGCGTCCGAGAATCTGAATGGCGCCGTCGTGTTCGGCTACTGGGTGGAAGATCCCCGCAGCTTTGGCGTCGTGGAGTTCGATCGGGAGGGCAACGCCATCTCCATCGAGGAGAAGCCCCGCTATCCCAAGTCCAATTACATCATTCCCGGCCTCTACTTCTACGACCATCAGGTGATGGAGATTGCCCGCAACCTGAAGCCCTCGGCCCGGGGCGAGCTGGAGATCACCGATGTGAATCGGGAGTACCTGCGCCGCAGCGCCCTCAGGGTGATTCCCCTGGAGCGGGACTTCACCTGGCTGGATGCCGGTACCGCGGACAGCCTGCTGATCGCCAGCCAGACCATCAAGCACATCCAGGACGTCACCGGACGTTACGTGGGATGCCTGGAAGAGCTTGGCCTTTACGAGGGCTGGCTCACCGAAGAGCAGGTCTTTGAGACCGGCCGCAAACTGGGCATGACTCTCTACGGAAAGTATCTGCAGTGCCTGTAACGAAAGGCAGAACAGACAGGAACGAAAGGAGATGGCCATGCGCCGTATTCTGATGATATCCACCGGCGGCACGATCGCCTCCCAGGAGAGCGGCCAGGGACTGTCCCCCGTGATCACCTCCAAGGAGATCCTCAGCCACGTCCCCGCGGTGGGGGAACTGTGCCGGGTGGAGTGCCTGCAGCTGATGAATCTGGACAGCACCAACGTGGCGCCGGAACACTGGCTGCGGATGGCGGGGGCCCTGCGGGAGCAGTACGACCGCTATGACGGCTTTGTGATCACCCACGGTACGGACACCATGGCCTACACGGCCGCCGCCCTCTCCTATCTCATTCAGAATTCGCCCAAACCCATCGTCATCACCGGCTCGCAGAAGTCCATTGCCCTGCACGATACGGACGCCCGCCGCAACCTGTTCCACGCCTTTCTCTACGCCTGCGACCGGGACTCCCACGACGTCTCCCTGGTCTTTGACGGCCGGGTGATTCTGGGCACCCGCGCCCGGAAGGAGCGGACCAAGAGCTGGAACGCCTTCTCCAGCGTGGACTTCCCGGAGGCGGCGGTGATCCGGGACGGTAAACTGATCCGCTATCTGGCTCCCACGCCCTACTCCTACGGAGCGGAGCCGGATTTCTATGAAAATCTGGAGGACCGGATTCTGCTCCTGACCCTGATCCCCGGCATGGGGGCGGAGGCCCTGCGGCAGCTGAAGGATCACTATCAGGCCCTGATTCTCCAGTCCTTCGGGGTAGGCGGACTCCCCGGCGGAGGAGAAGGAGCTCTGAGCCAGGCCATCGGGGAGTGGCTGGAAGCGGGAAAAACCATTCTCATGATGACCCAGGTTCCCTATGAGGGAAGCGACATGTCGGTCTACCAGGTGGGCCAGCAGGTGAAGAGCCGCTACCCGCTGCTGGAGGCCTATAACATGACGCTGGAGGCGGCTGTCGCCAAGCTCATGTGGGTCCTGGGACAGACCAGGGACCCGGATCAGGTCCGGGAGCTCTTCTACCGGCCGGTCCAGCGGGATCTGATCCGCTGAGGCCCGGATGGCTCCGCTGTGCCCGCGCCGCTCTCTGCCGGCGGGGAGCGGAGAAGGAAACAAACCAGGAGGTGTCCCTCTGATGCGACTGCGTCGCCTGCTTGCCGGCCTGCTGAGCCTGCTGCTTGTATGTTCGCTCCTGTCGGTCAGCGCCCTTGCCGCTCCGGCCGGACAGGAAATTACGATCCTCTTTACCCATGATCTTCACTCCCACTTTCTGCCCCAGCCGGATGGCGAGGGAGGAGAGAGCGGAGGATACGCCCGGCTGAAGACCGCCATCGACGCGGAGAAGGCCGCCCATCCGGACGCCCTGCTGGTGGATGGAGGCGACTTCTCCATCGGCTCCCTGTTCCAGACCCTGTATACGACGCAGGCCGCGGAGCTGCGGACGATGGGGCAGCTGGGCTACGACGCGGTGACGCTGGGCAACCATGAATTCGACCACGGAGGCACCGGCCTGGCCAGCATGCTGATGGCGGCTGCCTCCTGCGGGGAGACGGTGCCGGCCATTGTGGAGGCAAACTACCGGCCGGCGTCGGATAATCCCAATCAGCTGGATATCCAGCGGTCCATGGCCGCCTACGGCGTTTCGGATACCATGCTCCTGGAGCGGGGCGGCGTGACCTTCGGTATCTTCGGCATCATGGGCGAGGATTCGGACGACTGCGCGCCCACCTCCGGCTTTACCCTGACAGACCGCAAGGAGAACGCCCAGCGCTGTGTGGATTCCCTGAAGGAAGAGGGCGCTCAGTTCATCATCTGCCTCTCACACAGTGGCACCAGCGAGAAGAAGAAGAGCTCGGAAGACGAGCGGCTGGCGGAAGCGGTGGACGGCATTGACCTCATCGTCTCCGGCCACACCCACACCACGCTGGAGGAGCCCATTGTGGTGGAGGATACGTACATTGTCTCCAGCGGCCCTTACTGCGAGAATCTGGGCTCCGTTACGTTCCGCTGGGACGGCGCCGCCAAGACCCTGGGGGATTACCACCTGGTGCCCATCGACGAAACCCTGGCGGAGGATCCCGGCATTCTGCAGACCATTGAAAACTGGAAACACCAGGTGAGCTCGGACTACCTGGGACGCTATGGTCTCAGCTTTGATCAGGTTCTGACCACCTCCGGCTATGACCTCACGACGCCGGAATCCGGCGTTCAGGAGGAGAACTCCCTGGGCGAGCTGGTGGCGGACGCGGAACTCTGGGCCGCGGCCAACCTGGATCCGGAGCCGCCGGATGTGACCACCGTCGCCGTGACGGCGGACGGAGTCCTGAGGGCCCCGCT
This sequence comes from uncultured Oscillospiraceae bacterium, assembly GCA_947629775.1. GTDB lineage: Bacteria > Bacillota > Clostridia > Oscillospirales > Oscillospiraceae > Lawsonibacter. Next base: position 5,032 of record CANRFA010000077.1, read on the forward strand.
CTACCGGGGCGAGATCACCACGTCGGACGCCTTTGACGTTCTCTCCATGGGCGTAGGGGCGGACGGCACCTCCGGATTCCCCCTGGTGGCCGTCTATCTGACCGGGAAGGAACTGAAGGCCGCCATGGAGGTGGACGCCTCCATTACCCCCATCATGCCGGCGGCGCAGCTGTACTTCTCCGGCGTTTCCTATCGATTCAATACTCACCGCATGTTCTTCAACCGGGTCTTCGAAGCCCGGCTCTGCGAGGCCCCCTTTGTCAACGGTTTTACCGCTACGGGCCTGGCGGACATTGACGAGGACGCCACCTATCGGGTGGTAGCGGACATGTACATCGGACAGATGCTGGGCACCGTGAAGGGAAAATCCTTCGGTCTTCTGTCCCTGGAGCCCAAAATGGCGGATGGCACCCCGGTGCAGGACCTGGCGGACTGCATTCTGCGGGACCAGAGCGGCAACGAGATCAAGGCCTGGTACGCGCTGGCAACCTACCTCGCTTCCTTCGGGGAGCAGGGGGTGTCCGGCTGGTACGGGGCGCCGGACGGACGCAAGGACGTCAGCCACAGCTGGAATCCCATCGAACTGGTGCTGCGCCCCAACTGGATCAGTCTGGTTGCCCTGGCTGTGATTGTGGTGGTCATTCTGCTGCTGGTGCTGCTGATCCGGCGGCTGACCGGCGGCCGCGGCCGCAGACGCTACGGCGGCAGCCAGCGTCGTCACTATGGCGGACAGGTCCGCCGGCGGGGATTCCGCCGCTGATTTCCGATTGTCATCGCAGGCAACTGCGCTGATAATATATATTCTGGTTTTTGGATGAGTGAGGGAACCGGGCGGGAGGCCCGGAAACTGCTAACCGAGGAGGAAGCATTCTGTGAAGAAATTTGAAATCGCGCATAAGAAGACTCTGACGCCGGAAATCGGGCAGATCTCGGTCTATGCGCCCCTGGTGGCCGCCAAAGCCAAGGCGGGCCAGTTCATCATCCTGCGTGTGGATGAAGAGGGAGAGCGGATTCCTCTCACCGTGTCCAGCACTTCGGCGGATGGACTGGTTACGGTCATCTATCAGAAGATTGGCGGCACCACCCTGGCTCTGGACGAGCTCAACGAGGGCGACTGCCTGCAGGACCTGGTGGGTCCCCTGGGCCTGCCCACTGAAGTGGAAAACGTGGGCCGCGTAGCGGTGCTCGGCGGCGGCCTGGGCTGCGCCATCGCCCTGCCGGTCGCCCGCGCTCTGCACGAGGCCGGCAATCAGGTGGATCTGATCGGCGGCTTCAAGACGAAGAGCATCGTCATCCTGGAAGAGGAAATGAGCCACGCCTGCACCGACCTGCACATCTGCACGGACGACGGCACCTATGGCTATCACGGCTTTGTGACCGGCAAGCTGGAAGAACTGATTAAGAGCGGAGTGAAGTTCGACCGGGTCTTCGCCATCGGCCCCCTGCTGATGATGAAGTTTGCCTGCCGCCTGACCGCCCAGTATAACATCCCCACCACCGTCAGCATGAACCCCATCATGATCGACGGAACCGGCATGTGCGGCTGCTGCCGGCTCACCGTGGGCGGCGAAGTGAAGTTCGCCTGCGTGGATGGCCCGGACTTTGACGGCCACAAGGTGGATTTCGACGAGGTCATCGCCCGCAACGCCACCTATCGCGATTTTGAAGCCAAGGCGAAAGAGAAGCATCTCTGCCGCCTCGGAGGAGGTGCCATGAATGGCTAATATGCAGATGCAGAAGACCCCCATGCCGGAACAGGCGCCGGAGGTCCGGAACAAGAACTTCCAGGAAGTGGCTCTGGGCTACACCCTGGAGATGGCCCAGAACGAAGCGAAGCGCTGCCTGAACTGCAAGGTGAAGCCCTGCGTCAGCGGCTGCCCCGTGGGCATCCCCATCCCTGAATTCGTCGGCAAGGTGGCCGAGGGCGACCTGGCCGCCGCTTACAAGCTCCTCTCCGACGCCAACGCCCTGCCCGCCATCTCCGGCCGTGTCTGCCCCCAGGAGACCCAGTGCGAGGGCAAGTGCGTGCGCGGCAAGAAGGGCGAGCCCGTCTCCATCGGCCGCATCGAGCGCTTTGTCGCCGACTGGGCCGCTGAGAACGGCATTTCCAACGTGGAGACCGCGCCGAAGAACGGCCACAAGGCCGCGGTGATCGGCTCCGGCCCCGCCGGCCTCACCTGCGCCGGCGAGCTGGCCCGTATGGGCTATGACGTCACCGTCTTCGAGGCGTTCCACACCCCGGGCGGCGTGCTGAGCTATGGCATCCCCGAGTTCCGTCTACCCAAGGCCATCGTGAAGCGCGAGGTCGCCAACCTGGAGAAGATGGGCGTCAACGTGGAGCTGGATATGGTCATCGGCAAGGTTCTGACCATCCCCGAGATCTTCGAGATGGGCTACGAGGCCGTCTTCATCGGCTCCGGCGCCGGCCTGCCCATGTTCATGAAGATCCCCGGCGAGTCCCTGGTGGGCGTCTACTCCGCCAACGAGTATCTGACCCGCATCAACCTCATGAAGGCCTACAAGGAAGGGGCCGCTACCCCCATCCTCCACAATAAGAAGGTCGCCGTGGTCGGCGGCGGCAACGTGGCCATGGACGCCGCCCGCTGCGCCAAGCGCCTGGGCGCCGATGTGCACATCGTTTATCGCCGCTCCGAGGCCGAGCTGCCCGCCCGTGCCGAAGAGGTTCACCACGCCAAGGAAGAGGGCATCGTCTTCGACCTGCTGACCAACCCCGTCTCCATCGAGGGCGACGAGCACAACAACGTGCAGTCCATCACCTGCATCCGCATGGAGCTGGGCGAGCCCGACGCCTCCGGCCGCCGCCGTCCCGTGCCCATCCAGGGCAGCGAGTTCAAGATGGATGTGGACGCCGTCATCATGGCCCTGGGCACCAGCCCCAACCCCATGAGCTACGGCGGAACCCCGGGCCTGGAGAAGACCCGCAAGGGCTGTGTGGCCGCCGACGAGCACGGCTGCACCTCCTGCCCCAACATCTTCGCCGGCGGCGACGCCGCCACGGGCGCTGCGACCGTCATTCTCGCCATGGGCGCCGGCAAGGCTGCCGCGAAGTCCATGGATGAGTACATCCGCAGCAAGGCGTAAGAGAATCTTCAAAGGCCAGGAGCCCTCACGGGCCTCTGGCCTTTTTCGGATATCCCCGCGGGAACTGGCGGGATCGGCTGGCCGCGCCAGCGATCCGCTTTGAGACCCTTCCGGAGACGCGGCCGTAAGAGTCTTCGCTCTCTGCCGGGTGGCCGGACCTGTGGCGTATCAGGCCACGGGGGAACGGATGCGCGGATCCGTCCGGGATCAGCGGGAAAACGGGGCAGGACAGTCGCTTGCCCGCCAGGCCCCTCAGGATGAGAATCAGGAAGAAGCGGACTGCGGTCCGGAACAGGAGGAAGGAATCATGGAAACACTGGAAGCGATCCGGAGCAGGAGAAGTACAAGGGCTTTTGCGGACCGGCCGGTTGCGAAGGAAGCCCTGGAGCGGATTCTGGAGGCGGGGCGGTACGCCCCCAGCGGAGGCAATTCCCAGACTACTCATTTCCTTGTGGTTACCCGCCGGGAGACGCTGGAGGAGCTGGCGGCGCTGGTGGAGCGGGAGTTTGCGGCCATGGAGGTCACACCCGGCATGTACCGCTCCATGGTCAATTCGATCCGCGCCTCCCAAAAGGGAGGCTATGTCTTCCACTATCATCCGGCGGCCCTTATCATCACGGCCAACCGGGTGGATTACGGCAACAGCATGGCGGACTGCGCCTGCGCCCTGGAGAACATGATGCTGGCCGCCAACGCCCTGGATCTGGGCAGCTGCTGGATCAATCAGCTGCGGTGGCTGAACGAAAATCCGGCCCTGCTGGATTATCTGCGGGGACTGGGCCTGGAGGAAGGCGAGCGGGTCTTCGGAGCGGTGGCCATCGGGTACGCCGCCACAGAGAACGGTCTGCCGGCGCGGGAGCCTCTTCCCAGGACCGGGAACGCCGTGACCTGGATCGAATGAACGCAAGCGGCGGCATTCCGGCTTTCCCGTCCCGTCCGGGGGGAGAAGCCGGAGCGCCCCGCCCGGAGAGAGTCCGGGCAAATCCGGTTCTCCGGGAGAACCGGTCAGGCGGGAGCCTGCCAGGATGAGGGGACTTCAGAGCAAGATCGGCAAAGTGCACAGATTCCGGAGGGCAAAACTGTGCAGTCCTCCCAAGAACATATTTAGGCAAATGTCGAAATCTTTCCCGATGGGTCTGTCTCAGTCAACAGCAGGGGATCCCGTCTGCCCATTGATCACGGCGGTGACGAACAGAAATGAGGAAGGGCCGGCATCCGTCGCTCTGCGGTCATCTTCAGGAAGAAGTCCGAATCTGAAGTTGTCCTGGCTTCCCATCTGTTCGCCGCTTCTGGCGATCGTGGCGGTCAGCGAGGCGCTCCTCTGGAGATTGCGGAGGAAATCCGCAATCCCGTTGTGAAGAGGACCCCAGGCGAACGTTCCAGGTCCGGCAAAAAAACAGGCGGACGCAGAAGCGTCCGCCTGTTGGCATGTACGGAAGAACCGGAGGGATCAGCCGAGGGTAACCAGCAGATCGTCGGTGTTGACCGCGGCGCCCTGGGTGGCGGCGATGGACTTCACCGTGCCGTCCACGGGAGCGGAGACCTCGATCTCCATCTTCATGGCTTCCAGGATGACCAGCACGTCGCCGGCCTTGACCGCCTGACCGGGCTTGCACTCGATCTTCAGCACGCTGCCGGGCATGGGGCTGTTGACCGCGGTCTCGCCGGCAGCCACAGCGGCAGGAGCCGCGGCGGGGGCGGGAGCCGGAGCAGGG
>CANRFA010000078.1 GCA_947629775.1 uncultured Oscillospiraceae bacterium
GTGATGGAGGACTTCGACTCCGCGTACTACCTGCAGAAGGAGTGCGAGAAAATCGGGCTGCGGGTGGATCCGGACGCCTGCGAGACAGACGGGTCCCTCGGGGACTACGAACCGGACGAATACTGGTGATCGAAGCCATGCGGACCCTCCAGGGAGGAATATTCCCATTTACGTCCCTGTCCTTGGGCAGGACGGCAACCTTTCCATATGAGACAGCAGGCGGCGGGTGTTTCGGCATCCGCCGCTTCTTTCTGCCTTCTGGCGGAGAGGTTCCGGGCAGAAGCGCGTCGAAACCGCATATCGGAAGAGAGCGGACTGTTCCGAAGTCTCTGGAATCCGCGGCGGGAATGAACAAGCAGAAGACGGTCAAAGACAGTAAACACATCAATCCCAAAGGCCCGGGCGGGGCCTGCCGTTCGGATGGCATGAACCGGAAGAAGGAAAAGAAATGCGGAAAGCAGGCCGGGGGATCTGTTCCGGGTCTCTCCATATCAGCAACGGGCAAAGGGCAGACGTGTCGGAGTGTGTCCTTTTCATTAGAGGATCATTCTGGTATCCGGATTCCTACAGAACTGTAAGTTGCCATCCTCTTTGGGAGTCTCTATAATGGAGGCATGAAAAAAGCCCTGACGCCGCCCGGATCCTGAGCGGCCGGGCAGGACAGGAAGGGAGAGAGCGCGTATGAGCCGGCTGTTTCTGCTGGAGGACGACCCCGGCCTGGTCCGGGGACTGACGTTCGCCTTTCAGCGGCAGGGTCACACCCTGGAGGTGGCGGAAACGCTGCGGGAGGCCCTGGAGCGCTGGCGGGACGGGGCGTACGATCTGCTGGTGCTGGACGTGTCTCTGCCGGACGGGTCTGGCTTTGACTTCTGCGCCCATGTGAGACGAAGCTCCTCCGTGCCCATCCTCTTTCTCACCGCCTCGGACGAGGAGATGGACATCATCCAGGGCCTGGAGCTGGGAGGGGACGACTACCTGACAAAGCCCTTCCGCACCGGCGAACTGGCCGCCCGGGTGGCGGCTCTGCTGCGCCGCAGCCAGGTGTTCTCCGCCGGGGCCACGGTTCTTCGCTCCGGCGGGATCCGGGTGGACCTTCTGCAGGGACAGGCCTGGAAGGACGGGCAACCGCTGGATCTGACGGCGGGCGAGTACCGGCTGTTGTGCTTTTTCCTGCGCCACCCCAACGTGGTGCTCTCCAAACGGCGGATTCTGGAGGACTTGTGGGACTGCGAGGGCAACTTCGTAGACGGCAACACCCTGACGGTCTACATCCGCCGTCTGCGGGTGAAGATTGAGGACGATCCCGGTAACCCCCGGCGGATTGTGACCGTGCGGCGGATGGGATATCGCTGGGATGGAAACGGGGAGTGAGAGGACCATGCGGATCTTTACGGATCGGGAAAATCAGCTGTTGCTTGGCGGCGTAGCCGGAGCGACGCTTCTTTTTGCCGCGGCAGGGCAGGGTTTGTCGCTTTGGCGGAGCGGGACCGGCTCCCTTTCCCTGCTGCTTCTGTTTCTGGGATTCTTCTGCGTCCAGGAGGGAGTCTGCCTTCTCTGGCTGCTGCGCCAGGATCGGATTCTGGAGCGGGCGGCGCGGCAGGTGCGGGCCGCTCTGGACGGGGATCCGGAGGCCCGCATTGACTGCGACCGGGAAGGGCAGCTCTGCCGGCTGTTCCAGGAAGTCAATACCCTGGCCTCCGTGCTGGCGGCCCATGCGGAGCGGGAGAACCGGGAGAAGGAATTCCTCCGGACCATGATCTCAGACATCTCCCACCAGCTGAAGACGCCTCTGACCGCCCTTGGCATCTACGTCGGTCTGCTGCGGGAGGAAACAGAGGACAACGCCGGCCTGCGGGAGTTCGTGGAGCTCTCGGAGGGAGAGCTGGAGCGCATGGAGACCCTGGTGCGCAACCTGCTGAAGCTCGCCCGGCTGGACGCGGGTGCTGTTCAGATGGAGATGCATCCGGAGAATCTTGCCGCCCTGATGGAAGATCTGGCGGCCCGGTACGCCCGCCGGGCGGAGCGGGAGGGCAGAACCCTGCGGGTGGAGGGGCCGGAAGAGGTGGATCTGCTCTGTGACCGGGACTGGCTGCTGGAGGCCCTGGACAATCTGGTGAAGAACGCCTTGGATCACACCACGGCCGGGGATTCCATCTGCCTTCGCTGGCAGCGGACGCCCGCCAGTGTGCAGATCCGGGTGGAGGACAGCGGCCACGGGATCCATCCGGAGGATCTGCCCCACATCTTCAAGCGCTTCTACCGCAGCAGGTTCTCCCGGGATTCTGAGGGAGCCGGGCTGGGATTGCCTCTGGCCAAGGCCATCGTGGAGGCCCACCGGGGAACCCTGGAGGTGCGAAGCGATCCGGGGCGGGGAACCTGCTTTACCGTCAGCCTTCTGATTCCGACAGATCTGTAGTCTGCCGTTCATCCGGGAGAAGGAATCCGGTGGTATGCTCGTTCTATCCGAGACACGAAAGGGGTGCGGCATATGGAACTTCTGCAGGTAAGCGGGCTCTCCCGGACCTATGGAGAGGGCGAGACCGCCGTGCGGGCGGTCCGGGACGTCAGTTTTTCAGTTCCCAAGGGAGAGTTTGTGGCCATCGTGGGGGAATCCGGCTCCGGCAAGACCTCTCTGCTGAACATGCTGGGAGGGCTGGATCGGCCCACCGCCGGGAAGGTGCGGATCGATGGCCGGGATGTTTACGCCATGAAGGAGAAGGAGCGGACCGTGTTCCGCCGGCGGAACATCGGGTTTATCTTTCAGTCCTTCCACCTGCTCCCGGAACTTACGGTGGAGCAGAACATCATTTTCCCGGTGCTGCTGGACTATCAGAAGCCGGATGCCCGCTATCTGGAGGAACTGCTGGGGGTGCTGGGGCTGCGAGAGCGCCGGGACCACCTGCCGGCCCAGCTGTCCGGCGGACAGCAGCAGCGGGCGGCCATCGGGCGGGCCCTGATCGCCCGTCCCGCCCTGATCCTCGCGGACGAGCCCACCGGGAACCTGGACTCCCGCAACAGCAGCGAGGTGATCGCCCTGCTGAAGGAGGCCTCCCGGAAGTACGAGCAGACCATCGTCATGATCACCCACAACCGGACCATCGCCCAGACGGCGGACCGGGTGCTGCAGGTGGAGGACGGAGTGGTGACGGACCTGGGGAGGTGGCAGGAATGAGGAGTTACCTGGGGCTGGTGGCCCGCTCCGCCCGGGCCAGACGGGGTCAGAACCGCCTGACCGTCCTTTGCATCGCCCTTTCCGTCTTTCTCGTGACCGCTATCTTCACCACGGCGGACATGGGAACCCGGGCGGAGCTGGAATACATGAAGGAGAAACACGGCTCTTGGCATCTGCGTCTGGAAGGAATCAGCGGGGAAGAGGGGGCGGAGATCGCCGCCCGGAACGACGTGACATCCGTGGGCTGGTGCCAGAGCTTCAATCTGGAGGCGGAAGACAGCTGCCTGGTCAACGGGAAGCGTGCGGCGCTATACGGAGTGGACGAGAGCTACCTGGTCGGGCTGCGAAGCGGTCTGGAGGAGGGCGCATACCCGGAGACGGACGGCGAGGCTGTGCTGAGCGGCAACGCCCGGCTGGCGCTTGGTGTGGAGCCGGGAGACACCGTTTTGCTGGAAACCGCGGCCGGAACCCGGGAGCTGACGGTTTCCGGCCTTGGCTCGGACGACCGGGAGTACTTTCAGGGACAGAACTTCCTGGTGGGCGTGTATCTGACGCCCTCCGCCTTTGGGGCTCTCCTGACAGAGATCGGCGTTCCGGTAGAGCCGTCCTGCTATGTGGAGTTTGAGAGTCCGGCTGCGGCCAGTCGGGCTGAGGAGGCACTGAAAAGCCTGTATGGGCTGGGGAAGGGGGATCTTGCGGAAAACACCGCCGTTCTGGGCATCAGCGGCGTAAGCGGGAGCCGTTCCCTGAACGGATCCTACCAGGCCGCGGCGGTCCTGTTTGTCCTCGTGCTGCTGGCGGGGGTCCTCATGATCTCCGGCAGTCTCCACACCAACGTGGCCCAGCGGACGCAGTACTTCGGGATGCTGCGGTGTATCGGGGCCAGCCGCCGGCAGATTCTGCGCCTGGTGCGCCTGGAGGCTCTGGGCTGGTGCCGTACGGCGGTGCCGGCGGGACTTGTCCTGGGAACTGCCGTCAGCTGGATGGTCTGTGCCCTGCTGCGGGGAATGGTGGGCAACGAATTTGCCCATATGCCCGTCTTCGCTCTCAGTCCCGTCGGTCTGGCGGCCGGGGCTGTGGTGGGGACCGCGACGGTGCTGCTGGCGGCCCGCGCTCCGGCCCGGCGGGCGGCGCAGGTCTCCCCGGTGGTCGCGGTATCAGGGGCCGTGGACGAGGCCCCCATCTCCCGCGGGATTTCCCGTCTGGGGACCGGCGGCGTGGAGCGCACGCTGGGAATCCGCCACGCCACCGCCTCGAAGAAGAACTGGCTGCTGACCACCGCCAGCTTTGCCCTCAGCATGCTTTTGCTGCTGGCATTCTCCGTGGCGCTGGACTTTGCACGGGAGGTGCTCCCCACGCTCTGCCCCTGGCAGCCGGATGTGACCCTGAACGGGTATGGCAACGCCCGGGTGTTATCCCCGGAACTGGGGGAGCGTCTGCGGGAACTCCCCGGGGTGAAGAACGTATACGGTACCTCCTACCGGACCAATGTACCGGCGGTCTGTTCCCGGGAGGGCGTCTCTTCAGTCCATCTGGCCTCCTGTGACCGTTTTCTGCTGGAATGCGCCCGGGACTGTGTACTGGAGGGAGACCTCTCCGCCGTTCTGGGGGAGGGAGGCGGCGCCATGATCGTGCGCACAAAAGACAACCCGCTGCAGGTGGGAGATACGGTGTGCATCGGGGAGCGGGAGATTCCCATCGTTTGCGCCATCTCTTCCGGGGTCTGGGACAGCAGGCGCTGCCTGTTCTGCTCCGAGGAGACCTTTCAGTCCCTGACCGGCGAGAGGGATTACTCCCTCATGGGTCTTCAGGTGGAGCAGAACGTTCCGGAGGATCTGCTGGAACGGATCGGGGGAATGATCGGGGACGATGTGATCCTGGACGACCTGAGAGCGGAGAACGCCAGCGATCGGACCCTCTTTCTGGGTGTTCAGATCATGGTCTACGGGTTCACGGCCCTCGTGGCGCTCATCTCCCTCATAAACATCGCAAGCAATGTCACCTTAAGCGTCACGGCCCGGCGCAGACAGTACGGCGTTATGCGGGCGGTGGGAATGGACGGATCGCAGCTGAAACGCATGGTGGCGGCGGAGGCCTGCACCAGCGTCATCTCCGGGCTCGCCGCCGGCTGCGCGCTGGGGCTGCCCCTCAGCATGTTCCTCCACGCCCGTCTGGTGACCCGCTACTTCGGAACCCCCTGGCGCCTGCCGGTGGCGCCCCTTGTGGTGATCGCGCTCTTTGATCTGCTGGCTGTCATCCTGGCGGTCCATGTGCCGGTGAAGCGTCTGCGGGAAATGGAGATCACGGCGGTGATCGGAGATCTGTAGGGGGAGATTTCCTCTGGCCTGTCCGGCAGAGGGAGGCCCGTACGGATGGGCGCCGGACGCAAGCAAAAGAAGAGGGACCGGCGCATTGCGCCGGTCCCATGGAAATACAGAAATACAGGTCCTCCGCGCCCGTCGCGAAGGACCTGGTTTTTCCTGATCTGCTCTCCGCGGAGAGCGGAAATCCGGAGAACAAAGAGGCCTCAGAGCAGGGAATCCAGCACCTGGGTATAGGCGTCCGGGCCGTTGACTCCCACGATGCGCTGCACCTCCCGACCGTTCTGGAAGAAGAGCACGGAGGGGATGGCGGTGATACCATACTGGTAAGAGAGCTCCATCTCGTCGTCGGTGTTCACCTTGCCGGAGACCACCTTGCCCTCGTAGCGATCCGCCAGGTCTGCGATCAGGGGGCTCAGCATTTTGCAGGGCATGCACCAGGAGGCCCAGAAGTCCACCATGACCGGTTTGGGGCCGGCGATGGCCGCCTGGAAGCTTTCTTTTGTAAAGTCTGTCATTGGACTAACCTCATTTCTTTGCGGATTCGGCGGCGCGCTGTTCCAGCCATTCGCAGGCGGAGAGAGCCGCCGTATGTCCCTCTCCCACGGCCTTCGCAATCTGCAGGGGAGCGCCGGTGCAGTCTCCGGCTGCCCAGACTCCGGGCACCGAAGTTGCCATGCGCCGGTCCACCTTCACGTAGCCCTGCTCGGTCTCCAGCGCGGGAAGGAGATCTGTGGGAGCTACCGTCCGCCGCAGCAGAAACACGGCGGCGCAGGGAACGACCTGCCCGTCCGCCTCCAGAGCGGAGACCGTCTGCTCTCCGCGGATGGCGAAGCGGGAGGCCCGGAGAAACGGGATGCCCGTCTCCAGCCCCTGTGGCTCCTTCGGGGAGAGGTAGGTGACCTGGCAGCCCAGGGAGCGCAGAAAGGCGGCTTCCATGGGCGCGTCCGGGGCCAGCCCCACCACCGCTACCGGCCGGTTGCGGTAGAGCATGCCGTCGCAGGTGGCGCAGTAGCTGACGCCCCGGCCCAGAAATTCCGCCTCGCCGGGGAACTTCGCCTGCCGGGCGACGCCAGGGGCCAGGATCAGGGCCTCGCCCTCCGCGATCTCCCGTCCCACGGTCACGTGAAAGCCGTTCCAGGCGAGAAGGGACACCGCCCGTCCGGGCAGAAAATCCGTTCCCATGGCCCGGGCGTGTTCCTCCAGCGTTTCCAGAAGCCGCGCGCCGGAGAGACCCGGGAGACCCGGGTAGTTGTCGATGCGCTCCGCCCTGGCCAGAGGGCTCTCCTGCCCCGGCGTGGAGACCACGAGGGCGGTGCGGACCCGGCTTCGGGCGGCGATGGCGGCCGCCAGGCCGGCGGGACCTCCGCCCAGAATCAGGATGTCGCTGTGCATGGCGTTTCCCTCCTTCTTCCTTATTATAGCCCCACCGGGGCGGAAGTACAAGAGAGGAGGGAAAAAAGGCCGTCAGAATGCCGGAAAGGAGGGGCGCCGGCCTCCGCCCAGGCTGCGACATGCCTAAAATCCGTCGCGGGGAAGAAAAAACTTGCCTTTTGGGCGGGACCTGGTGTAAGATACAGCATCATGACGTCCGGCAAAGGGGTCGGGCAGGAGATAGGAGGGGTCGGCATGCCGGAAGAGAACAGGACCTCCCTCAATGTCGAGGAGAGCGGCGAGACCCAGAACTTTATTCATCAGTTTATTCAGGAAGACATTGCCCCCGGAGGCCGCTTTGCCGGGATGCAGGTACACACCCGCTTTCCGCCCGAGCCCAACGGCTATCTGCACATCGGACACTGCAAGGCGCTGATCATCGACTTCGGTTCCGCGGAGAAGTTCAGAGGCATCTGCAACCTGCGGATGGACGACACCAACCCGGCCAAGGAGGACACGGAGTTCGTGGACGCCATCAAGGAGGACATCCACTGGCTGGGGTTCGACTGGGGCGACCGCTTCTTCTACGGTTCGGACTACTTTGAGCAGACCTACCAGCTGGCGCTCGGCCTGATCCGCAAGGGTCTGGCCTATGTCTGCGAGCTGACCCCGGAGCAGTTCCGGGAGTACCGGGGCGACGTGGGCACCCCCGCCCGTTCGCCCTGGCGGGACCGTCCCATCGAGGAATCCCTGGACCTGTTCCAGCGGATGCGGGCCGGCGAGTTTCCCGAGGGAAAGTACACCCTGCGGGCGAAGATCGACCTGGCCTCCGGCAACTTCAACATGCGGGATCCCGTCCTCTACCGGATCCGCTATATCGAGCATCACCGCCAGGGCACGAAGTGGTGCATCTTCCCCATGTACGACTTCGCGCACCCCATCCAGGACGCCCTGGAGGGCATCACCCACTCCCTGTGCTCCCTGGAGTACGAGGATCACCGGCCGCTCTACGACTGGGTGATCAACAACACGGACGTGCCCAGCCGTCCCCGGCAGATCGAGTTCGCCCGTCTGGGCATCAACTACACGGTCATGTCCAAACGCAAGCTGCGCCGGCTGGTGGAGGAAGGCTATGTCTCCGGCTGGGACGACCCCCGGATGCCCACCCTCTGCGGCCTGCGCCGCCGGGGCTATACCCCCGCTTCCATCCGTAACTTCTGCGAGCGCATCGGCGTGGCCAAGAACACCTCCACGGTGGAGTACGCCTTCCTGGAGCACTGCCTGCGGGAGGATCTGAACCTCCACGCCAGCCGTGCCATGGCGGTCCTGCGTCCCGTGAAGCTCACGATCACCAACTACCCCGAGGGGGAAAGCGAGATCTTCCCGGTGGAGAACAATCCCAACGACCCCGAGGCGGGGACCCGTCCGGTCAGCTTCTCCCGGGATCTGTACGTGGAGGCGGACGACTTCCTGGAGAAGCCCATCCCCAAGTACAAGCGCCTCTATCCGGAGGGACCCGAGTGCCGCCTGAAGGGCGCCTACCTGATCCGCTGCACCGGCTGCGTGAAGGACGCCGAGGGCAACGTGGTGGAGATTCTCGCCACCTACGATCCCGACTCCAAGGGCGGTAACCCCGCGGACGGCCGCAAGGTGAAGGGCGCCACCATCCACTGGGTGGACGCGCATACCGCCGTCAACGCCGAGGTCCGTCTCTACGATAACCTCTTCGCGGATCCCGAACCGGATGCCGCCGGCGATTTCCTGACCTGCCTCAGCGATCACTCCCTGGAAGTTCTCACGGACGCCAAAGTGGAGGCCGGTCTGGCCCAGGCGCAGCCCACGGATCGCTTCCAGTTCCTCCGTCTGGGCTACTTCTGCGCGGACAGCCGGGACTCGAAGCCGGATCACCTGGTCTTCAACCGGGCTGTCAGCCTCAAGGACAGCTTCCGTCCCAAAAAATAAGACAGACCGTTTTCAGGCCTCCCTGCCAACGCGGGGAGGCCTGGTTTTTTCATGTTCGGCTCCAGGTCAGAAGGAGGCGATCCGGGGCGTCTCTTCCGCGGGAAAGATCCCCTCCAGCGTGCCCTCCTGGAGAAGGTCGAGGATGAAGTCGCTGATCACGTGCCGCACCCTCTGCACGGTGTTGGTGGAGATGCCGTCGCGCTCGGCGGAGGCCTCTACGGTATAGCCATCGAAGTAGTCCTCCACCTGGTGGTTCCAGATATTGATCGGCAGGTGGGAGCCCCGCATGACTTCGGCGGGATGATAGGTGAAGCGGCGGCCGCAGGCCCCGCAGATGTAGCGGCGGACGCCGGCGGAGCTCCCCTTGGGACGGAAACGGGCTTCCGTGCTGCGGCAGAACGGGCATTCCTGCGGGAAAACCTGGCACAGCTCCAGGTCCAGATGCATGCCCCGGATCAGAGCGGACATGAGAGCGTATTTCCTGGGTTCCTTGAGCAGTAAGACGGAGCGGCGGACACTCGAGCGCAGAAACATGGGACAGCACCTCCTTGAAAGATGGTTCCATTCTGATGGAAGAGGTGTCCGAAAATACGGACAGCAAGGGCTCAGGGGCGAAAAACGTCGAATTTCGTATACATGCACAAAATCAGGGGCCTGAAACTGTGAAAAATAACGAACCAGAGGAGCTGAGAGAGATCCGAAGGAGGAAAGATGGGGGGCCTTGTAAGCGGTCCGTCAGACCCTGCTGCGCTGGAAAAAGGCCAGCGAACCGCCATGGACATATCCGGCGGGGTCTGTCAGGATAAGGGCGGAACGAGGAGCGAAGGGA
>CANRFA010000079.1 GCA_947629775.1 uncultured Oscillospiraceae bacterium
ACGGAGGCCGGCGTTCTGGGGCGCACCCTGCGCTTCGTGGTCAACAGCGAGAACACCGCCAAGACCGCCGCGGCCCAGCGCATCGCCTACCAGCTGGAGGCCGCCGGCATGGAGGTGGACCTGGAGCGGCTGTCCTTCGAGGCCTTCACCAGCGCCCTCTCCAAGGGCAACTTCGACCTCTATCTGGGGGAGGTGGTGCTGACCGCGGACTTTGACCTCGCGCCCCTGCTCTCCTCCCGGGGAGATCTCAACTGGATGCGCTGGAGCGACAGGGATACCGATACTCTGCTGGACACCCTGGCCGCCGCGGGAGACGACACCCGCTCCCAGGCCGCCGACGCCCTCTTCGCCCATCTGAACGAACAGGTCCCCCTGGTGCCGGTCTGCTTCAAGAACGGCTCCGTCCTCACCCAGTGGGGCCGCCTCACCGGGGTGGCCCCGGTCCGGGAAAACGCCTTCCACTCCATGGAAAACTGGCACATCCGCTAACCGCCCTCTGTCCCATAGAAAAGGAGAATCTCACCATGAGCGTCTATCGCTGTTATTCCAGGAAAAAGCCCGGCTTCGATGTGGAAGCCCAGGGGGTCTGCCGGGAGCTGCGGGAGCAGCTGGGCGTCTCCGCCCTGGAGCGCGTCTCCATCCTCAACTGCTACGACGCGGACCGCGTCGACCCCGACGTCTTTCAGAGAGCCCGCGGCATCGTCTTCTCCGAGCCCCAGGTGGACGACGTCTTTGACGAGACCTTCCCCCCGCCGGAGGGCCCCCACCGCGTGCTGGCGGTCGAGGCCCTGCCCGGCCAGTTTGACCAGCGGGCGGACTCCGCCGCCCAGTGCGTGCAGCTGATGGCCGGCGTGGACCGTCCCCTGATCCGCTATACGAAGGTCTACATCCTCTCCGGCGCCCTCTCCGAGGAGGACCTGGACCGGATCCGCCACTACCTCATCAACCCGGTGGAGAGCCGCGAATCCGATGGCCTCAAGCCGGACACCCTGGAGCGGGAGCACGCCATTCCCACCACCGTCCGCACCCTGGAGGGCTTCATCGCCCTGGACCGGGAGGGCCTCTCCGCCCTGCTGGAGGAGCTGGGCCTCGCCATGGACCTGGACGACCTGGCCTTCCTCCAGGCGTACTTTAAGGACCAGGAGCGCCGGGACCCCACCATTACGGAGGTGCGGGTGGTAGACACCTACTGGTCGGATCACTGCCGCCACACCACCTTCTCCACCCACATTGACGCCGTAGACATTCAGGATCCGGAGGTAAGGGCCGCTTACGAGCGCTACCTGGCCGCCCGGGTGGAGGTCTACGGGGAGGAAAAGGCCGCGAAGCGCCCCCAGACCCTGATGGATATCGCTACTCTGGGCACCAAGGTGCTCAAAAAGCGGGGCCTGCTGCCGGAACTGGACGAGAGCGAGGAGATCAACGCCTGCTCCATCCACGTCCCCGCCCGGGTGGACGGAAAAGAGCAGGACTGGCTCCTGATGTTCAAGAACGAGACCCACAACCACCCCACGGAGATTGAGCCCTTCGGCGGGGCGGCCACGTGTATCGGGGGATGCATCCGGGATCCCCTCTCCGGGCGGGTCTTCGTCCACCAGGCCATGCGGGTCACCGGCGGCGGAGATCCCCGGGTGCCTCTGGAGCAAACTACCCCCGGCAAGCTGGCCCAGCGGAAACTGGCCCAGACCGCCGCGGCGGGGTATTCTTCTTATGGGAATCAGATCGGGCTGGCCACCGGCCACGTGGCGGAAGTGTACCACGAGGGCTACATCGCCAAGCGCCTGGAGTGCGGCGCCGTGGTGGGCGCCGCCCCGGCGGAGAACGTGCGGCGGGAGCGCCCCGCCCCCGGCGACGTGGTGATCCTCCTGGGGGGCCGCACCGGCCGGGACGGCATTGGCGGGGCCACCGGCTCCTCCAAGAGCCACAATCAGAAGTCCCTCACCACCATGGCCTCCGAGGTCCAGAAGGGCAACGCCCCCGAGGAGCGCAAGATCCAGCGCCTCTTCCGGGACGGCAACGTGACCCGGCTCATCAAGCGCTGCAACGACTTCGGGGCCGGGGGCGTGTCCGTGGCCATCGGGGAGCTGGCGGACGGGCTGGAGATCAGCCTGGACGCCGTGCGCAAGAAGTACGACGGCCTGGACGGCACGGAGCTCGCCATCTCCGAGAGCCAGGAGCGCATGGCGGTGGTGGTGGCCCCCGAGGACGCCGCCGCCTTCATCGCCGCCGCCGAGGCGGAGAACCTGGAGGCCTACCAGGTGGCGGTCGTCACGGAGGAGGCCCGCATGGTCATGACCTGGAAGGGACACACCGTGGCGAACCTCAGCCGGGCCTTCCTCAATACGAACGGCGCCAGCAAGCACACCACCGTCTCCGTTCCGGAGGGCAGGCATCCCCAGGGCGCTGTACTGGATGGCGATCTGCGGACCATGGCCGCCAGCCTGCGCTGCGGCTCCCGCCGGGGCCTGGTGGAGCGCTTTGACGGGTCCATCGGGGCGGGGTCCGTGCTCATGCCCTTCGGGGGAAAGACCCAGACCACCCCGGCCCAGGCCATGGCGGCCCTCTTCCCGGTGCTGCCGGGGCAGGAGACCGACCAGGCCAGCGTCATGGCGTACGGGCTGGATCCGGACTGGATGGCCGCGGATCCCTATACCGGCGCCAGGGCCAGCGTGTTCACCTCCGTCGCCAAGATCGTGGCCGCCGGCGCGGACTACAATAAGGCCTACCTCACCCTCCAGGAGTTCTTCGAGAAGCTGCGGGACAACCCGGAGCGCTGGGGCAAGCCCTTCCAGGCCCTGCTGGGCGCCCTGGAGGCCCAGATGGATCTGGGCTGCGCCGCCATTGGCGGCAAGGACTCCATGTCCGGCTCCTTCCTGGACCTGGACGTGCCCCCCACCGTGATCTCCTTCGCCATCGCGCCCATCCGCGCGGACCAGGTACTCTCCCCGGAATTCAAGGCCCCCGGCCATCCGGTGTACTGCTTCGCCCCCGGCTCCATGGCTGCCGAACCGATGAAGGCTGTCTGGGAGCGCTTCCACGCCCTCTGCCAGGAGGGCAAGGTGGCCGCCGCCTGGGCCGTGGAGGCCGGCGGACGGGCGGAGGCCGTCATGAAGATGGCCTTCGGGAACCGAATTGGCTTCGCGCTGGATCCGGACGCCGCGATCTCCTATGGCCCCGAACCCGGGGTCCTCGTGGCGGAGCTCACGGAAGAGGTGGATCTGCCCTGCGCCACCCGGATGGGCGTCACCACGGAGGAGCCTGTGATCCGCCTCGGCGGCGAAGCGGTGTCCATTGAGGAACTGCTCGCCCTCAACGAGGGCGTGCTGGAGGCCGTCTATCCCACGAAGGCGGGCCCCACGGAGGGCGTCGAGGCCCCCTCCTGGACGGAGCGCTCCCCGGCCGTCTGCGCCCACCGCGCCGCCACGCCCCACGCCGTGATTCCCGTCTTCCCCGGCACCAACTGCGAGTACGACACCGCCCAGGCCTGCCTGCGCGCCGGCATCTCCCCGGAGATCGTCGTGATCCGCAACCTGAACACCGCCGCCCTGGCGGAGTCCGCGCGGCAATTGGAGCAGGCCATCCGCCGCTCCCAGATGGTGGTGCTGCCCGGGGGCTTCTCCGGCGGCGACGAGCCCGAGGGCTCCGGCAAATTCATCGCCTCCTTCCTGCGCTCCCCCGCTTTGAGCGACGCCATCATGGACCTGCTGCGCCGCCGGGACGGCCTCATGCTGGGCATCTGCAACGGCTTCCAGGCCCTCGTCAAGCTGGGGCTGGTGCCCTACGGGGAGATCCGCCCCATGGACGAGAGCTGCCCCACCCTGACGTACAATCTCATCGGACGCCACCAGAGCCGCTACGTCACCACCCGGGTGGCCTCCGTCCGCTCCCCCTGGATGCTGAAGTCCCAGGTGGGCGACCTGCACACCATCCCCATCTCCCACGGCGAGGGCCGCTTCGTGGCCTCTCCGGAAACCGTCCGGGACCTGATCTCCCACGGCCAGCTGGCCACCCAGTACGTGGACGGCCAGGGACGGCCCACCCTGGATATCTCCGCCAACCCCAACGGGTCCGTGGAGGCCATCGAGGGGATCTTCTCCCCGGACGGGCGGGTCTTCGGGAAGATGGGCCACCTGGAGCGCCGGGGGCCCTTCGTGGGAGTCAACGTGCCCGGCAACCGCCACCAGCCCCTCTTCGAGAGCGGCGCCGAGTACTTCCGCTGAAGGTTCGCTTACTCTTATGCCCGGGCCGGCTCTGCCGGTCCGGGCCTCTCTCTGTCTTCCGGTTCGGTATGCCAGGACCCGCTCCGGCAGCCGGTCCCGGACCGTTGGACGGAGCTGCCCTGGGGCAGGCAGCCCGAGGAAGCCCCCCGGGGCAGGCGGTCCGAGAGACTCCCTCCTTTCCCGATGACTTCCCCAAGCCGGGCAGCGCGCGGCTTCCCGGGATCCCCTTATGGGCGCTTATGGCGCGCCGAGGCGACGGATCTTGTCTCTCCCAGCCGGCACCCGGTTTTTCGGACAGAGATTCCTCATTCCCTGGCCTCCAGAACCCGGTTCTCCGGGCAGAGATTCCTCTTCCCTCGGCCTCCAGGGCCCGGAGGGAGCCCCGGGAGGGCCGGTTTCCGGCGCCATCGGGGGCGTGTTTGGGGCTCTGGAATCGGTTGCCTGTTCTTTTGCCATGTTGCAATCCTGTAGGTTTCAGCCTTACTTAAAACTTTTTTGTTTTGTTTCTAGAAACTGGTTGTTTTGTACCGGGAAATCTGTTATAATCCCAAACACACTGGAACGTCGCAGGGCAGACAACCCCGTCGAAGTCCGCTTCGCGTCCCTGTCGCCCCCGGCCGGGTTTGCGCCTGCGCAGGCGGGAGCGCCGGTATGGAGGTCGCAACGGGTCTGCCCGCCTCTCGCAATACAGAAAAAGCCCCGGAACCTGCCGTCGGCAGATCCCGGGGTCCGGAGGGAAGCTAGTGGTGGGAATCGAACCCACGGCCTGCTCATTACGAGTGAGCTGCTCTACCTCTGAGCCACACTAGCGGAACGTCAGCTATATTAGCACGGCCGCCGCCTTCTGTCAAGCGTCATTTTGGCCCCGGCATGGAGTTTTTTTCCGCGCCTCCCCCGGCCAATGGCCCGGAACTCCCGGCCCGGCGCTTTCCGGAAAACAGCGTCCATGCAGGCGGACTCCTCCGCGGGTCTTTTTGGCAAAATTGCTCTCTTGCCAACCCCGCCCGATTCATGGTACAGTACCCTCAGAACGGAAATCTGAGGGAGGGGTTGCCCTTGAAGCAGTTTACCCATGTCATTCAGTCCCGGCTGGGCATTCACGGCCGTCCGGCCGCCCAGCTGGTCCTGACCGCCAAGGACCTCCCCAGCGCCATCACCGTGGAGAAGGATGGGAAGAGCGCCCGCGCCACCAGCCTTCTCGCCCTGATGCAGCTGGGCGCCCGCCAGGGCGATTCTGTCACCGTCACCGTGACGGGCGGAGACGAGGAGGTCTCCCTGCGTACGATCCAGGAGTTTTTCCGGACTCAGCTGTAGAACGGGCGGGCCCGCCCCAGACTGAATCCGCCATGGAAAGGAGAGGCCCGCCATGGTCTGTGCGCAGATCGTAAGCCTCCAGCGCGCCTGGTACAACACCGGAGCCACCCGCAATCTGTCCCTCCGGATCACGTTTCTCCGCCGCCTCAGGGAGCGGATCATCCTCTGCAGGAAAAACATCCAGGACGCCCTGTACGAGGACCTGGGAAAATCCCCGGAGGAGAGCTACATGACGGAGATTGGCATGGCGCTCAGCGAGGTCTCCTGGATGCTGGAGCACCTGAAGGGACTGGCCAGGCCGAGCCCGGTCCGCACCCCTCTGGCCCAGTTCCCGGCGGTCAGCTGGGTGGAGCCCTCCCCCCTGGGAGTCGTGCTCGTCATGTCCCCCTGGAACTACCCGTTCCTTTTGAGCATGGCGCCCCTGATTGACGCCATCGCGGCGGGCAACACCGTGGTGCTCAAGCCCAGCTCCTATGCCCCCCGCACCGCGGAGGTCATCCGTAAACTGATGGAGGAGTGCTTCCCCGCGGAGCTCGTCGCCACCGTCCTCGGCGGCCGGGCGGCCAACGAGGCCGTCCTGGAGGAGAAGTTCGATCACATCTTCTTCACCGGCAGCCAGCCGGTGGGCCGGATCGTGATGGAGAAGGCGGCGCGCCACCTGACCCCCGTGACCCTGGAGCTGGGGGGCAAGAGCCCCTGTATCGTGGAGCGCACCGCCAACATCCCCCTGGCCGCCCGGCGGATCGTTTTCGGGAAGTTCCTCAACGCCGGCCAGACCTGCGTGGCCCCGGACTACATCCTCTGCGACGAGGCCGTCCGGGAGCCCCTCATCGAGGCGCTGCGGGAGGAGATCTGGAGGCAGTACGGGTTCTGCCCGGTCACCACGCCGGACTACGGCCGCATCGTCAACACGAAGCACTACTTCCGCCTGCTGGGGCTCCTGAAGGGGCTCCGGGCGGAGCAGTACGTGGTGGGGGGCTTCGCGTCCTACGAGGACCAGAAGATCGAGCCCACGGTGCTGGACGGCGTCACCTGGGACGACCGGATCATGCAGGAGGAGATCTTCGGGCCCCTGCTGCCCATTCTCGCCTACCGGGATCTGGACGCCGCCCTGGAGGAGATTGAACGCAGGCCCCACCCGCTGGCCTTCTACATCTTCACGGAGAACCGGGCCCTGGGCCGGAAGGTCCTGCGGCGCTGCAGCTTCGGGGGCGGGTGCCTGAACGACGTCGTCATCCACCTGGCCACCAGCGAGATGCCCTTCGGGGGCGTGGGGGAGAGCGGCATGGGAGCCTATCACGGCAGGGCCGGCTTCCTGAACTTCTCCCACCTCAAGAGCATCGTGGACAAAAAGACCTGGCTGGATCTGCCCATCCGCTACCAGCCCTATACCAGAGCCGCCGCCGCTCTGACGCGCGCGTTCCTTCATTGAGAGCTTCCTCCGCCGGGGACTGTCCGTCCCCGGCGGATCTTTGTTTGTCAGGGAGCACAAGAAGCGCCGCAAAATCCGGAAGAATATCATGAATTTTTCAGTTTACTTCCCCGTTTCTCTCTGATAAGATAGTACCCGCTGCTCAGAAGCAAACCGAGGAGGAAAGTAACTGTCATGTCCAACACCATTGAGATCCGCTGGCACGGCCGGGGCGGACAGGGCGCCAAGACGGCTTCCCTGCTTCTCGCCGACGTCGCCTTTACCCAGGGGATGTATGTACAGGGGTTCCCGGAGTATGGTCCGGAGCGCATGGGCGCCCCCATCACCGCTTATAACCGCCTGTCCCATACGCCGCTTCGCATTCACTCCAATATCTACACCCCCGACATTGTGGTGGTCGTGGACGAGACCCTGATCGGCCCGGTGGACGTCACCGCGGGGCTGAAGGAGGGCGGCGCCCTGATCGTCAACAGCCGCCGCGCCCCCGAGGAGGTCCGGGCCGAGTTTCCCGGCTACACCGGGCGGCTCTATATCATCGACGCCAAGTCCGTGTCTCTGCGGAACATCGGGCGCAACATGCCCAACACCCCGCTTCTGTCCACGGTGGTGAAGGTCTCCGGCATCATGGAGGCGGAGGCCTTCTTCGAGAACATGCGGGGCTCCTTCGCCCACAAGTTCGCCTCCAAGCCGGAGGTGCTGGAGGGCAACATGAAAGCCATCCGGGAAGCCTGGGAGGAGGTTGTGACAGCATGAAAGAGAATCTCATGAAACATATCAGCGAGAAGAGCCCCTGGCAGGACATGACCCCCGGCGGGATCGTCCTCGGCGGCGGCAATTCCGTAGACGTGCGCACGGGCGACTGGCGCACCGTCTCCCCGAAGTTCCACGCGGACAAGTGCAGGCAGTGCCTGCTGTGCTTCCCCGTCTGCCCGGACAGTTCCATCCCCGTGGTGGACGGAAAGCGCCTGGACTTCGACTACGATCACTGCAAGGGCTGCGGCATCTGCGCGGCCGTGTGCCCCTTCGGGGCCATCACCTTTGGAGAGGAGGAGCAGGCATGAGCAGACGGGACCGTCTTTCCGGCAACGAGGCCGTAGCCAACGCCATCCGGCAGATCAACCCCGACGTGATCGCCGCCTTCCCCATCACCCCGTCCACGGAGATCCCCCAGTATGTCTCCCTCTTCAAGGCGGAGGGGAAGATAGACACCGAGTTTGTGACCGTGGAGAGCGAGCACAGCGCCATCTCCGCCACCGCCGGCGCCGAGGCGGCCGGCGTGCGGGCCATGACCGCCACCAGCTCCGCGGGCTTCGCCCTCATGCACGAGATGCTCTACGTGGTGGCCTCGGACCGGCTGCCCGTGGTGATGGCGGTGGTGAACCGCGCCCTCACCGGCCCCATCAACATCAACAACGACCATTCGGACTCCATGGGCTCCCGGGACTGCGGCTGGATGCAGCTGTACAGCGAGAACGCCCAGGAGGCCTACGATAACATGCTCATGGCCCACCGCATCGCGGAGGACCCCGAGGTCCTGCTGCCCATCATGATCTGCCAGGACGGCTTCATCACCTCCCACGCCGTGGAGAACATCGTCCTGGAGGACGACGAAACCGCGAAGGCCTTCGTGGGCGAGTACAAGCCCGAGCACTTCCTGCTCAACCCCGGCAAGCCGGTGGCCTACGGCCCCTATGGCGTCTCTCCCTACTATATGGAGCTCAAGCGCACCCAGACCGAGGCCATGAACCACGCCGCCGCCGTCATTCAGAAGGTCTCCAAAGCCTACGGCGACCTCACCGGCCGCTACTATGATCTCATCGAGCGCTACCGCATGGACGACGCCGAGCTGGCCTGCGTGTGCATCGGGTCCTCCGCCGGCACCGGCAAGGCCGCCGTGGACGTCCTGCGGGAGCAGGGCATCAAGGCCGGCCTCGTGAAGATCCGCGCCTTCCGTCCCTTCCCCGGCGACGAGATCGCGGACGCCCTCAAGCACGTGGAGGCCGTGGCCATCATGGATAAGACCGACAGCTTCTCCGGCAACGGCGGCCCCCTGGGCGCCGAGGTCCGCTCCGCCCTCTATCAGCACAAGTGTAAGGCGGAGACCATCAACTATGTCTATGGCCTCGGCGGCCGGGACGTGCGGGTCGAGGATTTCTATCAGATCTTCCGGCAGCTGGAGGACATCGCGGACGGCGAGGAAGCGCCCGCCTGGCGCTACATCGGCGTCCGGGAACGATAAGGAGGAGCACACCATGGCTTATAATCTGAAAGAGTGGGCCAATCGCCCGGAACGGTTCGCCCCCGGCCACCGCATGTGCGCCGGCTGCGGCAGCCCCATCACCATGCGGGCGGTTCTGCGGGCCCTCCATCCGGAGGACCACGCGGTGTGCACCATCGCCACCTCCTGCCTGGAGGTCTCCTCCTGCATCTACCCCTACACCACCTGGGAGGACTCCTATATCCACACCGCCTTTGAGAACGCCGCCGCCACCTGCTCCGGCGTGGAGGC